>NZ_BAJU01000008.1 GCF_000613865.1 Acetobacter okinawensis JCM 25146
GGCCTGCGGCTGCGGGGCAACGGGCTGCTCCGCTACAGGGGCTGGAGCGTGCTGTTGCTGAGCCGTCACCGGTGCTGCGGCTGGCGGCGCACCGGGGGCAGCATAAGGCTGCTCTGGCTGTGCTTCGGCTTCTACCGCCGTATGGGGGCGTTCGGCCCCGCCACCATTGGGGGGGACGTCAATGCCGGTTGCCACAACGGACACACGCAGTCGTCCGGTCATTTTTTCTTCAATAACCGTACCAAAGATCATGTTTGCGTCTTCTGGCACTTCGCGGCAGATGCGGTTGAACGCTTCTTCGGCTTCGAAGAAGGTCATGTCCTCACCACCCGTGACATTGACCAGCAGACCCTTGGCTGTAGCCATGCAGGTGTCTTCAAGCAGTGGGTTGGAGATGGCCGCTTCTGCTGCTTCCACCGCGCGGTTGTCGCCCTCTGCCTCGCCAGTGCCATCATGGCCTTGCCCATTTCGGCCATAACGCTGCGGATGTCGGCAAAGTCGAGGTTGACGTAGCCGCGCTCCATCATCAGGTCGGTAACGCCGCGTACACCCATGTTCAAAACTTCGTCAGCCAGCTTGTAGGCTTCACGCAGGGTGGTGCGCTCGTTGGCAATACGGAAGAGATTCTGGTTGGGAATGACGATCAGCGTATCAACATACTGCTGAAGTTCCTGAATCCCTTCATCCGCCACGCGGGCGCGGCGCTTGCCTTCATAGGCAAAGGGTTTGCTGACCACGCCAATGGTCAGGATGTTCCGCTCACGCGCCATGCGGGCAATAACAGGAGCCGCCCCCGTACCCGTGCCCCCACCCATGCCGGTGGTAATGAACACCATGTGCGCGCCGTCCAGATACCGGGCAATTTCGTCCGCAGCTTCTTCCGCTGCGGCACGTCCGACTTCGGGCTTGGCGCCAGCGCCAAGGCCATGGGTCAGGTGCGGGCCAAGCTGGATGCGGCTGTCGGCCAGACTTTTGGCCAGACTCTGCGCATCGGTATTGGCGACAACAAACTCCACCCCTTCCAGGTTGGAGGCAATCATGTTGTCAACCGCGTTCGTGCCCCCGCCGCCTACGCCTATAACGGTGATCTTGGGCGAAAAATCAGCATGAGTCTGGGGTGGAACTGTTAGGTTGAGTGTCATGTGTCTCTCCCGGACTGCGGCGGGTTAACGGGGGCGGGTTGGATAAGATTGCGGATAGTTTACCAAGCTTTTGAGAGGCAAATCAAACCCTCTCACGAATAAAAGCAACCAGTTTTTGTAAAAAACCACTTGGTGCGGCTTCACGGAATTCCACATCACTAAACGGGCGCTCCGCACTGGCCGCCCAGAACAGCAGTCCGGCGGCTGTGGCAAAGCCTGCGGCGGCTGCGGTATCTTCTGGCAGTCCGGCAATATTCTTGGGCCGCCCCAGTCGGACGGAGCGGGTAAAACCGGGGCCGGAGTGGCGGCCAACACTGACCGGCGCTCCCAGAATACGCTCTGCCAGAGGGCGGATTCCATCCAGCAGGGAGCCGCCCCCGGTCAGCACGATGCGACCGCTGGCGGCCATGCCAAGGCCCGCACCATCCAGTTTTTCGCGCACCAGTTCCAGCGTTTCTTCCATGCGTGGGCGAATGATGCGGCCAAGCTGCGCGCGGGATATCTGCTCAAAATGCGGCACGTCATTGCCCAGCAGTTCCACGGTCAGGATTTCGTCCTCAACATCGGTGGAGAGGTCGGCACTGCCGTAAACGGTTTTCAACCGCTCCGCATTGTCGAGCGATGTGCCAAGCCCGCGGGCAATATCACGCGTGACGTGCAGCCCCCCAACACCGATCTGGGCGGTGTGCAGGATCTGCCCCTCGCCAAACACCGCGAGCGATGTGGTGCCGCCCCCCATGTCCACAATGGTCGAGCCAAGGTCACGCTCATCCGCATCCAGCACGGATAACCCCGATGCGAGGGGGGAGGAGACAAGAGCCTCCATGCGTAGTTCTGCCCGGTTGAGTACGGTCTCAAGGTTCAGCAGGGCGGTGGTTGCCGCATCTATGATGTGCAGGCGCGCCTTGAGCGTTTCGCACAGGTGCCCCCGTGGGTCGGACACGCCTTCGGTATCGTCCACCGTAAAGTCGATGGGCAGGGTGTGAATGACCTCTCGCCCCTGCACGGTGGCCTGCACCCGGCCTTCCGTTACCACCCGGCGAATGTCCGCTTCGGTCACAACCCGCCCGCCAATGGGCCAGCGGACATTGAACAGCCGGCTGGCCGGGTGCCCGCAGGACAGGTTGACAACCACCTTGTCTATAGTGCGTTCGGCCATGTTTTCGGCCTGAGCCACGGTTGCGCGTATGGCGGCTTCAGCCTCCTGCAACTCGGTAATGGCCCCGTTGCGCACACCGGCAGAACGGCGCCAGCCATAGCCTGCCACGCGCAGCATGCCGTTGGGTTCGCCCTTGCCGATCAGGCAGGTGATTTTGGTGGACCCGATGTCCAGCACGGCGCTGTAGCCGTTGCGCCATGTGTGCGGGCGCTTGTTGCGCTCGCTCGGGGGCAGGGGGAGCGAACCAGCCCCCCCGCTCATGCGTAGGGTAGAGCTGGCCGGGGTGCTGGTCCGTTTTTTGTGCAGGCGGTCAGTCAGACTAAGCTCGGGGGAAGCTGGGGAGTGCGCGCTGTCATTCATCTCGGCTTTCCTCCGTAGGGGTTTTGGGGGTGTCTTTACTCTGGGCGTGGTGCGGGATGCGGGAGGTGTCCTTGCCCGGAGTATTATGGGCCGGTGGCGCAGCCTTGGCTGTATCCCCCGCCTGCGGCGTGGAGGCCGGAGTGGGTTCTGGCGGGCGCTCCCTTATGGTCAGCCGGTCGGGCAGGCGCATGTCTATCAGCACCACGGGGCGGTCCAGCAACTGGGTACTGGCGTTGATCCGGGCCAGACGGTGAATGGCCGGAGCTTCCTCCCCTTCAGGCAAAAGCACGGTTGCGCCATCTTTGAGGCTAAGGTTCCAGCGGCGGTCACTGACCCGCACGGCAGCGGCTACGCGGGATTTGACCTCGGGTTCCTGTGCAAGCACGTCAATCAGTGCCGCGGCGTTTTCGTTTGCGCCGTCACCCACCACCAGAGGCAGTTTTGCAAAGGCCGTGGCGTCCTTGTCGTTCGCACCCTGGTCAGGCACCTTTTGCCCCTGCCGGTCGATCAGGATGAAATGCCCCTGATGCTGCCACACCGCATAGGGGGGGCGTTCGGTAATATGCACGTCAATTTCGCCCGACAGGTGGCGTTCCACACTGACGTGGTCAATAAAAGGCAGGGCGTTCAGGTTCTCCCGCGCGCGGGAGACGTTGAAGTTCAGCACCGGGTCGCCCACGGCAATATTGAGCGCTGCACGGATTGCGCCATCACTGGTCAGGTTGGCGCCTTCGACCCGGATGCTGGTCACCCGCAGGGCGGACGTGCCCAGAACCTTGTCCCGTAGTGGGGCAATCTGTTGTTCCAGCAGGGGAAGTGGTACCGCCAGATAAACCCCGACCCCAGCGCACGCCAGAAGCGCCAGCCCGATAACAGGTCGGAGCAGGCGCTTCTGGCGCTTGAGGAACAGTCCCGTGCGGGAGGGGCGGCTGGCGGGGCGCGTCATTGGCGGCAGGTGGCCTGCTCAACCAGCCAGTTGCACAGTTCGGGGTAGCTGATGCCACAGTAGGCCGCCTGCTCGGGCAGGAGTGATGTCGCGGTCATGCCCGGCTGGGTGTTGACTTCCAGCAGGATCAGGCGTGGGGCATCCGGGTTAGTATCATCAAGCCGGAAGTCCGAGCGTGATGCGCCCGAACAGCCCAGCGCCCTGTGTGCTGCCACGGCCACGTCCAGTGCCTGCTCGGCCACATCGGGTGCGATCCGGGCCGGGAGTTCATGGCGGGAGCCACCGGCATTGTATTTGGCGTCGTAGTCGTAAAAGTCGTGGCCGTTGCCTGTGGGGGTAATGTCGGTCACTGTCAGGGCGCGATCGCCCATAACGCCTACGGTAATTTCCCGCCCCGGAATAAACTCTTCCACCAGTGCCTGTGGGCCAAAGGTCCAGTCGCGCACAATGCGTGCGCGCACGTTGGCACCGGGCCGGACGATGGAAACCCCTACGGACGACCCCTCGCACACGGGTTTGACCACATAGGGGGCGGGCAGGGGGTCGCCTGCTTCCAGTTCGGAAATGTCAATAACCCGACCGGGTGCGACCGGCAGACCGGCAGACACAAACGTGGCGCGGGCGGCGGCCTTGTCCATGGCTGTGGCGGAGGCCCGCACACCCGAGTGGGTGTAGGCAAGGCCCATCCAGTCCAGAATACCCTGAATGCACCCGTCCTCACCAAAGCGGCCGTGCAGGGCGTTGAACACCACATCGGGCTTTTGCGCCTCCAGTTCGGCCACCAGCACGCCAAGGTCGGTCCCCGCGTCCAGCGTGCTGACCGTATGGCCAAGGCTGCGCAGGGCTTCCGCCACACCATGCCCGGAGGAAAGGCTGACAGTCCGTTCCGAGGACATGCCCCCCATCAACACAGTAATGCGTTTGGCAGTGTTCATGCGGGGGTTCCTTGTGTACGGCCGAGGCGTTTGATCTCCCAGTGCAGGGACACACCGGAGTGCTGGGTCACGCGCTGGCGTAAGTCTTCGCCCAGTGCTTCAAGGTCTTGGGCCGTGGCGTGGCCGAGGTTGATGAGGAAGTTGCAGTGCTTCTCGCTGACCTGCGCATCCCCTCTGCGCAGACCCCGGCACCCGGCCTGATCAATAAGCTCCCACGCCTTGCGGGCGGAAACTTCGGGGTCGGGGTTGCGGAAGGTGGAGCCTCCCGTGCGCGCACGTACGGGCTGGGACAACTCGCGTGCTGCGCGGATGTCGGCAATGCGGCGGGCAATATCAGCCGGGCTGGCCGGTGTGCCGCGCAGGCGGGCCCGCACTACCATGGCCCCTTCGGGCAGGCCAGAGCGGCGGTAGCCAAAGCGCAGGGCGGCATTGCCCAGGCGGAGCATGTTGCCGTCACGCGTAACAATTTCCGCCCAGTCGAGCACGCTGGCAATATCTGCCCCGTAAGCACCCGCGTTCATGCGTACGGCACCGCCAATGGAGCCGGGAATACCTGCCAGAAATTCCAGCCCTGCAAGGCCCGCCTGTGCTGCGTGTTCGGCCACGGTGGCGTCAAGGCAGGCGCTGCCGACCACAAGCCCGTCGGCCTCTACCGCAATATCGGCAAAACCACGGGCCATGCGCACCACAACGCCATCCAGCCCGCCATCACGGATAATCACGTTGGAGCAGGCACCCAGTGCAATAACCGGCAATTCGGGGGAGAGGCGGCTGAGCATGCCTGCCAGATCCTCCGCATCGCTGGGCTGGAACAGCCATTCGGCTGGACCACCCACGCGGAACCATGTGCGTGCGCCCAAGGGAGCCTGCGCGCTTACACGCCCGCGTGCGCCAGCAAAAGCATGGCGCACCATGTCTTCCAGCGTGGTTGCGGGGAGGGAGCTCATGCCGCGCTTCCGCCCTTCTGCTCGGCCTGCAGGGCGGCAAGCTGGGCGGGCAGGGCCTGCGCCCAGTTGGTAATGGTGCCCGCACCAAGGCAGACAACATAGTCACCCGGCTTGGCAATGGCGTTGATCATTTCCGCCAGATGTTCGGGGCTGGAGAGCGGGACCACGGAGCGGTGCCCGCGTTCGCGCAGACCCTCTATGAGCTTGTCACGGCTGGCGTCGGGCAGAGGGTCCTCGCCCGCGGCATACACGTCAGAGACAATGACCGTATCCGCATCATTCATGCAGGTGCAGAAATCGGCAAACAGGGTTCTCAGGCGTGAGTAACGGTGCGGCTGCATGACGGCAATAACACGGTTGGCCCCAGCCTGCCGTGCAGCCTTGAGCACGGCGGCAATTTCCACCGGGTGGTGCCCGTAATCATCAATCACGGTAATACCGCCAGCTTCACCCGTGCGGGTAAAGCGGCGCTTGACACCACGGAAGCTGGCAAGGCCGGAGCGGATGACATCGTCACTGATGTCCATCTCGGTGGCGACCGCAATGGCGGCAAGGGCGTTCTGCACATTATGGTTGCCCAGCATGGGCAGGCGGAAGGGGCCAGCCTTGCGGGTGCGGCGGCTTACGCGGTCTGTCAGCGTGACTTCAAACGTGGCGCCCAGCTTGTCGGTAATCACCTTTTCGGCCCGCACGTCCGCCTGGGGGGAGAAGCCATAGGTGACAATCCGGTGGTCCGACAGGCGCGGGATCATCTGCTGCACAGCCGGGTGGTCAATGCACAGCACGGCAAAGCCGTAGAACGGCACGTTGGAGACAAACTGGTCATACGCCGCCTCCATGGCCTCGGCAGAGCCCCAGTGGTCCAGATGTTCGGGGTCCATGTTGGTCACGACCGAAATAACGGCAGGCAGGCGCAGGAACGAGCCATCGCTCTCGTCCGCCTCCACCACCATCCAGTCGCCCTTGCCCATGCGGGTGTTGGTGCCATAGGCCTCGATAATCCCGCCGTTGATAACGGTTGGGTCCAGTTTGGCGGCCTCCAGCACAGCGGCCACAAGGCTTGTGGTGGTGGTTTTGCCATGTGTGCCGCCAATGGCCACAGCCCAGCGCAGGCGCATGAGCTCGGCCAGCATTTCTGCCCGCCGCACAACGGGAATAAGCTTGGCGCGTGCGGCAACCACCTCGGGGTTGTCGCGCTTGACGGCGGTGGAAATGACCACAACCTGCGCGTTGCCCAGATTGGCCGCATCATGCCCGATGGTAACCGGAATGCCCGCAGCACGCAGGCGCTTGACGTTGGCGTTCTCTGCTATGTCCGACCCCTGCACGGAGTAGCCCAGCAGGCACAGAACCTCCGCAATGCCGGACATGCCAATGCCGCCAATGCCGACAAAATGGATGGTTCCGATGGAAAGGGGCAGGGCTCTCATGTGCGTGTCTCCGTCTCGAGTGAGGGCGGATGGGCGGGTGAAGGAGAAAGTTGGAGGCATTCTTCTACTATATCAGCCAGACGGAGGGCGGCGTCCGGGCGGGCCAGTGTTGCTGCGGCGGCAGCCGCACGGGCAAGGTCGTCCGGAGTGGTGAAAAGGTCTTGCAGACGGGTTGCAAGGGCTGGGGCGGTAAAGTCGGGCTGGCGGATCATCCAGCCTGCGCCCGCATCGGTTACGGCGCGGGCGTTTTCTGTCTGCTCGTCAGAGGCGGCAATGGTAGGGGGACCAGAACACAGGGGCGACCTGCGGTGGTTATTTCCGCTACGGAGGAGCCCCCCGCGCGCCCGATGACCAGATGAGCCGCACGCAGGAGGGCTGGCACGTCGTTCAAAAAAGGTTCCACGCGGGCTTTTACGCCCATGTCGGCATAGGCCTGACGCACGGCATCCACATCATCCGCACGGGCCTGCTGGGTCAGGTTTATGCGTGCGCGCAGTTCCGCTGGCAGGCGCGCAATGGCTGCGGGCACCACCTGCGAAAAAATGCGCGCCCCCAGAGAGCCCCCCCAGACCAGCAGGGAGATGTCCTGTGCCGGGGCGGACCATGGCTCACCCGCAAGGGCTGCAATGGCGGGGCGTACGGGCATGCCGGTCAGCACGGTTCTGGCCCCCATGGGTAGCTTGGCAACCGTGGGAAAGGAGGTGGCGATCACATCGGCAAAGCGGGAGAGCACGGCATTGGCCTTGCCAAGTACCGCGTTACCTTCATGGATGATAAGGGCGGGGTGTTTGCGGCCCAGTAGCCGTGCCCCCAGCAGGGGGGGAATGGAGGGGTAGCCGCCAAACCCCACCACGGCATCGGGCTGTATGGTGCGCAGGATGGCGCGGGCCTTCCATGCGCTGCCCAGCAGCGTAATACCAGCACGCAGGGCGCGAATGGGGCCACGCCCGGCAACCCCCGCACCGCGCAGCACATACTGCGGGTTGTGGGCAAATACGCCATTGGCGCGTTTGCCTGCGCGGGCATCGGTCATGAGCACAATGTGGTGGCCACGCGCCACCAGCGCTTCAGCCAGAGCCTCGGCGGGGAAAAAATGCCCGCCAGTACCCCCGGCCGCGATCACGATGGTACGGGACGTCATGCTGACCGCCATTGTCTGAGAGTGGTGATAAAGCCGTTACCAGAGCGCAGCCCCCCCGGCTGCTGCCGTGTGAGTGCGAGCACCATACCAATGGCCAGAGCAACAGACATGGCTGAAGACCCCCCGTAGGAAATGAATGGCAGCGTCATGCCCTTGGTGGGGATAAGATGCAAGGTCGAAGCCATGTTCACAAACGCCTGCAACCCAAACCCCGTCAGCAGGCCTGTGGTGGCAATGACCACAAACGGGTCGTCCTCGCGGATCAGGCGCAGCAGGGTCCGCACCACAATGGCCGCAAAAATGCAGATGATCAGCAGGCAGATGACCAGACCATATTCCTCCCCCGCCACGGCGAACACAAAGTCTGCATGGGCGTCGGGGAGCAGGTCCTTGACCCGGCCCTCTCCGGGGCCACGGCCCATCAGCCCGCCGTTGCCAAAGGCGCGCAGGGCCGTATCAATCTGGTAATGGTCCCCTACATTGGGGTGCATGAACCGCTCCACGCGGGAGCGCACATGCGGGAAGATAAAAAACGCCGCAATGCCCGCACCCACCATGCAGGCAAACCCAAACCCGACAAAAATCAGGTTCAGCCCGTCCACAAACAACTGGACCAGAAAAACGGCGGTAATGACCGTAAGCATGCCAATATCCGGCTGGGACTTGAGCAGCAGAAGAATAAGCCCATACAGGCCAAAGGCTATGAGCATACCCGGAAAATAGCGTGAAATACGACGCTCGGTCAGCAGCCACCCCGTAACCACAGCAAAGCACGGCTTAAGGAACTCTGATGGCTGGAGGGACATGAGTGGCAGCGCAATCCAGCGGCGCGCGCCCTTGATCTCTATGCCGTGCACCAGCGTGAGCATGGTTGCACCGAGCATGAGCGCCCCCCCGATCAGGGAAAGGCGGAGCACGGTGCGGCGCGAGAGCATGGAAACGCCGGTCACAATCAGCCCTGCCACGCTCAGGAACATGACCTGTTTGAAAATGAACATGTTGCGTGACGCGCCAATGCGCACCGCAACGGCAGGGCTGGCTGCAAGCATAAGGATGTAGCCAAAGCCGATCAGGATAAAGGTGCAGACCAGTGTTGTCCGGTCCACATTCCGCCACCAGCGGCCGAAAGGCGAATCATCAGTACGGGAATAACCGGCCATGCTTGTCCTACTGCCCCGTTCCGCTCGTCTGTTGTGCATGCACCGCGTGGGCAAGTGCCTGAAAATGCCGCCCCCGTGCCTCAAACCCGGCATACTGGTCAAAGCTCGCACAGGCGGGTGAGAGCAGGATAACGGGCGTTTGGGTCTGCTGTGCAAGACTGTAAGCCTGCACAACCGCATGATCCAGCGTGTCCACCACGGTATGGGGCACGTTGTGGCGGGCAAGGGTTGCCGCCAGCAAGGCCGCATCCCGCCCGATCAGAAAGGCATGTTCAACACGGTTGAAGTAAGGGGCAAGGCTGTCGATCCCGCCTTCCTTGGCGATGCCGCCTGCAATCCACACCAGCTTGTCGTAGCAGCCCAGCGCGCGCGAGGAGGCATCGGCATTGGTGGCCTTGCTGTCATCAATAAAGGCGGTGCCGTTGCAGGTTTCAACCAGTTTCTGCCGGTGTGGCAGGCCGGTAAAGCTGGCAATTGCCCGTGCGGCCACATTGTCCGCCACGCCTAAAAAGCGGGCCATGGCCAGTGCGGCGGCGACATTTTGCGCATTATGCGCGCCCGGTAGCGTAGGCCCCAGCGGTGCAAGTGCTGCGTCGTTGTGCCATATGGCGCCATCCTTGCCGTAATAACTGGCAGCAGGTTGGTGCCAGAGACAGTCACACAGGGTGCTGCACCACGGGCCAGTTCGGTGGCAATATGGGCGCAGTCCGCATCATCAATGCCAATGACGGCCATGTCCTGCGCAGTCTGCCCCGTGAACACGCGGCGCTTGGCCTGTGCGTACCCCGCCATTCCTGCGTGGCGGTCCAGATGGTCGGGGGTCAGGTTGAGCAGGCAGGCGGCATCAAAGTGCAGGGTGTCCAGCCGCTCAAGCATGTAGGACGACATTTCCAGCACATATACGCCGTTATCCGGCAGGCGGGGCAGGGCAAGGGCCGCTGGGCCAAGGTTGCCGCCCGCAGCCACCGGCAGCCCGGCCTGCTCCAGAATATGGGCTAAAAGAGTGGTGGTGGTGGATTTGCCGTTGGTGCCGGTAATACCGACAAAGCGGGCCTTGCCCCCACAGGCGCGTACCGCACGGTAAAGCAGTTCCGCATCGGAGAGAATGGGAACACCCGCCGCAATGGCCAGCGCTGCAACGGGGTGCACACGTGGCAGATGGTGCGGAATACCGGGGGAGAGCACAAGGGCGTCAAACCCGCCCAGATCATCCAGCGGGGCGCAGGTAATGCGGGCGGCCTGTTCGGGGGGCATCTGGGCCAGAGCGTCGGCCAGACCGTTGCGGCCTGTGTCCCCATCATCCCATGCCTGCACATGTGCGCCGCAGGCGCTGAGTGCCTGCACGGCGGGCAGGCCGTTGCGGCCCAGCCCCAGAACGGCAAAACGTTTCACGGCAAACACTGTGTGGGGGAAGGTGCTCATCGCAGCTTCAGCGTGGCCAGACCACACATGCCCAGCACGATGGAAACAATCCAGAACCGGATGACAATTTTTGGCTCTGCCCAGCCTTTCTTTTCAAAATGGTGGTGGATGGGGGCCATAAGGAACACACGGCGGCCGGTGCGCTTGTACCAGAAGACCTGAATAATGACCGACAGCGTTTCCACCACAAACAGACCGCCGACAATGCACAGCACCAGTTCGTGCTTGATGGCGACAGCCAGCGAGCCAAGTGCCCCACCAAGGGAGAGGGACCCCGTATCCCCCATAAACACGGCGGCCGGGGGCGCGTTAAACCACAAAAAGCCCAGCCCGGCTCCCACAAGGGCTGCGCAGAACACCGCCAGCTCCCCCGTGCCGGGTACGGCATGGACCTGCAGGTAGTCGGCAAAAACATGGTTGCCCACCACGTAGGAGAGAATGGCGAACACAAGGGAGGCCACCACCACGGGGCCAATGGCCAGCCCGTCCAGCCCGTCGGTAAAATTGACCGCATTGCCAAAGCCCGTAATCACGATCATGGCGAACACGGGGTAGAGCAGACCAAGGGGGAGCAGCAGTTCTTTGGCAAAGGGGAAGGCCAGATGGTTGGCCAGTTCAGGCGGCATAAGGTACTGCAACCACGCCCCGCAAATGAGCGATATGGCAAACTCTGACCCCAGACGGGCCCGCTTGGAAAGCCCGTCCGTATTGCGCCGTGCCAGCTTGCGGTAGTCATCGGCAAAGCCGATGACGCCAAAGCCGAGCGTGGTCAGCAGTACCGCCCAGACAAACCCGTTTTCCAGGTTGCCCCACAGCAGCGTTGCCACGGTTAGTGAGATCAGGATGAGCATGCCCCCCATTGTCGGGGTTCCTGCTTTTTCAAGAATATGCCGCTCCGGTCCTACGGCGCGGATAGGCTGGCCATAGCGCTGGATGCGGCGCAGCATGGTAATGAGCGGCCTGCCCAGCACAAGGCTTATGCCCAGCGCGGTCATGCACGCGCAGCCTGCGCGGAAGGAAATGTAGCGCAGCAGGTTAAGCAGGGTAATGTGCCCGTCATGGACCGCGTGAGAGACCAGAAGATACAACATTCAGGCGGGCTCCACGCTATCAAGGTTTTCAAGGGCTGTTATCACGTCACGCATGCGGCTGCCCAGACTGCCCTTGACCAGCACCGCGTCCCCCGCACGCAGGGCGGTGCATACCAGTGGGGCAAGGGCTGCGGCATTGTCCGCCCATGCGTGTCGGGCGGGGGGAGTGCGTCAAAAAGGGTTTTCATGTGTGGTCCGCAACAAAAAACAAGGTCGGCTGATGTGGCTGCCGGCTGGGCAAGGGCTGCGTGTTCTGCCGTGGAGAAGTCCCCCAGTTCGCGCATATCGCCCAGAATGGCAATGCGGCGGGCGGCATCAAGGTGGTGCAGCACATCCAGTGCAGCCCGGATGGAGGCCGAGGACGCATTATAACTTTCATCCAGCAAGGTTACGGTGCCACCTGCAATGTGGCTGAGCGCCCCGCGGCCCTTGCCGGGGGCAAAAGCCTGCAATGCGGCTGCGGCTTTGGGTAAGTCCACCCCAAGAGCAGCACAGGCGGCCAGTGCGGCCAGTGCATTGCGGGTCAGATGCAGGCCGGGGGCTGGCACATGCACAGCAACGTCCACCCCTGCTATGTGGGCTGTAAACCGTGTGCCACTGGCCTCTGTGCGCAGGTGGTCCATGTGCGCGGTGCTGGCAGGGTTTGTGCCTGCCGTCCACAAGGTTGCGTGGGCTGCCTGTGCGGCACTGGTAAAAAAGGATGCGCCGTGTGCATCATCAGGCACTACGGCAATGCCACCGGCGGGCAGGGTGGTGATGAGGGAGGCTTTTTCCGCCGCAATCGCGTCCAGACTGCCCATATGCCCCAGATGTGCGGAGCCGATGGTGCTGATGACGCCACATCGGGGCGGACCATGCGTGCAAGGGGCAGGATCTCGCCGGGGTGGTTCATGCCGATTTCGCTAATGCAGAAGGCAGCATCACGCGGCAGACGTGCGAGGGTAAGGGGAACCCCCCAATGATTGTTGTAGGACGCTACGGAGGCGTGCGTCCGGCCATTGGCGCTCAGGCACAGGCGCAGCATGTCCTTGGTAGTGGTTTTGCCCACACTGCCCGTTATGGCCACAACCTTGCCTGCAAACCGTGCGCGGGCAGCCAGTGCCAGCTGCTGTAGGCCCACCATCGTGTCGGATACGACCAGAATGCGCGGGTCGCTCAGCCCATGGGCCGTATGCACCATGGCGCAGGCGGCTCCCTTGTCCAGCGCGGCCTGTACATGGGCGTGGCCATCGCTCGTATCCCCTGTAAGGGCAATAAACAGATCGCCGGGGGCAAGGGTGCGCGTGTCAATGGAAATGCCGGTGACGGCCCCATACTCAGCGGTGTTGGCAGATTTGTCGGCCGCTGATGATGCGCCGGTGGTGGGCAGGAAGTGGCCACCAGTCGCCTCTTCCAGCTCCGCGCGGGTCCACAGGGTGCTCATGCTGACCCGCCACAGCGCGAATGACCGCTGCATCATCAAACGGCAGTACGGTTGTGCCTATAATCTGCCCCTGCTCATGGCCTTTGCCCGCCACCACCAATACATCCTCCGATCCTAGCATGGACAAGGCCTCTGTTATGGCCTGCCTGCGGTCCCCTATCTCCAGCGCGTCAGGTGCGCCTGCGCGGACTTCCGCACGGATTTGCGCGGGGTCTTCTGAGCGGGGGTTATCATCTGTAATTATGGCAATATCAGCGCCATTGGCTGCAGCCTGCGCCATAAGTGGCCGTTTACCCTTGTCACGGTCCCCGCCTGCGCCAAAAACAACAATCAGCCGCCCACGCGCATGTGGACGGAGCGAGGATAGCAGCCGGGTGAGGGCATCGGGCGTATGGGCATAATCCACATATGCGCAGGCCCCATTGGGCAGGACTACGGCCCGCTCCATGCGTCCGCGTACCCCCGTAAGGGCGGGCAGAAGATCAAGCGCGCCATAAAGTGCGGTCTCATCAGGCACGGCCAGCGCAAGGGCAAGTAGTGCATTATCGACCTGAAAACGGCCGGGCAGGGGGAAGGTGACAGTTTTGCTCCGCCCATTGCACGCAATATGCAGCTCCTGCCCGGCGGGTACTGCGTGGCAGGCCAGCAGGTGTAGGGTGGTACCGTGGGTTCCTGTCAGGCGCAGGTCCAAACTGCGGTCGCGGGCAATGGTATGCAGGGCATTGAGGGTTGTTTCATCCATGTCCGCATTGGCCACAGCCAGCCCACCGTGGGGTAAAAGCGTGTCAAACAACCGCAACTTGGCCGTTCTGTAGGCCTGCATTGTGCCGTGGTAGTCCAGATGGTCACGTGTAAGGTTGGTAAAGCCCGCAGCTTGCAGATGCAGCCCGTCCAGCCGCCGTTGTTCCAGCCCGTGGGAGGATGCCTCCAGCGCTGCGTAATGCACACCAGCCCGCTCAAGGGCTGCCAGCCCGCGGGCCAGCGCCACCGGGTCTGGCGTGGTCAGGGGGGGAAAGGTAACCCCCGTACCCTCGGCCCCGGTCAGGCCCAGTGTGCCAATGCCTGCCGCTTTGTGGCCTTGTAAGGACCATATCTGACGTATGAAGTCGGTTGTACTGGTTTTGCCGTTTGTGCCCGTTACCGCGACCAGATGGGCCGGTTGTGGCCCTGCCAGCATGCTGGCCCACAACGCCAGAACATGGCGCGGGTCAGCAGGTGACCAAAGGGCAGGCAGGCAGGCCCTGCGGCCATTGCGTGCCGGTAGGGGCCAGAATGGCCGCAGCACCTGCGTGGACTGCCGCCCCGATAAAACTGCTACCATCCACGCGTGTGCCGGGTAGTGCCGCGAATATAACACCCGGCCCGACCTGCCTGCTGTCGGCCGTAATGGCGTGGACGTGCGGGTCGGCTGGCGTTGTGGCGCTCAGCTTGCATGCGCGCAGTAGGGTGGAGAGTGGGCTGCTCATTCGTCCATCTTCTCCTGTGCCATTTTTTTACGGATTGCCAGCGTGTGTGCGCCCTGCTCCTGTGCCTGTTTTGCCGCTAGTTTGGTGGCGCGGTGTTCGGCCTCCAGTTTGCGTGGGTCTCCGGGGTCGTTGCCCGGACCGAGCGGCCTGACGCCACGCGGTACTGCCGGGTGCATGGGAATGGCAAGCTGGGCGTCAATCTGCTTGGCGTGGTCCATGTCAGGGAAGATCTGCAACATGGGGCCAATGCGAGAGATCACGCGTGAGACTGTAGGCGCGGCATTCCACCCCGCAGTGGTCCAGCCATGTGTCTGCGGCGTGGGCTGGGGGCTGTCGAGCATGACATACACCGCGTAGCGTGGTGCGTTCATGGGGAAAATACTGGTGAAGGCAGAAATATTGACGTGCTTGAGGTAGCCGCCATGCGGCCCGATTTTTTCTGCCGTGCCGGTTTTGCCGCCCACAAAATAGCCGGGTGATTCTGCGGTTCTGCCAGTGCCCTGCGTAACGTCCAGCCGCAGCAGCCTGCGCAGTAGCGCCGAATTGCTTTCGGACAGAACACGCACACCCTGCGGCACAACCGGGGCCTCGGGCATGGGAGCACCAGTGCCCATGGGGGGGGCTGGGGGCAGGCTCTGGCTCAGGGCTACAGCCTGCACGCCTTGCTGGAGCGCTCCGCCGGGAGTGGCGTCCTGCTCTGGCGGGTCCGCATCTTCCTGATCCAGCAGGGTGGGGGTGACCAGAATACCACCATTAACTGTCGCCGCTGTGCCACGGACAATGGCCAGCGGCGGTTCTGCCACGCCGTGGCCAAAGCCTACGGTCATGGTGGTGGCTAGGCCCCACTGGCGGGGCACAAGCGGGCGGGCGGCCTCTGGCAGTTCTACGGGGACGGGGGCAAAAAAGCCCATGCTGCGCAGCCAGTCGGCCTGCCGCTTGCCACCCACATCAAGCGCAATATGGGCCGCTGCCGGGTTGGAGGAATAGGCCATGACCTCGGGCAGGGACAGCCACGGGGCAAAGTGGTCGTTCTTCATATCCCGGATGGTAAAGCGGCCGATCTTGAGCGGGACGGAGGAAAAACTGTCCCATATATGAATGGTCCCTGTCTCCAGCCCCATGGCGGTGGTTTGCAGCTTGAAGGTGGAACCCGGTTCGTACAGCCCTGTGACCGAGCGGTTGAACCGCTCATCATTTGTGGCGTGGGCAAACTCGTTTGCGTCATAGTCCGGCAGGCTGACCATGGCGATAATTTCGCCCGTGCGCACATCCATAACAATGCCGCACGCCCCAATGGCCTGGAATGTGTCCTTGGCTGCGGCTACTTCCTCACGCACGGCGGATTGCACGCGAATATCCAGCGAGAGCCGCAAGGGTTTGCGATCCACCAGCAGTCGTTTGTTGAAAAACCGCTCCACACCGGCAATGCCGTTATCATCAATATCCACAGCGCCCATGATCTGGGCGGCCATACGGCCCAGCGGATAATGCCGCTGCTCGCCCGGTTCAAAATAAATACCGGGAATGCCAAGGTTGTTGATCGCCAGCTCCTGCTGGGGGGTAATGTTGCGCGCAATGTAGACAAACTGTTTATGCCGGGCCAGCCGCTCAGCAGTTTCGTGCTCATCCAGATCATGCAGGACTGATTTGAGCTTGTGGGCGACGTCCTGCGGGTCGATCAGTTCCTGCGGATTGGCATACACCTGCGCCACCGGCAGAGAGAGGGCCAGTGTCTGCCCGTTGCGGTCCACAATGGAGGCGCGGTGCACCTGCGGCAGGGCATAATCTCCCGCCAGACTCCCCTTGGGGTCAATTTTGGGAATTTTGGGGACCTGTGGGGCAATCTGGCGCTGTTCGGGCGCCATGGGGCGCAGCACCGTGGCAATTGTCAGCTTGATGGCCACACAGGCAAATAGTGCGCAGAACCCGGCAGACACCCACAAAAGCCGGACGTGCATCTGCTCCCGGTGCGCGCGGGCGCGCAGGTCCTCCCCCGTTACACCAATCGTGCGTGTTGTTTCAGAATCATGGCGTGGGGGAACGACCATATCGTGTCAGGGGGACTTTCAGCCAAAATAATCAGTTGGTTACGGGAACGGGTGCCGGCAGGGCATCGCTGCCGCGACTCAGCAGGGACCCGCTCGTATAACCGGAAGTCGCGCGGGCTTCCATATAGCCCTGACTCATTGGGGTTCTGTGCTGGCGTACAGGATGCCAGCTTGCCGCCGCCACGGGGAGCGGGTGGCGTACAGGGGTTACGTCATCACTATTCTGGGCCAGACGGCGTGGGGCCATGGCCTCCGCGTGGCTGAGGGTAGCGGGGGCTGCGCGCCGGGCGGAGATGTCCGTGTCATCCACGCTGGCGGTCTGTATGGTCTGGTGCGGCAGGGGGCGCGGAGCATCTGCTACAACCGTTGGCTGTCGGTGCGTTACAGCAGCAGCCCGTGGTGCGACGGACCCATCATGCACGATAGCCGGGGCAGGTAGGGGGGCAGGCGGCAACAGGGCGCGCGGGGGAGTTGGCGCGGGGCTTTCCATGGCCACGACAGTGGGGTGCGGGCGCACGACACGCACAGGCGCTGCATGGACAGGCACCGCAGGTGTAGTATCCGCCACAACCGTTGCGCGCTCATGTTCTGGCGTTGGAGCAGGCGGATGCAGCATGGTGCTGGTAGCAACTACAGCGGCAGCAGGTGCGGCAACTGGCGCGGGCCGGTTGGTAGCAGCCACCACTGCTGGTGTGCTGGACTGGGCCACAGGTGTGGCATCTTTTGGCACATCAGGCAGATGCTGCACCAGATCGGCCATACGCACGAACTGCGCCGGGTCCATCGATTGCAGATAAGCGGCATGCTTGGCCACAAGGGCTGTCAGCCGCTCGGGCTGGTTTTCCAGCGCCCATTCGGTGCGCAGCATGGCAGTCTGGGCGCGCACGTGTTCGGTTTCGAGCACAATGCCCGAAATCTGCTGGTCCAGCAGGGTTGTCTGGTGCTTCTTCGTGTACAGGAAGAACCCCGATGTAATCGCCAGCACAGCGCAGCAGCATGTAAATGGGCGTGGGATCATGCTTGCAATCCTTTAGGCGAGGGAGCGGTGGGGGCGGGGCGTTTCATCATGGCGCGCAGGCGTGCACTGCGTGCGCGGGGGTTGGCCTTGCACTCGGCATCTCCGGGGCGGATGGCCTTGCTGGTCAGGGCGACAAAAGCGGGCGGTGCTGCCGGAGCCAGAGAGGCACGCGGATCGTGGCGTGAGAAGCTGACATCTTTGCCAAGGGCGCGCTGCATGGCGCGCTTGACCAGACGGTCCTCCAGAGAGTGGAAGGACACCACAACAAGCCGCCCGCCACTGTTGAGCAGGGTCAGAGCCTGTTCCAGCCCGCGTTCGATTTCGCCCAGTTCGTCATTCACGGCTATGCGCAGGCCCTGAAAACTACGGGTGGCGGAGTCAATGCCGGAGCGGTCCTGTGGCACAACGGAGCGTATGACCTCGGCCAGTTGCAAGGTGGTGTGCAGCGGGGCTTCCGCCCGTGCAGCCACAACGGCGCGGGCCACACGGCGGGCGTGCCGCTCCTCCCCATAAAAATGGAAGATATCGGCCAGTTCCGCCTCTGGGGCTGTGTTGACAATATCGGCCGCACTGCGGCCCTGCCGCGCCATGCGCATGTCCAGCGGCCCGTCAAAACGGAAGGAAAAGCCGCGCTCGGCCTCATCAATCTGGAAGGAGGATACGCCAAGGTCCATGACAATGCCGTCAAAGCCCGGAGCATCGGCCTGCCTTGCCAGTTCGGCCATGTGGCCAAAGCTACCAGCAAGCATGTGCAGGCGCGACCGGCCTTCGACCTGCTGCAAGGTTGCGCACAGGGCCTCCCCGCGGGCAATGGCATCCGGGTCACGGTCTATGGCCCAGACGTTGCATTCCGCCGTGTTCAGGATTGCGCAGCTATAGCTGCCCCCACCAAAGGTGCAGTCCAGAATGGCCTCATCGTTGGCTGGGGTCAGGTAGTGCAGCACCTCGGCCAGCATGACGGGTACATGCCCGTTGCCCGGTGGCGTAATGGCGGAGGGAAGGGGGAGCGCGTTCATGGCCTAGTCTTCCCTCTGGCTGGTCTGCGGAGCCGCGGGAATGGTGACACGGCGGGACTTCTGGCGTGCTTCGGCCCGGCGTGCGCGCGCGGCTTCTGGTTCCCAGATCTGGAAAATGCGGCCAACCCCCATGAAGGCTGCGGTCGCTCCGTCCTGTAGGCCTGCGTGCTCGCGTAGGAAGTCGGGCAGCATCAGGCGGCCTTCGCGGTCGGGGTCCATGGGGTAGGCATCGGCGTAAATGGCGGCGGCAAGGTCGTCATGCTCATCGGAGAACATGTCCAGCCGGTCCAGTGGCTCGGTCAGGCGGGCAAAGGCCGTGGCTGGCCATGCCTCAATGCAGGGCAGCGTATGGGAGGGGCGGAGAATCACCAGCGCATCGCCTTCCTTTTGCTGTGACTTAAGAACAGAGCGGAACCCAGCAGGAATCGAGACGCGTCCTTTTGCGTCGAATCGATTTTCATGCGTGCCGAGGAACACACTCACGAAGTTCAGAAGTCCTTTTGAGCCAATGGTTTTTGTTCGTTGGGCGCGGGGAACATGGGACCGCAACCGTGTTTTATGGTCTGCCGTGGGATAGCATGGGATGACATGGGACGCAAATTAAAAGCGAAGAAAAAACAGCAGAAAACTGCCGTTTATAAAGTATTCATACTTACTTCGGGAGTCGGGCGGATGTATTGATCATCTAGAATCGCACGCGGAAAAGACATTGTTTGTTCATGTTATGTTCTTTTACGGTAAAAATGGTACGCAAAAGCCCATGTGCGGTTGCGCAGTAGAAAAGGGGAGATTGAGTGCCAGACGGTCTGTAAGCCGGGTTCTGTCTAGCCCAAAAGGGCCTGGACGATCATTCCTCTGGGACATGTCTTGCAACATGCCTCACGCGACCAACCCGAACGACGGGGCGGGAGAACCCCCGAAACCCAGAGGGTTTCTGCCGTTCCTATTCGGTCTTGCTCCCGGTGGGGTTTACCGTGCCTCCCCTGTTACCAGCGGAGCGGTGCGCTCTTACCGCACCGTTTCACCCTTACCTTCAGCCCGTCCCATGGTGTCCCATGTTACGGAACCCGGAAGGCGGTCTGTTTTCTGTGGCACTTTCCCTGAGGTCACCCTCGCCGGCCGTTAACCGGCACCGTTCTTCCCGTGGAGCCCGGACTTTCCTCCATCATGCGCAAAAACGCACAACAGCGACCGTCCGACCGTCTGGCCCGCGCACCCTGCGTTGGCGGCAGGCGCAGGTCAAGGGCTTTGTGGTGTAAAAGCGCTCTTGGCAGCATGGGGTAAGAATGCACATCATGCGCAATGCCCGATTTTACGCTTCCACCATCCGCGTCTGTCCCGCTTGTGCCCAACCTGTCCTCACGCGTGCTGCTGGGGGTCATCCGCTGGCAGGAGCGGCGTAAAAAGCGGCAGGCCAATCACGCAGTCCACCCGACGGATGCGCAGGAGTGCCACCACGCCGCTGCCACAGACCCCGATGCAAAGCCAGCTCCTTTGGCACCTGAACACTCGGATACGCACCGGCATTTTTTGCACGCCTTGCGCAGGGCCATGGATACCCCGTCCTTCCCCCAGTGTCTGTCCGCCCTGCCGTTGCGGCGGGTGATTGCCGTAAAAATACCCGGAGCTACGGGGCTTTTGTCTGCGCGGCTGTATGTTCCGCGCGGGCGGGTGCGGGGGGCAGTGCTGTATTTGCATGGAGGCGGGTTTGTGCATTGCGGGCTGAACTCGCACCACGGCATATGCTGCCGCCTTGCGCGCGAGTCAGGGGCTGCGGTGTTGCTGCCGGACTATGCATTGGCACCCGAACACCCTTTTCCCGCTGCTGTGGAGGATGCGCGTGCGGCCCTGTGCTGGCTTGCGCGTGCGAGTGCGCGCTATTGGGGTGGGCAGGTGGGTGTTGCAGGCGATAGTGCGGGGGGGAATCTGGCGGCGGTACTGGCGCAGGAGGGGCGGGCAGGTCGCTGCCCTGATCCGGCTTTGCAACTGCTGTATTATCCCTCGCTTTACGGGCGCAATAACCTGCCATCGCAGGCAACTTACGAGGATGGGTATTTTCTCTCCCGCCGGTCCATGGAGTGGTATGCCGCCCAGTATGTGCAGCGCGACGAGGATTGGACCCACCCCAGCTTTGTACCCGGCCACACGGCCGAACTGGGTGGGTTGGCCCCAGCGGTGATTGTGACGGCGGAATGTGACCCCATGCGTGATGAAGGGCGAGCCTATGCCTCGGCCCTCCAGCAGGCCGGGGTGGCGGTGCTATACCGCTGCTACCCCGGAACCTTACATGCTTTTCTCAATTTTTATGCCCTTATGCCCCATGGCAAGGCGGCCTTACGCCTTGGGGGGAGAGCACTGCGCAGGGTTTTTGCCGCCCGCACATAACTACGGGCGACCCGCGACCTGCCCAGATATAGGGGAGGTGGCTTAGGGAATGGGGTGGAAAAAGCCGGGCGAGCCTGATCGGAGAGGATGACCCGGTTCATGCGGTCCACCTTGAGGGTAAACAGCTTGTTCAGCTCCCCCTTGGGGGCAGGGCATGTGCCGGTGCTTTTTTCCATCACATCAATGCGTGATGCCGTAGGCTGGTCGTTGCCATTGACAACAAACAGCAGGCATTCCGGCTTGTCGTGGGTCATGCCGTTCTGCGTGACCTTGAGCCGCAGGTGCTGGACTAATGCCGTGTCGTTGTACCAGCTCTGGGCGGAGAACGTGTAACGGTCCACCATGCGCTCCAGAATGCCGCTTTTTGCCAGTACAAGCATAAGCAGAGTCAGGGGCAGCACCATGGCCAGCCTGCGCAGGATATGCTGGCGCAGGGTACGCTTGGCAAATGGGCCGCGTTTTGCCCCTATTGTGGGGCGGGCGGAGGTCGGGGTTTTGTTGGTGTCTGTCATGTCAGCATATCTTCATGCCACAAGGCGCCATCGCGGGCCAGTAGGGCTCTGGTGGAGGCGGGTCCCCAGCTTCCTGCGCGGTAGGGCTCAAGCGGGGTCATGGCGTGGCGCCATGAGTTGAGAATGGGCTCGATCCACCGCCATGAGGCCTCGACCTCATCACGGCGGATGAACAGGGCAGGGTCTCCGCGCACCGCATCAAGCAGCAGGCGCTCGTATGAGTCCTGATAGGTGACGGAAAACGCGTTTTCGTAAGACATGCTCAGCTTTGCATTGCGCACGCGGAACCCACCGGCACCGGGGTCGCGCACCGCAGTCACAAGGGACAACTCCTCGCGCGGGGCAATGCGAATGACCAGCCGCCCCGGCGAGGGCATGTTGGTAAAGATCGGCCACACCTGCGGGCGGAACTGGATGACAATCTCGGTGGTTTTTGTTGCCAGCCGCTTGCCGGTGCGCAGGTAAAACGGTGTATGCCCCCACCGCGCAGTACGGATTTTGGTGCGGATGGCCACAAAGGTTTCGGTATTACTGGCCCGGCCTGTGCCAAGGTCATCATTATAACCGGGCACATCCGTGCGTTTGAGTTCCCCTGCCACGTACTGCCCGCGAATAACATTGCGGCGCACCATATCCGGGGTCATGGGACGCAGGGCATTCAGCACCTTCAGCTTTTCGTTGCGCAGGTCATCGGAACCGAGGGAGGCCGGGGCGTCCATGGCTACCATGCACAACATCTGCAACAGGTGATTCTGCACCATGTCCCGCAGTGCTCCGGATTCATCGTAGTAGGAGCCGCGGCTGCCAACGCCTACAGTCTCGGCTGCGGTGATCTGCACATGGGCTATGGCCTCGGACGACCAGAGTTTTTCCAGCATCGGGTTGGCAAAGCGCAGGGCCAGAATGTTCTGCACCCCTTCCTTGCCCAGATAATGGTCGATCCGGTAGATGGAGGCCTCGGGGAAGAACTGCCCCACGCCATGGTTGATGGTCTGCGCGGTCTCCAGATTAACGCCAATGGGTTTTTCCAGCACCACGCGGGAGTGCTGGTTGATCAGGTCATGCCGTGCCAGTGCCTCGCAGAGCGGGGAGTATAGGGCCGGGGCTGTGGCCAGATAAAAAACACGGGGGCGGTCGTTTGCCGCCAGCAGGGTTTTGAGCGCCTGCCAGTCCCCACCGGGTTGGAGCGCATCCAGCGTAATATAGGTCAGAAGGCCCAGAAAATGGTGCAGGGTCTGCTCGTCTTGGGCGGTTTCGGGGGCAAATTCACGCAGGGCGGCTTCTGTCTGCTCGCGGAACTGCTCCGTGTTCAGGGCTGTGCGGGCAACGCAGATGATCTGGGCGTCATCACTGAACTCCTGCGCATGAAAGCGGCGCAAAAAGGCAGGCAGCAGCTTGCGGCGCGACAGGTCGCCCGTTGCGCCAAAAATGACAAAGTCAAAAGGTCCCGTGTGATTGACAAGAGCCATGGAAGAACATTCCCGCAGGGGTGGTGGGCTGGGCCGCCGTCCATAAAGGTGCTGTAGGGGTGTGCGCCCGCAACACAAGAATTGTTCAGCTTATGGAAGGCTCGGGGCGGGTTTGCAAGGGTTAGAATGGTGTGTGACATTGACCGCATGCACGCGGCACGATAAGCCCGCAGCCTTTGGCTAGGCCGCACAGTACGGTTTTTGTTATCCCGTACTGATGAGCCTGGGATACGATGCGCAACTAAAGGGAGCCGAACATGGATGGCGAACATGAAGACGCAGCAGTAGGCGGTATTGCCGCAGACCGGCTGAGAAGCATTATTGAACGGGTGGAGCGGCTTGAGGAAGAGCGCAAGGCACTTGCGGGTGACATAAAGGACATTTTTACCGAGGCCAAATCGGCCGGGTTTGATGTTAAGGTCATCCGCCAGATTATCCGCCTGCGCAAACAGGAGCCCTCGGAAGTGGAAGAGCAGGAAACCCTGCTGGACATCTACCGCCGTGCTCTGGGCATGTAAGAGTATCCGCGCAGGCGCAACACAAGGTCGGGACGGCTTTTGATGATGACATTGTCTTTTCCCGAATGGGTGCCGCTATGGGGCCAGTTGCTGGCGCTGGCGGTGGGCATTGTGTTCGGGCTTGCGTTTATGATGATGCCGTTTGCAGTTTTTGGCGTCAAAAGCAGGCTGTCTGAACTCTCTCTCCAGTTGGAGGAGCTTCAGGCAGAACTGCGTGCACGCGCCATGCAGGGGAATGGGGTTTCCGCCGGATATGCCACTGGCGCGGCGGAAGGTCCGCTCCCCTTTGTTGCCCGGCGTACGGATGCTCCCGTGGTGGAGGAGGTACGCCCCCCCGTGGCGGAAAAAAACCAGCCACCTCGCAGCACCCCCGTTTTTGCGGAACTGCGTGCGCCAAGGGTCTCGGATGCTTACGAGCCACGGCTGGATGCACCACCCGCTCCGCACATTGAACCTGATTCCTACAAAGCTGCTCCAGCCAGACGTATGCCATGGCACGAGGAACAGCCCCCCGAGGCAGAAAGCGGGGCCGAAATTCTGCGCCGCCAGAGAGCGCTGATGCCAATCAGGTTGCATACAGGCCTGATTTTTCACACGAGCAGTCACCCACACGCCCTTCCGTGTCCGAAACGCGTTATGACGCGCATACAGGTCGGGCTGAACCTGTGCTGCATTTTCCATCCCGCAACAGGCCGTAAGCTCTTGCGTGGGCTGTCGGGGTTTAGACCGGACCTCTGTTGGCCCGGTCTGTATTTGCTGGCTACCTGCGGGCTGGCTCAGACCATGACAAGGTCATCACGGTGGATCAGCTCGTCGCGCCCCTGCCAGCCCAGAATGCGTGCCGTCTCGCTTGACTGGTGGCCTGCTATGCGGCGGGCGTCATCCGCATCGTAGGCAGCAAGGCCGTGGGCAAGAATGCGCCCGCTGGCATCGACCACCTCAACCAGATCACCCTGTGTAAAATTACCCTGCACATGCAGGACCCCCGCAGGCAGCAGGGAGCCGCCTTTGCGCAACGCCTCGGCTGCGCCGTCATCCACCCTGATTTCGCCTGTGGGGTTCAGGCTTCCTGCAATCCACTGCTTGCGGCCTGTGTGCCCGTTGCTATGGGGCAGGAACCACGAGCAGCGCGCACCATCCATAAGAGCCTGCAACGGGTGCAGGGGTTTGCCTATGGCAATGGCCATGGCGCAACCCGAGCGCGTGGCAATGTTGGCCGCCAGCAGTTTGGTGCGCATGCCACCAGAGGAATAACCCGGAGGTGGCTCTCCCCCCATGGCTTCTATTTCAGGGGTCAGGTGCTCAATGACCGGCAGGTGCTGGGCATCGGGGTTGGTGCGGGGGTCGGCTGTGTAGAGCCCATCAATATCGGAGAGCAGAACAAGCTGGTCGGCATCGGTCATCTGCGCCACGCGTGCGGCAAGGCGGTCGTTATCCCCAAAGCGGATCTCGGCCGTGGCAATGGTGTCGTTCTCGTTGATGACCGGCACACACCCTAGTTCCAGCAGGGTGTTCAGCGTTGCGCGGGCGTTCAGGTAGCGCTTGCGGTCTTCTGTATCTTCGGGGGTCAGCAGGAGCTGGGCTGCGGTTAGTCCGTGGGCGGAAAGCGCATGGCTCCACGCCTGCGCAAGGCTGATCTGGCCCACGGCTGCCGCGGCCTGTTTTTCCGCCAGCCGCAGGGGGCCACCTGTAAGGCCCAGCGTGTGGCGTGCCAGAGCAATAGCCCCGGAGGAGACAACACTGACAGCAACACCCTGCTTGCGCAAAACAGCTATATCTGCGGCAACGCTTGCCAGCCACTCCTGCCGTGGGGCCGCTTTTTGTGGGTCCACCACCAGAGCGCTGCCAATTTTGACAACCAGCCGTTTGGCACGCAGGAGGGAGGGGCGGGTACTGTGTGTGGTCATGGGCTTATCCGTTGGGGGTATGCCCCCCTCCAGCTATGGCATTGTGGGGTATTGGCTCAGGATTGGGCGTCCGCATCCCGTCGTTTTGCGGTGACCGTATCTTGCAGCAGGCGCAGCAGTTCGGGAACACCCTGCCGTGTTGCGGCGGAGATCAGGAGAACAGGCGCGCCACTGGCCTTTTGCAGGGCCGCTCGGCGGGCAGATGCCTCACGCGGGGTCATGGCATCGTTCTTGTTCAGGGCAATAATTTCGGGCTTTTCAGCCAGACCACCCCCATAGGCCGCCAGTTCGTGGCGGATGGTGCGCCATGTGTCCACCACATTGCCCGCCGCGCCATCAATCAGGTGCAGCAGTACGGCACAGCGTTCCACGTGGCCCAAAAAGCGGTCACCCAGCCCTGTGCCTTCATGTGCGCCTTCAATCAGACCGGGAATATCTGCCACCACAAATTCTTCGGTCATGGACAGGCGGACAACCCCAAGTTGGGGGTGCAGGGTGGTAAAGGGGTAGTCGGCAATTTTTGGTCGGGCGGCAGAGACAACGGAAAGGAATGTGGATTTGCCAGCATTGGGCAGGCCCACCAGCCCGACATCTGCAATCAGCTTGAGCCGCAGCCACACCCAGCGTTCCTCGCCCGGCCAGCCCTTGTCGGAGCGGCGGGGGGCGCGGTTGGTGCTGCTTTTGTAGTTGGCGTTACCAAAGCCGCCATCGCCCCCACGGCACAGGGTTACGCGCTTGCCTGCCTCGTCCAGGTCAGCCAGCAGGGTTTCGCGGTCATCATCCATGATCTGGGTGCCGATGGGCACTTTGATGACAACGGGGGGAGAGGCAGCCCCCGTGCGGTCCGAGCCTGCGCCATTCCCCCCCTTGCGGGCGCGGAAATGCTGGGTATAGCGAAAATCGATCAGCGTGTTCAGGTTGGGAACCGCCTCGAATATAATGTCGCCCCCACGGCCGCCGTTACCGCCATCGGGGCCACCGAATTCGACGTATTTTTCCCGCCGGAAGGCTGTCACCCCATCTCCACCATCGCCTGAGCGAACGTAGATTTTAGCCTGGTCCAGAAATTTCATGACATACCTTCCGCCCCGGAACACGAAAAAGGGCCGAACCTTCCGGCCCGGCCCTGTTTTGCGTTCCAGCTACGCTAAAACGTAGGCTGGAAAAACCAGCCTGCTTATTCGGCTGCGAGGGGCAGCGCGTCAACAGAAACGTGGACGCGGCCTTCTGCACGGCGTTCAAAACGCACGCTGCCGTCAACCAGAGCAAACAGTGTGTGGTCGCGGCCAACACCAACGCCAACGCCAGCCTTAACCTTTGTGCCGCGCTGACGAATGATGATGTTGCCAGCAATAACCTGCTCGCCACCAAACTTTTTTACACCAAGGCGGCGTCCGGCGCTATCGCGCCCGTTACGGGATGAACCGCCAGCTTTTTTTTGTGCCATGACCTAAGTCCTCCGTGGTCGTACCGGCCTGTTGTTCCCCTTGGGGAAATCAGGCGGCGTTAATTTCCTGAATGCGCAGAACGGTAACCGGCTGACGGTGGCCGTTTTTGCGGCGGCTGTTCTGCCGACGGCGCTTCTTGAAGATGATGACCTTCTTGAGGCGGTCCTGAGCGATAACGGTGGCCGTTACCTTTGCGCCAGCTACTGTGGGAGCACCAATGGTGGTGCCGCTCTCGCCACCAACGGCCAGAACGTCATCAAAGGTGATGGTGGAGCCGGCTTCGACTTCCAGCTTTTCAACCTTCAGCACCATGTTGGGCTCAACCCGGTACTGTTTGCCGCCAGTGCGGATAACTGCGAACATAAACTGTCTCTCTTTCCGATCTCTTGACCCTCGCGGCACCTTGGGCACAGGCGAAAGATCAGCTCGCTTTTTATTCTTTGACCGTGACTTTGCACGGCATGCTTCCATCTGCGTGGATCAGCGGGGCTTTTACTGGCAGACTCGCCGCCACGTCAACAACGAACTTGCGCGCATGCCACGGTTCTGGGCGCGTGAGGTGGTTTTGGCGGTCTGCGCCGTGCAGATTGGCCACACTCTGCCTGCCAGACATAGCCTTGCTGCACCTGCATGCTCAGGCCCGCGGTGGTATTTTGCGGGCCAGTTTTTTGACCTCACGCCACGCCTGCAACCCCAGCCCGTGCGCAGACAGGTTGGTGTATTTCACATCAATCAGGGTCACGTTGCCGGCGGCTGCAAGCGTATGCATGCCCTCTGTATAAGGGGCGTAGCTTGCGGGCCTGCGAATGGCCGCACCGGCGTGGGTTATGACCTTCTGTGGGCTCAGTTCATCAAAAATCAGGGGGCGGATGGCCCCACCATAGGTGTGGGTGCAGTCCTGCACGGGCAGCACAACCTTGCCGCCGACCACACAGGGGGTGCCGCCGGGGCGGGTGCTGGCGTTGTCCAGCCGTACGGGGTTGGTGGGGTGGCGCTGCCACGGGCCAAGCAGGCTGGGGGCGTAGGCAAGGTGGAGTTCACCCACAGGGGCGGCTGGGCGTCTGGCGGGTGTGTAGAACAGCCACCACAACCCGTCGTGGAAGAAGGGGGTTGCATCCACGGCAATATCTTCCCCAAGGGGGATAACGGCCGCTTCCTCCCACTGGTCAGGAAAGTTGACGGCCCGATACAGCGTGAGCTTGCCTGAGTGGTGGGCCTCGGGGAGCATCCATGTCTGCCCGTCTGCCTCAAAAACATAAGGGTAGGAGAGATGCCACGGAGTCTGGAGCGCCTTGCGCTGGTCCTGAAGGTTGAATGCCGCGTCATAGATAAAGACATCTATGGAACCCACGCGCACGCGGTGGTCGTAATCCTCCACGAACACATGCAGCCTGCCATCGCGCCATAGTCCGAACGGGTCTGCGCGGAAGCAGAAGCTACGCATGGGAGGGGTCCAGACAACAGGCAGCCCCTCAAGCGTGCCGCGCTCAAGAATGGCGGGCAGGGGGCTGTCGACAATACCAACGCGCCAGATGTCTTTTCGCAATCCCATGGTAGAGTGTTCCTTGCTTGTCGGGTCAGGTGTTGGGGCGACCTTGTGGAGGGCGGCGCAGTCTGCCTAGCCCGGCGTGGTCTGGCCTGTGGGCCGGGGCTGGACGACCTTGTGGTTGAGCTGGCGCAGGACGGGGAGCGCGCAGGCCACAAACATCATCAGCGAGGCCAGAAGTGTCTCCAGCGATGCGCCTTTGATGCCGCCAAACGCCATGAACACAAAAAGCAGCGGAAAATAAAGGCACATCACAATAATACGCCACCGCAGCAGAATGGAAACCTTGTCGATCATGACAAGGAATGGCTCCAGCGGGATCAGGCAGATATCCAGCAAGGAGCCGCCCACAAGCAGCAGGAGTATGGTCTGCTGTCCGGGCCAGACGTCATGCAGCATGTACGAAAACAGGCGGTTGCCAACTGTTGCTGTCAGCACAAGCGAGAGGGCTGAAAATGCAATGATAAGACCAAATATCTTGAATATAACGGTGCGGATGCCCTGCCAGTCCTGTGCATCCCTCAGGCGGATGAATTCGGGGTAGAGTGTTGGAATCATCAACTGCGCGGGTTTGGCTAGCCCGTTACTGATCTGGCGCGCCACTTTGTACACTGCGGCTTCGCTCGCACCCAGTCTGCCACCGATCAGTAGCGTGGCCCCTTGCGAGAAAAAGGATTCCAGAACCTGATTGACACTTGTCTTGATCGTATAGGGCCATATGCCCGTAATGCCTGACCTGCCCAGAATGATGTGGGAAAGGGAGGGAAAGCCCCCTGTCTGTTTTTTAACCAAGTATATCCCGGCGCAGCTACAGGACACAAACATGGTCAACTGGGTTAAGGACCAGACAAGTAGAAAGTAGCCAATACCCAAATGGTACATAAAGCCAATACCGGTGCCACCCGTGCGCACGCAGGTTGTCAGGAACTCATAGACGGGCACAAGCTTAAAGCGGTTGCACAGCCGCAGCATGCCGGTTGACCAGCCCGTGTTCATGAAAAAAATGGTCAGCATGCACAAGGCTGCATCAAGCTGGACCTGCGGGCTCCACCCCATAAAGGAGCCGCCCAGCAAGGCGACCCCCCCTAGGCCCGTAAGCACCCCAACCAGCCCGCTGATAAAATCAGCACGGATGCAGAAGGTGAGCACATCATAAAACCGGTCAAACTGTTTTTGTTCAAAATAACTGGTGCCGTAATGCAAAAGGGACTGCCACGATTGCAGGTGTGTGATGTCACACACCATGGATGCAAAGGTAATGACGAGCAGCATGACGCCAAAATCCTGCAACCCCAGTGTCTGGGCTGCCCATGCAACATAGACAAAACTGCATACGGCGTTGACCACACGGCTGCCGATCAGGATTCCTGTATTTCCCAGAATACGCATAAAAACAGAATTGTGGCTGTGGTCCATGCAATCTCACACATCAAAGGCCTGAAGCGCGGCTTTTACACCAATTGGGGGTGTGTGGAAAATAAGGCCCTGTCTGCATATTTATTGCTGATGTGGCATGTATGCTGTGCTAAAATACCTGAAAGATGAGGGTTCTGGTTAATTCAGATGTTTGTATCTTTAGGTATAGGTGCAGTGTTTTTCTGATAAAATCGTGGAAAACATTTGTATATGTCGTGTCTATGCCTTTCATTTTGTGAAATATGAGTTGAATAGAGAGAATTAAAAATAAATTTAATTTCTCCAAGTAATGTTGCACTTGGCATGTGCTGAATATAGGTAGGTTTTCACTTTGTTATTCTATAAAAAAATTATCAATTGCACATGTTTGAGACCAAACAGGCATTTTAGAAACCATCTGATAATAAAGATGTCGGTAATGGAACGTTTTGCAAGCCAGAAACTGCTTAAAATAGGGGTTGTTCTTAGGGACTTCAGGCTTGGCGGCAGCGAGCGTGTTGCTATTGGCCTTGCTAATTACTGGTCCGGGCTTGGCTTTCTGGTCACGGTGTTTGTCGGGCGCAGTGAGGGGGAAATGCGTGATCTGCTTCGCCCGGAAATTGCCGTGCATTCCGCATCAGTCCCCACAACCGTCCCGGACAGGTTACTGGGCAAAAAAACAGCTTGGGCTGCACGGCGGCATTTTCGGGCTAATCCCGTGCAGGCATGTTATGTGCCGGGCAATGGTCACTGGCCCATTACCCGACGTCTGGCTCAACTGCCCAGACGGGTCAGACCGACCCTTGTGTCGCAGGTCAGTTCTCCCATCTTCCGGCAGGGGCGTAGTCCGCTGTCGCAGTGGCTGTATAATGTACGCATGCGGTTTTTGCTGCGTGCAAGCGACCATGTTGTGGCCGTTAGCATGAACTGGCCAAAGACACCCGCACCGTGCTGACGGGCCGGGAGGTCAAGGTTATTCCCCTGCCCGTTGTGTGGGTGGAGCACGACCTTGTGCCTGTGCCAGAGAATGGTGATCTGAACATCCTGGCAGCAGGTAGGCTGGTGCCGGTCAAGGGGTTTGATGTGCTGATCGAAGCCATCGCCTTTGTGAAAAAACAGTGCCCAACCGTGCGCCTGATCATCTGTGGCGAGGGACCGGAACGCCCAAGGCTTGAAAGTCTGATAAGCACTCTGGGGTTACACGAGAACGTGGTGCTGGCGGGTTATGTCTCCTGCATCCGTCCATGGCTGGATGCGTGCCGTATGTTTGTCCTGTCTTCTTATGCAGAAAGTTATGGTGCTGTTCTGGTGGAGGCTCTGGCTGCAGGGCGGCAGATTGTCAGCACCCGCTGCACGCCTGCGCTACAGGACCTGATGCAGGCCCCATGGGTGGGGGAAGCCGTGCCAGTGGGGGACCCGTGTGCTCTGGCGGATGCCATTGTGCGCCTGCAGGCCCAGCCAGCTCCGCCGTGTGAAAGGCTGGCTGAAACCGTGCGCTCTTTCCATCTGGCCCACGGTGGGGAGCATTATCTTTCCCTACTGGCGTCAGGCTCCGGAGGCCGGGCCGGGTAGGTTGCGTGATCGTGTGGTGAATTTCTGCTGCGCGTGTAAAGGGGATTGGTTTATGCCGCTCCTTGGTGATAGTAAAACGCAGTCTTAATGACTGCATGTGCCTTGATCCTATGCGGGGTGCCTGCTGTTCGGGCGTATAGGGTTGGCATGATATGCGCGTAGGGTTTCTCATTCAGCACATCAATGGTCTGGGCGGGACAGAACGGACCGCCTGCGCTGTGATGAATGGGCTGGTCGAGCATACCAGCGTATCTTTGATCGAACTCTGGTCACAAGGCTCCGCTGCGTATGGGTTAGACCCCAGAGTGCAAACTGTCTCCCTTTTTACCAGACATATGCCCATGCTCAGCCACTGGGGGCGTCTGGTCTGGCAGTGTTACAGGCAGATCCGCGCCTTAAAGCTGGACGTGCTGGTGGTGGTGGAAAGTACGCATGCCCTGTACGGTGTTGCAGCCTGCCGTCTGGCGGGTATTCGCTGCGTTGTCTGGGAACATTTTAACTGCAACGTGGATATGGGCAAACGCAAGCGCCGCTGGGGGCGGTGGATAGCGGCACGCTGGGCGGATGACATTGTAACCCTGACCAGCAGGGACATAGCCTTGTGGCGTCAGAAACTGGCCCCAAAAGCCAGACTGGTCTGTATTCCCAACATGGTGCCTGCCCTACCACCTGTGCAATATGACCCGGACTCACGCCATGTTGTCGCTATTGGTCGACTTACGCACCAGAAGGGGTTTGACAGGCTTCTGGCCGCTTGGGAAAAAATTATAGAGGATCGGCGTTCTACGGGCTGGGTGTTGCAGATCATGGGATCTGGCCCAGAGCTGGACCAGTTACGAGGCAGGGCTGAATCGCTCGTACATGTAGATTTTCTGCCTGCGCGGAAAGATGTCAGCGCTGTTTATGCGCGCACTGGTATTCTGGTTTCCACATCACGGTATGAGGGGCTGCCCATGGTCATGCTGGAAGCGGAGGCCGCAGGAATACCGATTGTCGCCTTTGATTGTGAAACAGGGCCGGCTGAAATTATTGCGTCAGGTCAAACAGGTTTTCTTGTAACGCAGGATGATGCAGAGGGATTTGCCCATGCTGTTATTGAGTTGATGGGGGACCGAGACATGCGCATGCGTTTTTCCACCGCCGCCAAGGCGCGGTCCAATTTGTTTTCGCCCGATAAAATTATGGAAAAATGGAGATGTCTTCTTAAAGTTTAAACAGGGTATCATGGGTGAAGGTATGGGGGTACGGAACTGTCAAGCATTGGTGTGGTTATTCACGATTTCAAGTTCGGTGGCTCGGAGCGCATAGCCATCAGGCTTGCAAATTACTGGGCTGGTAACGGGTTTTCGGTAACAGTGTTCTGTGCCTCCGTTCAGGGGGAGATGCGTCATCTCCTCTGTGACAGTGTCAGGGTGGTCTGCACGTCTCCTGTCCTGTCACGCCATTATGGCAGCATGTACCAGCTTGCACGCAGGGCGCGGCGGTATTTTTCCGAAAACCCTGTGGATTTCTGCTATATTCCGGGTAATTACCATTGGCTTGTTACGCATGAGCTGGCCCGTCTGCCGGTCTCTTCGCGTCCTGTTCTTGTCTCCCAGATCAGTTCTCTTATTTACAAACCCGGTCGCTCACGCTTCAGACAGATGTTGTTCAACCTGCGTATGCGCTACCTGCTGAGCAGGAGTGACCTTGTGGTCGCCATGGATCGCATGAGTGCGCGCCAGAGCAACGCCATTTTGCACAGAACAGACACGCTGCTCATACCGTTGCCTGCCTTGGACGCAACTGGGGCTCCTCCTACACCGCGCCCTGCAACCCTGTCTGTTGTTGCCGCAGGGCGGCTGACTGAACAAAAAGGGTTTGATGATCTGGTCCGGGCGTTTGCACTGGTGCGGCGCGCGCTGCCACAGGCCCAACTGACCATCTGTGGCGAGGGGGAGGAAAGACCCGCGCTGGAGCAGCTTATACGCAGCTATGGGCTGGAGGATGCTGTAACGCTGGTGGGGTATGTGCAGAATATACGTCCGTATCTGGACAGGAACGCCATTTTTGTCCTCTCCTCCCGCCGGGAAGGGTATGGTGCAGTTCTGCTGGAAGCGCTGGAAGCCGGGCGTTATGTCGTGACAACGGATTGCACGCCAGCCGTGTACGATATTTTTGATGATGGTGTTTGTGGCAAGGTCGTGCCGCCCAACAGCCCGAAGGCTCTGGCCGAGGGGTTGGTTGAGGCTTTGCAGAATGGGCGCGATATTACCCATCTTGTCGGGGAGCGTGTGGCCCGTTTTCGGATCAATGTTGGTGCACAGATGTATATTGCAGCAGTGGAAAGCAAACTGCACGCCCGTCGCGGGTAAAGAGTAACAGGCACCGTGCCAGTCGGTCCGTATTGCCATTGGAGGCTGTGCGGCGCTTTTAGCGGCTGTCTTTAACAATCTGTTCAACGCGGGCCAGTATGGTGCGCCCTGTCTGGTCAAAACGGGCCGCGCCAAAACGCTCGAGCACAGTGCTGCGCGCGCGCTGGCCCATGGCTGCCAGCTGCTCAGGCTGCCGGAGCAGTTCGTGCAGGGCAGATGTCAGGGCCTCCACATCCTGCGGAGGTACAATACGTCCGGTCTGGGGCGTGATTGTGGAGGGCATTTCCCCTGCTCTGGAGGCAATAACGGGCAGTCCAGCCAGCATGGCCTCGTGTGCGGCAAGGCAGAAGCCTTCCCACAGGGAGGGCTGCACATAAAGGTGCAACTGCGACAAAAACCCTGCCGGGTTTTTGACATGCCCTATAATCCGCACGGGCAGGTTGTCGCGCGCAATCAGTTTTTCCAGCTTGGGGCGTTCTTCTCCCTCGCCTGCAATCAAAACCTCAAATGGCGGCAGGTCGGGGAGGGATTGCAGTCTGGCAATGGCTGCGCACAGAATATCATACCCTTTTACAGGGTGCAGACGGCCCAGTGCGCCAATACGCACGGTAGTTCCCGGCTGCCATGGAGTGGCCATGGGGAAAGACGCATCCGCCCGGAAGATGGGCCACTGCACAAGATGTTCGGGGGATACGCTCAGTGTCTGGCGTGTCTGCTCCGCCACGCATGAGGAATCTGCCACCCACAGCGCACTTCTGTTCCTGAAACGCCTGAGCAGAAAGGCATTAAAGGGCTTGAGGCGTGCTGAATGCTGCCAGCTTACAACCGGCACATGGTGCCATTGCCCCACAATCTGCCCCAGCAGCGTTGCCCGGCTAAGGGATGTCCATATGACATCGGGTTGGTAGGTGCGCATTTGTCTGTTCAGCCAGTACAGGGCTGGACCATGGTCTTTGCGTGTGCCGGGGCGGATATGCACATTCAGGCCTGCCTTGTGCATTGGCTCTACGGCCAGTCCGTCCCGGCGGGTCAGGGCAAATACTTCCACATGGTGCCCTGTCTCACGCATGACCTGCGTTATGGCTGGAACTGGCGAGGCCGCGCCGCCGCCTTCCACGGAGTTTATGACATATGCGATTTTCATTATCGCCAGTTTTGCACAAATCAGCCGAATAGGCGAGGGAGCATGCCCCCGTCATCCGTGCTGGTCAGCCAGACCTCAGGCGGATTTTTGCAAAAACCGGACAATCGCATCCGCTGCACCAGGTGATGTGGGGCCCTGCTCACAATGCTCAAAGGTTTCTGTCACGTAGGCACGCTGCTTGGCCACAAATTCGTTTTGTCGGGCAAAGGCTACGGGGAGTGCTTTTTTCAGGTCCGCGGGGTTATCAATGACCTGCCCCAATGTCCAGAAGCGGTAATCCTTGTTGTTCTGCCACGCAGCGTGGTGCGCGTTCAGAAAAATACAGGGGCGCGGGCGGATCAGGAATTCAGCAACCTGACTGCTGACATCACCCAGATAAAGATCCGCAGCCATGGTGTAGGTCATGTCTATGCTGCTGGTGCTGCCAGTATCGATCAGGATGTTGGAATACTGCGCAAAGCGTTTGGTCAGTGCCTTACCCTGTTTTTGGTGGCTATTGAACAGGCGGTAATGGGGGGCACAGATCAGGTTGTAACGGTCCTGATTGGCAAAATAGTTCAAGATCGCCTCACCAAACAGATACCATGAGGTGAGGTTACGCGAAAAATGCGGGTTATACAGCACAATAGGCTTGTCGTTATCAAACAGGCGCGACCGTTTTTTTTGCAGCCGCTCAACAATATCAAACTTGGCGTAGGAGCCCATATAGTAGTTGCCCGGTGTGATCAGGCGGCGTTCGAGCAGCCTTTCCTCCACTTTTTTGCCGGACAGGAGCACAAAGTCGAACCGTTTGATATCTTTGGCAAACCCTATGGCGCGGTCACCCGCACCATGCCTTGTCCAGATATAGCGTGGTTTGGTAACGCCCATGCGCTTGAGGTACAGCGATGTGCGCTCGGGCACCACAATGGCCTGAAAATGGTCAAAATAATGCCGGCTAAAAAACAGGGAGGCCACTTTTTCAAACGGGCCGGGGCCGTGCCGTTCAATCAGTTTTGTCAGCCATGACGGGATGGGCAGCAGCTCATACACTACTCTGGCGGAGGGGTAGAGCTTGCCGAGTGAGCGCACATAATCCAGATGGCGTTTGGTCAGGCAGGTAACATGCACCTCCACATCGGGGTGACGTGTTGCCATTTCAAAAGCGATTGGCAGGGAGTGCAGCGTCTGGTGTGGCTGGGCGATCAGAAGAAAAACCACCTTGATGTGGCGTGGCGCAGACTGCTCAGGTGAATGTTCTTTCAGCACGTCCTGATGGGCCATGGTCATGTTCTGAAGGCGTTCCTGATGATCTGTCATGTCAAAAAAATGGATGTACAGGCTGGAATGGCAAGTGCTGTTGTGCATCTTCGCTCAGGACAAAGCGTGCCGGGGGATTGATGTCATGTTAGGTGGCCCCATACCATTCAGCGTCAACAAAAACAAAAGATCGCCCGCTGACTTGCGCCAGATAACTGCCAGCGTCAAGACGCAAACAGCGTGAGGAATGGCTGGTATAAAGGTGGAAAAGCTCACTTAATATGGATGTCAGACACATATTTTGACTACGCCGCCACAAGGTGGGTTCCATACCGGGGGCGAAGATGTGGTGATGGATGCCCCGATCACCTGTTCCAGTTCAGGCGCTAGCTTATAAGAATGTCTGAGAATTGGTTTTGGCGGAGAGGGAGGGATTCGAACCCTCGGTACGATTGCTCGCACAACGGTTTTCGAGACCGCCCCATTCGACCGCTCTGGCACCTCTCCGTGAGCACGGTTTATAGGTGTGCTTGTTCAAATATGCAAGGGCCGATCTTGGTTCGCATGTGCCCAAAAAAACAGTGCACATATCAGTGCTGGCATAGTGCAAAACTGCTCTGGTAGGTATTTATGGAAGTGTTTTGCATCATCAGGGCTGCTCAGGAAATAAAGGGCAGGCAGGCGTAGCGTTTCCCTCGGGTTACGGGTGTTACGGCGTGGAGCAGGGCGCAGGAAAAAATGACAGCACCCCCCGCAGGGGCCGAAAACTCCTGAAGGCTGAATTCTGGAAAGAACAATCTGCCGCCGTCAAAGTCATTGTTGAGATTGATGGAAATTGCAAACTGCCTGTGTGCGGAGGACGAAACAGTATTGTCTCTATGAGGGCCAAAAAAACCCTGATCTTCCGCATGGTATGCGCTGATGAGCAGGCGCTCCATCCGGCTTGCCTGAAAGCGGAATACTTTAAAAATAGCGGGCACGGCCCGACGTATGACGCGCGCTTGCAGTCCCTCTACCAGATGTTTGTCCCGTAAAAAGCAGTCATGTCGTCTTTTGAAGTCTGGGGCGATAACACGCTGTGGATTTCCGTCCCAGTCTGCAAAAAGAATGGGGGAGGGCTGGGCATCATGGGTCTGGTAATAATGCATGAGGGCGGCGCAGAATTCTGGTTCCAGAACATGTGGCAAAACAAGTGCGGGAACCGGACAATCCATGCCCAGTGGCACGGCCTGCTGCTGGCTAACCCATGTATGGAGGGTTTGCCATATCTGTGGTGTATGCGGCATCCGCTCAGCAACATGCAGCATCGGATTAACAATGACCCATTGGGTGGGGTCGTTGGGTGATATGCCGAACAGCTTATGGACTTTATGGTCACAGTCAAAAAAGAACACGCAGTGTGGATAACGCTTTTGCAAGTCTGCATCTGTTGAATTGATTGTGCCGGAGCAGACGATAAAAACAGAGCAGTTTGGCGGCCCTGCAGGCGGAGGGTTGGCCTGAATGGCATCCAGCGTATCTGCGATTGTTGGCGTATTGAGTGTGCTGCAAAACAAAAGCAGGTTAAAGCGCCCTCCACTCATATCAAATGTATGGCTGCCCGTGGGGGTGCTGGCTCTTTGTGTAAAAGGAGCAACCGGATCCCCGATATGGCTTGCAGGCTGATGCATGATAAATCCCATACAAATGTATGTACAACTTGGTTCTGCGCTTTGAATGATAAAATAATCTCCTGTTCTTGCATAGAAGATAATATTTTATAAAATATGGTGGAAAATTCAGGTGTGTCGCGGTGAGGTTCAGTTGTGTACTGAGGAAAGAGAACACAACATACCTATACAATATTTTATTTTTCGGAATTTCCGAACGAATCCTATTTTACGAGGGGATTTGGTTCTTGATGGAAATGACTTTTCCGCATGCAAGAATATGCATGATGCGGTGATGCGCCATAAAAAATACACGTTAAGTGCATGTAAAAACAAAAAAAATATTTCAAAACTGCGGCACGCTACGTCGTGAGGTGAAGATTTTTTAATTCTAAATCGTAATGTTTTTTCGGTCCGAGGGAAAAATATGGTTGCATAGACAAGTTAAACAATGTCATTGCTTGTTTGAAACAAAAATACCATCCAGGGCAGGTGCCATGCTAACCATCGTACATTATCGTGCGTGTAAGACATACATTGCACTTTCAACCGCATCCTTTCTGGCTTCCACTGCCTTGGCGCATGCCGCTGTCGATCATACCCACGTGCGCAGTGCTGCCGGGCAGCATGAGGTGGCATCCGGGTCGCATGTTACGTCGGGCAAGGCCGCTTCGGGTAAGGCTAAGGCTGCGGCACCCCGCACACTTGTATCGCATGGCACGGAAGAAGTGCAGGTTAACGCGGCCCTGCAGCATGGCGCTTATGGGCGGATGCGCCGTATTGCCGGTGGTGGGCTGATGGCGCGCCAGACCGGCGGGGATATGCGCAGCACGGTTACGTCGGAATATATCAACAAGCAGGCAGCAACGACTACGGCTTATCAGGCGGTATCGCTGACGCCGGGCGCTAACTTTTCGCAGAGTGATCCGTACGGTTTTGCGGCTAACTCCATGCTGAGCGTGCGCGGTCTGGGTGGGAATGAAGTAGGGCAGGTCTGGGAAGGCATGCCCGTAAACGACATTGAAACCTACAACGGATACCCGACCTACTGGGCCGATGGTGAGGATATTGAGTCCGTCAGCCTGACGCAGGGCTCCGCTGCCATTACGGCCCCGGTCATGAACGCAGCAGGCGGACAGATTACCACGACCATGCGCGACCCGGGCAAGAAGTTCGGCGGGCTGGTGGATTATAGCTATGGCACACTGAATCTGGAGCGGTTTTATGGCCGCATCGACAGTGGCGAAATCGGTCACACGGGTTTGACGGGTTATGTCTCTTTTTCCAACGGAACAGCCAAAAACTCGCTCGGTCCGGGGCGGCAGATGCGGCGGCACGTTGATTTTGCTGTGAAAAAAGATTTTGAAAACGGCGATGTCATCAAGCTGAATGGCTCTTACGTTGACATGGACTACATGTACAACCCCAACCCGACCAAGGATAGCTGGAACACCTACGGGCGCAGCTATGCATGGGGCGGAACCTTCTCGCCCGGTAGCTCGGATTACTGGCAGCAGAACCGCTGGAAGTGGGAGCAGATCATGCTCAGCATGCCATCGCTGTTCAAACTGCCGGGTAAAACCGAACTGAATGTTACTCCCTATTTTCTGGAAGCATGGCAGAACTCTCCTGCCTCTTCCACCTTGTCCGAGACAGGGAATTACTACGGCACGCAGCCTGTTTCCGTCACTATCCCCGGTGTTGATGAATCGGGTGGGAGTGTGCGGAGCGACTATGTGGGCACGCAGAGTGTGGGCGGGGTCAATGCGGCTCTGTCACGCAAGTTTGGCGACCACAAAATTACTCTGGGTTACTGGTACCAGTATGGTGTGGATGATCTGTCCATGCCGTTTTCCAGCGTGTCCTCTTCGGGGCTGACTGGGTCTGCATGGAGTTTGCACAACGTCACCATGGGCAATGGCGAGCCCTATCTGGCGGAAAAAGAACACACGGTGACCCAGACAAACGCCCTTTACCTGCAAGACGAGGTCTCCCTCCTGCAGGACAGGCTGAAGATTGTGGGCGGCATTAAAGCGCTGATGGTGAACAAGGAAGGTACCAACGGCCTGCCCGGGCCGCAGTACCATGTGGGGAGCAACAACTTCCAGCCGCTTCCCCGGCTTTCCGTGGCGTACAAGTTCAGCAAAGACCATCAGGTCTTCTTTAACGTCACCACCAATACGCTCATGCCGATTGATGACACGCTGTACAACAGCTACTCAGGCGGGGCGATCAGTACGCAGGGGAACTCCAACCTCAAACCTGAATATTCAATTTCGGAAGAGTTGGGGTATCGGTATCAGGGGAACATCGTTCATGCGTCTGTTGCCCTTTTCAACTACAACTTTACCAATCGTCAGGTTTCCAGTCAGCGCTACGTGAACAACGTGCAGGTTTACTCCACCATTAACGGCGGTGGGCAGACAACGCGCGGTGTGGATTTTGAGGCAGGCTTAATGCCATTCCATGGGTTTTCTCCCTATGTTTCGGCCGAATACCTGCACGCAACGATTGATAACAACATTCAGGTTGGCAATGACTACCTGCCAACGGCTGGTAAAACAGCAGTCAGAAGCCCGCATTTTCAGGGGGCTATTGGTATTGTTTACGATCATCGGAACTTTTTTGGCACATTCTCTGTCAAATACACCGGCTCGCAGTATTCGACATTCATGAACGACGAAAAAATGCCGAGCTACAAGACCCTTAACCTGTCTTTGGGGTACCGTCTTCCAAGCTTCGGGTTTGTTAAAAACCCTGAAATACGCGTTGCATTCATGAATCTGACTGATGAGAAAGTGCTCTCCGGTGTGGCGTCTCCCCAGTTGAACGCCCAGACCGTAACGGGAATACACGGCTCCAGCATAGGAGGCTCTTCACCCCAGTATTACATTGCGCCGCGCTTTACCACGTCCATGACTATTGCCGCCGGTTTCTGAATTTATCGCGTCAAGTCCATTACAAGAAAAACAGAGGTTTCAAGTCTATGCAAAATGAGTCCTTTTCTTCCGATCAGGTTGTGGCGAACGGTCGCGTGATCCGGGCCGCCCATGGGACGGAAAAAACTGCCAAATCATGGCAGACAGAAGCCGCATTGCGCATGCTCATGAACAACCTGGACCCCGAAGTGGCCGAAAAACCGGACGAGCTGGTGGTTTATGGTGGCATTGGCAAGGCAGCCCGTAACTGGGCCTGCTACGACCGCATTGTAGAATGCATTCGTGGACTGGGGGATGAGGAAACACTGGTCGTGCAGTCCGGCAAGCCGGTTGGGGTGTTCCGCACCCATGCCAATGCGCCGCGTGTGCTGATTGCAAACTCCAATCTGGTGCCCCACTGGGCCAACTGGGACAAGTTTAACGAACTCGATCGGCGTGGCCTGATGATGTATGGCCAGATGACGGCTGGCTCATGGATTTACATCGGCTCGCAGGGCATTGTGCAGGGGACGTATGAAACCTTTGTCGAGATGGCCCGCCAGTATTACAACGGCAGCCTGAAAGGGCGCTGGATTTTGACTGGCGGCCTTGGCGGCATGAGCGGCGCGCAGCCTCTGGCAGCGGTTATGGCCGGTGCTTCCATGCTGGCGGTTGAGTGCGAACCCTCACGTATTCGCAAACGTCTGGAAACCGGCTATCTTGACCGGCAGGTTGATACGCTGGATGAGGCGCTGAGCATTATCCATGACGCCTGCGCAAAAGGCGAGGCTGTTTCTGTTGGTCTGCTGGGCAATGCGGCAGAGGTTTTCCCCGAACTGGTGCGCCGTGGCATCCGCCCCGATGCGGTAACGGATCAGACATCTGCCCATGACCCGCTGAATGGTTACCTGCCTGCTGGCTGGACGCTGGAACAGGCCGCCAAAATGCGGGAGACAAACCCCGCAGCAGTGGAAAAAGCCGCCCGTGCCTCCATGCGGGAGCATGTCGCCGCTATGGTTGCGTTCCACCGCATGGGTATTCCCACCTTTGATTATGGCAACAACATCCGTCAGATGGCGTTTGAAGACGGTCTGGAAGATGCCTTTGCTTTCCCCGGTTTTGTGCCGGCCTATATTCGCCCGCTTTTCTGCCGGGGGATTGGTCCGTTCCGTTGGGCTGCTTTGTCCGGAGACCCGGAAGACATTTACAAGACTGACCAGAAGGTCAAGGAACTCCTGCCCGACGACAAGCACCTGCACAACTGGCTGGATATGGCGCGTGAGAAAATCCAGTTCCAGGGGCTGCCCTCGCGCATCTGCTGGGTTGGGTTGGGGGATCGGCACCGTCTGGGGCTGGCCTTTAACGAAATGGTTGCCAAGGGTGAACTCAAAGCCCCCATCGTCATCGGTCGTGACCATCTGGACAGTGGTTCGGTCGCCAGCCCCAACCGCGAAACAGAATCCATGCAGGATGGTTCGGACGCTGTGTCTGACTGGCCGCTGCTCAATGCGCTGCTTAACACGGCCTCTGGCGCCACTTGGGTTTCCCTTCACCATGGTGGTGGCGTTGGCATGGGCTTCTCGCAGCATTCGGGCATGGTCATTGTTGCAGATGGCACGGAGGATGCGGCCGCCCGGCTTGAACGCGTGCTGTGGAACGACCCGGCAACCGGTGTGATGCGTCATGCGGATGCAGGGTACGACATTGCAGTCAACTGCGCGGTGGAAAAAGGCCTTGATCTGCCTATGATTACCCGCAAAAGCTGAGACCACGTAAGGAGCATGGGCCAGAGATGTTCTGCGGGCACTCTGCGCCCATACCGTATGCCTTGTGCTCTCTTCGTACTGCTTCGTTAACACATCATCAAAAAAGGCAAGATATATGGCCAGATCAGAACAAGCGCACTCTGCTCAGGATCGTTCCGTTCTGGTTCTGGCCATGGGTGCGAGTATCTGCTCGGGCTGCGCGCATCTGGGGTCATCCATCATGCCTTTCCAGATTGATGCGTTAATGACCGGCCTGCACCAGTCGGCCAGTCTGGCTGGTGTTTTCGGTTTTTTTGAAATTTTCTCCTTTGCGTTGTTCATGCTCCTGCTGTCGCGCGTGTTCCTTGCGCTACCGGTCATGTACTCTGCCTTGTCTGGCATGGCTCTTGGTATTGTCGCCTGCCTTTTGCTGTATATCGGGCCGGGGGTGGAGGTCTGGATCTGTAGTGTGGCCGTCCTGCTTGGCCTTTCTGCTGCCCTGCTATGCCGCTCGTATGTGCGCGCTGTCTCCTCCTCCCTGAACCCCGAGCGGATATACGCCATTGCCAGTGGGGGCGGACTGGTCATTATTGTGTCTGTCATTGCTCTTGTGCCTGTCAGCACACGGTATTTCGGCCCGTTAGGTGTTTTTCTGGCTGTGGCCTGTATCATGCTGCTTGCCATGCCATCTGTTCTCAGCTTCCGCCACGTGCATGCTTGCAGGCCGGTCACCCGGCAGCAAAAGGGTGGACCGCTGCTAACAGGTGGGGCCATTGCCCTACTGTGCGTGTGGGTTGGCTGTTCTCTGGGGTCCAGTATGGCATGGTCCTTTGCGGAGCGTATGGGCCGCAACCTTGGCCTTACCCCTGACTTTATTGTCTCTCTCTCGACCGTTGGCATTGTTACCAGTGTTCTTGCCAGTCTGGTTGGGGCTGCTCTGGCCCATCGCTGGCGCAGGGAGACGGTTTTACTGTTGACCCTGCTGGGAACCGGGGCCGGGTGCCTGCTGACCTGCGTGGCGTGGGATGCTCTGAGCTATGGTGTTGGTGTGGTTCTGTACTGGAATTGTGCCATGTTGTCCTACGCATGGTTGCTGGGGAGTGCGGCAACGCTGGATGGCAGTGGCCGTGTTGGCACGTTTTGTGGTGGCATGGACCGCATGGGCTATGCGCTGGGCGCGCCACTAGGTGGTCTGCTGGTTGACCATACCTCTTTTACTGTGCTTGGGATTTGTGGATTCCTGATGTGTGTCGCCCCCTTGCCTTTTGCATTGCCGGTTCTTTTTAGAGCATTACACAAGTCCACTATGGCACCCACAGAGCATGAAGCGCATCTGGAAATGGTCTAACCCTGCCAAAGCAAGCGCTGGGGTGGCACACAAAAAAGGCGGCTGTGACAGCCGCCTTACTGCATGGTGTCAGGGATTGGTGTGCCCTTGTCTCAGGGCTGGGTAGTTCCAAGCCAGTGGGTAATGGTTGCAATATCATCCGCTAAAGGGTGGTCTTCCTGATAATAGGACACTTGGGCGCGGACCTGTGTGTAAAGCTCCTGTGTTTTTGGGGCCAGATCAGGGTAAAGCCCGGCAAGGTCTATGGCCTGGCACAGTGCCAGCAGTTCAATGGCAAGGATGGTGCGGGTATTGTCCACAACGCTTTGGGCTTTAAGGGCCGCAGGTGTGGCGTGGACCAGAATATCCTCCTGCAATCCAGAGGTAATCCCCCCGTCCAGACTGGCAGGTGCCGCCAGACGCCGGTTCTGCCCAACTAGAGCACAGGCTGTGTACTGCGCGATCATAAACCCGCTTCCTGTGCCGCTATCGCTCGGTAAAAAGGCGGGGAAGGGGCTGACAAGCGGGTTGACCATCCGGTCAAGCCGCCGCTCCGCAACAGCGCCGAGCGATGCTGCGGCCAGTGCGGCTTCATCCATAATCCGGGCCAGACTGGCCCCAACCGCATGCGCTTGAGAAAAAGCCTGTGGTTGGTTGTCAATGTTAATAATTGCGGGGTTATCAGACAGGCTATTGAGTTCCTGCGCCAGTGTGCGCTCAATGCCCTCAAGCGCGTCATGCACGCTACCATGAATATGGGGGACGGCGCGCAGGCTCAGGGCGTCCTGTGTTCTACCGCCCTGCCGTGCGGCAAGGTGTGCGGAACCCTGTGTCAGTGCGCGTAATCTGGCGGAAACATGCTGCCCGCCGGGCATGGTGCGCAAGGCTGCGGAGCGCGGGTCAAACGCCCGGCTTTGGCCGCCCATAATATCAAATGTTGCAGCGGCAATCCGGTCGGCCCAATGCAGGGTTGTGCTCAGGCTGTGCGCACTCAGGCACCCAAGCCCGGTTGCACAGGCCAGCCCATTGACCAGTGCAAGCCCTTCCTTAGCTTCTGGCTGCAAGGGGGCAAAGCCCAGTTTTTGCAGGACAAGGGCTGCGGGTTCTAGCCCTGTGGGTGTTTGCAGCGTGCCGTGGCCGATGAGCGCCAGTGCAATATGCGCCATATGGACCAGATAACCCACCGAGCCTTCGCTGGGAATAATGGGCAGGCTGTTGCTGTTGAGCAGGGCGAGCAGCCTGTCAGGAATATCTTCCCGAACACCAGTATAACCCAGTGCATAGGAATTGATGGCACAGGCCATAATTGCACGTGTCTGTGCAGCGTCCAGCGGGCGGCCAACGCCCACGGCATGGCTGAACAGAATTTTTTTGGACAGTTCAGCCTGCTGTGCGGCGGATATTCTCTGCTCGGATAACCCCCCTACGCCTGTATTCAGGCCATAAATAGGGGTGTCACCTTCAATGAGCTGGCGCAGGCTGGTGTTGGCATGGCGGATGCGTAGGCGCGCCGCGCTGGACAGGTCCAGCTTTACGGTGTTCTGCGCTATATCCCAGACCTGCTGGGGGGTAAGGGGGGCATCCAGTAACAGGGTTTGTCGCGTATCGGGCATGGGTCGGATTACTACCTGCACTATTGTATGTACAAGTATGTTTCATGCTATTTTCCACGCTGTCAATCAGACAATACGGAGCCTGCCCCGATTAGGGTTTGTAATGCCCACCAAAGCTGTAACGGTTGCCGGGGTAGGTAAAAATCCCTTTCATAACGACATGATTGTCCACCCATGTGCGCCGGACAAGTTGCAGGCAGGCATCATGCTGGCCAATCTGCAAATCCTTGGACATGCTGGGGGAGGGGGAGACAGCAAATACCACGTGTTCAATTTCCTCTGGGCCCGCAATGCCAAACAGGTAGCGGTGGGGAATGGTCGTGGTAAAATCCTGCTCCAGATAATCCGGTGCAAAGGAGGGCAGAACAAAGCGTTCTTCTAGCTGGAGTGGGGTGTCGTCTTCGTAATGCACAATCAGGGAGCGAAAAAGCCGCGCTCCCGGTCGCAGGTCAAAGGCAATGGCCAGATCACTGTTGGCCCGGATCATTTCCAGCGCCAGAACCTGAGCGCGGTAGTTGTTGCCGCTGGCAACAATGTCATCAACAATATCGCGGATTTCCAGCAGTTCTACCCGTTTGGCTGGTTTGGCCACAAAGGTGCCAACCCCTTGTGCGCGTGTCACAATACCGTCTGCTGTCAGTTCACGTAGGGCGCGATGCACCGTCATGCGTGAAATGCCAAGTTGTTCAACAAGTTCGTTCTCGGAAGGAAGGCGGTAGCCAACATTCCATTCCCCCTTGTTAATACGGTCGGTAATAAAGGTTTTGACCTGTACATAACGAGAGGCAGAACGGTTTTTTTTCAGAGTCTGTGACACGGTTATTCCATGAAATCGTTGCCTGATTGCGCACACCTTAGCATTGGTGGCGCAAAAAGCGAGCATAGGAAAATTATGGGAATGCGGTACATTGTATTTACCGCCTACAATACGACCCTGCCGTATTGACATTGCCTGCCCGGGAAAACCAATAAAGACAGTTTGATTGTATAAGGTATCGCGAGCATGTCTCAGGCTGTTTTTTTTGAGGATTGTAACTGGGAGCCTTGGAAAAACGGACAGGGGCTGACCCGTGTGCTGGGGGGTGATGCCACATGGCGGCTCAGTCTGGCAGAAATCCGGACGTCCTCCAGCTTCTCCATTTTTGAGGGGCTGACGCGCGAAATTGGTCTGATGCGTGGCCATGGCCTTTCTCTTCAGCCACAGGATCAGGCGCTTGCCCCCATGGTGCTGGATAGGGCTGGTGTGTGTTTTGCTTTTTCTGGCAATCTTGCGCTGACTGGCATGCTGCATGATGGCCCGGTGCAGGTGCTGAACCTGATGTACGGTGCCGGGCAGCGCCATCTATTGCGCCCGATAACACAGGCATGCAGGGTGGACGGTCTGCTCGCTCTTGTGCCTGTGCGGGGTGTCTGGCGTATTGGTGCCGTGCCGCCAGAGGAGGAGGTGCGCGTTGCAGCGGGAGCCTCCTTTTTACGCTCTTCCACCCCGCAGACGTTGGATTTGGCCCCGGAAGAGGGGGAGGCCCCGTTGGCCTATGGTGTGTTCGCTGTAACAGATGGGGCGGGCTGAAGGCTTAGGGGCAAATGCCCCGGTGGCACGGTTTGGTAAAGTGCCGCCGGGGTGTGTTGCGCGCTTTTACCTGTCAGGCCGGTAGGCAATGGCAAGTTTGAGCAGGCCTTCTATTAACTGGCCAAGCTGGGCTGCGGCGGGCAGGCTCATGGGCCATGGTGCATCCTCGCTGGCAAGGTAGGCGGACTGGGCCAGCTCAAGCTGCACGGCATGGATGCCGTTCTGTGGCTGCCCGTAATGGCGGGTTGTATATCCACCCTTGAAGCGACCATTGAGCACATGCGTGTAGTTGCTGTTTTGTGCTGCGTGCTGCACAAGCTGCTCCGCCAAACTGGCTGCACAGCTTGCGCCGCTGTTTGTGCCAAAGTTAAGGGTCGGGAGCGTACCTTCAAACAGATGCGGAATCTGCGAGCGGATGGAATGCGCATCCCACAGGATAGCCCAGCCCCATTTGGCCCGTAGTCGCTCCAGTTCCGCTGTTATGGCGTTGTGGTAGGGGTGCCAGTACGAGCTGATACGCTCCTGTATTTCGGCCTCGTCCGGCTCCTGCCCGGCCAGATAAAGGGGGGTACCATCAAAGGTATGTGTTGGCACAACACCTGTGCTGGGGCGGCCGGGGTAGAGCACCGCATTGTCCGCCCCCCTGTTCAGGTCCGTGACATAGCGTGAATAGCGTGCCCGCAGGTGCTGGCACCCAGTGTGTGTGCGCAGGCGTAAAGGTGGTCCACGTACCAGTCCGTGTCCGGCAGTGTGCGTGCATTAGGTGTCAGGCGCGCCTCCATGCCGGGGGCGAGCAGGGTGCCAGAGTGGGGAATAGTGACCAGAAGAGGCAACTGACCGGGAGAATACGTAAAAATATCGCTCATGCTTTTGGGCCTGCTTGGAGTTAATTGGACAGGAGCGGACGCACCGCCTGACGGAACGCCTGACGCAGGGCGGTGGCGTTGTGGTGTTGTCTGTCACGCACGCGCCATTGCCCGGCACTCATCACATGCAGCACCGGCGGCGCTGTCTGCGAGAAAATGGCAGCGTCCAGCACATCATCCCCCATCAGGTCGGGGAGGAGAAACGCCTCTGTATCCAGCACGCACAGGTCCGCGCGGGCTCCGGCTTGCAGGCCCCACTCAGGCAGGCCACAGGCCTGTGCGCCGCCTTTCAGGCTCTCGCGGTAGAGCCAGCCGCCGGTAGAGCCAAGATGCTTCGATGGTAGGCCGACGCAGCGCTTCTGGTGGTGCAGGCGCTGGCTGTATTCCAAAATCCGCAATTCCTCCCATGGGCTGAGAAGAATATTACTGTCGCTCCCCAGCCCGAAGCGGCCATTATGGCTGACGTAGTCTGCCAGAGGGAAAATACCATCGCCCAGATTGGCTTCCGTAATCGGGCAAAGGCCCGCTATGGCCCCACTTTTTGCCAGAGCCTGTGTTTCGGCTTCAGTCAGATGGGTGGCATGCACAAGGCACCAGCGTGCATCGACCGGGGCGTGGGTGAGCAGATGCTCCACCGGGCGCTGGCCGGTTGCCGCTATGCAGTCCCGCACTTCCTGCATCTGTTCTGCAATATGGATGTGGACGGGCGTATGCGGGCCTGCAATGCGTAGCATGTCGGCGACCGTATCGAGTGCTACAGCGCGGAGTGAATGCAGGCCAACACCTACCCTGACCAGTTTAGAATCCTGTGTGGCTGCCTGTGTGGCGGTTACAATATCGGCGATGAGTTCTGGCGTGCTGGCAAAGCGTTTTTGGGCATCTTGCAGTGGTTTTTGCCAAAGCGCATAGGTGTACAGTGTGGGTAGCAGGGTCAGGCCCATGCCCGCTTCTTCCGCCGCATTGGCCAGACAGAGGGAGAGTGTGGCCTTCTGGGCATAGGCCGCGCCGTCATGCGCGTTGTGCAGGTAATGGAATTCAGCAACCTGCGTGTACCCTGCACACAGCATTTCTGCATACAGGTAAGCGGAGATGGCGTGCATCTGCTCGGGCGTTATGCGGTGCGCGAGCTGATACATGAGCTTGCGCCATGTCCAGAATGTATCGTCCGGGTTGGCGCGTTTTTCCCCCAGACCGGACATGGCGCGCTGGAAGGCGTGTGAGTGCAGGTTGGGCATGGGTGGCACAACACAGGCTACCTGCTCCACGCCTGCGGGGGCTGCGCTGTTGGGCGTAACCTTTGCAAAGGTGCCGTCCTTGGCAAGAGTTATTGTAACATTCTGGTGCCATCCATCGGGGAGGAGGGCCTGTCGTGCAAAAAGATCGGACATCTGAAGTTCTGCGAGCTCAAGCAAGGGTTCACCACAACGGGTCTGTTTCGAAACTATAACGGAATTGACATAGTTGTATATACATATATTGCTGGGTCAGTCGAAGAATAAAAGGAACAGGCTATGACGTGGGATACTTTGTGGCTGGACGTCCATCTGGCGACCTCTGACCCAGAGCGGATATCCGGGGAGGATGGCTTTGGCTGCATACGCAATGGCGCTCTGGCTGTGCAGGACGGCAAGATTGCATGGGTCGGGGCTATGGAGGATCTGCCTGCCTCCGCCCATACGCTTGCGCGCGAACTGCGCCACGGGCAGGGACTGTGGATGACGCCTGGTCTGGTGGATGCGCATACGCATGTTGTTTTTGGTGGTGACCGGAGTGCCGAGTTCTCCCTCCGCCTTCATGGCGTGTCGTATGAGGAGATTGCGCGTCAGGGCGGGGGAATTCTCTCCACGGTCCGGGCCACGCGTGATGCCACGGAGGAGGAGTTACTCCATAAGGCCATCCCCCGTGTGCAGGAGATGATTGCGTCGGGCACAACGGCCATAGAGGTCAAATCCGGTTATGGTCTGCGCACGCGTGATGAGTTGAAGCAACTGCGCGTTGCGCGGGAACTGGCGCGCCGCTTGCCTGTACATGTACACACCACGTTTTTGGGTGCGCACGCTCTGCCAGAAGAATACGTTGGCCGCGCTGACGAGTACATCCGCCACCTGAGTGAAGAGATGCTGCCATGCCTGATGGCAGAAAATCTGGTAGATAGTCTGGATGTTTTTTGTGAAAATATAGCGTTTTCCACAGAACAGGCCGAAAAACTGTTCAGCAGGGCGCAGGAGCTCAAGCTGCCCGTGCGTATTCATGCCGACCAGTTGTCGGCCAGTGGCGGCGGGCTGCTGGCTGCGCGTTACGGTGCGCTGTCTGCTGACCATCTGGAATATGTGAATGAGGAAGCCGTAAGCTGTATGGCGCAGGCTGGCACAGTTGCTATGCTGCTGCCCGGCGCATTCTACTTTATCCGGGAGAGCAAGGTGCCTCCTATCAATCTGTTCCGTCACTATGGTGTACCCATGGGGCTGGCAACGGACTGCAACCCCGGAACTTCCCCCATATTAAGCCTGCCCGGTGTAATGAACATGGCCTGCACATTGTTCAGAATGACACCGGAGGAAACATTCAGGGCCGTCACAACCGTAGGTGCGCGCGCACTGGGGCTGGAGCAAAGTCTGGGTATGCTCAAGCCCGGCTGTCAGGCGGATATGGCCCTATGGGACATGGCAGGCCCCCATGAACTGTCTTACTGGATCGGGGGCAGAAAACCACGTGGGGTCATTTTTGGTGGCCGTGTGGTGGTGGACCCACAGAACTGCGCGCTATCCCCTGCCGTATAGTCCAGCAAAGATGTGTTGGGGGCAGGCCCGCTGCCCCCGGCATGTCTGGTAGAGAGTGCTGGTAGCAGGCACAAAGCCGGGTTGCAGGGCGCTGCCTTGTAGTGGCGTCTGATTTTAACGTCCGTGAAAAATAGGCTTGGTTTTGCTTGCAAGGGCACTCAAGCCCGCCTGCCGGTCCTCGCTCGCGGCGACCAGTGCGGAGAGTGTACGTTCATATTTGATGCCCGCAGTAAGCGGCATGTCATAGCTGGCCAGCAGGGCCGCTTTGGCCATGTGTGTAGCCAGCGGGCCAGCCTGAGCAATGCGTTCGGCCACTGCCATGGCGGTGGAGACGGCCTCGCCTGCTTGTGTTATCTGGCTGACCAGCCCTTGTGTGCAGGCTTCTGTTGCCGTGAGCCTGCGCCCGGCCAGAACCATTTCCATGGCAAGGGACTTGCCTAGTGTGCGGGTCAGCCTTTGTGTGGCTCCTGCACCGGGGATAATGCCCAGTGTGGTTTCAGGCAGCCCAAAAACAGCGTCTGGGGCTGCAATAATAATATCGCACGCCATCAGCAGTTCCAGTCCGCCGCCCAGCGCATAGCCCTGCACTGCGGCTATGATCGGGGTCTGGCAGGCGGCAATCTGGTCCCAGTGTTCGCTAAATCCGCTGGTGTACAGGGCTATGGCGCCACTCTGGGCAAGTGTGCCCACATCCGCCCCGGCGGCAAAGGCGCGTGCCTGCCCGCAGATGACAATGGCCCGCACATCTGTAGCTGCATCGTATTCCCGTATGGTTGCGACAAGTTCGGCCAGCATAGGCAGGCTGAGCGCGTTCAGCTTTTGGGGGCGGTTGAGGGTAATCTGCCCGATACAGCCCTGTTTTTGCTTGAGGATGAGTGGTTCAGTCATGGCTAGCGACCTTGCGTGCATGGGTGACCATCTGGTCTCGTCTGCTGCGGGCGGATGCAGCACTTTCTTCCGTCCACGGGTAAAAACCCCGTCCGGTTTTGGTGCCGAGTGCGCCTTCAGCAACCCGTTGCGTTACCAGAGCAGGAATATCCGTGGCGTTGCTCAGGGCGGGCATAAGAATGGCGGAGACATTTTTCACCGTATCCAGTCCGGCCATGTCCATCAGGCGTAATGGCCCACATGCGGACCAGCGCGGCGCCAGTGTGCTCTCAACCGCCAGGTCCACATCGGCCATGCTGGCAACCCCCTGTTCGACCAGAAAAAGGGCCTCGCGCAGCATGGCGTATTGCAGGCGGTTGACCACAAAGCCCGGACAGTCCTGACGGACGATGATGGAGGCTTTACCCGCAGCTTTGGCTAGTGCTTGTGCCTGAGCCACAACGTCATCCGCTGTTGCTTCCCCCAGCACAATTTCCACCAGTGGCATGACCTGAGGGGGGTTGAACCAGTGTATGCCAATCAACCTTTGTGGGCAGCGCAGGGCTGTCGCCAGTTGGGTAATGGGCACGCTGGAGGTGTTGGTGCTTAACAGGCAGGTTGGTGGAACCTGTTGTTCAACCTCCCGCAGAACTGTTTTTTTCAGTTCAGGGTTTTCAGCCAGATTTTCACTGACCACATCGGCATTTTCCAGGCAGGCCTGCAAGGATGTGGTGTAAAGAACATGGGCAGCAGCACTGCCAGCACCGGCCTCTACAATGCTTCTGGCGGTATCCAGCGTGGTCTGACTGCGTGAGTACAGGGCAACCTGCCACCCGAGTGCGGCAAAGACGCTGGCAATGCCTGCGCCCATGGTCCCCGCACCGACAACGGCAATTTTACTTTGGGTCATGTGTGCGGTGTCCGTCATTGTCTGTTCTGCCCGGGCTTAAAGCACATGGTCTGCGCGGAGCTGTGCGATCTGCGCGTCCGACAGTTCCAGATCATCGTGCAAGATCGTATCGGTGTGTGCGCCCAGAACCGGGGCCGCACGCTCTGGCGCGGGGTTGAGCCCATTAAAGCGTACAGGTTGGGGAATAATCTGTATGGGACCGGCAACGGGGTGTTCAACCTGCTTTACAATGCCGCGCTCCTGCACATGCGGGCTCTGTAGTGCGTCGACAAGGGTGTTGACCGGGGCTGCGGGCACACCTGCTGTGACCAGTATGGTCATGGCCTCCTGCGTGGTCAGAGTGCTGGACCATGCGCTCAGGATGGTTTTCAGGGTGTCCTGATTCTGGTGGCGCTGTGGGTCGGAACTAAAACGGGGGTCCTGATCCAGCTCGGGCTGGCCTATGGCTTTTGCTAGGCGTGTAAACAGGCTGTCATTGGCTACGGCAATAACAATCTCCCCATCTGTGGTCGGGAATGTGTCCATCGGAGCGCTGATGGCATGGGCATTGCCCAGCAGGCCGGGTGGGGGAGCACCCCCCATAAGCTGCGCGAGTGAGACAACCTGAAGCGAAATAACAGCATCCAGCATGGCCACATCAACATGGGTACCATTACCGCTGATCTGGCGTTGGAGAATGCCTGCCAGTGCGCCCCATGCGCCATACAGGCCGGATACCACATCGGCAATGGGGTCACCCACCTTGTTGGCCCGGTGGACGGCCAGCCGGTGCTGCTCATAATCCCGCCTATGGCCTGAATGACGTGGTCATAGGCCGCGCGCTGGGCTAGGGGGCCTTCCTGCCCAAAGCCTGAAATACTGACGTAGACAAGGCGGGGGTTAATGGCGTGGAGGCTGGCATAATCAATGCCCAGACGGGCTGTTACGCCGGGCCTGAAGTTTTCGACCAGAACATCAGCCTGTTTGACCAGTTTGAGAAAAATGGCCATGCCATCTTCTTTTTTAAGGTCAAGGGTGATGCTTTTTTTACCTCTGTTGAGGAGCATGAAGTAGGTGCTCTCTCCGTTAAGGTAAGGCCCGAACGCGCGGGAATCATCCCCTCCGTCTGGCCGTTCGATCTTGGTGACATTCGCCCCAAGGTCTGCCAGCATGGCGGCGCACAAAGGTCCTGCCAGAACCCGGGATAAATCCAGAACCTTAACACCCTGCAATGGCAGGCATGGTGATGATGCAGCGGTCACGGTCATTCTCCTGAGGGTGAGGGGGCCAGAGCGTCCTGCACGCAGGCGCTGAGGACACCCGTGTCCATGAGTGTGCGGATAGCGCCTAGCTCGGGGTGGAGTGCAGTGTCCGCGTGGCGGGGTGGGACATGGGCGCGAATGGCCTCATACGCTGCCTGCACAGCCCTGCCAGCACGCAGGGGCTGGTGGTATTCCAGTGCCTGTGCGGCGCACAGGAACTCTATGCAAATAACATCCAGCGCGTTGTCTGCCGCGGTATGGGCTTTTTGGGCCGCATACACCCCCATGCTGGTATGGTCTTCCTGCCCGGCACAGGTGGACAGGCTGTTCACGGAGGAGGGAGTGGCAAGGCACCTGTTTTCTGCCGCGGCTGCGGCTGCGGCATAAGGGGGGATCATCAGGCCGGAAAGCCCACTGCCCTTTGGGGCCAGAAAAGGCGGCAGGCCGCTTAAATACGTGTTGGTCAGCCGGTCGGAGCGGGCTTGCGACATGTTGCTGATGGAGCAATGGCAATGGCCAGTGTGTCCAGCGCCAGAGCCGTGGGCGCACCGTGCCCGTTCCCGCCCGGTAGGGCCTCGTAGGTATTGTTGCGCCAGAAAAAAACCGGGTTGTCGGTTACTGCGTTTATTTCGGTCTCCAGCACCTGCCCGACATAGTGCATGGCGTCCCTGACTGCGCCATGCACCTGTGGAATGCAGCGCAGGCTGAGCGCATCCTGCAAGCGGTGGTCCCGGTTTGCAGCCATGATCTGGCTGTCGGCCAGAAGCTGCCTGAGAACGGCAGCCGTGTGGACCTGCCCCGGATGGGGGCGCAGGCTTTGCAGGTCAGGGTCATAGCCACGGCTGTTCCCACGCAATGCTTCCAGCGTCATACAGCCTGCCAGATCAGCCAGTTCCACCGCACGGCGGGCTTGCTCAAAGGCCAGAGCACCAATGGCTGTAATCTCATATGTGCCACTGATCAGGGCATGCCCTTCACGCGGGCCGGGGGTGAGGGGGGTTAACCCGCCCGCTCCATGGCAACACGGCCGGGCAGGCGCTCGCCCCTGTAGGTGGCTTCTCCCTCCCCAAAAATAACCAGACCGATATGGGCTGTGGCAATCAGGTAGCCCACAGACCCTTTGGAGGGGGAACAGGGAATGACCCCCCTGTTCAGCATGGCCGCCATTGTGGTCACAAGGGCTGTGCCCACGCCACTATGGCCTTGCAGGAGTGCACGGAGCATGGTGGCCATAATGGCGCGCACGACCGTGTGGGGGTGTGGCGCGCCTATGCCGCAGGCATGGCTGCGGAGCATGCCAATCTGAGCATTGCTGATTTCTTCAGCAGAAAGCAGAACCGAGTACTGGTCACCGACCCCTGTGGTCAGGCCATAAACGGGGCGCTTCTGGGCGATGGCGTCCTGTAGGCTGGCCTGTAGCGCGTGGAGTGCCGCCAGTGCGCCCTCATCCACAACAACAGGTGCTCCATAGGCCACGGCAACGATCTCGGCAATCGTGGTTGTGTGTGTGCCAAACGTAACAGGTTGAGTGGGGGTGTGCTCTTTTTTACAGGAGGTCTCGTATTGGACGCTCATTGGGCCTGAATCCTATTCCGCGCATGCGTACCGCCTCTTTGGTTGTATATACATTAAATAATATTGCAACATCGTATCGAATGATTCGTGCGCCATGGGCAAAAAACATGCGTGCAGCAGCCGGGCGCAACAACCCGGCACTGTTCTGGCACTCAGGCTCATGTTTTTCACATTGCGCGCCCTCGTGGCGGCAGAACGTGCAAAAACAGTGTTACGACCCGCCAGACGAACTGCCGGTATTGGGGGCAGGCTCACGCCCCTATGTTACGCTTTGTTGTCAGGAGTGGTTCTGGTTGTTCTTTCCAGCGCGTGCTGTTCGGCAAGGAGTAGCAGGTGCTGTAGATCCGCGGGGTCTATGTCAAACGCATCGCCCATAGTTGTCAGGGCTGCCTCAATATCTTCCATGGCCAGCCGCTGGGAGGGGGAGGCAGGTGCGGCCTCGGCCGAGTGCGGGTAACGGTGCCCGGATATTTTGTGAAACAGCACCCCCACAAGAACCAGAATAAGGGAGTTCAGCGCCACCGGCAGAAAAGGGAAAAGCAATGCGGCAGACAGGCTGGTGGCGGAGGGGTGCACCAGAACGGCAGTCAGGGCCGCAGCCCCACCGGGAGGGTGCAGGGAGCGCGTCATGATCATGACGACAATGGCGAGTGCCACAGACAGGCCCGCAGCTATGGCCATGTTGGACACAGTAAGGGAGACGGCCACTCCCACGGCGGCACTCAGAGTATTGCCCCCCACAATGGACCAGGGCTGGGCTAGGGGGCTGGCAGGCACTGCAAACAGCAGAACCGCCGATGCACCAAGGGGTGCCACAATAAAAGGAAATGCCGAATGCGCGAGCAGGCTGCTGAGCAGGGCTGTAAGCGTAATGCCAAGGAGTGCTCCGGTAGCACCCAGCAACTCCATGCGGCTGGCGCGCCCAACAGGTATGGACAGACGCCCGGCCAGCGCGCCAAGATGCAAAATCATGACAAGTCCTCGCCGGGGTTCAGTCTTTGTCGTGTTTATCCAGCCATGCCGCCAGCACAACGGCCTCGTTGTGTTCAGTGTCCCGCGCGCCATAAAGCAGTGTGACCGGTCCTTGTTTGATGAGCGCCATAATCTGGGCCACCGCAACCGGATTGGCTGAGAGTTCCGCCTGATAACGTTCCCCAAAAGCAGACCATTTTGCCGGGTCGTGGTTGAACCACTCCCGCAGGGCGGTGGAGGGGGCAATATCTTTCAGCCACAGGTCCAGATGCGCGCGCTCTTTGCTGACCCCGCGTGGCCAGAGACGATCGACCAGAACCCGTGCGCCATCATCGGCTTCAGGCGGGTCATAAACCCGCCTGACCTGAATATGGGGTTTGTGGGTCACGTAACCAGATCGGCATCGCTGGCCGACCCGAAAAATTCGTAACGTAGCTGAGCTTTTGGCAAACCGGCCTCTCTGAGTGTTGCAATCACATCCCGCATAAAGCTGTCGGGACCGCAGATGTAGTATGTCGCACGCGGGTCGATCTGGCTCTTCAGCCAGTCCTGCGTCATCCGCCCCGTGTGTTGGGTCACAGCACCATGTGCACTGGTGGGGGCCTTTTGGCTATAGAACACGTCTGCCTGAATTTTCCCCGATTGTGCCAGAGTGTTGATGTACTCTCCAAAGGCTTCGGTGTCGGTTGAAGGCGTTGTGTGAATATAACGGATGGCGGCAGGTGTTTGTGCCGATGTTAGCGCACCCAGCAGGGAGATCATGGGGGTAAGCCCAACACCTGCGCTGAGCAGTACAACCGGAGCCGAGGACGGCTCACTCAGTGTAAAATCACCCGCCGGAGCAGAGACCTGAAGTTCCGTGCCGGGTTGCACGCTGTCATGCAGCCATTCGGACACGACACCACCACCCATCCGCCGGACACTGATGCGGTAGCTGCTGTCGCTGGGGGCGGAGGAAATGCTGTAGTTGCGGCGCTGCGAGCCATGGCCGGGAATGTCCAGCCGGAAGCTGAGGTACTGGCCGGGCTGGTGGCGCATGACCGGCTTGCCATCTGTCGGGGTCAGTACGAACGAGGTAATATTCTCGCTCTCACGCACACGGGTGCTTACGGTAAAGCTGCGCCAGCCGGTCCAGCCACCGGGGGCGGTTTCATGCGCGTGGTAAATCTGGCCTTCACGCCCGATCAGAATATCGGCCAGGAACCAGTAGGCTTTGCCCCACGCGTCCAGCACTTCCGGCGTTGCTGCATCGCCCAGCACATGGGCAATAGCACCCAGCAGCGCAGTGGCCACAAAGGGATAATGCTCGGGCAGAATGTTCAGGCCGACATGTTTTTCGGCAATGCGTTCGACCATGCCACCCAGTGTGCCAAGGTCATCAATATGGCGGGCATAGGCAAGCACGGCCAGTGCCAGCGCCCTTGGCTGCTCACCATCCTTCTGGTGCGACATGTTGAACAGGTCGCGGATTTCGGGTGTGGCCAGCAGACGTTTGTACATCTCCTGAGTGATGGTAAGGCCGTGCGCTTCCAGTGCGGGAACGCAGGCTTTGACTATTGCGCGGGTTGCGTCGTCCAGTGGGGCTGCCATGATCGCTTCTTTATAAGGTGTAGAACAAATGCACCTTATAAAGCCTTTTAAAAATGTCAAATGAATATATCTATTCGCCTGCTCAGCGGTTCACATCCACCACCAGCCTGCCACGGACCTGACCAGCCAGCAGGGATTGAGCACAGGCAATGGACTCGGTCAGGCCGATTGTGCGGGTCAGGGTTTCCAGTTTTTCAAAGTCTATGTCCCGGCTCAGGCGTGCCCATGCGGTTACGCGCTCGGCCTGCGGGCGTGTTACGCTGTTAATGCCCAGCAGGCTGATACCACGCAGAATAAACGGTGCTACTGTGGTAGCCAGCTCCACCCCCTGTGCCAGACCGCAGGTTGTCACAACGCCATCAGCCTGAGTGCTGGCGCAGGCATTGGCCAGAGTATGGCTGCCCAGAGAATCAATAACTCCTGCCCAGCGTTCTTTTTGCAAGGGTTTGTCCGGCGCTATAAGTGTGGCGCGGTCCACAACCTCGGCAGCCCCAAGGTTGAACAGGTGCTCTGCCTCATGCGTGCGGCCTGTGGAGGCCACAACCCGGTACCCCAGCCGTGCAAGCAGAAGCACAGCAATGCTGCCCACGCCTCCATTTGCGCCGGTGACCAGAATATCGCCCTTTTCTGGTGTCACGCCGTGTTTTTCCAACGCAAGAACACACAGCATGGCGGTATAACCCGCCGTGCCAATGGCCATGGCTTGGCTGGGGGACAAACCAGCGGGCAGGGGGATCAGCCAGTCCCCCCGGACGCGGGCTTTCTGGGCTAATCCGCCCCAGCTTTGTTCGCCAACACCCCAGCCGTTCAGCAGAACAGGCTGCCCTTTGTGGTAGGCGGGATGTTCTGAGCTCACAACCGTGCCGACCAGATCAATCCCCGGAACCATGGGGAACTGCCGGACCACAGGCCCTTCGCCGGTTATGGCAAGAGCGTCTTTATAATTGAGCGTGCTGTGGCTGACATCAACCAGCACGTCATATTCAGGCAGGCTGTTTCCTGCCAGTTCTGTGTAGGTTGCGTGGTAGCCGGTCTTGTCTTTGTTAACCAGAATGGCTTTGAACATTGGCGTTTTCCTTCAGGGGCGTACGTGAGTTTGCGCGGTGTTACCGGGTGGCAGCCTGCTGCAATTCCTCAGCCAGAACCTGCATTAGCCGGGTCGCAGGGAGTTCTCGCGCCAGTGGGGCACCTTGTCCTGCCCAATGGGCAGAAAATTCCGCACAGCCCTGCCGTGTGGCAAGGGTGTTCAACTGCTTGGCGGCGTCATAGGCAAAGGGGTAGTCGGCGGCTTGGGGCTGTCCTGCCCCTTCGCTTTGCAGAATGAAGCGATTGACAAGCCCACGGGCCGGGCGACCAGACAAAACAGAGGTCAGGCGCGTGGCGGACGCCCTTTTGCTCTTCAGGCTTGTGCGGTAGGGCGCGCTGGCGGCAGATTCGGGGCATAGAATAAAAGCCGTGCCCAGCTGGGCTGCCGTTGCGCCCAAGTCGAGCGCTGCTTTTATGGCATATCCATCCATTATGCCGCCTGCTGCCACAAGAGGCAGGGTTGTCTGGCGTCGCAGAAGTCTGAGCAGAACAGCCGTGCTCAACTGCTCATCAACAGCGTTCGGGTCAAACATGCCCCTATGCCCGCCGGCTTCTATGCCTTGGGCAATAATTGCGTCCACGCCTGCGGCTTCCACCAGTGCGGCCTCCTGCGGGTTGGTGGCGGTGGCCATTGTTGTAATTCCCAGTTGGCGCAGGGCACTTAAATGGTGCGCATGGGGCAGACCAAAATGGAAACTGACATAAGCGGGCCGGAGTGCCAGCAGAGTGTGAAAAAGCGCATCATCCGCCAGAAAGCTTTGATAGATTTCTGTCAGCGCCTGAGGGGGCTGCGCACCAAATTCTGCAAAAAAAGGGGCGAGGTGCCTGAGCCATGCCGTATCCCGCGCAGTGTCCCGCTTGCCCGTGGTGTGGCAAAAAACATTTACGTTGAATGGCTTGTCCGTAAGGGCCTGTGTTTCCTCAATCATGGCGCGGGCTTGGGCTGCGGTGCAGGCACCAAGCCCCAGTGAGCCAAGCCCCCCGGCGTTGGATACGGCGGCTGCCAACCGGGGGGTGGAAACGCCCGCCATGGGCGCCTGAATAATGGGTAAGGCAAGGTCGCTGAGGGTCGTCCGGGGTGTTGCAACCATGATATTCTCCTTTTGTGAATATCCATTGCAATTTATTATTCCTATGAGAATATATAGCCTGTGCATTAATGCAACGGGTCAGAAGAATGGATTTTCTATCGCTCACAGTCTTTTGTGCAGTCGCTCGGGAGCAGAGCGTCACACGGGCTGCGGCGCTGCTGGGGCGTGCACCATCAAACATCACCACCCGTCTACGCCAGATGGAGGCTGAACTGGGGGTGCCGCTTTTTGAGCGGCAGACAAAGCGCATGCTGCTCAGTGCGCAGGGCAGGATATATCTGGAGTATGCGCAGCGGATGCTCACATTGGCTGAAGACGCCAAAATGGCCGTTCAACCCGCGCACACGGCAACAACACTCCGGTGGGTGCCATGGAGTGCACGCTGGCAAGCCGCCTGCCTGTGCCACTGGCGCGGTTTAAGGCGGCGTGGCCCGCTATTTCGGTCAGTCTGACAGCAGCGCCGAGTGCGCATTTGTTACGAGCACTTGCGGCACAGGAGCTGGATTGTGCGTTGCTTGCGCAGCAACCCGGAGCATCATTCCCCAATACCCTGCATGCGCAGGAAGTACCTGCGTTTGAGGAGGAACTGCAACTGCTCTGCTCATCAGGGTATTGGGCGCACGGGGCGCAAAAAGTGCTGGCGGTATTTGCGCCGGGCTGCTCCTACCGCGCTGTGGCAGAGGCGTGGTTGCACGAGCACCACGCTGGCGGGGAGGAGATAACGCTCAGGCAGGTCGCATCCTACCATGAGATGTTTGCCTATACGGCAGTCGGGGCCTGTGCCTGCATTATGCCAGCCAGTGTGATTACACTTATGGTGCCTGATGTTACGCTGGAACGGACAACGCTGTGCACAATGCCGACATGGCTGGTCAGCCGGTCCGGGTTTTTGTCCACTGCGTTTGCAGCTTTCAGCCGGGAGATACTGGCATAAAAGCAGTATCATCCGGCTGGCTTGGGGTGTCGTGGCGGTTTTTGTTAGGTCATAAGCAGAATAATCACCATGCCCCAGATGGTCAGCAGCGTATTCCCTACGGCGTAAGTGACGGTGTAGCCAAGGGTGGGGACCTGACTGTGGGCGATCTCGTTGATCATGCCCAGTGCTGCGGTTGTTGTGCGTGCCCCTGCGCAGGCGCCAAGCAGGATGGCAGGGTGGAAGCGGAACAGATATTTGCCAATAAAGATGGACAGAATAAGCGGGAGCGTTGTTGCAAACATGCCCCACAGGAATATTCCGGCCCCCAGATTTTCCAGCCCGGCAACAAAGGTTGGCCCCGATGCAATGCCCACGCCTGCAATAAAGACGTTTAGCCCCACAGAGTTCATGAACCAGACTGTTGAGGTGGGTATGTAGCCAAAGGTCGGGTGGATGGAGCGGAGCCAGCCTGTAATAAGCCCCGCGATCAGCGCACCACCAGCCGTAGACAGGGTAAGGGGTATGGACCCGATACGAATGGTGACCGCACCAACAAGGCAGCCAATGGTAATGGCGAGTGCCAGTGTCATAACATCCGTAACACTGCCGGGGCGGTCTACACGGCCCCATGCCTTGGCGGCGATGGAGGTATCTGCCGTGCGCCCGCTCACCGAGAGAACGTCTCCACGCTGCACAACTGTTTTGGGCAGCAGAGGAATTTCCTCCCCGGTCAGCCCGCGTGCAATCCTGCACAGGAAAACGCCGTGGGCTTCGGGCATTTTTGCAATTTCAGCAATTGTTTTCCCGCTGATCGCACGGCTGGTGATGAAAATATCAATGCCTTCCATGGGAACCGAGAGCAGTTCGCGGTCGTCCACTTCCTTGGCGTGTGCACCAATAATGTCGATCAGAATATGGCGTGACCCGGTAATGGCCAGAACATCCCCGGTCTGGACGACCATATCCCCTTTAGCAGCCATAACCTGAGAGCTCCGGCGCACGCGCTCAATAAAAACACCACCATGGGGAAAGAGATGTTCGATCTCCGAGACTGTCTGCCCGCTGACCTTGGTTGACTCCCCAACCTGAAAAGCGCGGAGTTCGTAAGGGTGCCAGGCCAGATCGCCACTGGCATTGTGGTCCATGCCACCCATGCTGGCCTCGTAATCCGCACATTCCTTGGCAAGGTCCACGCGCAGCAGTTTTGGTCCGAGCAGTGCAAGGATAATGGCAGAGCCAACTGTGCCAAACAGATAGGTGACCGCGTAGGCAACTGGCATTTCGTTCAGCAGGTGGCGTTTTTCTTCCACCGTAATGGCAAGCTGGTTAATGCTGTCGGTCGCAAGCCCCATGGAGGCAGAAAGTGTCTGGGACCCGGCAAAAAGACCCGCAGCCGTTCCTGCGTTATACCCGGCAAGGCGCGCTGCCAGCCACACGGAGCCAAGGCAGAGCAGGCAGACCACAACGGCAAACAGGGCCTGCTTCAGCCCGTCTTTTGCCAGCCCCCGCACAAACTGCGGGCCAACGCCATAACCAACAGCAAACAGGAAGAGCAGAAAGAAAAAGGACCCCACCATGGGCGAGATCGGGATGTTGAACTGCCCGATCGCAACTGCGGCAATCAACGTGGACGTGACTGCACCTAGCCCGAGACCACGATAGTTGAATTTGCCGAACCAGTACCCAAAGGCCAAGGCTATGAATACTGCAATCGGAGGGTAGGTTTTCAGTACAGTTTCAATCCATGCCATGGTAGGAGAACGCTCCGGGGAAAAAAGTTTGGGACGAAATGAAAAAAACTGCCACGTTCCAACAAAGAGCGTGGCAGTTTTATCAGGTACTAAGCGTTACAAAGACCGGTGTTACGGAGCCTTTGCGGGCACCGTGTCTTTTGAAAACGCATGGTGTGGTGTTTTCTGCCCTGCTGCGCCCAGTGGTGTTGCGGGCTTGTGGGCCTCCAGATAATCAATGGAGCGCTTCACATCTGCAAGGAAAAGATCGGCCATATCACGCGTAAAGCCGTGGCGGACCAGAACACGCATGACAACAACATCGGTAATGTTGGGCAGCATCGTATAAGCCGCAGCCTGCCAGCCACGTGTGCGCAGACGGTCGGAAAGGTCAAAGAGCGACCAGCCCGGGTTCCCCTCCAGCGTCCACGAAACACCGGGAATGCCCTTTTTGCTGTCGCCATCAAAAAACAGATGGAACGGGCCAATCTTGACAATTTCCTGCGCAATATGCCCGGCCGTGTCGTACATATTGTCGAGCAGGCGGCGGTAGCCTTCGCGGCCAAGACGCAGGAACAGATAATACTGCGCAATGATCTGACCGCCCGGACGCGAGAAGTTCAGCGCAAATGTGGGCATGTTGCCGCCAAGATAGTTGACCCAGAAAATCAGGTCATCCGGCAGGTCGGTTTTGTCTTTCCACACAACCCAGCCCACGCCCAGCGGAGCAAGGCCATATTTGTGGCCCGATGCGTTGATCGAGCAGACGCGGGGCAGGCGGAAGTCCCACTCCATGTCCGGCTCTTTAAAGGGGGCTGTAAAGCCGCCGGAGGCCGCATCAACATGGATGGGAATATCCAGCCCGGTTTCGGCCTGTAGTTTGTCCAGTGCGGCTGCAATTTCAGCAACGGGTTCGTACTGGCAGGTAAAGGTCACGCCAAAGGTTGGCATAACGCCAATCGTGTTTTCATCAACCCGCTTCAGCACTTCCTCGGCATTCATGCTGATCCGGTCTTTTTCAAGCGGAATTTCGCGGATTTCAACATCAAAATACCGGGCAAACTTGTGCCAGCAGACCTGTACGGGGCCGGTTACAATGTTCGGGCGGTCGGTGGGGCGCCCGGCTGCCTTGGCTTTTTCGCGCCAGCGCCACTTCAGGGCAAGGCCACCCAGCATGGCGGCTTCGCTGGAGCCAATGGTGGCACAGCCGATGGAGCGGTTCAGCTCGGGGGCGTTCCACAGATCGGCCAGAATGCTGACGCAACGACGTTCGATTTCCGCTGTAGCGGGGTACTCGTCCTTGTCGATCATATTCTTGTCGATGGCCAGATCCATCAGGCGATGAATTTCCGGCTCCATCCACGTCTGCCCGAAGGTGGCTAGGTTCTGGCGTGCGTTCCCGTCCAGGAACAGTTCGTCGCGGATGAGAGCTTCAGCCACGTCAGGGCGCATCTCGCCTTTGGGAAAGCGGAATTTGGGAACCGTGATTCCCGCAGATCGGGTCGCATACAGGTCGGCATCGACTTCATGCGAGGCTGGCTTTTCCTGAATCGGCATCTGGATGACCTTTCAAGCTCGTGCTGTTAACCGAAGGCGGGGCAATAACACGGCCTGCAAATATGGAAATTGACAGAAATCAATTAAACAATGCAGAGGTCGAAGACAATACAAATATTTGTTCCGATAATGGAATATAAGTTAAGTTTTTATAAAATAACGATATAGTTATTTTTGGATTAACAAGTGAATTTATTTTACAATTATGTGTAAATTTGAGTAATTTATAGATCTTGTTTCGTTGACTTTATTTTTTATTGATATTTGGGTGGTGGAAAAGTGTGGAGTGCGCACTCTGCATTGTCGCTTCCAAATGTTTCAGCGCTCATCTGGTGTATTTCTGATGTATCTGCATTGCCCGGAAGATGGAGCCGGGGGTGTTAATATTGGATGCAGGTCAATCGGATCGGTACAGATGCTTGCGTTGGATAAAAATTGTGGAATTAAAAAATCTTCCCCCATGCGTGCCGGGGCAAAAGTCCTACGGGTTATGGAATGCATGATCCGTGCACTCATTGCCCGCAAGGGTATTGATGCGTGGCCTGTGAGGGTGGAAAGCGGGCCAGACGGCCTTTGCAGATCGTGGATGTGCCCGCTTTTTGGATTGTGCGCTCTGTTGGGTGTGTCGTGCGTTAAAAGCCTATGACTGCATCCCCACCAAAGGTAAACATGCCGTTGTTGTTGCCACCATTAAAGGGGGTGGTGCTGTTGAGTGCGCGGTCAAACCGGATTTCCGGGCGAAGCTGGAAGATGCGCACATGGTGCCCAAGGTCGGGACGGTAGGCTATGTTAAGCGAAAGATCGCCATAGGTGGTGCCATGGCCGCTTGCACCCGGCACCGTATCATACGGCCGCCCGGCAATGGCGTTCATGTAAGAGTTGTTCCCACGGAAGGTGGCAACCATGGAGTTGGTGTTGTCGCGGTAGATTTCGCCACGGTAGTTGAAGGTGAAATCCTTGTTGATCTTGTAGCTGAGGAAGCTGACAAAGCTCTCAGCATCCGTGCCGGCAAACTGCCCGCGTGCGCCAATGCCACGAATGCCTTCATCATGCAGGTAGTTGAACTCTGCTGTCAGGGTCAGTTTGTCATTGACCTGATAGGTCGCGTTAATATCGTTCCAGAAGCGTTGTGCGTGGTCGGCTTCATAATGATCGCCAAGTGCCCGCCATGAGTTTTCTGGCCCAACGCGGCTGAGTTCAACAATGCGCAACTTGCCACCGGCCAGATTGTTCAGGTTAAAACCAAAGTATCCAGCAGGGCGGCTGTTATTGTCGGATGCGCCAAAGGTTGTCTGGTTCCCCGTATCAATCCCGAATGTAACGTCCAGTATGGGGGTTACGTGCCAGTTGAACATGGCCCCGACATGCTGGAACGGTACGGAATATTCGGAGGTATAGGCCAGTGTGTAAAAGGCGCGGGAGGCGGGGTCCAGCCCTTCCACACCCATGGGGGCCTGCAGGATACCGGCCTGCATGTCCAGCCCGCCAGACGTCAGCCATGGCAGGTGAACGTCAATATGGGCCTGTGCGGGAATAAGCTGGTAGCGGGACTTCCATTCCTGATCGGAGATGCCAACAAGGTGGTAGTAGCGTGCATCCGAGCCATAAAGCCCTTCCAGCGTAAAACCGATCTGGTAAGTGTTTTTGCTGGCGTCTATGGCTTTTGAGAGTGTGAACTCTGCCTGATTCAACTGTACCTGGTTAGCGTGGTCCGCCAGAAAATCTCCAAAGTTATAGCCGGGGTTGGGGCGTGCGGGGTTGGCCATAATGCCCCCTTCAATCTGCCCTATCAGGGTAACGTCCGACAGCCAGTGTGACAGGTCCGAGCTACCGCTGGAAAAGGCTGAAAAAGGGTGAACCTGAGCCTTTGCCGATTTGACGGGAACAGCCACCAGAACGGAGGCAACGCTCAGGGCAAAAGCAAGACCTGATTTTTTTCTGGACAGACGCATGACGCAGATTCCCGCACTTTTTATTATTTAGGTGTGTGTGTGCTGTTGTTGTGGGAGCAATTGGATTGGTAATATTCCGTTTTTAAAATTAAAGCAAAAGCCAAAAAGGGGGTTATCACAGTTCCGTGATAACCCCCTTTGGTAAAATACTTATTCTCGCAATATTTGTGGAGTGGCTAATAAAATCAGTTTTTAACTGGTTTCAAAGCATTTTATACAAATTTCTTTGTAATATCAGCAATTCGCGTGCCAAACGCTGCTGCCGTATCCAGCCCACCTTGTGGAATTTCGTCCACGCTGGCGTCGGAAGGGCTTTGTACCAGCAGGCCAGTGGAGCCACCCAGTGCGTTCAGGTCTGTATTTTTGGCAGCCTTGGTGTTGGAGGGCAGCATGCCAAGGCTAATCCACAGGCCGCCGTGCTGTGCAGCCAGCGTTTGCAGCCAGGAGAGGGTCAGCCCCTTGTCACCCACCGGGCTTGCGCTGTTGGTAAAGCCAGCAAACAGCTTATTCTGCCAGCCCCGTGTGTACCAGATTTTGGATGTTGCATCGGCGAATTTTTTAAACTGCCAGCTTACGTTGCCCATATAGGTAGGCGCACCAAAGACAATGGTTTTGGCCTGTGCCAGCTTGTCCCACGCGCTTTCGGGCAGGTCACCATTGTCATCAATGGCCAGCAGTTCGGCCTCGGCAGCTTGGCAAGGTGTTCGGCCACCTTGCGGGTGTGGCCATAACCAGAGTGATAAACAACAACAATATCAGACATGTCAGCATCTCCGTACGTGGGTCAGACCCCAAGGGCTGGCTCTTGTATTACGGAGCATGGCGTAGTCGGACGTGTGCGATAAGCTGCTTTTGGGCAAAAGCATCTCACACCATAGGTATGAGATGCGGGCCGGGTGAGCGGATCAGGCGGTCAGATCTGCTCGATCGTGGAAAAGTCGAAAGTCTCCCCTTTGGGATTTTCGCCCAGCCGAATGACCGTTGCAGAGGGCATGGCATAAGGGGGAACAGGCAGGTTGTATGGGGCTGGGGCCCCTTTTTGTACCCGTCCCGCCAGATCAAATTTGGAGCCATGGCAGGGACAGCCGTATCCGCCGGATGCCTCCGGCCCGGACCCCTGTGGCGGGGTGTAGGTCGGGACACAGCCCAGATGGGTGCAGATTCCAACATAAACACCAAATTCGGGGGTCAGGGAGCGGTGCCAGTTGCGGGCATAGCTCGGCTGCTGGTTGGCAGTGGAGTTGGCATCCTTGAGCTGTGCGCTCAGCTCCGCATTCTGCAGGCTGTCCAGTTCCTGTGGTGTGCGGCGAATGATAAAAACAGGTTTGCCCTGCCACACAGCCACCATCTGCTGGCCGGGAGCCAGATGGGTAATGTCCACATCAATAGGCAGGTGGGCAGCGGCGCTGTCCTGAGGTTGCAGGCTTTGTACAAACGGAATGGCACAGGCCGCAATGCCTGTGACCGTTCCAGCCGTAGTGACCATGCCCAGAAAGTCACGGCGGCCGGGAGCCTGTTCGGGAGCTGGGGTGGTGTCAGTCTCGCGTGTCATGGTTGTTGCGTGCTTTCTTTACTGCGTTTTCAGGCGTTTCCAGATTTTGCGTTTCCATGCAATGGCCAACGCAAGCAGTACGATCAGGTAGGCCATAACGGCCTTGCCAATGCTGTGGCGTTCATTGCGGTGCGGATCGGACGCCCAGACCAGAAAGGTGGTAATATCGCGCGCCTGTTGTTCCACCGTGGCGGGGGTGCCATCGGGGTACTGGATCATGCCGTTCATCAAGGGTGGTGGCATGCCAATCATGTGGCCTGCGACCCAGTCATTATAAAACTTGCCGGGCACGACGGGAGCGTCCGCTGGCGGGGGCATGCGGTAACCGGTCAGGAAGGCATAGAGCCAGTCCGGCCCGCCGGGGTGAGTGATGGCCAGACGGGACTGATCGGGTGGGGCAATGCCCCCCATCATGGCTGCCGCCGCCGCATCGTTGGGGAAGGGGGAGTTCAGGTGGTCATCAGGCAGGCCCGGGCGCATGGTGGGCTGGCCTGCGGCATCGGGGGCTCCCGGCTGTGGCTTGATCTTTGCCGTTTCCGCAATCTGCTGCTGGGTCAGGCCAATGCCTGCCAGATCGGCATAAGTCAGGTTGCGCATGCCGTGGCAGGTGGAGCAGACGTGCTGGAACACGATAAAGCCGCGTTGCAGGCTGTTCTGGTCATACTGACCCAGAGGTCCTTCAAAACCCCATGCCTGATGAGGGGGCGCTTTGTCTGGTTCACTGGCCAGTGCGGCGCCAGACAGACTAAGGGCGATCAGCAGTCCTGCGACAGGGCGGTAAATATGGGTGGGCATCAGCGCTTTCCTTCCGCCGCAAAAATGGAGGAGGGAAGCGGGCGTGTTTTTTCCCTGCGGGAGACAAGGGGGAGCAGCACAACAAAGTAGCTGAAGTAATAAATTCCCGCCAACCGCGCCACAATCAGCCATCCACCCTGCGCATGGTGCTTGCCTGCTGCGGCGAGCAGAATAAAGGCCGCCACCAGCCCGAACAGGCCAATACGGCACAGGGGACGAAAACGCATGGAGCGCACGGGCGAGCGGTCCAGCCACGGAAGTGCAAAAAGGATCAGCAGGGACGCAGCGGAAGCCAGAAGCCCCCCGAATTTGGAGGGAACAGACTGGAGCAACCCATAAAAAGGCAGGAAGTACCACTCCGGCTCAATATCGGCAGGCGTGTGCATGGGGTCTGCCGGGGTGTAGTTATCCGCTTCGATCAGCACATTGGGCCAGAAGAACATCAGGGCGGTAAACACCATGGCAAACAGGATCAGCCCGACCAGATCCTTGCTGATGTAGTATGGGTAAAACGGTACGGTATCCTTGGGGGTGCGGGGCTCAATGCCCAGCGGGTTGTTGGAGCCGCTAACGTGCACAAGGGTGACGTGCAGCCCCACCACCGCGACAATGACAAACGCGAGCAGGAAGTGCAGCACAAAAAAGTGGTGCAAGAACACGTCCCCCAGATGGTCCCCCCCGGCCATGATGTGCTCAAGCTCCGGACCAATACCGGGTACGGCCCCCACGGCTTTTGTAATCACATCTGCCCCCCAGTAGGACATCTGTCCCCACGGCAGCATGTAACCGGCAAAGGCTGTCGCCATGACCAGCAGCAGCAGAACAAGCCCGCTCAGCCACAGCAGTTCACGCGGGGCCTTGTAGGAGCCGTAATACAGTCCGCGGAACAGATGGATATAAAGAGCGGCCAAAAACAGGTTGGCCCCGGTCATGTGCATGGCCCGTAGCAGCCACCCACCTGCAAGCTGGCGGTCTATGGCTTCGACCGACAGAAAAGCCCCGGCATTGGTGGGTGTGTAATTCATGGCCAGAAAAATGCCCGTGGCCAGCATAAGCAGCAGGACAACCGTAAGAATGGCGCCAAAGTTCCACAGCCCGTTCAGGTTGCGGGGGAGGCGGAAGTCAATATATTCGGCCCGGAAGGCGGAAATAACAGGCAGGCGTGCCTCCACCCATCCGGCAAGGCCGGTCATGGCGGGGGCGTCGGGTCTGGTCACCGGGTCTGGCTGGGTCATGGCTGGTCCATGGGGGTTAGAGGGATGCCAGCAGGCACCGCGCACATGACGGGATGAAAAAAACACGGAACGCGCAAGAAAAACCTGCCTTGAACTTACGGTTGCAAAAAGGGCCACCCTTACGCGCATCGGGTCAGGGGGCTGACTTACGTCAGTCTCTCTTAACAGGCTCGCCATGCCAGACAAAGGGGCTTGCGGCTCAGGGTGCGTTTTTGAGTCGAATTTGCAACGATTTTTATCTCCCTCAGGCTCGTGTGCAACACGGTATAAGCAGATGTGAAGCGTTTTGCCCTTGCAACCTGTGGGTGTTGGTCCCATCATATTACACAGATGCAGCCGCAGTGTGTGCGGGTGCGACGTTCTCAGGGCAGGGTGTAATTCCCTACCGGCGGTAAAGAGGGGCCAGTCCCCTCAAGCCCGCGAGCGCCTGCTTCGGCAGGGTCAGCAGATCCGGTGCAATTCCGGAGCCGACGGTCATAGTCCGGATGAAAGAGAACGGAAAAAGAGAGACTCGCTTTTTGTCCGCTATCCCGGAATCCGGCTGCGAGCAAAAAGTGCGTATCCTTTTTTGACGCCCTGAGTCCGTCTGTAACGTGCAGGTATGGACTGAAGAGAACAGGGTGAACAGTTTTTCACAATCTTTCTCCTACGCATTGCCAGAGCGTGTGGGCGCGGCGTTTGACCTTGCCGTGTCAGAGGCATGGCGTTTTGCAGGGCAGACCGCACCCAACCCCGCTGTAGGGTGTGTGCTGCTGGACGTGCAGGGCAACGTGCTGGTCATTGCTGCCCACCACAAGGCGGGCGAGTTGCATGCAGAGCGTCTGGCCGTGGAGCAGGCGCGCGCCCTTGGCGTGGTGGAGCGTATTCACACGGCTGTGGTCACGCTTGAACCTTGCAACCATACGGGTCGCACCCCCCCATGCACGCAGGCGCTGCTGTCCACCCCGGTGCAGACGGTATGGATCGGCTGCGCAGACCCCAACCCCCATGTACCCGGCGGCGGGGCAGCATATTTGCAGGCCAAAGGGCTGACGGTGCGCTGGCTGGAGCAGGCTCCCAACGGGGCCGCATGCATGGCGCGTTGCCGGGCGCTGCTGGCTCCGTTTGCGTGGCGTATGGTGCATGGGCGACCGTGGATTACGGTCAAGCAGGCGGTTAACGCTCAGGGCAGCATGGTGCCGCCTGTGGGCCACAAAACCTTTACAACGCCCCAGTCGCTCCAGTTTGCCCATGCTCTGCGACGCGTGACCGATGGCCTTGTGACTGGCACGGGCACAGTGCGGGCTGACCTGCCATCCTTTACCGTGCGGCATGTACCCGACCACCTTAACCGGCGGCGTGTGCTGGTGGTGTGTGGGGCATCGCGCAATGTACCTTCTAGCTGGCTGGAGCAGGCAGAGCCGATGTTTGACGTACTGTTCTGCCCCGATTGTTCCGACCTGCCAGCCCTGCTGGCTACAACCCCGGCCCTGTGGGTCATGGTGGAGGCTGGTCCCACTCTGCTGCGCGCCCTGCGCGTGCAGAACCTGTGGGATGACTGGCTGAGTATTGGGCAGGACGCGCAGGGGCGCGACCATCTTTCTGTTTCAACCCGACACGACATTTCCCCCCTTTCGCTTTTTCCCGAATGGGCACGATGCACGCAGGAGCAGGCATGTTTTCCGGTATTATAGAATCCCTCGGTCAGGTCCTTGCTGTGGAGCAGGGGGCGCGCTCCCTTATGCTGGAAGTGCAGACCGGACTTGCCGATGTGGCGGAGGGTGAGAGCATTGCCGTGAACGGCGTCTGCCTGACAGCAGTAGCCCCGGCTCAGAACGCTCCCGTACGCTTTTTTGTCAGTGGGGAAACGCTCGACCGCACCATGCTGGGCGCACTCACAGCAGGGGCGCGTGTTAATCTGGAACGCGCCGTTACGCCTTCCACCCGCCTTTCCGGCCATATTGTGCAGGGGCATGTGGATGGGCTGGCCCGCTTTGTCGGGGCAACTCCTGTGGGGGATGCACGGCGCGTGGAGTTTGACGTGCCAGCCACCCTGCGCCGCTACATGGTGGAAAAAGGCTCCGTCGCACTTGATGGGATCAGCCTGACACTGAACGAGGTGGGAGCGGTGCATGGGGACGTGTTCCGCATTGCCCTCATGATTATTCCGCACACATGGGAACACACCACGCTGGGCACGCTCCGCGCAGGAGATGCCGTGAATGTGGAAGTGGACATCATTGCAAAATATGTGGAGGCACAATGTCAGACAAAATGACACAGGGGCAGACCGCACCGCTCCAGCCTTCCGAGCGCCTGCTGCGCGCACTGGCCGCTGTACGCGCCGGACGCATGGTGGTGATGGTGGATGATGAGGACCGCGAAAACGAGGGTGACCTCGTTATGGCTGCGGAGTTCATGACCCCGCAGGCTATGAACTTCATGATCACCCATGCCCGTGGTCTGGTCTGCCTGCCCCTGACCGCCGAGCGCGTGGCGCAGCTTGAACTGCCCATGATGGTGCGCCAGAGCGATAACACCGCGCAGTATGGCACGGCCTTTACGGTCTCGATTGAGGCGCGTGAGGGGGTGAGTACGGGTATTTCCGCCGCCGATCGTGCCCGGACGGTGTGCGTTGCCGCAGCCGATGGTGCAGGACCTGCCGACATTGCTTCTCCGGGGCATATCTTCCCCCTGCGGGCTGAACCCGGTGGTGTGCTGGCGCGCATTGGCCATACCGAAGGCTCCATTGACCTGCTGCGCCTAGCCGGGCTTAAGCCTGCAGCCGTGATCTGCGAAATTCTGAACGAGGACGGCACAATGGCGCGCCGCCCCCAGTTGGATGTGTTCGCCCGCCAGCATGACATGCCCATCATCTCCATTGCCGAACTGGTGGAATGGATCGGGGCGCATGGTCTGGCCCCACTGGAGCAGACCCAGCCCGTCCAGCCTGCCACACAGGGGGAGGAAGGGCTGGCCGATCTGGCCGAGGCCGCCCTGCCCAGCGTTTATGGTGGGGATGATCTGGTGATCCACGCCTTTCAGGACGACAGCGGCGTGGAGCATGTCGCACTGGTCAAGGGCGATGTGCGCCCCACAGGGCCGGTGCCACTGGTGCGCCTGCATTCCGAATGTGTGACGGGTGATGCGCTGGGTTCCCTGCGGTGTGACTGTGGTTCCCAGTTGCAGGCGGCCTTGCGCGCCATCGGGCAGGCGGAATGTGGTGTGCTGGTTTACGTGCGCGGGCACGAAGGGCGCGGTATTGGCCTTGTCAACAAAATCCGCGCCTACGAACTGCAAGATGCCGGGCTGGACACGGTAGAGGCCAACCACAGGCTGGGTTTTGCAACCGATATGCGCGACTGGCGTGCGGCTGCGGGTGTTCTGCGCAGCCTTGGCGTGGGGCAGCTTGACCTGTTGACCAACAACCCCGACAAAGTGCGCGCACTGGAGAGTCAGGGCTTTGTGGTGCGTCGCAGGCTGGGGTTGGAAATTCCGGCGAACACCTTCAACCGCGCCTATCTGCACGCCAAGCGCCAGCGTATGGGCCACCACCTGAGCTGTGATTCGCCCCAGCCCGCCATGCACACGGTCCCAGCCTGATCTGTTTTACAAGACCACGCGTTTTAACAAGGATAACATGACTTATGGGTACACGTTCCCCCGTTACTCTGCCTGACCTCAAGGCACTTTCCCCGGCCCCCCGTCTGGCACTGGTCGTCAGCCGGTTTAATGAGACAGTGACCGGCGGGCTGCGTGATGGTGCCATTGCATGGCTGGGTGAGCACGGTATTGCCGTAACACCGGGCGATGTGTTTGCAGCCCCCGGCGCGTTTGAAATGCCCCTGCTTGCACAGGCACTGGCCAAAAGCGGGCGGTATGAAGGGGTGATCTGCCTTGGCTGCGTGGTCAAGGGTGATACCGCGCATTTTGAGTTCATCAGCCTTGGGGCGACCATGGGCATCATTCAGGCAAGCCTTGCCACGGAAGTGCCGGTCGCATTTGGTATTTTGACAACCTATACAGAAGAACAGGCCACCGTGCGTTCTTCGGATGATGTGCATAATAAAGGGCGTGAAGCCGCTGCGGCCTGTGTGGAATCTCTTGCGCTGCTCCGCCAGATCAGGGAGGGATAAAACTAGGCATCAGGCCAGCATGGCGCAGCCTCGGGCAGAAAATGGGGAGACCGCATGAAGCGTATCACTCTTGTCGCCGGTGTTCTGGGGCTGGGCCTTACGGTATGGATGCTCTCGCGCTTTGGCGCGCAGGCTATTTTTGCACTGGTTATGACTGGCGGCTGGGGAATCCTTGCCGCCATTGTTTTTCATAGCGTTCAGGTCTCTCTTTCCGCGCAGGCGTGGCGCATTATCGCGCGGCGTGACCTTGCTCCCCATCTGCCCTTGCGGGATTTTTTCATGCTCCGTTGTGTGCGTGAGGGGGTGAATAACCTGCTCCCCGTAGCGCAGGTGGGGGGCGAGGTTGTTGCCAGCCGCCTGCTGGGCCAGCGTGGTCTGGGTTTGCGCCGTGCTGCGGCTGCGACCATTTGTGACCTTACACTCGAACTGCTCAGTCAGGTGCTGTTCACGGTCTCGGGGTTGTTGTTGTTGCTGGCTCTTGTCCGGCGTTCGGCAGTTACCGACCGGCTGCTGGAGAGCGCTCTGGTGCTGGCGGTTGTGGGTGTGGCCGTGTTTGCCAGCCAGTGGCTTGGCGCTGTGGCTGTGGTGGAAAAACTGCTCGAGCGTATAGCCTCCCATCTGGGCTGGGGTGGGGTAGAGGGTATTCGGGGCATCCATCAGGAGGTGCTTGGCCTTTACAAGACCCGCCGCAATGCCGTGACCAGCCTGCTCCTCCAGTTTTCGGCCTGGGCTCTGGGGGCCGTGGAGGTCTGTCTGATCCTGCATTTTATGGGCCATGACTGCTCGCTGGCGACTGGCTTTGTTATTGAAGGGGTGGGGGAGGCCGCTAAATCCGCAGGGTTTGCCGTACCCGGCGCGCTTGGTGTGTCAGAAGGGGGGTATATGGTTGTGGGCGGGCTGTTTGGCATTGCACCCCCTGTTGCCATTGCGCTCTCTCTGATCAAACGCCTGCGTGAAATTGCCTGGGGCGTCCCCTCCCTGCTGCTGTGGCAATGGCTGGAGCACGCATGGCCCGGCCATGGTAATGGCGCGGAAAAATCCCATTTTCCTCACTCCGGGCGATAAAAGATAGAGTGCTCTGCCACATCGTCACTTGCATCGTGCCAAGCTGTTGGGCAAACCAAGGCGGTTTTGTGCCTGACGCCATGGCTTTTCTAGGATCTTGTCGGTTATCATGCTTTTTGCACCCATAGGTCGTTTTATCACCCTTTGTGCGCGCCATGCTTGGCTGGTCGTGGCACTTTTTTGCGTGTTGTCCGGCGCGTGCGTTTATGCGGGCATGACCCAGCTTGGCGTCACCACGGATACGAGCAAAATGCTCTCCCCCCGCCTGGCATGGAAGCAGCGTTCCGACGAGATGGCCCGCCTGTTCCCCCAGAAGGAAAACCTGCTGGTTGCGGTGGTGGAAGCCGACCTGCCAGAAGAAGGGCAGGAGACCGCCCGCCAACTGGCTGAGAAGCTGGCAGCCGATCATCAGCACTTTTCTTTTGCCAACAGGCCGGATGCCAGCCCCTACCTTGAGCGTAACGGGCTTATGTTCCTTGAGCCCAAACCGCTGGCTGGCATTCTTAACGACACAATTGCCGCCCAGCCCTTTTTGTCCGCTCTTGCGCAGGACCCTTCCGCCCGTGGGCTGTTTGGTGCGCTCTCGCTTATTGCGCAGGGGGTCAAGCAGGGAGAGGCCAATCTGGCAGGTTTTCAGGCGCCACTCACTGGCTTTGCCAACACGTTGGAAAAAGCAGCAGACGGGCAGGCAAACCCCATGTCCTGGCAGCGCCTGCTGGGTGGGCAGTTGTCCGACCTTGCAGGGCGTTACCAGTTTGTCATTACCCAGCCTGTGCTTGATTATGGCTCCTTCCAGCCCGGTGGTGCGGCAACGGATGCTATGCTTGGGGTGATCAAAGACCTTGAGTTCGTGCGCAGTGGTCACGCCAAGGTCCATCTGACCGGGCAGGTGCAACTGGATGATGAAGAGTTTGCCACCGTGGCCGAGGGCATGGTGGCGGGGCTTGTGGGCTCCTTGCTGCTGGTCACGCTGTGGCTGACGCTTGCGGTCCGCTCATGGCGCGTGGTGCTGCCCATTGTTGTCACGCTGGTTGTGGGGCTTTTGCTGACCACAGGCTTTGCTGCAGTGGCTGTGGGTACGCTCAACTTGATTTCTGTTGCTTTTGCAATCCTGTTTGTGGGGATTGCGGTGGACTTTGCTATCCAGTTTTCTGTGCGCTTCCGTGCGCAAAGTCCGGAGGCTACGGGCAAGGAGGGCATGTACGAAGCCCTGCGCATGACAGGGGAGGAAACGGGACACCAGATTCTGGTTGCCGCTCTGGCGACTTCGGCCGGTTTTCTGGCGTTTACGCCTACCGCCTTTCTGGGGGTGGCGCAGTTGGGGCTTATTGCGGGCATTGGCATGCTGGTGGCGTTTGTGTGCACCACCACCTTGCTGCCTGCGCTGCTGTGCATCTGCCGCCCACCGTTGAACTGCCCCAGCATGGGCTATGCATGGATGAAGCCAGTGGACGCCCAGATCCGGCACCACCGCAAATGGCTTCTGGCCTTTTTTGGCGTGGTGGCGGTTATCGGGCTGGCGCTGGTGCCATCCTTGCAGTTTGACGGCGACCCGCTGCACACCAAAAACCCCAATTCCGAGGGCATGCGTGCCCTGAGCCTGCTGATTGATAACCCCCAGACATCTCCTTACAGCGCGGAACTGCTGGTGAAATCGCTTGCAGATGCCCAGAAGGAGGCCGACCGTCTGGACGAACTGCCCGATGTGCATGACGTCATGTGGCTCGGGTCATATGTGCCCACGCAGCAGCCAGAAAAACTCGCGCTTATTCAGGATGCAGCCTCCATGCTGCTCCCTACCCTGATTGTGCCCAACCCCAAACCTGCCCCGGATGCTGCAGCCCTGCGGGCATCTGCCGCCAGCACAGCCGCAGCACTGGCAGAAGTGCTGGACAAGCTGCCCGCTAACGACCCGCTGCGCCGTATTCAGGCGGCTCTTGCCCGTCTGTCCACAGCATCGGACGAGCGGGTGCTTGCTGCCAACACGGCCCTTGTGCGCTTTTTGCCGCCAGAACTGGCGCAACTGCGGACCATGCTACAGGCCGGTCCGGTGAGCATTCATGATGTGCCGCCAAGCATTGCAGACGACTATCTGCTACCCGATGGCCGCGCTCTGGTTGAAGTGCACCCCAAAGGGTCATGAGCAGCTCTGGTGCCCTGCGCAAGTTTGTCGGGTCCTTGCAAAAGATCGAGCCGGACATGGCAGGCACGGCGGTGGATATTGTGGAGAGCGCACGCTCCATTGTGCGCGCGTTTGAGCAGGCGGCGGGTGCGGCGGTGGTCATGATCGCCATTATCCTCATCATCGCGCTGCGCAGGGTCAAGGATATGGCGCTTGTGCTGGCGCCGCTGCTGCTTTCTGCACTGATGACAGTCATTCTGGTTGTCCTGCTGCCCGAGACCCTGAACTTTGCCAATATTATTGCACTCCCCCTGCTGTTGGGGGTTGGTGTGTCCTTCAATATCTATTTTGTCATGAACTGGCGTGATGGGGTTAAATCTCCGCTGGCGTCCCCCACGGCGCGGGCGGTGCTGTTTTCTGCCCTGACCACGGGTACGGCCTTTGGTTCCTTGGCACTCTCTCACCACCCCGGTACGGCCAGCATGGGGCGTCTGCTGCTGCTCTCGCTGGCTTGCACACTGTTGGGCACACTGGTGTTCGTACCAGCTCTGCTGCCCAAACGGGCGGAGGATGATGTCTGATCCCTGATGCACTATCGGGCGTGATCGCGGCCCGGCATTTTGGGTATAAAAAAACCTCCCCGAAATTCGGGGAGGTTTTTTATTGTCCGCCATTTTTGCCACACAGGGGTAAACCCCATGCGGCAAAGCAGTGTTAGTTTTTGGACCAGTCAGGGTGGTGCGGCACTTCAATATCGCGGCCCTTGAGCATCAGATCCCAGTAAACATGGGGGAAGACAGTGGTTTTGAGGAACCATGCAAACCGGCTGGGCTTGCGCTGGTCGTAGGGGAAGCTGGGGGCGGGCTTGCCGCCATACAGGAACTCGGCCAGCACGATCTTGCCATAGGCAACGGTCAGCGGGCATGCGCCATATCCATCGTACTGTGCGCTGAGCGGGCGATTGTCGAGCGAGGCCAGAACATTGCGGACGACCACGGGGGTTTGTGCGCGGGCCGCCGCCATGGTTTTGGCGTTGGACGTGTTCATCACATCCCCAATGCCAAACACGGTCGGGTATTTGGCGTGCTGGAGTGTGGTGGCATTGACGTCCAGCCAGCCTGCGGCATCGGCCAGCGGGCTTTTTTTAACAAAATCGGGGGCGCTTTGTGGCGGGGTTACATGGAGCATGTCAAACTCCCTGACCACCTTTGTCACCTTGCCATCCGGCCCGGTTACAGCAAAGGTCGCTTTGCGCTCGGGGCCGTTAACGGCAATCAGATTGTGCTTATACTGTAGGTTGATGCCGTAATAATCTACCGCCTGTTGCAGTGCGGGGCGGAAGTAGGCCACGCCAAACAGAGCGTCCCCTGCAAGGCAGAAGTCCACGTTTGTGCGGTTGAGTGTGCCCTGCTTGCGCCAGTGGTCGGCAGCCAGATAGGCAATTTTTTGCGGAGCACCGGCGCATTTGATCGGCATGGGGGGCTGGGTGAACAGGGCTGTACCACCAGCAAGGGACTGGATGCAGGTCCAGGTATATTCCACCGTATCCTTGGAATAGTTGGAACAGACGCCGTTGCGGCCCAGTGTTTCGCTCAGCCCTTCGATCTTGTCCCAGTCCAGTTGCAGGCCGGGGCAGACAATAAGGCGGCCATAGGCCACGGTGCGTCCGTCTGCCAGAGCAAGGGTGTTGTTGTCGGGGTCAAAGGTGCTGACGGCAGCACGCAGCCACACGCAGCCTTTGGGGATCAGCCCGCCTTCCTGCTCCAGTGTGTCACGCAGCTTCATCACCCCGGCACCCACAAGGGTCCAGCCCGGCTGGTAAGCGTGGGTGGTGGCGGGGTCAATAATGGCAATATCCAGTGTAGGGCGTTCGCGCAGCAGGCGTGCGGCTACGGCAATGCCCGCGGACCCGCCGCCAACAATAACAATGGTGTGGCTGATATCGGCCGCCGTGCTGGGTGCTGTCTGGGTCATGGATATGGGGTCCCTTTATGGTCTGCCTTGAATTATGCGTGACACTATTCCAAACACTGACAATTAAATAAAGTATTTAATTGTCAGTGTGCCATGTTCTGGCGGCAGGTCAGTCTTTAAGCCAGACTTCAACCGGGCCGTTCAGCTTCATGGTCAGCGCGTTGCCACGACGGTCAACGGTCTTGCCAACAGCCACACGAACCCAGCCTTCGCTGACGCAGTATTCCTCAACATTGGTTTTTTCCACGCCCTTAAAGCGCACGCCAACGCCGCGTTCGAGCAGGGCTTCATTGTAGAATTCGCTGTTCGGGTTGACGGAAAGACGGTCAGGCATTGCATCGGACATAACAGAAACTTCCTTGGTAAAATGGGTGTTCGAACCGTGTTTTAAAAGCTTTTGAGCAGAAAGGCCATGCAGGCTGAACCGTGTTATGGCGCGGTATTGGGCCGTGTTGGGCTCCTACGTGCCAGCCTGCGCTGGAGCCATGCCCCGCTCTTGCGCCCAAAAGCTGCCAGCCTGTGCATGAGCAGATAGACAACAGGCGTGGAATACAGGGTGAGCAACTGGCTGGTCGCCAGCCCGCCCAGAATGGCAATGCCCAGTGGCAGGCGCAGTTCTGCCCCGTAGCCGCGGCCCACAATCATGGGTATGGCGGCAAAGGCCGCAGCCATAGTGGTCATGAGAATGGGGCGGAAGCGGGTCAGGCACGCAGCTTTTATGGCGTCATGCGGGCTCAGGTTCTGGCTGCGTTCGGCGTTGAGTGCAAAGTCGATCATCAGGATGGCGTTTTTCTTTACAATCCCGACCAGCATGATCACCGCAATCATGCTGATAAGCGAGAACGGCTGGCCAGACAGCCACAAGGTCAGCACCGCGCCAAAAGCGGCAGAGGCAGGGTGGAGAGAATGGTCAGGGGCTGGATGTAGCTTTCGTATAAAATGCCGAGCGTGATGTACATGGTGGCAATGGCGGCCACAAACACCAGTGCCTCGTTCACCAGATTTTTGTGCAGGTCGCCTGCCTCGCCCGAAAAATCCCCTTTCAGGCTTTCGGGGGCGTGCAGGTCACGCATGGTTTTGCGGATTTCGGCTTCCGCATCACTTATGGAGTGGCCGGGGGGCAGGTCAAAGGAGAGCGCGCCCGAGACAAACCCGTTCTCGTGGCTGACCTGGAGTGGGGTTGGTGCGCTGACAATGCGCGAGAGCGTGGGCAGGGGCACCATGGTTTCCGTCGAGGCGGAAACGGCGGAGCCGTTGGAGGCCCCGGCTCCACCGCCCGCCAGCCGGTTGGCAATAGCGTTGCGGAAGGATTGCTCGGACAGGTTGTCGCTCCGAGCATCTGTGGAATCGGTGGGTTTGCGCACCCGTATGGTGTTGGAGGCCACAGCCCCCGATGCCGTGCCGCCAGCGGTGGAAACCCAGAGGGTCTTGAGCATTTCCGGGTTGTCGCGGAACTGTTTTTGCACCTCCATAATAACGTAATAGGTGGTGAGCGGGGTGGAAATGCTCGACGCCGTGCGCTGGCCGTACGCATCGTACAGGGCATTGCCAATAAGCTGCGGAGTAATCTGGTAGCGTGCTGCGTTGTCGCGGTTGATGCGCACGTGCAGCGCCATGCCATGCCCCACCGTGTGGCTGCTGACCCCGCTCAGGATACTGCTGTTGCGCAAGGCCTCGGTCAGGCGGGGGACCCACTGGTCAATATCGGCCTCGTTTTCGCTCCGAAAAACAAAGCTGTAAGCACCTTCATGCACACGCTGGCCACCGCCGTTAATATCGCCCGCGTTGGAAATGCTGGTGCTCAGCCCCGGTATGTTGTGTACGGCCTGCTGGATATGGGCGGCAATGGCCTCCGGTGTCTGGCTGCGCTGCCCTTTGGGTTTGAGCTGGGCATACACTTCCGCCTCGTTTGCCGCGTCCTCCCCGGTAAAGCCAATGACTCCCTCCACCCCCGGTGCCGCCTGCATGGCGTCAAGCACCATGCGTGTTTTGGCCGACATGGCAGAAAAGGAGGATGTCTGGTCCACGCTCAGGTAGCCTTGCAAAAGGGCTATGTCTTCTGCGGGCAAAATGGTTTTGGGAATAATGATAACCAGCCCGACGGTGGCGACAAGAGTGAGCGGGAGGGAGAGCAGTGTCAGCCACGGGTGGCGCAGTGCGCCATCGAGCGTGGTGCGGTAGAGGCGCATCATCCCGGCCAGTGCATAATCCGTACCATCGGCCAGCAGATGCGCTGCGCGGACCAGCGGGTTGGCCGTTTTGGCGGCGGCTGGCTGGTCCGGGCCATGCACTTCCAGAAAATGCGCACACATCATGGGGGTGAGCGATATGGCCAGAAAAAACGATACCGAGACCGCTATGGTCAGCGTCATGGCAAATTCAAAAAAGACCTTGCCCGCAACGCCCCCCATCAGCAGCAGCGGCAGAAAGACCGCAATCAGCGAAATGGTGATGGACAGGATGGTAAAGCCGATCTCCTGCGCGCCCTGCAAGGTGGCCTGCATGCGGCTCATGCCCTCCTCCATATGGCGGGCGATGTTTTCTACCACCACAATGGCGTCATCCACCACAAAGCCGGTGGCAATGGTCAGTGCCATGAGAGAGAGCGTGTCGAGCGAAAAGCCCAGCAGGTGCATGAAGGCCAGAGACCCCGCGAGCGAGACAGGTACCGTAATGGCGGGAATAAAGGTGGAGCGCCAGCTCCGCAAAAACGCCAGAACAACCAGCACGACCAGCGCCACCGCACCCAGCAGGGTCTCCTGCGTGTCTTCCAGCGCACCACGGATGGAGACCGAGCGGTCCGATACCAGTGTAAACGCCACATCCGCAGGCAGGGCATTGCGCAGGAGTGTGGCGCGCGCGCGTATGGCGTCTGTGACCTCAATCACGTTGCTGCCCGGCTGGGCGCGGATAATAGCCAGCACGGCGGGCTGTTTGTTGAACCACCCTGCCGTGCGCTCATTCTGCGGGCCGGAGCGGACGGTGGCCACACTGCTTAGCTGCACGGGCCGGTTGTTGCGGTAGCCAATGACCAGATCGCGGTACTGCTCGGGGCTGTGTGCCTGATCGTTGGTTTCAAGCGTCAGCCGTTGGCCCCCGGTTTCTATAAACCCCTTGGGCGTGTTGGCGTTGGCCGAGGCAAGGGCCGAGCGTACGTCTTCAAACCCGATGCCATACTGGTAGAGCAGCTGGGGGTTGACCTCCACCCGGATGGCGGGCTTGTCCGAGCCCACAACATCCACCCAGCCAACCCCCTTGACCCCTGCCAGCATGGGTTTGAGGTGTGTCTCCCCAAGGTCGCGCAGGGCGGTCACGTTACGGGTGGGGGAACTAAGGGCGGCAACCATGATCGGGCTGTCCGACGGGTTGGCCTTGTAATATTGCGGCTGGTCCAGAAGTGTGTGGGGCATGTCCGCACGGGCGGCCCGTAGGGCGGCCTCCACATCACGCGCAGCACCGTTGATGTCCCGGTTGTCATCAAAAAACAGCAGGATGAACGCGCTGGAGTCCGTGGTGTCCGAGCGCATGCTGCTCACACCCGCAATCTGGCCAAGTCTGCGCTCCAGTGGTGTGGTAACAGCACTGGCCAACTGCTGGGGTGAACTGCCGGGCTGGGAGGCAATAACATAAATGACCGGGACGGAAATATTGGGCAGGTCTGCCACCGGCATGGCACGGTAGGCAAAAAGACCCGCCACCATAAACGCAACCGCCATAAGGGTTGTGCCAACGGGGCGCATGATAAACAGCCGACTAAAAGACACCGGCATGGCTCCTCTGGCTGTGCTGGAGGGGGGGAGTGGGGGCGTGGTCCTGCTGATTCTAGGGGGTGGTCTGGGGCAGGTTGACCTCTATGCGCCCTTTGCCGTCCCGCTCGGTTGCCAGTGTGCCAGTGGCCTTGTGCACGCTAATGCCACCATCCCCCTGCACATGCAGGGCGGCAACACCTGTTGTACCGCCAAAGCTGGCGTGGCCTTTGCCTGTGTTGTTGATGTCCAGCGCCTTGAGTGTTCCCGACGGTGCATTCAGGCTTGCCGTGCCTGCAAGGTAGACGGCAAGGGCCGGGGCATCAATCTGGTCAATGGTTATGGGGGCCGATGTGGTGGAGCGCAGGCGGGCGGCGCCTGCAAGCCTGCCAATGTGGATAGGGCCGGAGGCGTCCGTGGCAAGGTCAATTGCTCCGGTGCTTCCGGCATCCAGCCCGCCCGACCCTGCCTGAATGGACATGGGGCCACTGCGGTCATCAATGACAATGTGGGTAGCCTGCGGGCTGTCTATGGCAAGCGGCATGGAGGAGGGGGTGTGTAGCTCAAGGCTTTGCCCGCGTGGGCACCCTGCCTGTGACAGGGTTATGGTGCCGTCAGCCGCAGTCGTACCTTGCAGCCCCGCTGGCCATGTGCCTGGAACCGCAACCGCGCCGGAGAGCGCGCTGTCGGTCACAACATGCAAGGTGCTCAGGCAGGGGGCACTCACCTGCACCCGCTGGCCGGGTATGCTGCGGGCATGGGCGGCGGTGGTCAGGCACAGGCCCAGAGCACACAGCGCAGATGCAAAACGGAACGGGGCAAAGGAATGCTGCATGCCTGTGTTTGTGCCAGCCTGTGGGCCGGGCGTCCATACTTGCGTGTTTTAATACCGCTGCCCGCTCCCGCCCGTGCCACCCATAAGGGCGTCACGCAGCCTGTTCAGCGCCTCGGTCAGGGAGTCATGGGCGCGTTTGCCCTTGCTGCCCACAATGGTCACGGTGGTTGTCATCCCTGCGGCAAACTGGGTGCCGGGGGGGATGCTGTCAATCTGTACCCGCACGGGAATACGCTGTGCCAGACGCACCCATGTATAGACCGGGTCCACCGACGGCAGACCCTGAGTGGAAGGGGTTGCGTTGGGGGTGGCAATCCCGCGTGTAATGCTGGTGACATGCCCCCACATGGGCTGGCGGTACCCCATCAGGTCCATGCGGGCGCGATCGCCAATGTGGATGGAGCGGATCTTGGTTTCCTCAAAATATCCATCCACCCAGTAGGATGAGGCATCAATGACCTGAATATTGGCTTTGGCAGTGGTGGCGTAATCCCCCACACGCATGATCAGGTTGGTCACGTAGCCGGTTACAGTGCTGCGGACATGGGTTCGGTCAAGGTTGATGTTGGCTTGCGAGAGAGCGGCCATGGCGGCGGCATACTGTGCCTTGGCCACTTCCGCCGTGGCTTGGTAGACCTGTTTTTCCTCGCGGGATGCGGCGGCGTCGGTCAGGTTGTTACGCCGGTATTCCTGTGTGGCCTTGAGCACCATTTCCGCCTGCCGTTCGTTCACCACGGCTGTGGCGGAGGCGACGTTCACCTTGAAGTCGAACGGGTCGATATCGTACAGAATATCGCCAGCATGGACAAACTGGTTGTCGCGGACCTTGATGTCGATAATCTGGCCGGACACGCGCGGCGCAATATCGGCCACCTGTACGCGTACCTGCGTTACGGGTCCAGGGGGCGGCGGTGTAATAATCCCACAGCACAAAGCAGACCACGGCCGCAATGGCCAGAATAATGCCGGTGGTGATGAATTGCAGAAGGCGGCGCGCACGTTCAAACACGGCGGAAAAGCCCTTTCACAGCAGGATGGTGTAAAGGCCGATAAGGCCAATAAGAATGCCAAATTCGGCCAGCGGCAGGTTCCAGACCACACGGCGTGCGCGAACCTTAGCCAAAAGCGGGTTGAGTGCCAGCAAGGTGGCAATGGCCAGCCCCGCATGCACCACAAAGGAGGACACCAGCAGGCCGCCAATATCGAGAACAGGCTGGAGTTCCATGTCAGCGTGCCTTCCACTGCTGGTCGGGTATGGGCAGCAGGTCATACAGGTGCAGGGCGGAGCGGTTGTGCTCCAGCAGGCGAATGGCGCCCACCATGGCGGATACGGCGGCAAGGGCTGTGGCCATCTGCCCGTGTGGCAGGCCAATGGCGTGGTCAAGCAGAATGCGGGCCTTGTGGCGCATGCGTACCAGTGCCGCATCCACGTTGTAGATGATGGTTGCACGGTAGGCGGATTCCGCATCCAGCCGAATGGCGGGAATGGTCGCGGCACGTTGCAGGTGGCGGCGTGCGCGCGCCAGTTCAAGGTTGAGCGCGTCCAGACTGGCAAGGCGGGCAAAAACACGCTGGCGCGCCTTGTTGGCGGGCAGGTAGCGGTTCCACTCCAGAATACGGCACAGCCGGTCATAGTGGCGGCTGATCAGGCGGAGCCTGCCTGCTCGCCATGCCCTTCGAACTGGAGCAGAAGGTCATGCCCGATGGTAATGCCAACCGGAACCGCCTGCGTGAGGCCGAAGGGGGGAGGAGGAGCACCAGCGAGATAAAGATCATGATCGCGGCGAACAGGTACAGCACGTTGCGGTCAATAAAGGCCGATGGCTCGTAATTCTGCTGGTTTGCCACGCCAAGGATGACAAAGAAGAACACCCCGGCATTAAAGCCGATGGTTGCCGTCTTGGGGTGTATGAGCAGCAGACAGCCGCCAAAAACGACAGGAATAATGGCCATGGCCAGAAAAGGCATGTCCGCCCCTTTGGGCAGAATGCCAAAGTTGAGCACGGCCGCCACAATAATGGCCAGCGGCGTACCCAGCAGAGCCCCCATGCCAAAGCCACGGACATTGTAGGTTGTTGCTGCAAGGGTCAGGATAATGGCCACCTGCGACAGGGCGGAATACGTGGCTGGAATATCGGAGATAATGCACAGCCCCGCCGCGATGGAAAAACCGATAAGTGTGCGTAACCCGTTGAGCAGGGCGGCAATTACGTCATCATGCTGCTCAATTTTAAGTTCAGGGGCCTGCGTGCGTGCCCGCTGGCCGTGCTCAAAGGCGTCTATGCCATCCACAGCCCAGCGGGTGTCGGACAGAACGGCCATGGAGCGTTCGATCAGCCATGCCTCATCCAGCGTTGGGCCAAGGCAGAGTTCGTTCTCATGGGCTTCACGCGCAAGGTCTTCAAGGTCATGCACGGCTTGTGCGGGGGAGTTTACGGGCGTGCCATCGCCAAAGGCATCGCGGATGTGTTTGAGCACGGCATCGGAGACCTCCCCCTTGCGCAGGACAAGGGCAATGGCCTGACTGCACGAGAGCATTTCCAGCAGTGCCACCATGGCCGAGCGTGCTCCCGCAAGCCGCAGCCGCGCATCGGGCAGTTCGGTCTTGGCGAAGGATATCTGGGATGTCAGGGCAATAATTTCCCCCGCAAGCCCTGCGCAGGCCATGCTGTCTGGGATGCTGTGCCCGGCCAGTGCATCCTTGGCGATGCGGCGCACCATATCCGACGTGCGGCGCAGGTTGGCGGTCAGTTTTTCAAATGCGGTGGGTGAGCCAAAAATATCGTTGATCGCAGCAGTGGAGGCAATGCCCACCACAATGCAGGACACGCGGTTGACCGTGACATCAAAAATGGCGGCCGGGTTATCAATGCAACTGATCCCCACAATGGCGACCGTATAGCCCGAGAGCATGGCGGCATAAGCACGAAAATCCCTCTCCAGCGTGCCTACAATGGTGCACAGGCTCAGCCACAAAGCGACCCCGCCCAGAAAAACCCCACGCTCCTGATTGAAGCAGGCAGTCAGGAACAGGGCCACAAACGCACCAATAATGGTCCCCGCCAGACGGTAAAGCGCTTTGGAGAGCACCTGCCCGCGCAAGGGCTGGGCCAGAATCATGACCGTAACCGCCGCCGTACCGGGGGAGGAAAGCTGGAGCCAGAATGCCGTCCCCAGCGCCAGCACGGCGGATAGCCATGTACGCAGGCAGAACAGGAACCACCCCGGAGAAAAAACCGAGGGTGGAAGCTGGAGGAACCACCCCTTCCAGCCGGGGCGATGCATGAAAGCTGTTTTCTCAGCGGTCATTCTGGGTCTGCTTTTGTTGTGGCCACTGAGCAGGAGGATGTCTCGAATCCGGATTGTCGGGCGTATATTAAAATAAAATATAATGTTAGGGAAAGTTCTGCCCCAATCCGGGCCTTGCACTACACGCGTGGCAGACCTGACCTGCCAGCCCCACAAACCACAATCTGCTAGACCCACCCCGCCCCTGTGCCGCCCATAGTTGTTGATGTGCGCAGGTTTGTGGCTGATGTCATGCCATATTCCATCTTGTCGGGCCATTGGGGGAGCGGGCACAACAGTGTGTATGAAAATTGTGCATACCTCCGACTGGCAGATCGGCCGAACCTTCAGCTTTGTGGATGACGAGGCACTGGGCGCACTTCAGGCCGAACGGCTGAATGTTATTGGCCGCATAGGCGCGCTCGCCCGGCAGGAGGGAGCCACCCATGTGCTGGTGGCAGGGGATGTGTATGAGCACGAAACCCCGTCCGAGCGCACGCTGCGCCAGCCCATGGAGCGTATGCGCCAGTTTGCCGATATCACCTGGCACCTTATTCCGGGGAACCATGACGCCCATACTCCACAGGGGGTGTGGACCCGTCTGCTGCGGGATAACGCTGTACCCGATAACGTCAGGCTGCACCTGAGCCCCGCCCCCGTAGCGCTGGATGCAGGGGGGCAGGCGTGGCTGCTGCCCGCCGTTTTGCAGCGGCGGCACACCCTGTCCGACCTGACGGCTTACATGAACGATGCTCCAACGCCTGAAGGCGCCCTGCGCATTGGAGTGGCCCATGGCTCGGTTGTGGGGTTTGGGAATGAGGACGAGGCACAACATAACCCCATTGCCATAGACCGGGCGGAGCAGGCCGGGCTTGCCTATCTGGCGCTGGGGGACTGGCACGGGTTTCGTCAGATCAACGCGCGCACCGTCTATGCGGGTACACCAGAGGTGGACCGTTTTGGCACAGGGGGTGCGGGTGGAGGTGAGTGTGTGGTGGCAGCGTTTGATGGCCCCACATCCCCCCCGCGGCTGAGCACGCACCGAACGGGGCGCTTTATCTGGCGCAAGCTGGAGAATGTGGTGCTGACCAGTGGCGCGGACATAGAGGCGCTGGAAAGCAGGGTGCGCGCCATAGCTCCTGAACAGCCAGAGACCATTCTGGCATGGCTGGAAGTCAGCGGCATGCTGGGGGTGGAGGATCTTGCTCTTTACGAAAGTCTGATCGAGCGCCGCCTCCGCAGCGCCCTGACCTGCCTGCGCCTGTCCGGTGCGCCGGGGCTTGCTGCAGGGGTGG
>NZ_BAJU01000007.1 GCF_000613865.1 Acetobacter okinawensis JCM 25146
TGCTTCGAACGGCCAGCCTGTTCTGTCAGGGCGACAAAGATCCTGTCAAAGACACCCAGACGGCTCCACCGGATGAATCGATTATATAAGGTCTTGTGCGGACCATACGCTTTCGGAGCGTCTTTCCACTGAAGACCGTTGCGGATCACATAAACGATACCGCTCAGAACACGCCGGTCATCCACGCGTGGCACTCCGTGCGCCAGTGGAAAAAATGGCTCAATCCGCCCCATCTGGCTCTCAGACAGCATAAACACATCATTCACAGGCCCACCCTCCATCGGTAAGCCTGTGAATCACAACCGTGCACTCAGTTCAATACATTAATAGGTCCTGAGCCTAAGTTCGTGTTTTTCTCGGGCAATATCAGCATGCTCGGAATCTGCCTGAGAACTGACCGAGACATATTCCCCCGCAGCCATGGACAGGGCACCTGCGACAAGTGCAGATAATCCGGCAACCAGAATACTGGTGTGTGTGGCATGCGCACTGGCGACCCCAACAATAAGACTACCTGTTGACAGGGTTCCGTCATTGGCCCCGAGAACGGCTGCTCGTAACCAGCCGAGTTTTTCAACAGCATGGCGTTCGGTCAGGGGGGGAAGGCGCGACATGAGGTTTCCTGCTGCCGAGGTCAATGTAACTCAGGACTAACAAGGTCTTGCATGCCGCTGCAATATATATTTTATTATGATACTGCGAGTAATTTTCAATAATTTTCATTTTTTGGAAAATATACTTTGTTCATCTTCGTGTCATGGCAGTATGATAGGAACTATAGGCCAGACTCCATTTTTTCAGGACATGTATGACTTATTCAACTCCAGCCACCAGAGTATTCCAGCGTTATGATGGGCCAAGCATTGTCCTGCACTGGATGACGGCATTTTTGGTGCTGTTGCAGTTTGTGTTGGCTGAGTGCTGGAGTTGGCCAACAAAACCTGTGCATCATCTGATGGTCGTTACACATCTGACAGCGGGAATAATACTGAGTGTTATCATGGTATTCCGTGTTGTCTGGAGACTTACAAAAGGGCGGCACCTACCCAATCATCTGCAACCGATGAGCAGAGTGTTAGCGCTTGGGGTGGAATACACGCTTTATGCGTTGATTTTGGCAGAAATTGTGCTCGGTTATCTGTGGCGATGGGGCGGGGGGCAGCCAATGAGCTTTTTTGGGGTGCTGTTTCCCGCTCCATTCGCGCATTTTCAAAAAGCATCACTTTTGTGGATTCACAGTCTGCATGATTGGAATGCATGGTTGATCATTATTCTTGCAACAGGTCATGGTCTGGCTGCCCTTTTTCACCACTTGATCCTCAAGGACCACGTTCTTGAGCGTATGCTACCCGGACGTTCTGGTGGGTAGGGCTTGTAGACCGCGTTTTGGATATCTCCTCAAGCATAGTAATATAGCTGTTACCGATTTTGTAACGTCGGGTTGCCAGATTCTGCTCTAATGCCCCTTCCCGGCGTAATGCCTGCAAAATGCGATGAATGGTGGCTGAGGGCAGGTTAATCATCGCGGCAATATCTCTCAGGCGGACGTCCTGCTCGGGGTGTTCTGCCACAAATCTCAGAATCTGGAATGCGCGCGCAATGGCTTGAGTTCCCTCATTTTTTCGGGCTGCCAAAGGGCGTGGTTTAAGAGATTGTAGCTGCATCATGGCTTCAAACTTTCCCGCATGGTGATAATTTTTATGCTCCACATAATACGATTAAATTTGAATATATGAAAAATTATGCAATTTCAATGGCATGAATTGTGGATATAAAATTTAACACTATTATAAGTAGTTATTTGTGGTGAAGTTGAATATGATGCGCTCCAGCATGGCTGATTCCAGTCTGCATAAAATCCCCAAGGTGGCGTGCTGTGGTTTTACATGCAGAGTCATGCCAACACCGTGTGTATACTCACAGCCGTTTTGTTCTGTCAGGGTGGATTATTTTTTGCTGTGGTAAGGCAACTGAATTTTACAGCATAACCCAGGTGCATTGTCCAATAATGTGATGCGGCCATGATGTAACCGAACAATGGCCTTTACTAGGCTTAGGCCAAGCCCCGTACCCGGAATTGAGCGGCTATGGTCCAGTCTGACCATTTTTTCAAATACACGTTCACGCTCATGTTCAGGAATGCCGGGGCCGTTGTCGGCAATGATGATCGTATTTGTTGTGTCTGACATAAAGGATGAAACGACAATAGTGCTGCCAGCAGGACAGTGATTTGTGGCGTTTTCCAGAAGATTGGAGAACATTTGCACCAGTAGAACTTTATTGCCTGAACAGGTCATTTCATTTTGAGCAAGATATACGCTCAGTGTTTGTTGTTTCTCTTCCATTATGGGGCGATAAATATCTGTAATGGAGAGCAGAATACCCCGCAGAGAAACATTTTGATTGTCCGGAATGTCTGCACCCGCTTCCATCTGGGCGAGTTTGAGTAGGGAAGAAAAAATTTCCAGAGCTTCATTAAGGTTGGTTTTGGCGTGGCTTAATGCATCTGCCTGAGAGGGCGAGTGAGGTTGCTGCATTGCTTCATCAAGATGTTGACCAAGATGGGCAAGGGGCCGTCGCATATCATGGGCAATATCATCTGTGACCTGATGCAGACTTGTAATCAGGCATTCGTTTTTTTCCAGCATGGCGTTCAGGCTGGTGGCAAGATGGTCAAATTCATCGCCGCTTGTATTCAATGCGAGCCTTCTGGACATATCTCCGTGCATGATGTCGCGGGCTGTCTGGCTGATTGTTTCGATCTTACCGAGCACAAAGTGGCTGACAATCAGCCGCCACCTGCACCGATAATAATAAAGCCAGCCATACCCCAGATAAATGTAAACCAGAGGTCACGGCGCAGGGTCTGGACGGGTTCAGCATCGATCCCGACAAACAGATAACCTCCATCTTGCAGGGTTAAACCATACCCGATGACTGGCCGGTGCTCGGGCGGGAGGGAGCGGTGTGTCCATGTAAGGTTCCGCCAGCCTTGTGTGGGTTTAAGATGCAGCATATTGCCCACAACAATATGTTCCTGTGCATCTTGTAGCAGGTAGTAAAAGCCTGGACCATTCCTGACCAGTTCGGTCATGACTGGGCGCATGTGGGCAATATCATGGATACCAGCCTGGGAGAGTGCCTCCTCCCGTTCGTCTGATACAGTTTTTTGCATCTGCCGGGTTAAAAGGGACAGGCTATGGTATCCTGAAATGGCCATAACACAAAGACCACTTATGACAAAACATCCCGTAAATATAGACATAATCCGGAATGATGAACTTTTGAAAATCGAGAACTGGTAAGCGCTGGGGCGTGTATGCCGCTTCATTTCACTGGTTCCGTAACATGTAGCCTTGCCCTTTGACGGTATGGATCAATGGGGAAGCATGACGGCCAAGCCGCTCCCGGAGACGGCTGATATGAGTTTCAACAAGATTGGTATGAATTGGAAAATCAATCTCCCATACCGCTTGGAGAAGCATCTCGCGTGAGAGAAGGGCAAAAGGGTTCCGCATAAAATATTCAAGGAGTTTTAATTCCTGAGGCTGTATATAAAGTTTTGACCCTGCGCGCCAGACTTCCCTGTTCAACAGGTCAATTTCTACATCTTCAAAAACCAGACGGGTAGTATTCAGAGGTTCCTTGTGGCGCCGTAACAGGCTTTCTATTCTTGCGGAGAGTTCGGTCAGGGCAAACGGTTTGACAAGGTAATCGTCTCCACCACTGCGCAAACCACGGACCCGGTCATGAATACCATCCATCGTGGTGAGGAACAGAACGGGAGTCTGTATATTTTTTGCCCTCAGGTGGGTGAGGATGGTCAGACCGTCTATGCCGGGGAGGCGGCGGTCAAGAATAATGCAATCCCATGACCCAGATTCTGCCAACTCCTGACCATAAGCGCCGTGACATGCACTGGTTATGCGAATATGTGATTTTTCAAAAAACTTTTCTATATAAGAAACTGTTTTTTCATCATCTTCGACCAGAAGGATTGATACGGCAGGGCAGGGTACGTCCACGTTCATACTAGGGCTCCGGGTGATGTATCGGGGTATATAAGAGATTGTTTTGTCTAAAGTATGATGTGATTACTGATCGATTATACGAAAAAATTCTATTGTGAATGAGGAAATTCTAGATATTTCTTCTTTGTTACGCGTTTAATTTCCGGAATTTATGTTGATTTTTGTTTATAAAGGAACATGGCAAAAAATTGAACTTCATGAAATATAAAAATCCCAATGTTGGCATATTTAATGCTATGGGTATGCATGCAGGAGTAGAACTCCTTTTGAGGGTATTGGCTGAGAATAACCCCCCCCCTCATACATCAAGTGTGTTCAGGTTCGTGCGATGAATATATTTCATAGGTTATTTATACAGACTCTTTGTTACATGCGTCATTTTTCAGATTGGCTGCGTCTAAAATAACGCCTGCCTGAGGCATTTTGGTAACTTGGGAGCACACCAGTGCTGCGGAGTGCTTAATGATGATTGTTTGGAGTGTTCTATTCGCAACCGCGGTGGTGGCATTTGCCTTGAGTGCTGTGTCCGGGGGCGGTGCCGGATTGGTGCTTATGCCAATACTGGGGTTGATACTTGCGCCTGAGAACGTTCCTGCGGCTCTGTCTATTGGAACTTCTGTAAGCTCTATATCCCGTATTGCATTTTTTTTCCGAAATATCCGATGGTCTATTGTGTTTCGGTTTGTGCCATTGGCGCTTCCCGCAGCTTGGGGAGGTGTGATGCTGCTCAGGCAAATGCAGCCTGCTTATCTGAGCCTGTTGCTCGGCCTGTTTTTATTGGGAAATCTCCCGCTTATGCTACGTAGTGAGCGTGGAGCAAAAAATAGCGCGGACGATGGAGCCCATGGCATGGTCTGGTTGCCCATTATTGGTATTATGGCGGGGTTTATTTCCGGTTTTACCGGTGCTGTCGGTTTGCTTTTCAATCAGTTCTACCACAAGCTAGGCTTGGATAAATCCGAAATTGTTGCAACGCGTGCGGCGAATGATGTGCTTTTGCATTTTGTTAAAGTTACACTTTACGTAAGCTACGGCATGGTCAGTCAGGCAACATTACTGGCTGGTGGTTTTGTCGCCTTGGCTGCTCTGGTATCCTCATTTGGTATGAAGCAGTTTTTACATTGTATTCCCGATCATATGTTCAAACAGGTCGGGCATGGGGCTGCGGTAGCGGCTGGTGTGGCAATGATGGTGATGGCGGGCCAGCATGTTGTTGCGCAGGACCAGCTGGCAATACAGTACACGCGCCACGTTCACGCCTTGGGCATGACCGTCGACTGGAGCAGCATCGCCTGTCCGTAGAAGTGGAAGCGCCAATCGAACTGGAGGTGCGGCACAGTTTGATCTCGCACGGTGTTGCCCCGCACTCTAATGCTCAATGGCATGATGTTCGGCATGCCATTTTGCATATTTCACCATTACAAGGGGCGTATATGACGCGTTCTGAATAGAGAGGCGGGTTTTCGTCTATGCTTTACTGCTGGTTATAAAAAAGCTCCCAACATAGCCATAACAACCCCTGCCATAAGAAGGGTTGCTGTCCATCCCAGCCATTTTAACCAGCCCTGAACAATAAAATTTCCCATAATGTCTTTGCGGGCAGAGACAAGCATGATGATGACCATGACGGGAACAGCCGCTACGCCATTGAGCACTGCGCTCCAGAACAAGGCTTTTATGGGGTCTATTGGTACAAAATTCAGGATCATGCCAACTAGGGTTGCAATGACCAGCGTTGCATAAAATGCCTGCGCTTCCTTTGGGCGGCGTTTAAGACCGGTGGGCCATTGGCGTGCCTCCCCCACGGCGTAAGCGGCGGAGCCTGCCAGCACCGGAACAGCCAGAAGGCCTGTGCCAATAATGCCAAGAGTGAAAATAAGAGATGCAAAATTGCCTGCAATAGGCCTGAGGGCCTCTGCGGCCTGAGCTGATGTCTGAATATCTGTAATGCCGCTCACGTTCAGGGTTGCGGCTGTAGTAATCAGAATGGCCAATGCAACAAGGTTGGAAAAACCCATGCCAACCAAAGTGTCAATTCTGATACGGCGCAGGGCGTCTTTTCCCTGGGCTGGCGCATCAATCAGCCGTGTGCGGCGGGGGTGGACGTGCATGTCCTCCACTTCCTGCGAGGCCTGCCAGAAAAAGAGATAAGGCTGATTGTGGTGCCGAGAATTGCTACCAGAGCGGTCAGGTAGTCCGACGTAAGGGCATGGTCAGGCCAGACCAGAGACCATGCCAGCGTGTGCCAATGAACATGCACATAGGCCAGTGCAGCAAAATACGAGAATAAGGCCAGTGTAAGCCATTTGAGCACGGCTACGTAGCGAGTGTACTGCAAGAACACCTGCATGGAAATTGAAATGGTGGCAAAAAGTAGAACGTAAAGTGCACGATGTACGGGAAGCAGCAGGTGCAACGCATCTGCCATTGCGCCAAGGTCTGCGCCAAGATTGATGATGTTTGCAACCAGAAGTAGCACGATAACACTGCTAACCAGCCACGGCGGACAATGCAGCCGCAGCACACCCGCCAGCCCGTACCCAGTTGTACGCCCGATGCGGGCGCTGATTGTCTGTATGGCAACCATGAGCGGATATGTGACGAGAAGCGTCCATGACAGACCATAGGAAAACTGCGCCCCGACCTGTGAATAGGTTGCTATGCCGCTTGGGTCATCATCTGACGCACCGGTAATGAGCCCGGGCCCAAGAACATGGAACAGGCGAGGGCGGCTAGCCCCGACTGCCGGGCTTGGTGTCTCCGGGTCATGGTCAGAAAAAAGTACAGTTTTTTCAATATGTTCAGGCGACAGGATGAGTTTGTCGCTTTTGCTGCAACGGAAGATCTGGGGCGCTGCCATGGGGAGTTCAATTCTGCTAAAATGACTTTATGGCCAGACCATAAGGCAGTTTGAAGCGCAGAAAAATTAAATAGAAATGTAGACTCACATCCACTCGGCAGGTCTCTGGCTAAGCCTTACAAAGTGGACGTCTCTAATGAGTGGTATTTATACAAGTATGTTGTGTTAAATTATTTCAAAAATAAAAATATGCGGAAGAATGTTGATATTTAAATAGAGATTTTGCGTAGAAGAAAGGATGTATCTACGCGTAAAAAGCCCCGGAATTTTTTTCTTTCATGATGTTTTCAATCGTTTTGTCCACAAATTTTTCGTTAGCATTCACGCGGGCTTCCTTCAGATCATTGGCGTAAACTTCGCCAGATCCGCTGACCGTTGCCTGAATACTATCTGCATTATTATTGCTGGTGGTCGGAATCATATTGTCCCGGATATTGGTATATGCCTGATCCACAAAAGAAACAGCGTATCTGTACATAACTTACCCCTCCATGGCGCGAATATGCCTGTATTTTTAGATTCGTGTAAAACAAAATTCGATATGAGGAAGCAATAATTTGACATTTTTTATAACAATTGCGTGATTTCTGGCAACACTGAATTACGGTTGTGAGCAGGATTTTTTCACGTTTGGTACAGGCATGGCGGAGGTGTGCAGATTTCTCTGTATGTTTTGCAGGGAATGGAGAAACATGACCCCATAATGGACCAGCGTGAGCAGAAGGGGTGAACGTGGGTAATACTGAGCCGAGTGACTGGGCAACGGATGAGAATCTGGCCGTCAGGGTTGTTGCCATGCGGCGGGATACCAATGCGGCGGGCGATATTTTTGGCGGCTGGGTTGCCGCACAGATGGACCTTGCCGCCAGCACGGCGGCGGAAGGGTTTGCCGGATGCAAATGTGTGACAGTGGCCATTAACGGCATGGTCTTCCATCACCCCATGGCGGTGGGGGATGAGCTGAATGTATATACGCGTATTGTTAAGGTCGGCCGCACCTCCATTACCATCTGTGCGGAGTCCGTGCGGCGTATCCGGCGCACTAATATTCGGCAGAAGGTTACATCAGGCAATTTTGTTTTTGTTGCTGTGGGGGAGGATGGGCGACCACAAACCCTGCGTCAGATCTGAGCATGGACTTTAGGAAAAGCAAAAGTGGATTTTGCGCAACATTATTTTTAAATAGTGATTATAAAATCATGTGATTTCAAGCATGTAGTGGGGAGTGCATAGTTGCATGCATAAAAAACGCCCCGGATATAAATCCGGAGCGTTTTTCACATGGAATATGTGTTGTCGGTTATGAAATCTGAGGTTTGCGGGCATTGGCAGACGCTACGCGCTTGCCCCACTGCACCAGCATCTCGGTGCAGTCCGTCCGTTCAATCTGGCATTCGATAATGGTTGGGCCGCGGTGGTTGGCCTGCGCCTTTTTAATGGCTTCGGCCAGTTCCGCACCGGTTGTGACGGTCATGCCCAGACCATGGCCCTCACCCGCGTTGAACACGTTCATCAGACCGGCATAATCCCAGTTCTTGATATAGTTGTAAGGCCCGTCATGGATGGCAATTTCAATGACGTAACCACGATTGTTCACCAGGAAGATAATGACCGGCAGTTCGTAACGCACCATCTGGGCGACTTCTTGCGCCGTCAGCTGGAAGGAGCCATCCCCCACCATGACAATGTGTTCGCGCTCCTGTGACCCCATGGCATTCCCGAAGGAGGAAGGAACAGACCAGCCAATATGGCCCCACTGCATTTCCGTTTCCACGCGTGCGTGGCGTGGCAGGTGCATGCGCATGGCGTTGAACCAGGAATCACCCGTTTCGGCCACAAGGGTGGTCTTGGACGTGAGCATACCGTTGATCTGACGGGTCATTTCGTCATTCGTCAGGCGTGCATCCGGGGTGGCAGGGGCAATTTTGGTCGGCGTGTAGTGTGACTCCCGTGCGCTGGCCGGGCGTGAGGGGGCTTTTTTGGCCAGTGCGCTCAGGAATTCGCGCAGGGTAAAGCCCTCAAACGTCTGCCCACCCACGGTTACGCGGTTGGGGTCAGCGACCAGCACGTTCTCACCTTTTGGCCATGCGGTCCAGCCAACGGTTGAGTAGTCGTTGAACACGGGAGCAATGCACAGCACGGCATCAGCTTTTTCCACCAGTTCCTGCGTACCGGGGGCTGAGACTTCTCCCCAGTAAAGGCCACGGAAGTTGGCATGGTCCTCGGGGAACAGCCCTTTGGCGGCAGCCATAATGGTTACGGCGCAGCAATACGGTCGGCCAGTGCTTCGGTTTCGCTCAACGCATGGGCGGAACGGGCTTTGGTGCCAACCAGCATGACGGCCCGCTCGGATTTTTCCAGCAGGGCCACGGCAGCATCCACAGCGGCGTTCAGGCTTGTGGTGTCGGGTGTCAGTTCTGCCAGCAGGGCGGTCACAGGGCCGGGGCGTACGCACTCGGCGGAGGATACGTTGCAGGCAATTTCCAGATAGGCCGGTTTGCGCTCACGTAGGGCGGTGCGGATGACGTGGTCGATCTTCGCGGGGGCGGAGGCGGCATCGGTAATGCTTTCCGCAGCGCAGGTTACATGCCGCACCATTTCCAACTGGTAGCCATAATCGGTATTGCCCAGTGTGTGGTGCAGTACATGGCCGCTGCCATAGTCATTACTGTTAGGCGAGCCGGAGATCAGGATTACAGGCAGGTTTTCCGCATAGGCACCGCCAATGGCGTTCATGGCGGAAATGGCACCCACGCTAAAGGTGACAACCGCTGCAGCGGCACCATGGGCGCGTGCGTAACCTTCAGCACTAAAGCCGCAGTTCAGTTCGTTGCAACAGTAGATCTGCTGCATGTCCTTGTTGAGCAGGAGTTGGTCCAGCAGAACCAGATTGTAATCCCCCGCCACGGCAAAATGATGTTTGAGACCGATCTGTGCCAGACGCTCGGCCAGATACATTCCAACTGTATAGGTCATGATGGGTGTGCATTCCTCAAAAAATAGAACCCTGCGTGGACGGGTTTTGCGGTAAGTAAACGCGCGATGCTGGGGGAATGTCCAATATATGAATCTGTTATAACCCATACGTAACCAGTATGGATTGTTGGGGGCTAAGCAGCTCTTTTAATATCGGAAGAATTTTATAAATTGTTGTAATTCAATGGTTTGTGAATTATTTCGGGGTTTGCACCAGTCTGGCCTCAGAGGCAGGCTTGGTTTTGTCTATCTGGCGGGGCGTGCTCAGGTTCACCGCAACGTGATACAGGGCGGGATGAGACGCTGTAATGTTGCGGAAAAAAGCTAGCGTCTGCTTGAAAGCGACTGGTCGTGATTTAAAAACACTGAATTATTATTGACAGAATTGAAGGTAATGGAACACAGACCTCCATCTTTCCAAGGAATGGCGGGGTGTGGATCAGTCAGGGCGGTTTATCCAGGTCTGCGGCACTGAGGTCTCTGGAAGTTTAGGGTATTGGGAGAAAAAAATGGATCAACCGCTCAGGACGGGAGCTTGGGTCACATTGACCAATGTGTACCGGGTTCTTTTTGCGTTGCTCAGTGCCGGGGTTGGGCTTGCCCTCACCTATGGTGGTGGACAGTTGCTGGCTTTGGGGGGCTCAGCATATTACCTGCTGGCAGGGCTTGCCTATATTGGGCTGGCAGCGCTGTTTTTCCTGCGTAAAAGCAGCGCTTTGCCTGCCAGCGTCGCCGTATTTGCGGCGACATGCGTATGGGCTTTGTACGATACGCCCCATATTGGTTACTGGGAGCTGCTGCCGCGTCTGGTTGTGCCTGCCATTCTGCTGGCACTTGGTCTTTGGCTGGCAGCTCTGTTCCCCAATATCCGTGCAGTTGTGCGGCGCTGGAGCGCTCTGGGTGGTCTGGCTGTGCTGGCGGCCCTGGTGGGCACGCTGGTTGCAGCGTTTTACCCGCATGGCCGTATAGCCAACCCCAGTGCGTTGAGTGCAGAGGCCACCGTTGCGCAGGCCGGTCGGGCCGATGCGCCGCAGAACTGGGAGTTCTATGGCCGTAATGCCGCAGGCACACGCTTTGCGCCCTATAACCAGATTACGCCCGCTAATGTCAGCCAGCTCAAGGTTGCATGGGTTTACCGTACTGGTCGCCGCATAAGCGGGAGTGGTTTTGGTACGGATGAGAATACGCCTCAGCAGATTGGGAATGTGCTGTATTCCTGCACACCGGAAAACCTGATTACGGCTATTGATGCCGATACGGGGCAGAAAATCTGGGCTTTTAACCCCGGAGCAAGAACGGCCGAGCATGTAAGCTGCCGTGGTATCGGGTATTACGATCAGGACGCGGATACCAGCCTGACGCAGGAGCCGAAGGCCAGCTCCCCCAACTCGGAATGCCGCCAGCGTATTCTGGTCTCCTCTGTTGATGCGCGCCTGTTTGCGCTGGACGCCCACAGTGGCGCGCTTTGCAAAAGCTTTGGCGATGCAGGGTTTGTAGACCTTAAAAAGCAGATGGGGCCGACCGAAAACAGCAAGCGCTACCACCCCACCGCGGTTCCCGTGGTTATGGGGCATCTGGTTGTTATCGGTGGCTGGGTGCGTGACATTATGCCCGGTGAGCCTTCGGGCGTTGTGCGTGCGTTTGACGTGCGTGACGGCTCGCTTGCCTGGGCGTGGGATGTAGGGAACCCGGATAACACGCATGCACCCGCCCCCGACCAGACCTATACGCTTTCCACCCCCAATGTCTGGACCGTGCCGACATATGACAAGGAACTGAACCTTGTTTACCTGCCTACGGGCAACGGACCGCCAGATTACTGGGCTGGAGATCGTAGTGCGGCCAACAACCGGTTTGGCTCGGCGGTTGTGGCGGTAGATGCGGCTACAGGCCAGACCCGTTGGGTCTCCCAGTTGATTCACCACGACGTGTGGGATTATGACCTGCCGTCCCAGCCAGTGCTGTATGATGTCACCAACGCGCAGGGCGAGCGTATTCCCTCGCTGATTCAGACCACCAAGACCGGGCATATTTTTGTGCTGGACCGCCGCACAGGTAAACCCGTGACAGAGGTGGTGGAAAAGCCGGTGCCCACATCGCCCGCAGGGCAGGGTGAGCAACTCTCCCTCACCCAGCCGTTTTCTGTTGGCATGCCGACCATTGGCGCAGACCCGCTGAGCGAAAGTGCTATGTGGGGCATCAGCACGTTTGACCAGCTTTATTGCCGGATCATGTTCAAAAATTCGGTGTACGAAGGGCCGTTTACACCACCGGGCGAAAAACCGTACATTGAATGGCCCAGTCTTCTGGGCGGGATGAACTGGGGTGGCATTTCCATTGATGAGAACAGTGGACTTATGTTTGTCAACGACATGCGTATGCCTTTGCGGATGTCGCTGGTCACGCGGGAGAACGCCAAAAAGTTCAAGGTCTCAACGGACGAGGTGCCGGGCTTTATGGGTACCATACGCCCGCAGCTTGCTGGCCCTTATGGCGGGGTAAAGATTGATATCCTGCAATCCCCTCTGGCGGTGCCGTGCAGCACGCCACCGTTTGGCACCATGACGGCTATTGACCTGCACAGCAAAAAAATTGTGTGGCAGGTTCCCATGGGTACGGTGGAGGATCTGGGGCCGCTGGGGATCAAGACCCATCTGCCCGTCCCCATTGGCATGCCCACATTGGGTGGACCGACCTCTACGGCATCGGGTCTGGTCTTTTTTGCAGGCACGCAGGATTATTACCTGCGCGCCCTGAACGCGCGGACCGGGCAGGAGGTGTGGAAGCAGCGCCTGCCAGTGGGTGCCGTGGCGGCCCCCCTTATTTACCGCTCACCCAAAACAGGGCGGGAATATGTGGTTATTTCCGCAGGCGGTGCCAGCCATTCGCCTGATGTGGGGGATTACATCATCGCCTATGCTCTGCCCGAGGGTGTAAGCACGCACGAATAAGCTGCGTTAAAATATGGGGGCATTGTCCGGTTTGTCATAAGCCGGACAATGCCCTTTTTTGTGCCGGTGTTCCCTGTGTTGTGCAGGTTCAGGATTATGGCAGAAGTGCCAGCACCGTATCGGCTGGGCGGCAGGCTCTGGCGCCTTTGGGGGTGACAACAACAGGGCGGTTGAGCAGTGCGGGGTGCTCGGCAATGGCATCCAGGATCTGGGCATCTGTCACGTCTGCCTTGTCCAGCCCGAGTTCTGCGCATAGTTTTTCTTTTGTGCGCAAAAGATCGCGTGCGCCCTGCGGGTCTTGGCGGGCAATTTCTTCAAGCTGTTTACGGCTGGGAGGGTTTTTCAGGTAAAGCACCACTTCGGGTTCTATCCCTGCGTTACGCACCAGTTCCAGCACGGAACGCGACGTGCCGCAGGATGGATTGTGGTAAACTGTTACAGTCATGTTACATGCCCCTTTTATAAAGGCGTAATTGTTGCATGTTCTGCAAGGCTGGCAAGGGCCGGGGTTGTCCGGTAGGGGCTGCGGCAGACCACGGTTGAGGCAAAAAAGGAGCAGGTGCCACGTGCGTACAGTGACCGGCTGGTGGCAAAAACCGTTGACCATAAGCAAAAATGTGTGGGCGGGGCTGTCTCTGGCATCCATGAACATTCCGCAGGTTCTGGGGTATGCGCGTATTGCGGGCATGCCCACGGTAACTGGTTTGTACACGGTGCTTTTTCCGCTGGTGGCTTTTGCCCTGTTTGGCTCATCGCGCCATCTGGTGGTTGCGGCTGATTCTGCTACCGCTGCTATTTTCTCCAGCGCTTTATCGGAAATAGAGCCGGTGGGGAGTGCTGCCTACATGCGGCTGGTCAGCGCGGTTGCCCTGCTTAATGCGGTGTTTTTGCTGGTTGCTCGCCTGTGTCGGTTGGGTTTTTTGTCGGATTTTTTGTCCCGCACGGTGTTGGTTGGTTTTTTGGCCGGTGTTGGCGTGCAAGTCAGCATGAGCATGTTATACGACATGGTGGGGCTGGAGGCAGGGTCACACAATACTGTGGCCCAGTTTGTCGGGCTTGTGCAGGCTGTGGCGCATGTACACCTGCTTTCGCTTGCCATTTCCTGCGCGGCCTGCGCGCTTTTGCTGTGTGGTGGCCGCTTTCTGCCCGGTCGGCCTGTGGCGCTGGTGGTTGTGCTGGGTGCACTTGGCCTGAGCTGGCTGTTGGGGCTTGCGCGCTATGGTGTAACTGTTCTGGGGCCTATGCAGGGGGGGCTGCCGCATTTTCTGGTGCCCGTAGTTTCATGGCACCAGTTTTTGGCGCTTTTGCCCGTTTCGGCTTCCTGCGTGTTTGTCATTATTGCGCAAAGTGCGGCGACATCACACGCATTTGCCTACCGGCTGCATGAGACGGTCGATGCAAATGCCGATATTGTAGGCCTGTGTGCCGCCAATGCCGTGGCGGGGCTGAGTGGCACGTTTACGGTCAATGGCAGCCCGACCCAGACCGCCATGGCCGTGCAGGCCGGGGCGACAAGCCAGCGGGCGCAGCTTGTATTTGCCGCAGTCACCTTGTGCGTACTGCTGTTTTTTACCGGGCCACTCCAGTATTTGCCCCGCTGTATTCTGGGCTCTGTGGTGTTCTGTGTTGCTGTGGGCATGATTGATGTGGCAGCCCTTAACCATATCCGCAAGGAGAGTCCGGGGGAGTTCCGTCTGGCGCTGGTTACGCTGGCGACCGTGGTCAGTATTGGGGTGGAGCAGGGGATTTTTATTGCCATTGCCCTCTCCTTGTTCCGGCATGTGCGGCATAGTTACCGGCCCCATACCATGGTGCTCAGGCCCGACCCCGTAACGCATGAGCTGGAGGCAAGCCCCGTGCGCGCCGGTATGCAGACGGAGCCGGGGCTTGTGATCTATCGCTTTTGCGCTGACCTGTTTTACGCGAACTGCTCGCTGTTTGCGGAGGATATTGATTTACTGCTGTGCAACCCGCCCACTCCGGTGCGCTGCGTGGTGGTTGATTGCAGCGCTATTACGGATATCGATTACTCTGCTGCCAGCGTGGTGCGTGATGTGCTGTTCCGCTTGCAGATGCGTGGGGTAAGGGTGATTTTTGGCAGGGTAGCCTCTTATGCGCTGGCCGATATGGAGCGCCACCATATTGCTGCGGCTCTGGGGGAGGGGAATATTTATGCCCAGCTTCATCAGGCCATGGCCAGTGCGCGGCAGACACTGGCGCAGCCGGAACCGAACAGCCGTGTTGCGGACAGCCTGTAAAAAAATACGTTCGCGTAAGACCCGGAGGTGCTTAACCCATAAGCTGGTGGACGCCCTGCCAGATCATATACGCAGCCACGACAAAGATTAGGCCGGCAAAAACAGAGGTCAGCCTGCCCGTGGACCCTGCCAGCGCGCGGGATGCCTTGGTGCCGATGCTGCACCCTATGGCGCCACCCAGAATAAACATTCCGGCCAGTTGCCAGTTGACGTAACCGGAGAGCATATAGCTCAAGGTCGTGCTCAGCCCAAATGCTGCAACAGCCACCAAGGATGTGCCAACCGCGTTAAGGATAGGCATGCTGGTCGAGGCCATAAGGCCGGGTACAATCAAAAACCCCCCACCAATGCCAAAAAAGCCGGAAAGCACACCAGTGCCAAACCCGTATCCCATGACCTTGGGTGCGTTCTGCCGGTTGCAGCTTGCGCCGGGGCAGCCTGTATTGTGGCGTCCACGGATCATCAGAACCCCAACCCCGATCATAAGGATGGCGAACAGCAGCAGCAGGTGTTTGCCGTCCATGGCCTTGCCAAGTGATGCTCCCAGAAAAGCGCCACCAACGCCGCAAAGGGCAAAAATTCCTGCACAGCGCCATTTTACGGTTTTATTGCGTGCGTGATGTGCCAGCCCGACCAGCGCGTTGATGGAGACAGAGAGCGCACTGGTGCCAATAGCCACATGGGCATTGGGCACACCCACCAGATACACCATAAGTGGGACGGCCAGAATGGAGCCGCCCCCCCCCAACCAGCCCGAGGGTAAACCCCACAATGCCGCCAGAGGCAATTTCCAGCGCGATATGCAGGATGTGGGGCGTTAACATGGGCTCTCCGCAATCAGGGTGGTCTGGGTATGCACGCGAGGTTTACAGGCGATTAACGGGAATTTTGATATAGCTGACGCCATTGTCCTCAGGCTCAGGTATATGTCCGCCGCGGATATTGACCTGCACGGATGGCATGATCAGGTTTGGCAGGCTCAGGCTTGCATCACGCGTGGTGCGCATGCTGACAAATGCATCTTCCTCCACGCCATCATGAACATGAATATTATGCTCGCGTTCGGCCCCTACCGTTGTTTCCCACGCAAATGTATCGCGCCCGGGGGCTTTGTAGTCGTGGCACAGGAACAGGCGGGTCTGCACGGGCAGGCTCAGCAGGCGGCGGATCGAGTGGTACAGCATGCGTGCATCCCCACCGGGAAAATCGGCGCGGGCGGTGCCATAATCGGGCATGAACAGCGTATCGCCAATAAAAGCGGCGTCCCCTATGACAAAGGCCATATCTGCGGGTGTGTGGCCGGGTACATGCAGGGCAATACACTCCAGATGACCGAGCTTGAAGCCCTCACCATCCCTGAATAGATGGTTGAACTGGGAGCCATCGCGCGCGAACTCTGTTCCGGCGTTGAATATTTTGCCAAAAACCTCCTGAACCCGCACAATATCTGCCCCAATGGCCAATTGGCCACCAAGCTGCTCCTGCAACCATGGAGCGGCGGAAAGGTGGTCGGCATGGGCGTGGGTTTCCAACTGCCAGACTACGTGCAGCTTCTGCTCCAGCACATAGTCCACGATCTGCTGGGCAGATGCATAGTTGGTGCGGCCAGATGCGGGGTCATAATCCAACACGCTGTCTATGACTGCGGCCTGCCCTGTGGCGGGGTCATGCACAACATGGCTTGCGGTAAAGGTCGCAGGGTCAAAAAAGCTCCGCACGACGGGCCGGTCCTGCGGGTGGCGCAGCATCATCATAATCTGGGCCGTAGCTGCTGTGATGGCGGTATCCGACATGCGAAGACTCCAATCATTTATAACTTACTGTAACATTGTATATTTGATTTCACTAAATATGAAACCATCTTGCGTCAAGATCGGGATTTCGCGTAAAGGAAACTGCCATGAATGATCGCATAGCAGATGCCTGTCCCCTGGTGCCTCTTTCCTCCTCCCTCAAGATCGGAGACGAGGCCCCAGATTTTACGGCCCGGACCACTCAGGGTGACTTCACGCTTAGCAGTCTGCGCGGGCGGTGGGTGATCCTGTTTTCGCATCCGGCTGATTTTACCCCGGTCTGCACCAGCGAATTTATTGCCATGGCCCGTGCCGTACCACAGTTTGAATCCATGGATTGCGCCCTTGTCGGTCTGTCGGTGGATAGTCTGCCAGCCCATCTGGCATGGCTGGAGGCCATACGCGCCCGCTTTGGCGTGACCATCCCTTTCCCCGTGATTGAGGACCCGTCTCTGGCTATTGCCCGCGCCTATGGCATGCTGGATCTGGATGCGCGCAATAGTGCGACCGTACGTGCGGCATATTTTATTGACCCGCGCGGTATTGTGCGGGTCATCACATGGTACCCCGCAACAGTTGGCCGCTCCGTGGCCGAGATGCTCCGTGTCCTGCGCGCCCTGCAACGGGTGGAGCGTGGCGATGTCATGACCCCGGAAGGCTGGATGCCGGGTGCCGATGTGGTGCTGCCCGCAGGCCAGACGTATGATGAGGTCATGGCTGCAGGCCCGGACTGGTTCATGAACATGCAGCCGGATGACGAGGCATGAGCGCTCTGTGCGTTGAGGAAGCACGGCAGCTTGTCGAACGTATGAAGCTGTTTGCCCAGCCACAACGCTGATGATTTTGGATGCTCTGCTGGAGCACAGCTCTCTGGCCGTGGGAGAGCTGGAAACTTGCACAGGTATTGGCCAGCCAACCCTGAGCCAGCAGTTGGGCGCGCTCCGGCGGGCCGAAATTGTGGTGCCACGGCGCGAATCCCGCACCATCCACTACAGCCTTGCCAGCGAGGAGGAGGCCCTGCGTGCGCGTGCACTGATTGGCCTGCTACGGGGGGACCGTGCGGCCCTGCCAGCCTGCGTGCTGTCTCCGAGCGTTATGCGGCCAGCAATCGCACCACCGCCCAGCGGGAGGCGGAAGGTGGTGCCCAGTTCGCCCTGATCCGCACCAGTGACACGCCCCGTTCCTGACGTGGTGCCGGGTGGCACCGGCGCGCTGGTCCGCTGTGACTGGGCCGAGGCCAATGACCTGCTCCGCACCTACCATGACCGGGAATGGGGGCAACCCGTTACGCAAAGCCGCGCCCTGTGGGAGGCGCTGGTGCTGGAAACATTTCAGGCCGGGTTGTCGTGGAATACGGTTTTGCAAAACGTGAGAACTTCCGCGCCGCATTCTGTGGTTTTGACCCGCACAGGGTTGCGGCCTTTACCCCCGATGATCAGGCGCGGTTGATGGAAAATGCCGGTATTATCCGCTCCCGTGCCAAAATTGCTGCGACCATTGCTAATGCACAGGCTTGGCTGGCCATGCACAACGCAGGAGAGGATTTTGCCGCATTTGCATGGGGCATGGTGCACGCAGCGCAGGCGCACGAGCGCGGCACAGGGTTGGAGGCACAAACCCCTTTGTCGGGCAGGGTTGCAAAAGCCCTCAAGCACAAGGGCTTCCGCTTTGTTGGCTCCACAACCGCGCAGGCGTGGATGCAGGCGGTTGGTATGCTGGATGGGCACGAGGCTGCGTGTTTTTGCTACCGGGGTGCCTCTTCCAGACCCTGAGCCGGGGCTTGGCCCAGTGCGCCGGTTGCAAAGCCAAGGCTGGCAGCAGCAATAAGGGCTGCGTAATAGGCATCCGAGCGGGCGAGTTGTGCATCAACCAGCCCGCTCTGGGCCAGTGTTGCGGGTGTTATGGAACCAACACCACTGCGATAGGCCGCAAAGGCTGCGTCAAAACTGGTCTGGGCGGCAGCCTCCAGCTTGGTGGCTGCCCGGTAGGCGCTCAGGCCCGTATGTAGGCCGTTTTGTGCGGCAACAATCTGCTTGGCAGAGTCGTCTACTGTCTGCTCCAGCGTGACCTGCGTGCTGTCTGCCCGACTTTGGGCCTGCCTGAGCACGGCAGCACGCATCCCGCCATCAAAAATGGGGACAGAAATACCGCCCAGCACAAGGCTGCTGAAGTTGTTGGAAGACAGGTTGAGGGTGGGGGATGAATCGGTCCCGGCTCCGGGCACGGAGGAGAGTGCCAGATGCCCGGTGGTGTAGGCGACATTGCCGGTTACAAACACTTTGGGCAGGAACTCGGCTTTGGCAGCGGTAACATTGCTGCGCGCGGCTTTTGCTGCGGCATAGGCAGCCAGCACGTCGGGGCGCTGCGATACGGCAGTGCGGATCATCTCGTCCGTCATGCGCATGTCGTCTATGTTCAGCACCCGCCCGGAGACATCCTGCGTGTGCAGGCGCGTGGCAGGGGCAATGCCCATGGCGGTCATGAGTTCCAGATAGGTATTTTCAATTCCGTTCTGGGCCTGAACAAGGCGTAACTCTGCCTGAGCGGTCATCTGCTGGGTCTGGGCAACATCCACTACAGTGCCTTGTCCCTGATGCAGGCGTGCTTCTGCTGCAGCCTGTATGGTCTGGGCATTGCGGAGGGACTGCGCGACCAGCCCGGCACGGGCAACGGCTGCGGCGTGGGTGTAAAAAGCCAGTGTTACGCCATAAATGACCTTCTGATGGGCGGCGGTAAACAGCACATTGCTGGCCAGTTGCAATTGGGATGCCGCATCAATCATGGCCTCGCGCTTGCCAAAGTCGAACAGCAGCCATTCCATGTTCAGCGTCTGCACCTCCCCATGCCCGTTGTTGTGGGTTCTGGGGGTGTCGATGTTGTTGATGATACTGCCCGGCAGCCCGCCATTTTCAACAGTAAGGTCGCTGTTATTGTGCCGGGTGCCATAGCCGCCAACAATGGAAGCACTCAGGTGGGGTACATAAGCGGTGCGCGCAATGCCTACTGTAAGTGCCGCATTGCGTGCCGCATCCCACGCCCTGCGGGTGCTGGGGTTGTTGGACTGGGCAATGTCGATCAGCTCGGGGAGCGAGTATGGGTGTGCAGGGTCTATCGCACTATCCGGCGCACGGGGCGTTATGGCGTGGTTAGCTGGCAGCACATAACCGGGGGGCAGCATAAGCCCCCGCCGTCCCGCCTTGCCGGGCAGGAGTTCGCCATTGGCGGCAACATTGGGCTGCCACGGCATATCCGGCCGCGCGGGTGCGCTGTTCAGGGCCTGTGTGGCACAGCCTGACAGGCTCAGTAGCAGGCTGGGTATGGCAAGCAGGATCCGGGTCTGTGCGCGGTCTATCATGTCAGAGCCTGTTCCATATCCTGTATCTGGTGCTGCACGGTCTGACGTTGGGCGGGTAAAAGCCCGTCCTCGACCGCAATGGCCGTCTGTCGTGTTAAAATGGCGTAGGTGGGCAGGAGCGGCATGTGGGCGCGCATGTGCTGCGGTTCGGCCTCGGCCAGTTCCAGTGCCCGCTCCGCATCGGACAGGTCCTCCTGCACGGTGGAGGCCAGCCGGACCTGTTCGGCGGGATCTGTGGTTGTTGTCAGTTTTTTCAGGCTATCCAGCAGGGTATGCCACCGTTGTGCAATCGGGGCATAGGCGCTGGTGGGCCAGAACGTAACAAAAACGGCATAAGTAATAAAATTGCCTAGCAGAATGCCAATAATACGGTCGCGGGCCGTGGTCATGTCTGCGGTGGGGCCATACCCTTTGAGGTCGCTCAGAAAAAAGGCAAGCCCGATCTGGAAGCCTGCATAGGCTATGCGCTCGTCACCATTTTTGATCCATGAGGCAAACAGGGACACAACAAAAATCAGCAGTAGAAAAGCAGCAATATTGTAAAGATGTGGCAGGATGAAAATAATGGAGCAATGCCAATGCTGCCCCCTACCAGTGCACCGCTAATACGCAGCCGGAGCTTTGTTGTCATTTCTCCCACGGTGGGTAGGGCGACAATAAAGCAGGTGATAATGCAGGTGTGTATGCCCGGCCAGAAAAGAATGGTGAAAATAAAATAGCTGATCAACACCGCTGCCGTGCCCTTGACGGCAAAGCGGACATGTTCGGGGTTGCTGAACGCATCGGGCACAAAAAATCCCGATTTTGCTTCGGGCGTGCGGGTGTTTTGTGCGGCGGGTTCAGCCGGGATGGTAAAGACGTGGAGCAGGGCCGCAAGTTCGGCCAGAGCCGGTGTGCTGGGGGAAGCATGCAGGAGAGGCACATCCTGCGTGTAGCCGTTATGCGAGAAAATTTCTGCCATGTTGCGCAGGGTTTGCGGAAAATCCTGCCCTTCTGGTGGTATCTCCCCATGACGGAAGGCTGTGTGGGTCAGTGCAAGGGCTGCGGCACTGGAGTAGGCGGCCTGCTCCAGATGGGCCAGATGGTCCTTGCTTAGGATTTTTTCCAGCCGGGCCATTTTCAGCAGTTTGAGCATGCCGCTGGTGCCGGCGCGTAATGTCGTGCGGGCGTAGTCGAGCTGGTAGCGGTCAGGCTGTTCGAGCAAGGTGGCGCACAGACGCAGGCGCGCTGCAACCTCGCGCATCAGAAGTGTGGCAGGCGAGGGGCAGATGAGTGGGCCACATACGATCATGACCGCGCCGGGCACCAGAATGAACAGATCGGCGTACAGCAGAGCGCGGGTTGCTAACTCACCAATGGGAGCCTGATCTGCAACGATCAGCGCAAACACAACAATCAACCCCAAAAGATAGGAGATAGGCTTGAGCTTGCTGGCCGAAGCCAGAAAAAAGAATGCGAAGGACAGCAGCATAATAGCTACGACCAGAGTAAACGGGTGGTCCAGCGTGAGGTGAATCAGCACAAAAAGAAGGGACAGAATAAGGACGATCAGCACATTGACTGCAACACCTGCCAGCAGGTTGGTCGTGCGGTCCTTTTGCCAGAGCGCCATTGTGCACAGGGCGGGCACGGCCAGATCGGGGGATCTGCCATATCTCCCCTATCAGCACCACTATGGTACATGCCGCAGCCATCCGCAGGCTGTGGCCACCCCGCCCCGGCAAAGGGGCGCGGATCAGCCACCATAACCGTGCCAGAGTGCTATCGCCTGTGTCAGTCGCAGGCAGCGCCATGGCGTATTTCCACTGTGGCCGTGGCCCCGAGCCGCAGCAGTTGCGGGTTGGCATGCTCCAGCCTGATCCGGACAGGAAAGCGCTGGGCAACATGGACCCAGTCCATCTCCCGCGGGACAATGGGGAGCGTGCGGCTCAACCCTGCAGAATCGGCAGAAAAAACACCCCAGCCAATACTTTCCACATGGCCGCGTATGGGGGTGTCCCGGTTGATCATGGAGTAAACCGTGGCACAGTCACCCGGATGAATGGCGTGTAGCGTGCCTTCGCGCATATTGGCGGTTACAAACCATGCGTCATCGGCAATCAGGGTGAACAGGACCTGTGACGGCATCAGCACCTCCCCCGGTATGACTCGCAGACTGGTGACATAGCCGTCTGCCGGGGCCGTAACCGTGGTCTGGCGCAGCGCGTAGCGTGCCTGCGCCAGTGTGGCCTCAGCCACCTGCCGCGCTGCAATGGAGCTGTTAAGGTCGCCTACCGCAACCTGAGCGGCATTTGCCTGTAGGTGGCTCTGGTCCAGTGTTATGCCCGAATCATGTAGGGCAACCTGCGCCTGATCGTACTGCTGCCATGGAATGTAGGATTTGCTGGCAAGTGGGCGCAGGCGCTCCACAGTGCGTGCGGCAAGCTCCTGGTTGGTCTTGGCACGTAATGCCTGATTTTTGGCAATGTCAGCATTGGCCGCTTCCACCGCAACCAGACGCTGCTGCTGTTCTACCCCTGCCTGAGTGAGTGCCAGTCCGGCTATGGCCTGCTGGACGGCCAGATTATACGGCTCCGGGTCGAGTTGGTACAGCAGATCCCCTTTTTTGACCGACTGGTTGACGTGGACATGCAGGGTTTGCAACCGCCCGCCAACAGTGGAGGCAATATGCACGACTTCTGCATCCACCGTGCCAGTATCGGACGAGGGGTAGGATTCGTCTTTCCCCATGACATAAATGCCAAGGGCGGACGCGGCAGCAATACAGACAATGGCAATGGTCATGCCAAGGGGGCTGCGTGTGGAGAGGGGTATTTTTTTCATGCGTTACGGCCCAAAAGCCAAAAGCCAGAACAGCAGTGCCGTTATGGTGCCAAGCGAGACATAGGTGAACAGACGCAGGCGGAGCATGGCGTCAATGTCTGTGGCAAGGAAGAGCACGCGCAACCCCACGGCCACAACAATGCCAATAACGCCGCATAACATCCAACTGGGGAAGTACGCCCCGGCGATTGGAAAAGAGGGAGCGCCCGCAACCTTGCAACCTGCCAGTGGCAGAAACACAACAGGTATGGCGCGCAGGAAAGGACGGTAGCGCATGGTCGGGGCATTAGGACGTGATCGCGCTTTTACTGTCAAGAAAATGCAGCCAGTATTGGTATTTATGGAACAGTTTTTGAGAACAAAGCTCCATTGTTAAGGTTATACTAACTTATTTTGTGAAGGGACAGATCAAGTCATGGCAGACAATGTCATACAACAGCGCGTTGAGCTGGCGCGCAGGGGGGCATTTCCCAAGGTTATCGGTCGTATGGCATCTGGCTGGCTGGTCATGGCGGATACACAGCCCGTGCCGGGATACTGCATTTTGCTGGCAGATCCGGTCGTGCCCAGCGTAAATGACCTGCACGGCCAGCAACGGCTGGATTACCTGCAAGATATTGTGCGGGTGGGGGATGCGTTGCTCAAAGCAACAGGGGCTGCCCGCATTAATTATGAGACATGGTGCAATCAGGCACCATCGCTGCATACCCATATTGTTCCACGGTATACAACCGAACGTGCGGACAAGCGTCTGTCCCCGCTTTGCGTGGCTTATGATATTGCGCAGGCACGGGCGTTTGATGCATGTGTGGATGCTGAGTTCATGCAAAAAATGCGTGTTATTCTGGGTATTTCACCAGTGGAGGATCAAGACGTGCCGACCTGCCTGACCTTATATGGCATTAAAAACTGCGATACCGTGCGCAAGGCCCGTAACTGGCTGGAAGAGCATGATGTTGCGTATGTCTTCCACGATTACAAACTGGCTGGTGTTACCACGCAGAGGCTGGAAGAGTGGGCAGCACAGGTGGGGTGGGAAAAACTTCTGAACAAAGCCGGTACGACGTTCAGGAAACTGCCAGATGCGGATAAAACCGACCTGACGGAAAAACGGGCCATAGCCTTATGCTCGCCCAGCCAACGCTGATAAAGCGACCGGTGCTGAATACACCGCAAGGTCTGCTGGTGGGTTTTAAACCCGACCTTTACGCTGCAGCCTTGGGCAAAAACTAGGCTATTCAGGCCGACCTGCCGCCACGCCCGGATAAGGGCATAGCGGCAGGGAGCATGTTATTCCTGCTCGGGAGCGGAGGCAGAGTTGAGCTGGATGTAACGCTCAACGCCAATCTGCTTGATCAGGTCGAACTGACGGTCAATGAAGTCTTCATGTTCTTCTTCATTGGAGAGGATCTTGAGCAGCAGGTCGCGGGACACAAAGTCACGCACGCTCTCGCAATAGGCAATGCCTTCGCGCAGGTCGCTCATGGCCTTTTCTTCCAGCTTCATGTCGCATTCAAGGATTTCCTTGACGTCCTGACCGATCAGAATCGTGTTCAGGCGCTGCACGTTGGGCAGGCCACCCAGATACAGAATGCGTTCGATCAGCCAGTCGGCGTGACGCATTTCCTCAATGGATTCTTCGTATTCTTTTTTGCCCAGCAGGGTCACGCCCCAGTGGCGCAGGGTGCGGGCATGCAGAAAATACTGGTTGATGGCGGTCAGCTCGTTGGTGAGCTGGATGTTCAGGTGTTCAATAACCTTGGGGTCTTTAACCATGGGGCTTACTCGCAATAACAGGAATGACTGGAAGGGATACTACTATAGAGTTTGGTCCTTCGCAAACAAAAAAATGTGAAAAATCAAATGCTTTTGAATAAATAATTATCACTTGCAACATCCGTTCTTTCAGTTGCGAGTGATATGCATGTATTCAGCATTATTTTTATTTATTCGCAAGTGCGAGTGGTAGGTGTTCGCGTATTTCATTAGAGTAATTCGCATCTGGTGTGGCATTTTCTGGTCGTATGATCCGGCTGAGCCTGCGCAGCGTTGCAAAGTCATACTCTGTGTTCAGTAACCCCAGATCATAGGCGAGGGAGGCTGTGTAACCGCTCAGCAAAACACGCCAGTCCAGTCTGTAGCGGGTGCGGGCGTTGGCACGGGCCAGAATTTCGGTTGTGCAGTTGTCCATGAGCGTATTGTACCAGCGCGGTTGTATGGTGAGCTGGTGGATCTGTGCCAGGTAGTTTTTAAAAACTGCTTCACGCGTCTGGGCAGACAGGTCCAGACGGTAAAGATAGACCCGCTCCTTGCGAATATCGGTGCGCACGCCAATCAGGTCCCGTTCGTCTGCTGTGACGTATGTCAGTTCGTAATGGTGGAAAAAACCGGCAATGGTGGAATAGGAAAATTTTTTCTGGCGTCGCGTTTCAATGGATACGGCAAGATGTCTGCCATCATCAAACCCGAAAGACAAAAACACATGGGCAATGCTGTCTCCCCCCCAGTAGGATGTAATCAGGTCAATGCTTGCTAGGTGGTCGAGATTAAAATCGGCATTGTAGTAATGCGGTGTGTAGTCGGTTTCGGTTCTGTAGGTAAAATCGCGGATGTTACGGACATGCACCATGCGGCCGTCCTGTATGGCGTCTGCCAGAATGGCGTATTCGCCCGCCCACTCGCGGTTGTTGCTCGGGTGGTCCGTGTAAAGCCAGATGGCAAAGCATGCGCACAGGCCACACAATGCGCCAAATCGGTGCAGTGTGTGGCGGATGCGCAGGGTGGCTGCGCACAACAGGGCGCACAGGCCGACCGCCCCAAGGCGCAGGGCGTCTGGTTCAAGCGTGGAATAGTAGAGAGCCGCACAGGCATAAAATGCAAAAAGACAGGTCACAACACAAAGTAAGAGTTTGTTGCGACGTTGGGTTCTGGCGTGTTGTGAGGTGGTCATGGAGCGGGTTTTGCCCATGATGTGGGGAGTGTGTAATCCCCACCAATACGGGTAATGTTGGTGTGGTTCATGTCCCCCTTCATGGGCGTGTCGGGTAGGGTTCCGGCCAGTTGTTGCAGCAGAATGCGGCGGACTTCGGCTATGGTTATCGGGTTGGCCTGTGTGGAATGCCCCGAGTTGCGCACAATCAGTTCGCTTTGCACTCTTGGGTCATGTGCGCTGGTGTAAGCAACAACACCATCATCCGCCGTGCTGAGTGGCCCATCGCCCAATACGGGAATAATGGAGTGGCTTTGCACCTGTGGGGCTACAGGAATGGAGGCTAGAGCCTGTATGAACGTACTGCGGGGCGACATGCCATAAACGCTGCCAAGGCGGCTGGGGCTCATGTCCACCTTAAGAGCCCCCGCATTGCCCTGAAGGATCTGCTGGGTCACTTCCGTAATCGCTGCGGGAAAGGTGACCATGCGCCCGATCAGATGGGCGATGGAAAAATCGGCCAGATAACTGCCATGCTGTGGTGTGGAAATAAAAACAACACTTTTGACGTCGGGCATGGGAGTGGGAAAAAGGGCCTGCTCCAGTAACTGCCTTACATTGGCAGACAGGGTCAGGCTGGATAAGGGACGTGGGGTCAGTTCGTTCCACAGTGCATCATGCGGGTCAATGGCCAGCATTTTTGCCAAAAGTCCCCCCTGACTGTGGCCGATCAGGGTGATCTGGCCCAGCGCAGGGTCTGCCTGTGTGCCCCCGAGGTCGCGGATGGTGCGGTTTAATGCATCGCGGAGTTGCAGGGCGGAATAGGGGATGGGGTTGCCCGTTGCATAGGAGAAAAACCAGAATTCAAAATGGGCGCGTATTTCCGGGTCTTCCAGCAGGTCATTGACCATATCCGCCCAGCGTCCGGGGCTGGAGGCCGTGCCATGAATCAGAACCACAGGCATATGGCCATACTGGTGGGGCTCCATGGCAATAAGCTGGGCACGTTTATTGAAGATGTTTCCGTCCAGAAAACCCTTGTATTCAACTGACCAGTCTACGGCATTGTTCAGGCTGATCGCGCGTGATGCCGTCTGGTCATATTGCAGGGGAATAACCCCCTCTGTTGTGGGCAGGGCAGTCGTTTGGTCAATGGTGGCCAGTGTCAGGCGCGCATGGATGTGGTCGGTAAAAATCTGCTGGCGTGGGTTGGGTATTTCCATAAATAAATTAACGGGAATACGTAGCTTGTCGGTAATGGAAAAGGAAATCTGGCTATTGGCTGGGGGCTGCGGTACCGCTGCGAGAGGTTCGCCCAGCCCGGCCCTGCGGTAAATATTCTTGATCCCACGGACCGACAGACGCGCCGTGGGGCGGAAGTCGGTTAGGGTGTACCCATACCACTGTTTCTGTTCAGGTGTGGTGGACAGGTCCAGTGTGGCAAAGGGGAGCGTCCAGCGCTGTGGTGTTATGTCCACGGGGTTGCCCATGGCTTCGGTCAGGCCAAACATGTACAGGTCGCATGCTTGGCGAAAATGCACGTCATATGGGTTGGGTTTTGCGTCGTCCGGCCCGGTGGGGTTAAGGTAGGCATAGGCGTACAGGGCCGTGGCCATATAGGCAGCGCGGTCGGAGTTCTGGCGGGCAAGCAGGTAATTCAGCTCTGCAAGGGCAAATAACTGGTCCTGTAGGTCTGGTGTGTAAAACTGGGCCTGTGTGCTTGCCCGTAATGTGGCAATCGCCTGTGCTGGTTTCTTTTTCCATAACGGCAGCAGGTTCTGGCGTTCCAGCACAATGCGTGTGGTGTTGCTGAGTGTGCGCCCGCTCAGCGTGCTCTGGCTGCGCTCCTTGTAGCTGTCCGTCAGGCTCAGGCGTTGCACCGTAACGGGGGCAGCACAGCCTGAAACGGCCAGACACAGGACAACACACGAAAAACGTGAGCGCAGCGTGCGAGAGAGCGTGGAGGTGGGGGCGGGCATCCGAGTCTCGATTTTAAATCGCGGTCAAATAATGATTGATGGTGTAGGGTGTCCGCGCCATGCTGGCAAATCCTGTGCGGCCATGGGCATGTCCTATGGGTGCGGGCCAATGGGGGAGATGTCTGGGTTGAGGTTGCTTTGCTGTGCATCTGCGTTGCCTCTGGCTGTCAGCCGGGGCGAACTGCCCGGAGGGGCAGACGTGCTGGCAACCGGTTTTGACCTGCAAAAAGCGGCGGCTTACCTGCCAGCGACCAGCCGCTTAACACTCCATTATGCCCCCGATGTTGCGGCCCCCGATGTGGACGGGCCTTTTCTGTGCTCGCAAAATGCTCTGCGTGACAGGGATTATGGCCTGTGGGCAGGGCGGAATTTGCGGGATGTAGGGCCGGAGGAGCAGTTATCCTTTTTGTCCGATGTGGCGTTTGCTCCACCGGGGGGCGAGAGCTTTGCCGCCAGCTACCAAAGAATGGCCCACTGGCTGGATGTTTTGGAGCAGACGGTGCCAGCCGCTTTGGTGCTGGCGCGGCCAGCGTGCGTGCGTAACCTGATCCTGCGCGTGCTGTATCCGGGAGAAAACCCGGTGAGCATGGCCCATGCTGCCCGTGTGGATGTCTTGTCCAATAGTTACAGTCTGCTGAGCTGCCACGCAGGCCGGTGGCGCGTGGCTATGCTGTCAGCCCCGATGTAAAGGCGCTCCCCTTTTTTGCTCGCGGTGCTCTGGGCTTGCCGCTATAGGTTTAAGCTGTCGGTCAAAGGTTCCGTGCAAACGGATGAAAAGGGAACACCGTAAGCTCTGCTCAGGAGCAAGTCGGAGACTGTGCCCGCAACTGTAGGCAGTAGCCTGCCACCCGTTGCCCCATAAGGGGCAGCCACTGGTGCATGCCGGGAAGGCAGGGTGGAGTGCGCATCTGCAAGTCAGGAGACCTGCCTTTGTCTTGCAAGCCATGCCACCGGGCGGGACGGACCGGGGGCGGGGATGTGTGATGTCACGGTATTTTCTGCCGGGTTCCAACCCGTATTCTTTTGCATGTTTTTCCACGGCGGGAGCGGGAGTGCACCCTGTCCTGCATCGTCTGCTCAGTCTGGCACCCAAACGAACAGAACTGCTAGCCTTTGTTGGGGAGAATGCTCCTGTCGCGGAGGAAGAGGCTCTGCGATATGCCGGGGGGCAGATGCTGGAAGTTTTTGCGCAGAACCTGCCACGTTCTTACGGAGAGAAAGGGCAGAGGCTGGAAGACCTGTTCCGTATGATGCTCGAGCATGCGCTTGATTTGGCCCACAAGGCCCGCTTTATGCACGAACAGGGTCCGCAGCAGACGGACACCACCCGGCAGGCCCTGATTATGGCCTATGTGGCCGCGCAACATGTGATTGGTGCGCAGTGCAGAGCCATGGATTTGTATAACAGCAAAGGAACATGCTCATGAAAATCGGATTTATCGGTCTTGGGGCAATGGGCCACCCTATGGCAAAGCGTCTTCTCAAGGCGGGGCATGCTCTTGTTGTCTATAATCGCACAGCCGCAAAAGCTGATGACCTGGTCGCGCAAGGTGCGGTTGTGGGCGCAACACCCGCTGCGGTCGCCCACGACGTTGATATTGTTTTTTCAATGCTGTTGGATGATGCCGCTACTCAGGATGCAACATTCGGCCAAAACGGGATAGCCGCAGGGTTGTCACCCCATGCTGTGCACGTCTGTTGCAGCACAATTTCTCTCGCTCAGGCACGCCGGTTAAGAGATGGCCATGCCGAGCGTGGGCAAACCTATGTTAGCGCCAGTGTTCTGGGGCGTCCTCCCGCAGCGGAGGCGGGAGAGTTATTTGTCATGGCCGCAGGGCAGGCTGATGTGCTGGGCCGGCTGGAACCAGTGCTCCAGTGCTTTGGCCCAAAGATTTTTCGGGTGGGTGATGACTCGGTGCAGGCTAATCTTGTAAAACTGTCTTTGAATTTCATGATCTATTCGACCATAGAGCAAATGGCAGAGGTATTTGCCCTGAATGAAAAAGCCGGAACAGACCCACATACAATTTTTGAGATCATGACCGGGAGCTTCTACAATGCACCGGTTCACAAGAACTATGGCAAGCTGATGGTTGATCAGGAGTATGACCATCCCGGAGCGCCCGTTACACTCGGGCTGAAGGATGTCGGCATGTTCATGAGCGCGGGAGGGGATTATGGTGTGCCACTCCCTTACGCATCTGTCGTGCGTGACCGTTTACTGAGCGCTATCAGTGCGGGTGATGCGGAGCGAGATTTTGTTGTTATACAGGAACGCGTCCGGCAGGAGAGTGGCTTAAAGCAGGACAGCAAAAAATAGGCCAAGACTCTCCAGCCGTTAGGGTATTCTGGATGTGGCCAGCTTTAACCCGAAAGCAATAAATACAAAACCGGTCATACGGTCGAGGATTTGAACAGCCTTGGGCTGGCGCAAAAGGCGGCTCAAGGATGCTGTTGCGGTAATCAGCACTGCAAACCAGATGAGTGTGATGACCACATGCAGGCAGGCCAGAAAAAAGCTGTATCGCGCGACTGATGCTCCGGCAGGCACGAACTGCGGCAGAAACGTAATATAAAAAACTCCCATTTTGGGATTGAGAAGATCAGTCAGGAAGCCACGCAAAAAAGCACTCGAACCTCTGGAGGAGGGCGAACAGCTTTCGGTCTGTAAGGTCGTTCTGGGCTTAAAAAGGAGTTTGCCTCCAAGCCAGATAAGGTAGAGTGCTCCAGCAAATTTAAGCACAGTATAGGCTAACGCAGAAGCACGTAATAACGTGCCCAACCCGAACGATACAGCCGCGCCCCAGATCAGGCACCCCAGCGCAATACCGGATGCTGCCAGCATGGCAGGGCGTTGCCCGTCAACTGTTGCTGTGCGCAGCACCAAAGCAGTGTCTACACCCGGTGTGATCGTCAGAACAAACGCTGCCAGCGTAAAGGCGAGGAGTAGGGGGATATCAATCATCGCACGATCTTAACACATCAATCATGCGCAGGCATGGGGCACACCCAAAGTTGCTCAACAAAGGGGCATGAAATCCTGCATACCATAACTCGCGGATGTGCCGCAGGCAGCCCAGAGCAGATGGTGTCCGCCCCGGTAGCCAATGCGTATGTAGTTTACCAGCGATAGGCCAAAGTCACGAACATGGCGCGCCCCGGCGCCCATGCGCATGCGACATTGCGGGTGCAGACCGCAACATATCGGCGGTCCGTTATGTTGGTTCCGTTAAGCTGGATAGATGTGCGTCTGTAATCAACATGCGCAACAATATCCCATACCAACTGGCTGGGAACGGCAAATGTCTCCGGTAGAGAGCCAGCCGTGTTGCCCGTGTAACGTAAACCGACCCCCGCACCGAAGATAAGGTCATGCAGGATATGGATGTCCCGTTTAAGGAAGAGCGAGGCCATGTGGGATGGCACGGCAACAGGCCGCTGATTGATTTGCGAGGTGGTTGTGGATTTTGTTATTCTGGGGTCCTGATAGGTAAAAGAAGCCAGAAAATCTATTTTCCCCGGCAGGCGACCCATACCTTCGAACTCAAAGCCTTTGGTCCGTTGTTCACCTGCCTGAATATCATAAGTTGAATCCGCTGGGTCCGGGGTGAGGATATTGGTTTCAACCAGATCAAAAAAATCGGCTGTCAGCATCAGGTGTTCGCCCCACGGCGTACCCGGCAATGGCTTGTATTTTAACCCGGCTTCAATCTGCTTCCCACGGGTTGGCAGAAAAGGGGTATTCAGGCGTGTGGTGCCAACCTGAGGCTGGAATGATGTTGAATACGCCACATATGGTGCGAACCCCAAAGGTGCTGTGTAAAGCAGACCTGCGCGGCCGGTAAACGCATTGTTTTTTTGTGGTGTCTGCAAACCGGTGAGGTTGTTTACAGTCAGGCTCTGGGTAAAATCCCCTCGTCCTGAAAGCGTTAAATGGAAATTATGCCAGTCAGCCTGTTCCTGCGCGTAAAGTCCGGTCTGGCTTTCTGTCTCGTTTGTATTGGTTGTGGTGCCATATGATGGCCATGTAATGGCGCGGTACACCGGATTATAAAGATCCAGCGAGGGCGCATTACCCTGCCCACGACGGTTTGCCAGAAAATCACTGCGGAAATCAACGCCCACAAGCAGTTCATGCTTGACGGGACCAGTTGTAAGTTTGAGGTCGGAGCGCGTATCAAGCGTGACATTGTTGTAATTGGCAGATTGGCGGAGTGCCTGACGCGTAATGGTGCGCTGGTCGCTGGAAAGCGCTTTGGTTGTTACAAAGCGGTAGTCCAAGTCCAAATGGGCATAACGCATATTTTGGGTAATGCTCCAGTTGGGCAGAATACGGCGTGTCAGGCTATAGCCAATGGCAGCCTGCCGTTTGGAATACACGTCATAATTGGCATCGCTGGATAAGAAGTCGCGTGCGATGCGTCCATATTTTGTTGCGGTAATTGTGCCCGCAGCAGGCAGGAACTGTGCTGTAGAGCCCGCATCCAACTGCTCAAAACTGGCGAGTATGGTAAAATCAGTTTTGTCGTCCGGCTTCCATCTTAGGGATGGAGCCACGTAAATCTCATTGTTTTTGATGTTGTTTGCATAGGTGTTTGATTTGCGGATCAGACCATTAAAACGCCATAACAGTGTTTTGGAGGGGTTGACCGCGCCACCAATATCGGCCGCCCCCTGAACCCGGCTGTAGGACCCTGTTTGAAAATTGATCTCGTTTTTTTGTCCTGCATTCGGGCGTTTGCTCACCGCGTTAATAATGCCGCCAAGTTGCCCTGACCCATAAAGGGCGGATGTTGCGCCGCGGAGCACGTCCATTTCCTCCAGCCCCCATGGTTCGATACTGAAAGACTGGGAGGATGTTGCATCCGGCGTGCGCGTGCCATCCAGATAGATGTCGGGCGAAAACCCCCGGATCGTACCAAAATACCCTCTGGGATCGTCCTTGGACCCGTAGTCAGAAACACCAGCCGCATAGCGCACGGCTTCCGAAACACTGCGCGAGTTCAGGATTGCCATCCGTTCCTGAGTAATCACGGTAATGTTCTGGGGTGTCTGCTCGATGGGTGTATCTGTTTTGGTGGCGGAAAACCCGTTACGCGCCAGCAGGCCGTGCCGTAATGCCGAGACGTCGATTGTTTCGTCTTTGCTGGTTTTGTCCTGGGGGACGGGCTGTTTGACTTTGGTGGGTTTATCCTGCGGAGCCTGCGGTGTTGTTGCAAAGGCATGTGTTGCCAGAAGCAGCAAAAACGAAGACGCAAGTAAAACTGTGCGGACGGAGTGCTGCATGAACGTAGAGTGCTCATCATAAATGTTGATGGCCTCCAATAGTGCATTTGATAATCATTATCAATATAATCCTGCGCGTTGGCGGCGGGCATCCCCTATAATGTCATCGTGCCTGTGGCTTATTGGCACCACGTCTTGCCATCTGACCCTATGTTTGCAAATTCCGGAAATGGACGGGCGATAAACCCATCAGGTTTGTAAATGCTTTTGCAAATGCACTCAGCGATGCGTAACCGACATTGGCCGCGACATCAGTAACCCGATGGCCTTCAGCCAGCAGGCCTGCCGCGCGGAAGAGGCGCGCCTGCGTAATCCAGTCCTGCCATGTCATTCCTGTTTCTTCCTGAAAATGACGGCGGAAACTCCGTTCTGACATGCCAGCCTGTTGCAGCGCTCCAGTCAGGTTTGCAAGGCCGAGGTTGGCAAGGGCCGCATCCATGGCGCGCACCAAAGACGGGTGGGTTGCCCGTGGTAACGTAAAAAGTCGGTTAGTTTTCGCCTGCATCTGCTCCACACAGAGCAGGCCAAGAGTGTGGAAAAAACTCTGGGCAATGGGGGACTGCTCGGCTGCCCCAGCTTGCCAGCGCAGAGTATGGAGCAACATCTCCTGTAGCATGGTCGTTATGGGGAATATCTGCACATGCTCTGTCTGGACATGTGGAAAACAGGCCGGGTCAAAATAAACGGAAACACCATCCAGATCACAGATCATGGTTCGGTGCCGTGTTTGTGCTGGAATCCAGATAGCGTGAGCCGTGGGCAGAAGGTGATGACCATCCGGGCCTTCAACCTGTGTTGTTCCACGTCTTGCGTAAGTAATCTGGTGGCACGGGTGGGCGTGCCAGTCGTAAAATATGGCGCAAGACGGATTGCGGAAGGCAAAACCGGGCTTTGCTGAAGTGTCCAGTCTGTTCGCGACAAGAACGCTGTGTGTTTCCGTGGCTGTCAGAGTTTTCATTGGCCGATATCCGGTTGTTTATGGCCGGATAGCGTTAGACGGCCAATTGCCCATACCTTACCTTGAACCAACAAGGAAAGGAATCATGATGTCTGTTGCTCGTACATCTCACGATGCTCGGATTGTTGCGCAGTTCACACGTTGGGCAAAACCGTTTGCTGAACTGGCTATTCACGCAGAGGCAGACAGCTTGGCGCAGACGCTCGCCGCCTGTGCTGTGTGCTCCGACATGCCCGTGCTGGATGTTGCCTGCGGCCCCGGGATTGTCGCCTGTGAACTGGCGCGTGCCGGAGCACAGGTTACAGCTCTTGACCTGACACCCGCCATGATTGAGCAGGCCCGCCAACGTGCGAACAATATGGGTGTGACAGTTGCATATCATATTGGCTCTGCGCTGCATTTACCGTTTCAGGCCGAGAGTTTTGACCGGGTGGTGACACGCTACAGCTTGCACCACATGCTGGAGCCCCAGAAAGTTTTGGCGGAAATGGTGCGTGTTTGCCGTCCCGGTGGCCGGATTATTGTCATTGACGCCACTCCAGCTCCGGAATGCCAGAAAAACTATGACCGGGCGGAAACACTCCGGGATCCTTCGCATACCAGTGCCCTGACACTGGATCAGTTACTGTCGTTGGGTGCTGAAGCAGGGCTGTCTCCGGTTATGATGCGCCAGTATCGCCTTGAGTCCCGTTTGCACGATCAGGTCGCGCCGGAGGATTGGAGTGCTCTGCAGGCACTGTTTGCAGAGGATATTGCAGGCGGTGAGGATCGTCTGGGCATGGGAGCGTGGGAGAGTGCGGACGGGATCCGCTTTTATTTCCCCATTTCAATCGTGGCATGGAGCAAAGTTGTCCGGTAGCCTGTGAGTCAGTGTTTTTTGTGTTGCCTGTTCTTTTTTGGCGCAATCGTGTTTCCGCGCAGGTTGTGTTTGCCTGCATTGTGGAGTGTATTGCCCGATGTTGCAGAGCAGGATTAAAGCATGCCGGATATGTTGTTACCCATACTGACCTTTGCCGCCGCATGGGGCGTTCTGGTGCTGACACCAGGGACCGAAACGGCGCTTGTTATCCGTCTGGGCATGAATGTCGGGCGTTCTGCGGCACTGGGGGCGGCACTGGGTACGGGCACTGGGCTTGCTCTTTGGGGCGTAGGCACTGCGTTTGGGGTCAGTGCGCTGGTTGCGGCCTCCCCCACGCTGTATCTGACGTTGCAATGGGCAGGGGCCATTTATCTGGCTTTTTTGGGTATCAGACTGCTTAGACCCTCTACCGGGGCCAATGATCAGGCTCAGGCAGATGTGCAGGCCCGCTGGGTTGCGGGCATGGGTACGGGGTACCAGCGTGGTCTGCTCACAACGTGCCTGAACCCGCTGGTGGGTGTCTTTGACCTGACGGCCTTTGCGCAGTTCATTCCAGCAGGTGTTGAGCGGGTCAGCTACTCTCTGCTGCTTGCCGGGGTGCAGGTGGTTATGGCTGTCGTGTGGTACGCGGTGCTGGCCTGTCTGGCATTTTCGCTCGGTCGTGTTCTGTCCAGCCCCAAAGTGGTGCGCGCGCTGGATATGCTGACGGGTGTGGTTTTTCTCTATTTTGCGTTCAGGCTGGTCCTGAGTGGCCTTCCCGCCTGACGCGTCGGGGCGCTGTGGCTTAAAGGTTCAGCCATGATGGATTGAGAGGCGATGCGCAAAACACCCAAGCTTATTCAGTCCATAGAGCGTTCTGCCGCTATTTTGGAAATTATTGCCCAGCAGGGTGGGGGCGCGCGCTTGCAGCAGATTGCCAGTATTTCTGGTATTGGCAAAACAACAGTGCACAATATTTTGCAAACTCTGGACCATCTGGGCTACGTGCAGCGCCGCGCGGGGGACATGCGCTACCATTTGGGAGGGCGCATCCTCAATATCGCGCGGATTGCAGGGGATGACAACATGCTGCGTGCCCGCCTGCGCCCGGTGCTGGAGAGTATCGCGCGTAAAAGTGGTGCTACGGCGTGGTTGGCCGTGCCCAGCGGGGATCAGGCAACTTATCTGGATATTGTGGACCCCAAGGGGTTTTGTGCAGGGCTGCCCGCCATGCCGCAGCGTGAAAACCTGGAAGGGTCTGCTGTGGGCTGGGTCTTTCTGGCCTGTGTGCCGGGCTTGGGCAAGCGGGTTCTGGCAACGCGCGCCAATGCGCTGGATGATGATGTGCTGAGCCGAATAGAAGATGTCCGCATCAAAGGATATGCGCTGGATCTGGAGGCATACAGGCCGGGTTTGAATGGCGTTGCCATTCCATGGCGTGACAATGGAGAGGTCCGGGCCAGTCTGTGCCTGACAGGCCCGCCAGACAGCTTCCCCCGCCACCGCCTGATCCGGCTTGCATGGATGATGATGCGTGCTGTAGAGCCGCAAAATATTCAGCAATATTGAACAAATGGGGTTTACGTTATTTTGAACGTTCCTTTCCCCACCTGTGTGATTAACTACGGGCCTTTACGTACACAGGGATGTTCTCACCATGCAAGATACTGCTGTTACGACTATGCTGGACGCTGCTCATGCCGAGGCGCAGCGGCTTGGTGTTAAGGTCTGTATTTCAATCGTTGATGCTGCCGCTTGGCCTGTTGCCTTCCTGCGTATGGAGGGTACCATTCTGGGGGCAATTGATGTTGCCAACAAAAAAGCCCGTACGGCTGCACTGTTTCAGATGGATAGTGCCGATTTTGCCAAAATCGGTCACCCCGATGGTGGGGCTTACACGCTGGAAAACACCAATGGCGGGATGACCAGTTTTGGTGGTGGTCTGGTGCTTAGGGCGGCAGATGGCACGCTGCTGGGAGCGATTGGCGTGTCTGGTGCAAGCACGGAAGATGACATCGCCATAGCCCGTGTTGGTGCAGCCACCCTTTTGGCCTGACAGGATTTTTTGGGTAGAGAAAACACTACATGACAACACAGACCATACCCCCATCGGGTGGCCCGGCCCCAATGGCCTCACCCGCAGGCAGGGGGGCTGCATTGCTTGTGCTGACATTTGGCGCTTTTGTTGTTGGTACAGGTGAGTTTGCCATTATGGGCATGCTGCCGGAGTTTGCCGCATCGCTTCACCTGTCCACGGCAGATGCGGGGCATGCCATTACGGCTTACGCGCTCGGGGTCGTGGTAGGGGCTCCCCTGATTACCATTTTAGGAGCCCGCCTTTCGCGACGGGAACTGCTACTTGTGCTGCTGCTTCTGTTTGGATTTGGCAATCTGCTCAGTGTTGCCATGCCCACACCCGGACTGGTGGAAGTCGCGCGTTTTATGACCGGGCTGCCGCATGGTGCTATTTTTGGCGTATCGGCTTTGGTCGCAGCGTCCATGGTAGAGCGGACCCGCAGAGGGTGGGCTGTGGGGCGCGTTTTATCGGGTATTGCCATCTCTACTTTGGTGGGCGCGCCATTTTCCACTTTTGCGGCCAATCATTTTGGCTGGCGTGTGGCTTATCTGATTATTGCGCTGTTCGGGTTTTTAACCTTTGTGGGTGTGTGGCGCTTTATCCCGGCTGATGCACCAAACCGCACCAACTCTCCGCTCAGGGAGGTTACGGCATTGTGCAATGCACAGGTGTTGCTCACATTGTTGAGTGCTGCCATTGGGTTTGGTGGCATGTTTGCAATCTACACTTACCTGACAAGTGTTTTGCAAAATGTAACCCATGTTCCCGAGTGGCAGGTCATGCTGTACATGGTGGTCTGGGGTGTGGGTATGCTGGCAGGTGCCAATATCGGGGCATGGTTGGTGGACCGTAATATCAATCTGGCTGCCATTTTTGCTCTGGCTGGGAGTGCGCTGGCCATGCTGGTTTTTGCCGGGGTTTTACATAACAGCGTAGCTGATGCTCGATGTGTTCCTGATCCCGGCCTGCGTCAACGCTCTGGGGCCAGCTTTGCAAACACGGTTGATGGATTTTGCAGGGGATGCGCAAACCCTTGCGGCCTCCCTTAACCATTCAGCATTCAATATTGCCAATGCGCTGGGGGCATCGTTAGGCAGTGTTTTGCTGGGGCAACAGTTTGGTTATGGCGCACTGGGCATTGGTGGTGCTTTGCTATCCATTGGTGGGCTGCTGGTTTATCTGCTGGCGCTGTTCATTCTCAAAAAAAGTGGCGTAGCAGAAGAACGCCAGCCCATAATATAATAGGGCGACTGACAGCACACCGCTTGTGAGTGAAAAATAGCAGGGCGGTGTGCATCAAGGTTATGCAAGATGGATGCTATCGTGCAGATGTATATATGGTGGCTGCGAGCGTTCGTTATGCACGACGTCTTGCCGGAGTTATCCTGTTAGCTGCTCGCGTTTTTCACTGACAAGTTTTGTAACAACATTGATGTGTTCAGAATTTATCAGGATTAAGAATTATGTTTGCGGCTTGAAAAAATGAATCACAATGACTTCATTAAAACGCTGCCAAAGATTTGCCTGTGCGAGATGCCGTGCGTCTGCACAACGGCAAACTACGCCAGAGTGTTATGATCTTCTGTTACAAAAGAAGATGACAACATTCAGCGCGTTGCTAAAAATCTGATATTTTTTGGATATGTAACGCCAAAAATGATGGTATCCCGTACGGGATTCGAACCCGTGTTGCCGCCGTGAAAGGGCAGTGTCCTAGGCCTCTAGACGAACGGGACAGAGGCGTTGTTGAGGCGTTATTTAGTGGGGAAACCGGGGGGCGTCAAGCGACTAAATTGCATTTGTGCATTTTTTTTCAAACGCGGTTTTAGCTTGGTGCGGCTGAGGCTTAAGGCATGGGTCGCAAGGCATGTATGGAGCGTGCGTGTTACAGGCCGAGCAGGGCCAGTTCCTTTTGCAGGGCAGGGGGCAGGCTGTTGTGCCCTAAAGTGGTGCTCAGGTCAGGTGGGGCGTCGGCCGGGCGCAGGTATCGCCAACCCTGAAAAGGACGCAGGCGCGTGCTTCCACCCGGATGATTGTGGGGTCTAGAAAAAACAGGGTGCCATCTGTGCCATCAGCCCGGACCTCGGGCAGAATGTCTAGCAGACGCTGGCGGCACAAAATGAGCCCGGCAATAACCCGGTACAGTGACCCCCCTTGCAGCACGGTTTCCGCCTGTTTGGGAAAAGTGCGTGTGCGCACAACAGGCAGCATGGTGCCACTGGTCGGGTGCGCGCGCTGGTTGATGGGCAGGTGCTGGCGCTCCACCAGTTCTTCCAGGGAGGATACGCCAACAACAAGTTTGATCAGGTTCATCATGTCAGTCACGTGGGGTTGGCAGGTTGTGGCGACAACACTTTTGCTTAGAGCACAAGAGCCGCCAGAAGAGCCTCCAGCCGCAACCGTCCTTCTGGCGTTGCACGCAATGTCTGTGCGCTCAGGTTCAGGTAGCCTTCCTGTAGGGCCTGAGCCAGCACACTCTGGTCCACCGCATCTTCCAGCCTTATGCCTGTGCGGGCATAAAAGCGGGACAGGTTAATGCCCTCATACACCCGCAGGCCCATAAGCAGCATTTCCTGCGCACGGTCGTGTGGGGTTAGCTCTTCTTCCTGTGTCTGGCCGGTGCCTGTGCGCTCTACCCGCTCGGCCCATGGTTCGGGCGCGCGGTGGCGGCGGGTGGCTACAAGCGCATTGCCAAAGCTCAGGCGGCCATGCGCACCCGGCCCAATGCCCAGATAATCGGCATAGCGCCAGTAGGTCAGGTTATGCTGGCTCTCGCTACCGGGCCGCGCGTAGTTGGAGACTTCGTACGCGGCCATGCCATGGGCCTGAGTTAAGTCCGCCGTGGCTTCGTACAGGGTGGCGGCGGTGTCATCATCTGGCAGGGTAAAGGCACCTTTACGGTACAGGGACTCAAACCGTGTGCCGGGCTCGATTGTCAGCTGATAAAGCGAGAGGTGATCATCTGCCAGTTGCAGAGCTGTTGTCAGTTCCTCCCGCCATGCGACAAGGCTTTGTTCTGGTCGGGCGTAGATCAGGTCAAAGGTCAGGCGGGGGAACAGACCGCGCGCAGTCTCCAGTGCCGCACGGGCCTGTGCTGCCGAATGCTCGCGACCCAGAAAAGCCAGTGCGCGGTCATCCAGCGCCTGAATGCCAAGGGAGACACGGTTTACACCCGCCTGACGGAACTGGTGCAGGCGCCCGGCCTCCACACTGGTCGGGTTGGCTTCCAGTGTGATTTCCAGCTCCGGGGCCGCATCAAACAGGGTTCTGGCGTCTTCTATCAGGGCGGCCACGGTTTCTGGCGCCATAAGGGACGGCGTGCCGCCGCCAAAAAAGATGGATGTCAGCTTGCGTCGGCCCAGACGTGCAGCGTCATGAGCCAACTCGGCCCGGAGTGCTTTTGCAAACCGGGCCTGTGGAATGGTGTCCCGCACATGGGAGTTAAAGTCGCAGTACGGGCACTTGGCCAGACAGAACGGCCAGTGGATATACAGGGCAAGTGGTTCGTTCTGCACGCGCTCAGATGGCGACCTTCACGCCCAGTTCCACCGTGCGGTCTGGCGGAATACGGAAGAATTCCATGCTGGAGGTCGAGTTCCGCAGCATGAACAAGAAGATGGACATACGCCACCGCGACATACGCGGCACCGAGGACCGTGTGACCAGCTCGCGCGATGTGAAGTACGAGGCCTGAAGGGCATCAAAGTCCACACCGTTGGCCTTGAGCTCTTCCAGCGCGCGGGGGATGTTGGGCATTTCCATAAAGCCGTAGCGCAGGATAACGCGGTACACATCGGGGGCCAGCTCTTCCACCGTTACGCGGTGGCCACGCTCGGCCTCGGGCTGGTCTAGGTTCTGTACGGTTACAAACAGCACATGGTCATGCAGGATCTTGTTGTGGCGCATGTTGTGCAAAAGGCAGGGGGGTACAAAGTCGGGCGTGCTGGTCATGAACACCGCCATGCCCGGTACGCGGATGATGGTGCGCGACTGGGGCAGGCGGGCGATAAAGGAGCCCATGGGCAGGCTGTCCTGCCGCTGGCGGGCAATAATAAGGCCGCGCCCCTTCTTCCACGTTGTCATCATCAGGGTCAGCACGCAGCCAAGCATGACGGGGACCCAGCCGCCGTCGGGGATTTTGAGCGCATTGGCAGTAAAGAACGTGCCATCAAGCAGCAAAAAGCCCCCAAAGACCACGCCCACCTTCCATGCGGGCCAGTTGAAGTGCTTGCGAAAGACCGCAATGGCTAGCACGGAGGTGCAGATGAATGTGCCTGTTACGGCAATACCGTAAGCGGAGGCCAGAGCATCCGAACTGCGGAAGGCGACAACCAGCAGCACGGCCCCCACGGCCAGAAAACGGTTGAAGTCTGGCAGGTAGATCTGCCCTTCTTCCTCCGCATTGGTGTGGGTAATGCGCAGACGCGGCATGTAGCCAAGCTGGATAAGCTGGCGGCATAGGGAGAACCCGCCGGAAATCCCGGCCTGACTGGCAATAACCGTGGCCAGCGTGGACAGGATGACCATAGGCCCCTGCATCCAGTGCGGGCAGAGCAGGAAGAACGGGTTGGCCAGCGCCTTGGGGTCGGCAATGACCAGTGCCGCCTGCCCAAAGTAGTTCAGCACCAGCATGGGCAGCACAAAAAACAGCCATGCGTAGCGGATGGGGGCCCGGCCAAAATGCCCCATATCGGCATAGAGCGCTTCCGCCCCGGTGACGCACAGCACAACTGCCCCAAGTGCAAGAAAAGAGAGTTTGCCGTGATAAAACACAAACTCCAGCGCATAGGTGGGCGAGAGCGCGAGCAGAATATGGGGGTGATGCAGGATCTGGATAACCCCGAGCACACCCAGCGTGCCAAACCAGAGCAGCATGATCGGGCCAAATATGGTGCCCACACGGCCCGTACCCACCCACTGCACGCTAAACAGGCTGATAATCACCAGTATGGCTACTGGAATGACCACCTCATGTGCCGCGGGAATACTGACTTCCACCCCCTCGATAGCCGAGAGCACGGAGATGGCGGGGGTAATAATACCATCTCCAAAAAACAGACAGGTCCCTATAATACCGACCATACCAAGTACCAGCCGCGTTCGCGCACTGGTGGTCACCCGCTGGGCAAGGGACATAATGGCCAGAATGCCGCCCTCGCCATTATGGTCCGCCCGCATGATGAGCAGCACATATTTGATGGTCACGATCAGAATCAGGGTCCAGAAGATAAGGCTGGCAACCCCCATGATCTCCCACGGTGCAGCAGAATGGTGGTCGGAGATAACCTCCACCGTGGAGCGGAAGGCGTAAAGCGGGCTTGTGCCAATGTCTCCGTACACAACGCCGAGCACGCTCAGGAGCGCAGCAAAGCCTACGGGGGCCAGAGCGTGTTGCGGCTGATCGGCGTCGAACTCGGCAATACGCCGTGGTTCTGCTGCTACGGGCGTCTGGTGCGTCTCACCCAGGGTGGGGGCGGAACCTGTGGGCGGTGTACTGTCGGCGTCGGTCATGGCATTTCTGGCTCCGGGTCAGGGGCAGAAGAAGAAAAAAGAAAGTCTAGGATGCCCTGCATAAAGTGCACAGCGTGCCAGAGGCAAGGCATACCGGCTACCATTATTGAGAATAGGCTATTCAGGCTAGTGCCGGGCGGGGGCCAAATATGGCACTGCCAACCCGCACAAGGGTCGCACCCTGCGCAATAGCTTGCTCAAAATCAGCCGACATACCCATGGACAGCACCGGCAGGCCATGAGTCTGCGCCATGCTGCGCAGGAGCTGAAAATGCGGCACTGGATTCTGCTCCGCAGGGGGGATGCACATCAGCCCCCGCAGGGACGCCCCAAAACGCTGCTGGCAAAGGCGGATAAAGGCATCAGCCTGTTCTTTGGGTACGCCAAATTTCTGGGGTTCGTCCCCGGTGTTGACCTCCACCAGCAGGTCGGGCAGGCGGCCTTCCGCATCTGCCGCGCGGGCTATGGCGTCCACCAGAGCGGGGCGGTCAAGGCTTTCAATCATGTCGGCAATGCGTACGGCTTCGCGCGCCTTGTTGGTTTGTAGCCCACCAATCAGGTGCAGGCGCAGGGCTGGGTGGGTGGCGCGCAGGGGCGGGAATTTGGCGGCGGCCTCCTGCACCCTGTTTTCACCAAACACACACTGGTTGGCGGCAAGGGCCTCCTGCACGCTCTGGAGCGGATGGAATTTGGAGACCGCAACCAAGGACACGCTGGCCGGGTCACGCCCGGCGGCCAGTGCGGCGGCCTGCATGCTGGTCCGGACGGCGTGCAGCCGTTCTGCGATGCTGGAGGAGAGAGACGTATCCATGAAGCCCCGATATTCTGAAAAGACGAAGAGCAGGGCGACCCCTGCCAGTGTTCCATAGTCTTTTAGGCGGGGGAGACGGTTAAGACAATTTTGCCAATGTGGTTGCCATCTTCCAGCGTGGTATGGGCCTGTGCTGCTTGGGCCAGAGGGAAAGTCGCGTGGATAAGGGGGCGGATGCGCCCCGTATCCAGCAGGGGCCACACACGTTCATGCAGTTCGTGTGCGATGCGGGCTTTGTTGGCGCTATCCCTTGGACGTAGGCTGCTGCCGGTTACGGTCAGGCGGCGGGTCATGATCCGGGCCAGATCGGCCTGTTCCGCCTTGGCCCCGCCTTGCAGGGCAATAATGATCAGCTTGCCATCAAGGGTAAGGGATTTGAGGTTACGGTTGAAGTATGCCCCCCCGATCATGTCCAGAATGATATTGACACCCTTGTCGTGTGTCAGCTCGCGGATACGGGTTAAAAAATCTTCGGTGCGGTAGTTGATGGCTGTGGCCCCCAACTCCTCGCATAATGCACATTTTTCAGCCGTGCCTGCGGTGGCAAAGGCTTGCCCGCCAAATGCTTGGACAAGCTGTATGGCTGTTGTGCCAATACCGCTGGTGCCACCATGGATCAGCACCCGCGCGCCCGCAGGTGGGGGCGTGGGCATGAACAGGTTGGACCATACCGTAAAATAGGTCTCCGGCAGGGCGGCGGCCTGCTCGGCAGTAAAGCCCTTGGGCCATGGCAGGCACTGACCGGCAGGGACAAGGCAATACTCCGCATAGCCCCCTCCATTGGTCAGCGCACATACGCGCGTACCCGGTTGGGGCATGGGCGTACCCTCCTGTGGCAGACCACAGGCTACGACCTCCCCCGCCACTTCCAGACCCAGCCGGGGGCATGCGCCCGGTGGAGGGGGGTAAAGCCCCTTGCGCTGCATAAGGTCGGGGCGGTTAACGCCTGCAGCCATAACCCGTACCAGCACCTCCCCCCGACCGGGTTGGGGAACCTGGAGGGATTCCAGATGCAGCACGTCCGGGCCGCCAGGTTCGGTAAAACATACGGCTTGCATGGAAGAGGGAACAACAGGTGCAGCAGTCATGGGACACCGCCGTATTTGGGATGGAGAACACAGGCTCTGATTATGGCGTGTGTGGCAAAGGGGTAAAAGAGGGCGGGCGATCACGTCCGTGCTACAAGGCGGAAGGAGCGAGCGCGCTAAGGTGTTACCGGCCGTGCTTCTCCCCGGCCAGTTCACGGCGGGTGCGTTCAAGCTCTTCTGCGTAGCGGCGTAGCACGTAGCGCTCGCTCAGAATGCCCAATACGTGGTTGTTCCTGTCGGTTACGGCAAGGGCGGGCCGGGCTGTGCGTTCAAAGGCGGCCACCGCATGCCCTATGGAAAAATCAGCGGCCAGCACCTCCATGTTTGTGTCCACCAGAGCGGACAGGGGCTGGTCGGGGGCAATGGTAATGGACTGGATCAGGTTGCTTTCCAGTAGACCGGCATAATGGTTCTGGTTATCGTGCAGCACAATGTAGCGGGGCATGCGTCCGGCAAAGGTTGTACGGGCAGAGGCAACGGTTGTGTCTGCGGGCAGGATGTCCAGTTCCGTGCGCATCATGCGGCCTACGGTCAAGGTACGCATCCAGCCTACATCCACGCCTGAGCGAATGTTTTCCCCCCGAAGGTGGAAGCGCCATGTGGCAAAGGAGTAGCCAAAAATACGTTTGACCGTAAAGGAGGCCACAAGGGCTGTCAGGGCGACGGCTGCGGTCAGGTTGGCGCTGTGCGTTGTCTCCAGTGTCAGCAGGATCATGGTTAGGGGGCCGCCAATAATGGCAGTGGCCAGTGCGCACATGCCCGCTACCGTGCAAAGGCCCAGAGGCAGGTCCATAATAGGGGCAACCAGGCTGGCAAAGGCCGCACCGCCCAGCACGCCCAGATAAAGAGACGCAAAGAACAGCCCCCCCCTGAACCCCGAACCAATGGACAAGGTAGAGGCCGCCGCCTTGAGCACCAGCAGTCCCAGAGCAGCACCTAGCAGTGGGGGGCTAACCAGTCCTTCGCGCATGGCAATATGACCCGAGGACAAAACGGTGGGGGAGATAATGGCAAGCCCGCCCACCAGCAGGCCGCCAACCATTGGGCGCAGCCACACGGGTTTTATGCAGGTGGCAAAAACCTGCTCCATATAGGCCGCACTTTTCATGAGTGAGACGCCTATCAGGGCACAAAGCCCCCCCAGCACCGCCAGCAAGGGGTAAGCCAGCACCGGCACGCTTTGGGGGAGGGGCACTGCGATGGCGGGCAGGGTTTCCCCACTCAGATGCACAACCGCCAGCGCACAAAGGGATGCGCATGCAACAGGTGCGAGGAGGGGAAAAGCATAGGAGCCAATAATCAGTTCAAATGCGTAAAATGCTCCGGCCAGCGGTGCGTCAAAAGCAGCGCCAATAGCCCCTGCGGCGCCACAGCCGACCAGCAGGCGCACATCGGCCCGGTGCATGCGCAGGTTGCGGCCAATACGCGAGCCAAATGCCGCACCAATCTGGCTGAACCCGGCCTCCAGCCCAAGAGAAATGCCACATCCGTTGGAAAGAATGGTCTGCCCCGTGACAATCAGGCTGTCGCGTAGGGACATGCGCCCGCCATGCAGGGCATTGGCCTCAATCGGGTCAACAGGGCGGTGGCGGTTGTGGCGTTGCAAATAAAAGTGCCACAGACCCAGCAGCAGCCCACCCATGGCGGGCACCAGCAAAGCGCGCCATGGCGCTACGTGCTCCAGCCCGGACAGGCGTTTGTAACCGGGGGCCAGCAGGTTGTGGGCCAGCAGGGTGGTAAAGGTAATCAGGCTGACTGCCAGCCCGGCCAGTATGCCGGTTACGGCTGCCAGTACAATCAACCACAGGGAATCCGTACGTACCAGTGCCCTCAGGGCCGCAAGCCACCGGGCCGGTGTCTTATGGGTACGCAGGTGTTCCAGCAGCGCTGTCATGCTTTATGGCATATCAGCAAGGGGGCAGGCCGTCCAACATGTTGTATGAATGTCATACTGTTTATGGAGAGGGCGTGCCTTGCCAGAGGTCAGGGTGCCGGTGGTTTTGCTGCCAGAATGCGCGAGATGTCATCCTCGCTCAGGTGGTAATGGAAGAAGATATTGTAAAAATTGCGCATGGCTGTCCGTATATCCAGATCAGCGAACAGCGTGGGGTGGAGCATTTTGGCAGCCCACTGGACTTGCAGCAGCTCCTCGCAGCCATAGCGGTCCCATGCAAAAACGCCCTTGGGGTTGATCCACCACTTTTGCTGTTTGAAGGCGCTGAGTGTCCGCAGGGGGGAGGTGGCGGGGAGTTCTCCGGCGGAGGAGTCCACAATCACCACATCGGGGTTCCAGACTGCAATCTGCTCAAAGCTAACGGGTCTGTGGTTGCCGGTAACTCTGGCGGCATTGGTGCCCCCCGCAGCCTGAATCCATGCATCAATCAGGGTTTTTTCGCCATCGACCTGCAGGGGGGAGAAGCGCGCGATATGGAGCACACGCGGGCGCTCCGTTTCGTGGAGCTGTGCGGTGCGGAATTTGAGCAGTTCCAGCACCCGCTCCATTTCCTGATGGTAGCGTTTGGCGGTATTGTGCGCCTCCAGCGTGCCAATGGCCTCCGCACTCATGTCCAGCGATGCCAGCATGTCCGGCATGGTCATGTATTCGGCTGCAAGGGCGGTTACACCGGCGCGTCGCAGTTCCTGCGCTTTGGCGGCGGTCGGCACAAACACAAGCCCAATTTTGTTGGCCAGCAGGTATTCCGCACTGACCGTATCAGGCTTGACGCCATATGCGCCATGTACAGAACCGGTGCAATTTTAAAAAGCCATGGGTTATCTGCCGCATTTTCTGCCGTAACCCGTATGCGTGGGGCGGCACCCAGCATCACGCTGATTTCGTTATGCGCATACCACAGGTCCGCAATGGGGGGCGCATCATCCTTGATCTCGACAGTTGCGCCGCTCATATCCGTTACAAGGCGTGCCTGCGCATGCAGCGGCGCAGCGCATAGTAGAAGACCAGCGGTCACACCCGCCACAAGGTGCTGCAGGCCAGAACGTCGGGGGTGAGGGAGGGTCATGCGGTCATCCTAATTTTATATATATTAAAATATGGACAGAGTGCTTGCAAGGCGGATTGGCAACACGGAGTGCACAGGCCCTGCGCTCAAGCACAGGAGGGGATATGCGAAAACATAGTGTGATGGTGGGGAGCAGGGTGTTGTATTACGCAGCACAGCTCTCACACGCCAAGCGTTTTGCGCAGGCACGCAGGGCGGAGGGGATGGATGCGTATGTCGTGCCTGACCAGACACCCCGCCCGGCGCGCAAGGTGCGCATGAACCCGTTGACCGGACAGCCCTATAACAGGCCGAGCACGGGCAGGCGCGCGCCGTAACCCACCACGCGGGCGGAATGTTAAGTTCAGACCGTAACCGTGCGGTTACGCCGCCAGCTATCTTCCAGCGCATCGGCCGGGTCGGGGTGCGGGTCACTCCATGCACCGCTCTGGCCGGGGGCGTGGGTCAGGGCACGCCAGAGTGCCTCCCCAGCCTGCCGCTCGACAGTCACATGCCATGATGGAGGAATGCGCCCGAGCAGGCGCTCCATTTTTTGCCCGGTGGTAAGGGGTTTGGCGTAATTATGACCCATATCTGCCAGTCTTTCAGCTTTTTTTGGCTTTGAGCAGCCCCATGATCTGGGCAATGGTTTCCGCTGGCTGGTGCAGGGTTGAAAGGGACCATGCAGCCTCGTCCGGGTGCGGGGGTTCAAGTGTTTCCAGCTGATTGGGGAGCTGGGAGGAGGGCATGAAATGCCCCGTGCGCGCCTCTACCCGCGTATGCAGGATGTTTTCATCCGCATGTAAATACACGAACTGCACAGCCAGTCCCTGCGCCCGTAGCCGGTTGCGGTAGGCGTGTTTGAGGGCTGAACAGGCCAGAATGCCTCCCGTGTTCCGTTCAGCGCAGCCGCGAAGCCACGCGTGGCAGCGCTCCAGCCACGCGCTGCGGTCTGCATCGGTCAGGGGAATGCCATCGCGCATTTTGGCAATGCTGGCTGGCTCATGCAGTGTGTCCGCATCCAGCCATGGCCAGCCCAGTTCGTTGTGCAGACCCTCGGCAATGGTTGTTTTGCCACTGCCGCAGACCCCCATAACCACTACAAGCTGCCGGGTAATGCCGTGTGCGGCAGGCTGGGCGGGGAGCGCATGGTCGGGTGGAAAAGAGGAGCTGTTCAGGGGCATGCCCGCCCTCCTTGGGGTGTGAGCACACGAATGCCCTCCGGCCCTGCTGTAATGGTCTGGGTTGCCATGTGCAGGAACAGGCCATGCTCCACCACGCCAACAATGGCGTGCAGGTCAGCGCTGAGTTTTTCCGGCTCCATAATGGCCGGGAAAACGCAGTCCAGAATAAGGTTTTTTTCATCCGTGAGGAAAAAAGACCCATCGCGTATGCGCCGCGGTGTAACCTGTGCGCCTAAATGGCCCAGCTTGCGCGCGGCGTTTTCCCAACCAAAGGGAATGACCTCCACAGGCAGTGGGCAACGCAGGCCCAGATGGTCCACGTATTTGCTGGCATCTGCTACCACAACAAACTGAGCTGCTGCTGCTGCCACAATTTTTTCCCATAGCAGGGCGCCACCAAGCCCTTTGATCAGGTTAAGGGTTGTGGGTTCAATTTCATCCGCGCCATCAATGGCAATATCCAACTCGGGCTGCTGGCCGAAGGTGGTGAGGGGGATACCCTCCTCGCGCGCCTGTTTTTCGGTTACGATGGAGGTGGGAATGGCCGTAATGCGCAGCCCTTCCTCGCGGATGCGGCGGCCCAGTTCAGCCACGACAAATTTGGCGGTGGAGCCGGTGCCAAGGCCCACGGCCATGCCGGTCTGCACCAAGGACGCAGCCTGAATGGCGGATTGCTGCTTAAATGCGGCTGCGGGGTCGGGCTGTGTGGCGGTCATTCGTCTGTTTATCCTTGTTCTTGTTGCACCAATGGCGCGGCGGCCTGGTCTGTAAACCATGTCAGATCGCCCTGCGCGGTAATGGCACTGGCGGGGCAGTTCGGGTCCTGCGCGCGAATACGGGCGAGAATATCCCGTTTGGCGGCACCTTCCACCAGAAAAACAACATGCTGGCTGGCGTGGATAGCAGGGTAGGTAAGCGTCAGGCGGGTATGGGGTGCGGCAGGGGGCACGCAGGGGGCAACCCATGCCGTATGGTTGTGCAGCACCGGCTGGCCGGGAAAGAGCGATGCGGTATGCCCATCGGTGCCAATGCCGAGGAGCTGAACATCAAAAAAAGGCCTCTCGGGCACAAACTCTGGTGCGCCATAAAGGGTTTTGAGCGTGTGTTCGTATGTTCTGGCAGCATCTTCTGCCGTGCCATGGTCAGGCATGGGAAAAATGTTGGAAGCCGGAATGGGCGCTTTGGAAAACAGCAGGCGCTGCATCATGCCAAAATTACTGTCCGCGTGATCGTGCGGCACAAACCTGTCATCCCCAATAAAGAACTGCATATTATGCCACGGAAAACGCTCCACATAAGGTGCGCTGGCCATAAGGGCATACAGGTGCTGGGGGGTGGAGCCACCGCTGAGTGCTAGCCGGAATGGTGTGTGGGGGGCTTTGGCAAGGCTGCGGGCAAGCATCCAGTCCGCCAGCCCTGTGATCAGCGCCTCCCGCGTGGGAAAAACGCGCATGGTGCCGGTGGCGGTTGTCTGTCCGGGCATGTTTGGCTCCTTTGTGGTCATTGGGGGCAGGGCGCGCCGGGTGTGGCTGGGCTGGGGTGTGGCATGTTACCCGCCGGAGTGGTGCGTGGTAGCACAACGTCCGTTATGGCGCGGGCCCATCCCTCCTGCGTATTGGCGCTGGTTACAAAATGCGCGCAGGCCTGCACATCGGGGGTGGCCTGCCCCATGGCAATAGACAGCCCGGCAATGGACAGCATGGGAATATCGTTGTTCATATCCCCAATGCAGGCTACTTCATCCACGCTTATGTTGTAGTAGTCTGCCAGTTGGCGCACCGCATGCCCCTTGTTGGCGTGCAGGGGTGTAATATCCAAAAACCATTTGCTGGACAGCGCCACACAGGCCCGCCCGGCCAGTTTGCGGGCAATGTCTGCTTCCTGTGCCTGCAATGCGGCGTGGTTAGCGGTTGAGCCCGCAACCTTGCCAATGTTTTGCACGCATGTGCTTAGGTCAGCGACCTGCGTGGGTATGGTTTGTACGGTTCGGCTTTCTGCCAGCACTAGAGGGTCCTGCGCGTTGCGTACAAGCCAGTCATGGCCACGGAACAACCATGCATCCACATTCTGGCGTTCCAGCATGTTCAGCGCTTCTAGCACCGTTTGCGGGTCCAGAGACAGGCTAGAGCGTATGCTTCTGTCGGGGTTAAAGAGCGTTCCCCCGTTGAGAGCGCCATAAGGGGTGCGGATCCCCAGTTGGTCAAAATACATTTCCATGCCGCCAGCTGGGCGGCTGCTGACAAGGCAGAGTGGAACTCCTGCCCGCTCCAGCGCACGGATGGCGGACAGGCTCTGGTCTGTGACCTGCTTATCCGGGGTGAGCAGCGTGCCATCCATGTCGGACACAACAAGGCGAATGTGGCGGGCTGGGGCGCGTTCGGGACCATGCCTGTTCTGCCCTAAACCTGCCATTGCGTGCTCCCGGTGTGGCCCTGCCAGTGTGCTGGCAGGGCTATGCGGCTTGTGTCAGCCCTTGTTTTCCACGTGGCCACCAAAGCCAAAGCGCATGGCGGAGAGCACTTTTTCGGCAAAGGTATTGTCGCTGCGTGAGCGAAAGCGCGTGAACAGTGCGGCTGTCATGACCGGCACAGGCACGGCCTCCTCAATGGCGGCCTCAATGGTCCAGCGTCCCTCGCCCGAATCACTGACTTCCCCGCTAAAGCTGGCCAATTCGCCATTTTTGGCCAGAGCCTGTGCGGTCAGGTCCAGCAGCCAGGAGGAGACCACGCTCCCCCGCCGCCAGACTTCGGCAATGTCTGCCATGTTGAGGGAGAAGCGTTCCTCTTCCGCCAGCAGGGGTGAGTCCTTGCGGTACATCACGTCAAACCCTTCGGCAAACGCCTGCATCATGCCGTATTCAATGCCGTTATGCACCATTTTGACAAAATGGCCCGACCCGGCAGGGCCGCAATACAGGTAACCCTGCTCGGCACGGGGGTCCAGCCCGTCCCGGTCGCGTCCGGGTGTGCGGGGAATATCCCCCATGCCCGGAGCAAGGGCTGCCAGAATGGGGTCAATATGATCGGCAGCCTCTTTTGCGCCGCCGTACATCATGCAGTAGCCGCGCTCTAGCCCCCACACCCCGCCTGATGTGCCGATGTCGAGGTAATCAATCCCCTTTTCGGCCAGCACTCCGGCGCGGCGGATGTCGTCCTTGTAGTAGGTATTGCCACCATCGATCACAATATCCCCACGCCCCATGAGCCCGGCGAGCGACATGACGGTCTGCTCCGTAATCTCACCCGCGGGTAGCATAGACCACACGATTTTTTTGGGCCATGGAGCTGCGCTACTACATCGGCCAGACTGTTCGCCCCCGATGCGTGCCCGGTTTCTGCCCGTTCTACCGTTTTTGCGACCGCCGCGCTGTCATTGTCGTAAACAACAACGTCGTGCCCAAATCGTGTCAGGCGGACGGCAATGTTGCCCCCCATCCTGCCCAGCCCAACAATGCCAATCTGCATGATGTTTCTCTTGCCTTCAGTCTCTGATTACACGGCGTCATGCAGGGCGGCTGCAAGTGCTGCAAGTCCCTGCTTGAGATCGCCGCGGATATGCACGCGCAGGGCACGGCGTTTGCGCTCGCTCAGCACGTCAAAATCACCACGTGCCTGTGCGCTCTCGACCACGCCAAAGGTGTAGCTGGTGCCGGGTACGGGCAGGTCCCGCGCATTGTCCGCCGTAATCTGGAGGAACACGCCGGTGTTGGGGCCTCCTTTGTAGGCCTGACCTGTGGAGTGGAGGAAGCGCGGCCCAAAACCTGTGGAGGTGGCAATGGTTTTGGCATTGCGCACATGCAGGCGGGTGTGCTGGAGCCATTCCGCCGTCTCGCGGTTGCGCTCGATAAAGGCCAGCAGGGCCACGTAGTCACCGGGCTGGACACGGTCAAAGTGGGCTTTGAGGATGGCTGACGCGCTTTCGGCCTTTACCGCAGCAGCATTGTCAGGGTCGGTAAAGAAGGCAAGGGGGCCAAATTCCGCAAACGGGGTCTGCGTGGGCAGGGCGCCTGTTTTTTCGTAGGCTTCCGTCAGCTTGCGGGTTTCCACCTTGGTGGATTCCACATCGGGCTGGTCAAACGGGTCTATGCCCAAAAAAGCCCCCGCAACAGCAGTGGCGACCTCCCAGCGGAAAAACTCCTGCGCAATCTGGCGTTTGCTGTGCAGGTTGATGGTCACAACCGGCTGGCCTGCCGCAATCAGGGTGGCAATGGCCTCATCCTGCTCATGGCGGTGCTCGGTGCTCAGGCGGAGGTAAACGAACAGCCGGTCGTGGCCGTAGCGGTGGGGGCCGCCCAGTGTTTCGTTATCAATGGGGATAATGCCCTTGCCGTGCTTGCCGGTGGATTCTGCCACCAGCTGCTCCAGCCATGCGCCAAAATCCGCAATCTGCGGTGTGGCGATAATGCTGAGCTTGTCGCGGCCCAGTTGTGTAGCAGCAACTCCCATAAGGGCGCCAAGCTGTACGCCGGGGTTCAGTGCTGGCGGCACGCTGGCATCACACAGGCGGACACCACGTAGGGCATCTTCCAAAAACAGGCGTACAGGCACACCAGCGGCTGCGGCAGGTACAAGCCCGAAGTTGGAGAGAATGGAATAGCGGCCACCAATTTTGGGGTCGCCTGCAAAAATTTTCCAGAACCCTTCTTCTTTGGCCAGAGCCTCCAGCTTGGAGCCGGGGTCGGTAATGGCCACAAAATGCGCGCCTGCTTTGTCCTTGAGTGCGCGCTTGGCCAGATCGTGGAAGTAGGCCAGCATAATGTTGGGTTCAAGCGTTGTGCCGGACTTGGAGGCAACGATGAACAGCGTATGCGCGGGGTCTATCTTGCGTTCAAAGGCGGCAACCTGCTGCGGGTCCGTGCTGTCGAGCACATACAGGTGGCCAAACCCTTCGTGCTTGCCAAAGGTCATGGCCAGCACTTCCGGCCCCATGCTGGAGCCGCCCATGCCCATGAGCAGCACCTGCTGAAAACCGCGTGCGCGGACTTCGGCCTGAAAAGCCTCTAGCTCTTCCACATGGGTCAGCCGTTCGTCCACCACATCCAGCCAGTTGACCCAGTCTGCTTCTGACTGGCTGGTCCATACTGCGGCGTCTTTGCGCCACAGGCGGCGGATGGTGCCAGCCTTGCGCCAGTCTTCCAGCCCGGCATCCAGTGCGGATTGCAGGTCGGAGGGCAGGCTGGTTTTAAGGGTGGTCAGCTTGGTGCCCATAAGAGCAATCTGCTTGGCAGCAACCGAGCCCAGGAGCGCATCAAAGGCATCTTCAAAGGCGCTTACGCCATTGTTGAGCAAGGTTGTGGTGACGGTGTTCAGGTCCAGCCCAAGGCGTTCGGCACTCTCCATGACCGCGCGGGCTTCGGCTACGCCTTTTGTCAGGGTCTCGCTGACCGTGCCGTGGTCACGGAAGGCATCCATGGTGGCGGGCGGCAGGGTGTTGACGGTCTGCGGGCCAATCAGCGTGTCTACATACAAGACGTCGCTGTAGGTTTTGTCCTTGGTGCCGGTGGAGGCCCACAGCAGGCGCTGGGTCTGTGCTCCGGCATCTTCCAGCGCTTTCCAGCGCGGGGTCTGCATGATGTCCTGCCAGTAGCGTAGGCCATTTTTGCATTGGCAATGGCGACTTTGCCGCGCAGGTCCCGCAGGCTCTGGGCGTCCTTGTCCCCGGCGTTGATGCGGCGGTCTATGGCGGCATCAATCTTGCCATCAATACGGCTGACAAAGAACGAGGCAACAGACGCCACGCGGGACAGGTCACCCCCACGGGCCTTGAGGTCTTCCAGCCCGCTCAGCCAGGCTTCCACCACATCGCGGTAGGCGGCGAGCGAGAAAATAAGTGTGACGTTGACGTTAATACCCGCAGCAATTGTCTGGCGGATAGCCGGAATGCTCTGCGGTGTGGCGGGTATTTTTATCATCAGGTTGGGGGCGTTTACATCTGCCCACAGCCGTGCGGCCTCATGCGCTGTTCCTGCCTCGTCCCGTGCAAGGTAGGGCGAGACCTCAAGGCTGACAAATCCGTCCCGTCCTTTGGTCTGCTCATAAACCGGGGCCAGAACGCGGGCTGCGGCCTGAATGTCGGTAACAGCCAGCCGCTCGTACAAGGCGCCGGGGGAGAGAGTTTCATGCGCCAGAATATCGCGCATCTGCGGGTCATATTCCGTGCCTTCGCCCATGGCTTTTTCAAAAATGGCGGGGTTGGAGGTTACGCCACGTATGTCCCCACTGTTCACCAGTTGGGCCAGTGACCCGTCCTCCACAAATGCGCGGCGGATAAAGTCCAGCCATGGGGACTGATGAACCGTGGCCAGGGCCTGTAATGGGTTGCTGCCTGTGGGCACTGAGGCGGTCATACGTGCATATCCTTATCCTGCCCGGCTTCTCTGCCAAGGAGCATGCCGGGCTTCATCCTGTAACCGTTACGCCAGATTGGGCTGTCTGGTTCAGCCAACTGTTTGCGGGCGGCGTTGAGAACGGCGTCCACCGTAAAGCCAAAGTGCTTGAGCAACTGACCCGCCGGGCCAGATGCACCAAACCCGCCCATGGCGATAATCGCGCCCGTAGGGCCAGCGTAACGGTCCCATCCAATGGGGGAGCCCGCTTCTACTACCACGCGCCCCGTTACAATGGAGGGTAGGACGCTTTCGCGGTAAGATTGTGGCTGTGCTTCAAACAGTTCCCAGCTTGGCATGGATACTACGCGGGCGGGCACGCCCTGAGCACTCAGGGTTTCGTAAGCTTCCACAGCAAGGGAGAGCTCGCTCCCCGTTGCGATCAGGATGACCTTGGGGGTCTGTTCGCTGCTGGCCAGCACATACGCGCCCTTGGCCAGCCCGGAGGCGGGTGCATAGCGCGTGCGGTCCAGCGTGGGCAGGTTCTGGCGGCTCAGCGCCAGTGCGGCCGGGCCGGAACGGTTGGCAACAAGGTAGCGCCATGCTTCGGCTACTTCGTTGGCATCCGCAGGGCGCAGGGTGACCAGACCGGGGGTGGCGCGCAGTTGCACAAGCTGTTCAATGGGCTGGTGGGTCGGGCCATCTTCCCCCACGCCAATGGAATCGTGGGTGAAAATATAGGTTACCGGCAGTCCCATCAGGGCGGACAGGCGGATAGCGCCTTCATGTAGTCCGAGAAGATCAGGAACCCTGCACCGTACGGGCGCAGCCCATACAGCGCCATGCCGTTGACTATAGCGCCCATGGCGTGTTCGCGAACACCAAAATGGAAGTTGCGCCCGGCATAGCTGCCACCCCACTGGGCGGGCTGAAAACTCTCTTCCCCCTTGAGCAGGGTTTTGGTGGAAGGGGCCAGATCGGCCGAGCCACCCAGCAGCCATGGCAGGCGGCCAGCAACCGCGTTCAGTACCTCGCCAGAGCTTGCGCGTGAGGCTGTGCCTTTGGCATCGGTAGGGTAGAGCGGGATGTCCGCGTCCCAGCCTTCGGGCAGGGAGCCGCTGAAAATAGCGTCCAATTCGCCCGCTTCATGCGGGTGGGCCGTGCGGTAGCTGGCAAACAGCGCTTCCCATGCGGTGCGGGCCGCAGCGCCACGCGCACCAAGTCCTGCGCGCATGTGGGGCAGAACGGCATCTGGCACGGCAAAATTGCTGTCTTCTGGCCAGTTGAGGAATTTTTTGGTCTCACGCACTTCTTCAGCACCCAGCGGTTCACCGTGGGCGGAGGCCTTGCCAGCCTTGTGCGGCGCACCCCATGCGATAACCGAGTGTGCGATAATCAGGGTCGGCTTACGCGTTTCCGCTTTGGCGTTGGCCAGCAGGTCCATAAAGGTAGTGGTGTCGTTTGCGTCCTTGAGTTCGAGCACCTGCCAGCCGTAGGCCGCAAAGCGTTCGGCCACATTTTCGGTAAAAGCGACTTCGGTCGAGCCTTCAATGGAAATGCGGTTGGAATCGTAAATCCAGGTCAGGTTGCCCAGTTCAAGGTGCGCGGCAAGGGATGCGGCCTCGCTGGAGACCCCTTCCATCATGTCCCCATCACCACACAGCGTGTACACATGGTGGTCAAACAGGGTGAATCCGGGCTTGTTGTAGCGGGCGGCCAGCCATTTTTCGGCAATGGCCATGCCTACAGAGTTGCCACAGCCAGCACCCAGCGGGCCTGTTGTGGTTTCTACCCCCGTGGTGTGGCCATATTCGGGGTGGCCGGGGGTTTTGGAGCCAAACTGGCGGAACTGTTTGAGGTCTTCCACACTCAGGGCCGGTTCATCCGTGACTTTGCCGTCCGTAACCTGCCGGATACCTGCAACATGGATCAGTGCGTACAGCAGCATGGAGGCGTGGCCGATGGACAGCACAAAACGGTCACGGTTAGGCCACAGCGGGGCTGTGGGGTCGTAGCTGAGGGCGTTCTGCCACAAGGTGTAGGCAATGGGTGCCATGGACATGGCAGCACCGGGGTGCCCGGAGTTGGCGTTCTGCACGGCATCCATGACCAGTGTGCGGATGGTGTTGATGCACAGGGTGTCTGGGTTGTTTGCGCTACCGGCCTGTGCGCCGGCTGGTGCACGAAGGGGGGTAGAAAAAGAAACGCGCATAGCGGGCCTGTCCTCCAGCTGGGCTTTAGTGCCAAAGCCCGCAAATAATAAGGGCGGAGCCTGCGTATGAGGCTCCGTTAAAAGAAGTTTTTGCACAATTCCACGGTTCCGCGTTTTTCGGCAAGAGACGAGCTTGCCCGCAGTGGAACCCTTGCGGAGTTATCCAGTTGGACCCATTATATCAAAAGAGTTGTTTTTCTGCCATGTGCACCCGCGGGCCTTATGCCATCAGGCCAGTTTGGAGTGTGTGGCAGGGTTACGCTTTTTTGCCACATCAACCGTTTTTCCGGAGGTCAGCCATGACAGAAGAGTCTCAACGGACACAGTCCGGGCAGGCCCCCGCCAATCCGGCAGCCGGAGCAGGCGGGCAGGCTTTTACGCGCGAGCAGGTGGAAGCTCTGTTCATTAACGCTGCCAGAGAAGGGGATGCGGACCTTCTTGCCCGTTTTCTGGATGCGGGGATGAACCCCAACCAGAGGATGGAAAAGGGCTACACACCGCTGATTCTGGCTGCCTATAACGGGCACAGGGATGCGGTGCGCGTGCTGCTTGACCGCGGTGCCGATACCAATCTGCAGGATGAAAAAGGCTCTACAGCACTCAGTGGAGTCGCCTTTAAAGGCGATGTTGTTCTGGCAAATATGCTGCTTGAGGCGGGGGCGGAGGTGGATGCCACCAACGCTGTGGGCCGTACACCGCTTATGTTTGCCGTCATGTTCGGGCGTGATGACGTTGCCCGTGCGCTCCTTGGTGCTGGTGCCAATGTTCTGCTCCGTGATGGTGAGGGGCTGAGTGCTCTTGATCTGGCCCAGAGGCAGGGGAATGGTGCGCTCTTGCAGGATTTGAAAAAAGCGGTAGGCGTTTCTGCCTGATAGTAAGAGCAGGAGCATGGCGCGCAGGAGCGTGCCATGCCCGTTGTGAGCGAAGCCTTTTTTGAGCAACGGCCTGCCAGCGCAGGCCGTTTAACTTTTTGTCTATGGAATGATCAGCATGAGCCGCTTCTGGAGCCCTCTTGTCCACACCCTTACGCCTTATGTGCCGGGGGAGCAGCCCAAGATTGCCAATCTGATCAAGCTGAACACCAATGAACTGCCCTATGGCCCGTCCCCCAAAGCGCTGGAGGCCATAAAAGCTGCCACAGATGACAGTCTGCGCCTGTACCCGGACCCCGAGGCACTGGCATTGCGCACGGCACTGGGCAAGCGTGTTGGCCTTGGTGCGGAGCATGTGTTTGTTGGCAATGGCTCGGACGAAGTGCTCGCCCACGCGTTTCAGGCTCTGTTCGCCCACGGGGAGCCGCTGCTCTTCCCCGATGTGAGTTACAGTTTTTACAAGGTGTATTGTGGCCTGTACAAACTACCTTACCGCATGGTGCCGCTGAGTGCTGACATGCGCATTGTGGTGGAGGACTACGCAGGCCCGTGCAGTGGCGTGGTCATTGCAAACCCCAATGCGCCCACCGGCATAGCTCTGGGGCTGGACGCCATTCGCAGGCTGCTGGAGATGCACCCTGAGCGCGTGGTGCTGGTGGATGAGGCCTATGTGGATTTTGGCGCCCAGAGCGCTGTGGAATTGGTCCGCGAATACCCTAACCTGCTGGTTGTGCAGACTTTTTCCAAATCCCGCGCACTGGCTGGCGCACGGGTGGGCTTTGCCTTTGGTCAGCCGGATCTGATCGAAGCCCTTGTGCGGGTCAAGGACAGCTTCAATTCCTATCCTCTGGACCGTCTGGCGCAGGTCGGGGCGCTGGCTTCGGTGGAGGATGAGGCGTGGTTTGCCCAAGGCGTGCAGCAGGTGGTCGACAACCGCAGCCTGTTGAGTGAGGGGCTGGAGGCTCTTGGTTTTGAAGTCTTGCCGTCTACGGCAAACTTTGTTTACACTCGTCACCCTGACCGTGATGCAGGAGAACTGGCCGCGCAGCTAAGGTCCCGGGCCATTCTGGTCCGCCACCTTAAAGGCGAACGCACAATGGCGTGGTTGCGCATTACGGTTGGAACACAAGAGCAGTGTCAGGCGTTGCTGGATGTTTTGCGCGACAGTGTTCTTCGCAATTCGTAAAAACTGTCTGCTCAATTCGTCCAGTCGTCACGGCTCTGGCCGGGCCTGTACCGCATAGCAAAGCGGCAGGCGCACACAGAGTCAGGTATTAAATTTTGAAGACATAAACCATGCCGCAGCCCCAGCCGCATGGTCTTGATTTGATGGAGGATCTGTTCATGCGCGCTTATCGCGGCCAGATGTCTGATAACCAGCCAATCCGGCGTTCCCTGCCGGAAAAACAGAAGCAGTTGCGTGACCTGAAGGAAACGCTGGCTGCCATGAAGTCTCACACCTCCCCTGCTTTGAAGGAGAGCGTGCGCAAACGTATTGCCCAGCTTGAAGCTGAGCTGACGGCAGCGCCTGTGCTTAAGGCTGCCAACCGGAGCAGTACGGCGGCACGGCCCCGGCAGGAGCGGGCCGCCACGCCACGCAGGCCAACAATACGTTCCCTTTAAATAATGGGAAAGAAAGGGGAGGGGTGGTTGACCGCTCCCCTTTTTGTGTGGCTTGTGCGTGGTGAAACATTTTTGGGCGAGATTGTCGCTGCAAGATAAGCCGCGCTGCGGCGCATTGGAAAAAAAAACCATAAGAGCTGAGCAGAACAGGGAGAGCGGAATTGGCTGGAACCACCTTATCTCCACTGGCGGACCTGCTCTCTGAAGGGGGGACCCTCCTGCGTGATGGTCTGGTATGGGCCATTTACTGCCGTCCCGGGCAGGAACCGCAGGAGCTGGAGCGCGATGTGGTGGTCCATCGCCTGACCACAGGCAATTTTCCCCCCGAGTTTGCCGAAGGTGGGGGATGGGCGTGGTTCCATTTTGATATCGTCCACACCATGTCCCGCCATCAGATTGAAACCATTCCCTCCCTGCCAGAGGAAGTGCGGCAGGTGCTCACCAACCTTGAGCGCAGCACACGTCTGGAAAACGAGGGGGATATTGTTTTTGGCGCACTCCCCGCGTTTGATGATACGTCGACTGATGATGACCGTAATGTCAGCACATGGCGGTTTGCCCTTGAGCCTGACCTGCTGCTGACAACCCGCCGCCACCCTATACCCGCTCTTGGCGTGGTCTTTCACGAGCTCAAGCGGGGGCTGGTTCCCCGCTCCCCTGCCAGAGTGGTGGACCGCGCCCTTCTGGAATTTGCTGATACACTGCGGCGTGACTTTGCCCGGCTGGATGACCAGCTTGACCGGGCGGAGGATGTGCTGCTTATGCTCGACCGGGATACGGATCTGGGCCGTATGAGTGGTCTGCTGGGTATGGTGCGCCGCCGCTCCACGGAGTTGCGACGTGTTCTGGCCCCGGTGGATCGTATTTTCCGCGATGAAGAACTCGAGCTGCCCGAATGGGCCGAAGATGACCTGAAGGACCGCTCGCACCGGCAGGTACATGCGGCACTCGATGACCTTCTGGCCCTACAGGACCGTGCCCGCTCCTTGCAGGACGAGCTGACGTCCAATCAGGCGGAAGAGACCAACCGGCGTCTGTATATTTTGACGGTTGGTACCATTCTTATGCTGCCCGCAACGCTGGTGACGGGTTTTTTTGGTATGAATACCGGCGGCATGTTCCTGACCAATGGAACATGGGGTACGGTTGATGCCGGTGGGCTGTGCTTCCTTATCATGATGGGTACATGGTTTTTGCTCAAACTGATCCGCTTTTTGTAAAAACTGCTGTAGTCGTGCCGCAGTTCAGGCGGCGCATACAGGTGTGTGGCGGGTTGCTCGGTTTGCCATAAAATTAGCCATATTGGGCGGTAGAGGCATCTACCCCTACGGCTCCGGGTCAAATGGTTTTTGTGTCTGCACAAATCAAAGACGGTTTGGATGAGGTGCGGTGTGGAGCCGTACAAGCGTTTTGTTGCATGTGGAGTGGGGTCTGTATAAATACAGGGCCGTATTTTCTGGCTGGATCATGTGGGACCGGGCGTGAATCAGGCCGGATTTCCTGTGCTACGGCAAGGATGGATTGGACAGCATGACAGGCACACAGGCGCTCCCTCAGATGCAAGACTGCTGTGCCCTCAGTCGGTCCCGCAAACCCGTGCGTGCCATAAAGGGGGCTGCGGCTCTTGGGCTGCTGGCTTTGCTTGCCGCCTGTGCCAGCCAGCCCGGTGGGAGCGATACGGATGTTCCCATTGCGCAGGAAGCCGAATTTTACCCGCGCCCATGCCCGTTCCTATTACGCCCCACCGGGTCCGGCGGATGACCCGTGGGGGCCGTACATCAGCGAGGCCTCCAAGCGCTTTGATGTGCCAGAGGCGTGGGTGCGTGCGGTTATCCAGCAGGAATCGGGTGGCAAGTTGTTCCATGATGGTCAACTGGTTACTTCCGGCCCCGGTGCCATGGGGCTGATGCAGCTTATGCCCCCTACGTATGACGAGATGCGCGCCGCCTATAATCTGGGCGGAGATGCCTACGAACCGCACGATAACATTATGGCGGGCACGGCATATTTGCGGCAGTTGTACGATGTTTATGGCTCTCCGGGTTTTCTGGCGGCATATAATGCAGGGCCCGGGCGTCTGGAGGATTTTATCACCCGCAACCGCACCCTGCCGAAGGAGACGCGGAACTATGTGGCCTCCATCGGGCGGCGGATCGTAGGTATTTCACCCCTCAACCGCTCGCAGGCCGATATGCAGGTCGCAAGCCATGACACCTTTACACAAAGTGCAACGGCGGGGGGGTATGCCCGCCAGCAAGGTGGCATCAGTGCCGTGCGTGCTGCGTGGTCAAACAGGCAGCAGGGGAGCATGCAGCCCGTGCAGGTGGCTGATGCCATTGGGGATGATAGTGCGGATACGGCCCCAGCATCTTCGACAAGCTATGGGCAGGACTGGCATCCTGTTTCACGTAAAACAAAGATGGACGGGCTGACGGAAAGTCCGGCCGATGTCCGGGCAATCTGGGCTAAACGGCTGGGGGCAACGGCGCAGACAACACCGGATACCCCAATACAGGTGGCGCAGGCAGCGGAAGAGCCGGTGGATGATGCAGCCCCAGCGGCCGCATCCGCACAGACCGAACCAGAACCCACCAGAATGGCTGTGGGAACGGGGCGCACAGGCGGGAATTTAAGGCTCTTCCCCAGTGTTCACGCGGAGCCCGCACCCTTGCTGAGTAGAAAGGTGCGGGGGGCGGATGCCAGAAACTGGGCTATTCAGGTCGGTGCTTTTGGGTCTGCCGCGCTGGCGCAGCAGGCATCGGGGCGGGCGCAGCAGCAAAGTAGCGCCCTATCTGGCGCACATGTGCAGATTGCGATGGTGCAGGCCAAAAAAGGGCGTCTATACCGGGCGCGTCTGATCAACCTGTCCCATACCGATGCGGTGGGAGCGTGCCGCAAGTTGAGCGGGTGTGTTGTGATCTCTCCCCAGTCCCAGCCCTGAGCGGTTTTAAGAATTCATAACCGGCGGGGGGCAGTTTGCTCAGCCAGCCGGAGCCGGCTGCACGGTTTTTGCCGCAGGGGCAGGTGCGCCCGGGGCTGCCAGAGGGGCATTGTCCCGGCCTGAATAGCGGTCAATAATCTGCTTGGTGGCGGCTGCCGCCTCCTGCGCTGCGGCCACGGCAACATCCCCCCAGTACTGGTCGAGCGAGTGGGCGTCTATATCGTGGAGTTGCGTGGCGGCTCCTGCTTCCTTGCCGCCTGCATCCACAACCCGCCAGACAATCTCGATATGCTGCTGGGGGTGGCCAGTGGTGCCTGCTGGGCCGGGGGTCAGCTTTACGGTGGTGGTTACAATAAAGTCAGCATTTTTGGCAGAGTTCTGGAGCGTATCTGCACTGTCGCGGAAGGCGGCGGTAAAGGCCTGCGCGAGTGATGTGTTTCCATCCCCCGGTGCGCCACTGACACCAGTAAAATAAACCCGTGCCGCACGGTGTTTGAGGCTATGTGGGTCTTTTTCCATGTCGTCAGCCTGAATACCGGTCAGGGCCGTGGTAATGCGGTTGGCAGCATCCTGCGCGACCAGTGCAAAAAATGCCTGATCCCCGGCAGACCACTGCGCAACGGGTACGGGGCTGCCTTCCTGTGTTGCGCGGACCGTGTTCTGGGGGGTCATGACGGTATAGACCGGTACCACCTGCCCGTTGCGCAGTTCGGCCTGCATGTTCAGCCACCAGTCCCCCTTGCGGGTTGGCTGGGCTATGGCGGGAATGGTCTGCTGGAGCAGTGCCTGTGCAACATCTTTTGCCCATAGCTCAGCATTGGCGTTGGAGAGCAGGGCATTGGGGGGTGTTGGCACATCCAGCCGGGAGGGAGGGGCGTTTGTGGCCAGTCCCGGTCCGTTTTTGCCCGAATGGGCAAAGGGATGAGGCACATCCAGACACCCGCTGAGTAGCAGCAGGGCTGAGCAGGGAAGGGCAAGGCGTAAAGGCTTCAGGCGGCCTGTCATGAGTTACGGGGTCCCGTGGCAATGGCAGAAATCTGGTGTCCGATAGGGCCACCGCCAGCAAGAGTACGCCGCCTGTGGCTGAAAAACCGTGTTTCCTCCGTGAGTGTATCTACGCCCAGAGCAACAGCATGCCGGATGCCTGCACGCTGGAGGCGGAATACGCACCACCCGGCCAGATCAAACTGGTAATGGCCAGCCCGTTTGCCGGGGGCAAAAAAGCGGGCGGCCTGTCTGTCTGTGCTGGTAATGGCTGTGTGCATGTCTTCTGCTGTCTCGTAGCTTTCCTGCGCAATGCAGGGGCCTACGACGGCACTCAGGCTTTCCCGCGTGGCACCAAGTGCCAGCATGGCCTCTATTGTCGCTTCCAGAACACCGCTTAACGCACCGCGCCAACCAGCATGGGCTGCACCAACGACGGTACCCTGTGCGGTACTGAACAGGACAGGCGCACAATCAGCCGTAATAACGCCAATTGCCAGATCGGGGTTGCTGGTTACCAGCGCATCTGCCTCAGCCCCCTGACCTGCGGCCCAGATTGCGGTGGCGGTTATGACTGCTGGGCCATGCACCTGCGTTACTCCCAGCAGGCAGCCTGCCTGCACCCCCATATGGCTGGCAACACGCGCACGGTTCTGGGCAAGGTTTTCCGCCGTGTCCCCCGAGCGTGTGGAGCAGTTCAGGCTGGCGTAGGGGCCGGTGGATACGCCCCCCTCGCGGGTAAAAAAGCCGTGCCGTGCCTGCCCCAGCAACGGACTGGTCAGTGGAGCCAGACTAAAAGGGGGGGTGGGAGCGCTGGTCATGCAACCGGGCCTTTTGTAAAGCCGGGCGGGACCGGCAGCGTGGGCGAAGTGATGGCCATAACCTTGAACAACTGCCCCATTTTATCGGGGGCGGAGAGTCGGTTTGCCGCAGAGCGCAGCATGGCAGCATCCTGCGCGGAGGCCTGACTTGCCAGTTGCTCCGTCCGCTCCTTGAGCCCCAGATGCTGTAGGAAGTCACCCTGATTTTCGGTTCCGTAGGAGGGTACTTCCGCCTTGCGGGCTACGGCAAGCAGGGCCGTAAAGTCCACATGGGTGGTCAGATCTGCCTCGCCTTCCTCAGCCTGAAGGGGGGGCGTTGGCCGCGCATGACGTAGGGCCTGTAAGGAATCGCCCGTTGAATCTGTGCTGTGCCCGTAGTCAATAAACAGGCTGCGCCGGGGGAGTGGCTGAACCGGTGTGCAAGCCCGCGCACAATATGCTGGGCCTGTTCGCAAATCTCGACAACGGTATTGGGTTCAAGCACGCGGCTGTCCGGCAGGGAGGGAGGCGTGCAGGAGATCAACTCCAGTGTTTTGTTGGCCACGTAGTGCTCATGCCAACCCGTGCTGGTCTGGATGAACTGACGGACGGGGAGCGCGTCCAAAAACTCGTTGGCCAGCAGAATCATGGGGCCTGCGGGTATGTCCTCCACATGCTTGTGCCACACGGGTTGTGTGTAAGGTTGCAAGATTTCGGCCTGCACCTGCCGTAGCCGGGGGGAGGTTTCGACCAGATGTACGCTCAGGCCCTCTGCCATTGTGGGGGCCTGCCGCAGAATGACCCGCAGCGCATCCGCCATGAGTGTACCCCGGCCCGGGCCTGCTTCGGCCAGAATCAGTTTTGGTGGGCTGCCCATGCCCTGCCAGACCGTAATGGCCCACGCACCCAGCAGTTCGCCAAAAACCTGAGAAATTTCGGGCGCGGTAATAAAGTCCGACAGGAACGGTGTCTCGGCATAATACTGGGCGTTTACCCGCGCCATGAAGTGGTCAAGTCGCTCAGCGTGGTAGATGTGTGGTGCCATAGGTCCGTTCAGTTTTGTTCAGCAGGTTGATCTTGTGGCTCGGGCAGGCCGGTGTAAATGGGCTGGCGGCGGGCGTTCACAATCAGCACAAGGCCCGCGACCAGCATGGGCAGGCACAGGAGCTGCCCCATGGTAATGCCGCCGGGCAGATAGCCGAGAAAGGAATCCGGCTCGCGGAAGAACTCGCAGAAAGACCGCGCACAGCCGTACCCGATAAGGAATATGCCAGCCAGATAACCCGGACGTTCACGCACGGATTGACGGCGCGAGATGGTAAAAAGGATCAGGAACAGCAAAAGCCCTTCGGTCAGGCTTTCATACAACTGGGAGGGGTGGCGCGGGACAGGCCCCCCTGTGGGAAAAATCATGGCCCATGGCAGGCTTGCCGGTGCCTCGCGCCCCCAGAGCTCACCGTTAATGAAGTTGGCCAGACGCCCCAGACCCAGCCCGATGGGCACAGCCACGGTGACACGGTCGGCAAATGCCAGAAAATTGAGTTTGTAGCGCCAGGTAAACAGCACCATGGCGGTAATGACCCCCAGCGCGCCCCCATGGAAAGACATGCCGCCATGCCATACTTCCAGTATGGAAATGGGGTGGCTGAGGTAATAGCTCGGCTGGTAGAACAGCACATACCCAAGCCGTCCGCCCAAAAGTACGCCAATGGTCACCCATGTCAAAAAATCGTCAGCCAGTTCTGTTGTGCCTGCGCGTGGGCGCAGGACCAGCAGTTTACGCAGCAGCATAATGCCCAGAACAATGCCCATAATATAGGACAGGGCATACCAGCGCACAGCCAATGGCCCGAAATGCACCAGCACCGGGTCGAACTGTGGAAACATCAGAACAGGAAGCATGGAGTGGTCAATCCAGTGCGTGAGGGGCCAGTGGACAGGGCGGTTTGCGTTCAGGAACATCCGGGCAGGAACCGCCCACCGGCAAGGTGGGTCTGGGGAGGACTATAAAGGGCGTACCCGCTCCCTCCAAGCCAGCAATTGCGCAGCAGGCGGTTGGGGGGTGTAAAAACAGGTTACGGGCCGGTAGTCAGCAGGCCGTCATTTTCCTATCATGCCCGATATTGCCTCTTTTGTGAAAGATAAAGGTCAGACCCATGAGTGATGAAATTACGGTTGTTGCCATTCTCAAGACCAAAGCAGGCTGTGAGGAGACCGTGGCAAAGGCCATGGCAGCCTGTGTTGCTCCGTCCCGCGCAGAGGCCACAAACCACCAGTATGTGCCCAACCGCGATCTGGATGACCCGCAGACACTGATTTTTATTGAACGCTGGGCCAGCAGGCAGGCGCTGGCGGACCATATGGAAACACCACATTTTAAAGCACTCGCGGCGGCTCTGGAAGGGCAGCTTGCAGCACCCTTGCAGATCCATATTCTCCAGCCAGTCGCTGGGGCCTGAGCAAAAACAGCCCGCGCGCCACACTGTTCTGGTGGTGCGCGCGGGCGTGGTGGCTAGTGCAGGACAAACTGCTGGATAACCACCAGCACACCCATGCAGAAGGTCAGGAACAGGCTGTGCTTGAAGGTGCGTGCCAGAACAACGCCCTCCTGCCCCTTGAGCGATGTTACGGACACGCCGGTGGTAATGTTCTGGGGCGAGATCATCTTGCCCATGACCCCGCCGGAGGAGTTGGCCGAGGCAAACAGAACCGGGTCGAGCGAGAGCTGGTGTGCTGCGGCAACCTGTAGATTGCCAAACAGGGCATTGCCCGATGTGTCGCTCCCTGTAAGGAACACGGCGATCCAGCCAGAAAGACCGAAACAAGCGGGAAGAGCATGCCCGTGGAAGACACGGCATATCCCAACGTGTAGGTCATGCCTGAATAGTTCATCAAAAAAGCAAGGCCAATGGTCAGGGCTACGGTCACAACCGCCAGCCATGCCTGCCGTATGGTCGTGGCAATGGCCGCGCCAAACTGGCGGAGGGAGGTGCGGGTGAATATGGCGCTGAGAATGGCAGAAACCAGAATGGCCGTTCCCGTGCCAAGGGGTTCAAACTTCCACACCGCTGCATAAACCGATTTATACAGCGAGATGAAAACAGCATTGTCCAGCCTCGGCCAGTGCACGGGGAGCGCTCCTATGCGCGCAATGTGCAGCCCATCCCACGCGATAACCACACAAATGACCGTAACCCACGGAATCCACCCCTGCCAGAGCGGTACGGAGGCGGCTTGGGTACCATCCTTATGCTCTATCTGGCTCAGGTCTATGGCGTAGGCGGGGTCAGGTGCTGGCTGCCAGATGCGCAGGAACACAATGCTGGCCACAAGTGATACGCTTGAGGAGAGCACATTGCTCAGGCTGTACAGCCCCGCGCCGGAGATAACCAGCAAGGTCAGGGCAAAACTTCCCCCTGCTACAAGCAGAATAGGCCACGTCTGCTTTACAGAACGCCAGCCGCCGTACAGCGCCATGACATAAAAGGGAATAAGGCAGGCAAAAGGCGTTAACTGGCGGCCAATTGTTGCTCCCAGCACATCTGGCGGCAGCCCGGTAATGGAGCCCAGCACGGTGACAGGAATGCCCAAGCCCCCGAACGCCACAGGTGCGGAATTGAAGATGAGCACATAGGTCAGGGCATCCAGTGCGGGAAAACCCAGCAGAATCAGCAGGGCGCTGGTAATGGCAACGGGTGTACCAAACCCGGCAACCCCTTCAAGAGCGGCGCTGAAGCAAAAGCCAAGCACAATAAGAATAATGCGCCGGTCATTGGGCACATGCCGGATAATCCAGCCCCTGAAGGCGTCAAACCGCCCATTATGCACGGCTACATTGAACAGGAGCAGCGCGCAAAGCGCGATCCACATGACCGGCAGGAGCGAGAAAACCACACCGTTGGCAATGCTGGCTGCAGCCAGAGCCGGGGGCAGCCCCATACGCCAATAGCAATGACCAGCCCTACAAGCAGCCCCCCGAGGGAAGACTGCCAGGCAGAGCGTCGTAAAACCCCCATCATGAACAGGGTAACAAGAATGGGGCATGCGGCCACAATAAATGAAAGCAGCAGGCTATGACCCACAGGAGCAAGAGGCTGTATGAACATGATTGTTCTCAAAACAAGGCGTTGTGCCTCTCCCGTGATGTAGAGAGCGTTTGAAGTAACGCGTGCTTCTGTGGGATGATGCAATAAAATTTCATGTTATGGAGCGCTCGTGCTGCGCACACCATGCGGGGCGTGGTGTGCCGGGGCAGGCATGGCGTGCGTTCCCAACAAAATGGAAGGTGGGGTTATGAAACATCGTGGCATCTGGCTGGGTGTAGGCGTGCTTGTCGTGTGCATTGGTGCGGTGGGTGGTGTGGTGCAGTACTCCCGCATAGAGCGGGCGAGGCTTGGTGTTGCGCAGGGTATGGGGCCAGACCCGGTGCTCCCCGCCCCAGCCGGGCGGGTTCTCCCCACGGTCAACATTGCCCACCCGGTGGGCTGGAAAGATGCGGAGCATCCCACACCCGCAGCAGGGCTGGCCGTTACGGCGTTTGCCACCCATCTGGACCATCCACGTTGGCTCTATACCCTGCCCAATGGGGATGTTCTGGTCGCCCAGAGCAATTCACCGGATACAGATATCCAGACAGTCAAAAACCGTATAGCCAGCCTTGTTATGGGTGCTGTCGGGGCGGGGAGCCCCAGCCCGGATAAGATCATCCTGCTGCGTGATGAGCATGGGACAGGGCATGCCACCTTGCAGACAGTCCTGTTGGACCATCTGCATTCTCCCTTTGGTATGGCGCTGGTTGGCAATGAGCTTTTTGTGGCTAACGCCAATGCCATTGTAAAATTTCCCTACCATGCGGGGGACACACATATTACCGCACCACCCGTAAAGGTGGTCGATCTGCCCGCCGTATAATCATCACTGGACCAAAAACATTCTGGCCAGTCCGGATGGGCGGTTCCTGTATGTTACGGTTGGGTCCAACAGTAATGTGGCCGAGCATGGCATTGCAGTGGAGGAAGGCCGCGCACGTATAGACCGGCTGGACCTGCAAACTGCTACGCTGGAACCGTATGCCACAGGTCTGCGCAACCCCAATGGCATGGGCTGGGAGCCGCAGACAGGTGCCTTGTGGGTTGCGGTGAATGAGCGTGACGAGATCGGCAGCGATCTTGTGCCCGATTATATGACTGCGGTCCGGCAAGGCGGTTTTTATGGCTGGCCTTACAGCTATTATGGCCAGCATGTGGATGTGCGGGTGCAGCCGCCCCGGCCTGATCTGGTGGCTACCGCTCTCGTGCCGGACTATGCGCTTGGGCCGCATACCGCATCGCTTGGACTGGCTTTTACAGCCACCGCCCGGCTTTTGCCCCAGAGCATGCAGCACGGTGTTGTGGTGGGGCAGCACGGGTCATGGAACCGGCGTCCCAAAAGTGGGTACAAGGTGATTTACATTCCGTTTGTTGAAGGAAAGCCCGCAGGCATGCCGCAGGACGTGCTGACAGGCTTTTTATCCCCCGATCAGGAGCATGCGCACGGTCGCCCCGTTGGGGTTGTTATTGACCAGAGTGGTGCTTTGCTTGTGGCAGACGATGTGGGCAACACCATCTGGCGCGTGAGTGGAGCACAGTAGCGGGGGAGGGGTATGGCAAAGGTGTGTTTGGTTTTTTGTATCCTTGCATCTAGGGCGGGATAATGGAACTCTGCGGGCATAAAACTGGCCCGGTGCACACATGCGGGTCTGTCTCTGGCACTATGGGGCAGACAGGCCCCATATAAGGGGTATTTCATGAAGTCCTTACAGCACCTTGTTGCCGCTGTTTCCCTGCTTGCGCTAACAGCCTGCCATACCCCCTTACCGCCTGTGGCTGCGCCGCCTGCTCAGGTTGCGGGGGAACTGACGCAGTATAAACCGCTTGCCGCCGATCTGGGGGTTAAGGGGAGTGGTCCGTCCTTCAGTATCCGGTATCTTTCTACAAATGGGGTTACGGGCACGGGCCTTGTGCCTGTAACAGGTGCTGTTATTTACCCCGCTGGGCCTGCCCCTGCTGGTGGGTGGCCGATTGTTGCGTGGGCTCATGGCACCGTGGGCATTGCAGATAGCTGTGCCCCCTCACGCAACCCCCGTTCCGCCCGGGACCAGACATACTTGGGGGAATGGCTACACCGGGGCTTTGCCATTGTTGCCACGGATTATCAGGGCTTGGGGAGTGACGGCACGCACCCGTACCTGAATGCCCGGACCGAAGCCTATAGCGTGCTCGATGGCGTACGGGCAGCGCTGGCAGGGCTGCCGGACCTAAGCAATAATATTATGATTGTCGGGCAGTCGCAGGGTGCGGGGGCGGCATTTGCTTCTGCTGCCTATGCGCCGGAGTATGCACAAGCGTTGCATATACGCGGTGTGGTGGCCACGGGCATTCCCTATATGTCCCCCGAGGTGATCAAGGCCGTATTGCACGCTAAACCGCAGAAGAGTGAGAGTGGCATAGACCCCGTTGTGGCATATGCCCTGCTGATTGGCGCATCCGAGGCCGGGTTAAACCCTGCATTCAACCCGGAGCAGGCCTTTACGGAGCGGGCCATGCCCGAGTTCCATGCAGCGTCAGAAATATGTGCCCGCCCTCTTATGGAGCGGATCCGCGCGGAGGGGCTGACCCGTGCCAACGCCTTTGAGCCGACCTTGGTGCAGGCTTTAAGCCCTGCGTTCAAGGCTATGGAATTCCCTACCCTCAAGCTTGATGTGCCGCTGTTTGTGGGCATTGGCACAACGGACAGGGATGTGGCGCCTCAGGGCCAGCTGATGCTGGTGAAGGATGCCTGTAAGGCAGGCACACTTGTGCAGGCGCATCTGTATAAAGGGCAGGATCACTCTCAGGCTGTGCTGGCCTCCATGGAGGATTCCGCAGCGTTTACCAAAGCGGTCATGAGTGGTGAGCCAGTGCAGGCTGTGTGCAAACCCGTCGCGCGGTAAGGTTTTACACCCATAGGTAATAAAGACCGCGCTCCAGCACAGGTGCGCGGTTTTTTTTGCAATTTTGAAAAAAGCAGAAATACAGCCATGGACCCGCCGCGATTTATGGCCTGCGGACGAGAGGGGCTGCATGCAGAATTACAAAAATAATTTTGTAATCAGATCATATTTTATGGTAGGGAAAATGTGGTGCACCCGAGAGGACTCGAACCTCTAACCCCCAGATTCGTAGTCTGGTGCTCTATCCAGTTGAGCTACGGGTGCGCCGTGAGAGGGTGTTTAGCCGAGCTCTGGCGGGTCGGCAACCCCTAAATTTCACTTTTTTGAAATTTTTTCTAATGTCGTGCCAGAAGTTATCTATCGGGTGGCTTTGGGGGCGGCGGAGCGTAATATGTGCCCGGCACGTTGGGGTGCCATAGACGCCCTCAAATGTGTCATCCACCGGGTGAGCCTCAAAAACTATGGGTAGCGGCTGCTTTCTGGCATCCTGCAGAACAAGCTGGGCATGGTAATGCTGGCGCTCCTTGTTGGGTACGCCGCGCAGGATCAGATTGCCGGTTTCTGGCACAAAAATGATTTTGTCGGGTTCGATCTGCATAAAGGACGGGCCTTCGGTCGGGCAGTCCCGGCCCTTGTCGGCAACAAGGGTGCCTGTCCAGTCCCCGTAAGGGTCGTTGGCGGCGGAGGTTGCCGCCAGTGCTGCCGGGGTGGGGACAAGAGAGGCCCAGCCCATGCCCAGTAGGGAGCAAAGCGTCCATAACCGCAGGTGTTTGTCTTTCATGGCATGAACCTCCTGTGCCGTATGCTTGGAATCTGGGGTGATAAACCGGCTGTGGCAAGTCTGTGCGAAAAACAGTTTCCCTTACCATTCTGGTTTTATAGGGTGACGGAGCCGCCGCATGGCATTATATCCCGCTGTCATACTTACTTAAGTGGTGGGTCTTTTGGGGTGTGTTGTATCGGCACCGCACAAAAGACCAACCCAGGACGCAGACCGGAAAGAAACCAGACCCATGTCCGATGCCGCTCAGCCCGCTTCTACCACTGTGTTGGATGAGGCCCTGCACCATGACCGTATTCTGATTCTGGATTTTGGTAGTCAGGTCACGCAGCTTATTGCCCGCCGTGTGCGTGAAAGTGGCGTGTATTGCGAGATCTGGCCGTTTACGACAGATGCCGAGAAAATTCGCGGCTTTTCTCCGCGCGGCATTATCCTGTCTGGCGGCCCGGCAAGTGTGAATGGCCCGGATGCCCCCAAAGTGCCTGATGTGGTGTTTGAGATGGCAGTGCCCGTGCTGGGTATCTGTTATGGCCAGCAGGCCATGTGCAAACAGCTCGGCGGTGAGGTGGAAAGCGGTGAGCACCGCGAATTCGGCCGCGCTTTTGTGGATATTGTAGAAGACTGCGCCCTGTTCCGTGGTGCATGGGCACGCGGTGGGCGCGAGCAGGTCTGGATGAGCCATGGTGACCGTGTGGTGGCTCTGCCGCCGGGGTTCCGTACGGTGGCTGTCAGTCAGGGAGCGCCTTTTGCCGTCATCGCAGATGAAGGTCGTCGCCTTTATGGTGTGCAGTTCCATCCCGAGGTTGTGCACACGCCCCACGGGGCTGCTCTGCTGGAAAACTTCACGCATAATGTTGCGGGCTGCTCCGGGTCATGGACCATGGCGGGCTTCCGTGACATGGAAATTGCCCGCATCCGTGCGCAGGTAGGCTCGGGCAAGGTGATTTGTGGTCTCTCCGGTGGTGTGGATTCATCAGTTGCGGCCGTGCTGATCCACGAGGCCATTGGCGAGCAGCTGACCTGTATTTTTGTCGATCACGGCATGCTGCGTGCCGGGGAGGCGGATGAGGTTATCAAGACCTTCCGTGGCCAGTACAACATTCAGCTGATCCACCGTGATGCATCCGACATCTTCCTGTCCGCGCTTGACGGCGTGACCGACCCCGAAATCAAACGCAAGACCATTGGTCGGCTGTTTGTGGAGGTGTTCGAGGAAGAGGCCGTCAAACTCGGCGGTGCACAGTTTCTGGCACAGGGTACGCTCTACCCGGATGTTATCGAGAGCGTAAGCTTTACGGGTGGCCCGTCTGTTACCATCAAATCCCATCATAACGTGGGTGGCCTGCCCGACCGCATGAACATGCAGCTTGTTGAGCCGCTGCGCGAGCTGTTCAAGGATGAAGTGCGTGACCTTGGGCGCGAGCTGGGTATTCCCGAAGTGATCGTCGGTCGGCACCCGTTCCCCGGTCCGGGTCTGGCTATTCGTATTCCGGGCAACATCACGCGTGAAAAGCTGGATCTGCTGCGTAAAGTGGACACGGTTTTCTTGGAAGAAATCCGGGCTGCTGGTCTGTATGATGCCATCTGGCAGGCTTTTGCCGTGCTGCTGCCGGTTCGTACCGTTGGTGTTATGGGCGATGGCCGTACATACGATCAGGCCTGCGCATTGCGCGCCGTAACCAGCACCGATGGCATGACGGCGGATGTCTACCCGTTTGACATGAGCTTCCTGACCAAAGTGGCTGGGCGTATTGTCAATGAAGTGCGTGGCATCAACCGCGTGACATACGACATTACGTCCAAACCCCCCGGCACTATTGAGTGGGAATAAAAAGAGGGCGTCTGTCTCTCCCTTAGGGTGATGCAGATGATCACGGGCACATCGCAGACGTAAAAAACCGGGTTCACCTCATTATGGTGAACCCGGTTTTTGTTTGTTCGGCCGCTGCTGTTTTAAGTCCCGCGATTGCAGGGTGGTGCAAGGTCTGGTGGTTTTACGGGGGAGGCCGGTTGTGCCAGTCTATGCAGACATCGGACAGCCACAGGGTGAGTGCGGAGACAACCAGCCACAGGCAGCCTGGAATAATATTGAAATCCTGAATGACAACAATGCCGATACAAAATGCGGCAATGGAAACACTCAGGATAACAAGGCAGCAGAACACTGCTATAGGCCAGCTTTTGGGGAGCCCGCTTTTTGTCATGTCTGTTTCATACCCAAAAAAACGGGTCATGCTCCCTTGTGTGTCTAATCCAGATGGAGGTGTAAACTTACTGGTCGAGCCATGGGGCAACAGGCAGGTTCTTCTCCCGCAGGAAGGTCGGGTTAAAGAGTTTGGATTCATACCGTGCCCCCCCATCGGCCAGAATGGTGACAATCCTGTGCCCCGGCCCAAGCTTGCGGGCCGTGCGGATGGCTGCTGCAACATTTATGCCAGATGATCCCCCAACGGACAGGCCTTCCTCCCCCAGCAGGCTGTAGATCACGTCCAGCGCCTCGGGGTCAGGGATGCGCTCTGCATCGTCAATAGGGGCCCCTTCAAGGTTGCCGGTCACGCGGGACTGGCCGATCCCTTCGGTAATGGAGGACCCGGCGACTGACAGGTCATTGCTCTTGACCCACCCGTACAGGCCCGAGCCTCGGGGTCGGCCAGTACAATGTGGGGGGCTTTTGTGTTGTCACGCCGTGCTGCGTCATGCAGGCCAAGGGCTATGCCCGCCAACGTGCCACCTGTGCCGCAGGCGCAGGTAAAGGCATCAACCTTACCGCCCATCTGCTGCCAGATTTCCTGCGCTGTGGTGGCGCGGTGGCCTTCGCGGTTGGCGGTATTGTCAAACTGGTTGGCCCAGACCCAGCCGTTTTCTTCCGCCAGACGGCGGGAGACATGGACGTAGTTGCCCGGGTCACGGTAAGGCTTGGCAGGCACCAGACGCAGGTCCGCGCCGATCATGCGCAAAAACCCGATTTTTTCGCGGCTCTGGGTCTCGGGCATGACAATCACGCATTTGTAGCCGCGTGCATTGGCAACAAGGGTCAGCCCGATACCGGTGTTGCCCGCTGTCCCTTCAACCAGAGTGCCGCCGGGTTTGAGCACACCACGGCGTTCTGCATCATCAATAATGGCTAGTGCGGCCCGGTCCTTTACAGAACCACCGGGGTTCATGAACTCCGCCTTGCCGTAAATTTGACAACCCGTTGCTTCAGAGGCCTTGCGCAAAAGAATAAGGGGCGTTCCACCTACCGCGCCGGGCATGTCGGGCGAGAGGGAGGTCCAGCCGGTATGGGGGGAGGACGTTGCGCTTTCGGTCATCTGTGTACCCTGCTTGTTATGGTCGGGTTGGGTGATCGGGGCTGGTCAGTGTTGGGGGGATGGCCCCCTGTAACCTACCGGCCTGCATCGGGTTCTTCTTCGGCATCATATAGCACTTCAAGAACAGCACACCAAGGATAGCGTGGGTCGTAGCTTTGCCCGGCGGGGCTGGCCAGCCGCCCCTGTTCATCCGTGGGAACGTGGGTCAGGGCTACGGCATCATCAATATTTCCGCCAATAATGCTGAGCTGGCGGCCAAAGGGTGGCCCATTCTGGCCTGTGGCGACCACATAGCCGCAATGCGCAGGAAAGCCGTATGAGGTAGGCAGGCTTGCAAAGCGGATGTTCTGCCGACTACGCCCACGTGCAACACAGACCAGATCACCCGCTTTCGGGGTATAGGACGCAGGGTCGTGGGCACGCAGGATGGGGGACTGCCCGGAGGCGGCCGCGTTAATATAGGTGGAATGGTTGGGGGAGTAGGGGAAGCGCTCATTGGCCCCGGCGACCCGCATGACGTAGGAGATGAATGCCGCCGACCATGCAAAAAACCCGTCATGCACAAAATCGGTCAACTGGCCGTCTGCATTATGTTTGCCCGTCCATGCGACCTCGCTCATGCCCGGGTCCATGCCAATCCACCAGTATTCGCCCACACGTTGCCACAGCCCCGGTGCACGCTCGGGTTTGACTGCGGCAACCTGTGGTTCTGGCCGCTGCTCGGGGTTGTCGTCATTGACCGGGCTGCCGAACATCCGCCATTCACGCATGGCAATGGCCACAACGTCCTGACGGTTGAAGGGCTCAAAATTGCGCGTGGCAAAGTCCGGCACATGGGTGTTCAGGCCATACATGCCGGAGGATCCGCCACCTCCGTGGGTGGGTGAACTGCCCCCTGTGGAGGGCTGGGAGGTGCAGGCCGCCAGACACAAAGGTGCCAGAAGGGCCACAGTCAGCTTGCGTGGCATCTTGTCTCCATACCAGAACAGACTTCCGGCGGGCCGAACGGGTGGTTCGTCCGCCATAACGAGCAAAGTCCCATGGTAAGGAATAGGCGTCCTTTAAGGAGGGTGGAAGGGGTTTTATGCACCTCCAGCCCTGCCTATGCTTTTTTATGTGTTCAGGTGCGTGGGGTGTCCACAGTAATGCTGGCAGTTGTAGCCTGCACGCAGCTTATGGCGTCTTTTGGAGCCAGTTCCACAACAAGGCCTCTGCCGCCGCCATTGATGTAGAGCTTGTCCAGACCCAGTATGCTTTCGTCAAAAATAACAGGCACGGTGGTGCGCGCCCCAAAGGGGCTGATCCCACCAACTGAAAGCCGGTCAGGGCTTCGGCTTTTTCGGCTCCGAGCATACGGGCGTTACGGCCGCCCATAAGAGCGGCCACTTTTTTCAGGTCCATTTTCAGGTTTGCGGGAATAGCGGTGCATACGACCTGTTTTTTGTCGATTTCCACCATCAGGGTCTTAAAAACCTTTTCCGGGTCAATGCCAATTCCCGCTGCGGCATGCATGCCGATTTTACCCGGATCGGACACATAATCATAATCATGCATGGTAAAGGCCACTCCATGGGCGGCCAGAAAGCAGGTTGTTGGGGTCTGGAGTGTGTCTGACATAATCAGGTGTCTTTATCTGCTGGTGGAAGAGGTCAGCCCTGTTCGGGAAAAAGGGAGAGCAGACCTTCGGGTGTGGCGGCGCAGCAGCCTTTTTCCGTTATCAGCCGGTTACAAGGCGCGCGGGGGTTACGTCAAATGCCGGGTTTGCAGCCTTGCTACCATCGGGGGTGATCTGTACCCGGCTGATCTGCCCGTTGTCATCACGCCCGCTGATATGGGTGATTTCGGTTCCTGAGCGCTCTTCAATGGGAATTTCATGAACACCATCGGCCACCCGCCAGTCAATGGTGGTGGAGGGCAGCGCGACCCAGAACGGCACATTATTGTCCCGTGCAGCCAGTGCTTTGAGGTACGTGCCGATTTTGTTGGCGACATCCGCATTACGGGTGACGCGGTCGGTGCCGACAATAACAATATCCACCAGCCCGTGCTGCATCAGGTGGCCACCCGCATTGTCCGCAATAACCGTATGCGGCACACCATGGCTGCCAAGTTCCCATGCAGTCAGTGCTGCTCCCTGGTTACGCGGGCGTGTTTCATCCACCCAGACGTGTACGTTCAGCCCTTCATCATGCGCCATGTAAATGGGGGCGAGTGCTGTGCCCCAGTCCACTGTGGCAATCCAGCCTGCGTTGCAGTGGGTTAGGATGTTGATCTTGTCATTTTTGCCGCGTTGGGCTGCGAGTGTGCGCAGCAACTCCAGACCATGCTGGCCAATGGCCTCGTTTTGTGCTGCGTCCTCATCGCAGATGCGTCCGGCTTCGGCATAGGCGGCAGCAACACGCTCTGCCGGGGTAAGGGGGCGCAGGTGGGTCAGCATTCTTTCAATGGCCCAGCGCAGGTTTATGGCGGTGGGGCGAGTAGCTGCCAGCATGGCGGCCTGTTGCTCCAGTGCATTGTCGGAACTGTCCGCGCGCAGGGCCAGTGCCAGCCCATAGGCAGCAACTGCGCCAATCAGGGGCGCACCACGGACCTGCATGGTTTTAATGGCATGTGCCACCTGTTCGGGTGTTGTGAGCTGGAGCACGTCCAGTGCGAAGGGGAGGCGGGTCTGGTCAAAAATATGGACGGACCAGCCGTCTTTTTCATTAACCCAGACACTGCGGTAGGGGGTGCCGTTAATTTTCATGACAAAGGTTCCTGATGACGGAAGGCAAAAAATCTTCCGCTTATCATAAGGTTTCTTTGAGCTTAGGAGCAATATCTCCGTGGCATGACAGTTTTGCGAACATGAGTAGAACATATACTGCGAGGTTGAGGGAACTGTTCTGTCTATTCTTGAAAAGACAAGAGTATTTTTTTGCATTTTCGGTGATTTTTGTTATGTAGAGGGGGAAATGGGCATGCTGTCTGATATTGCGGAGCGTGCCGGGACTGGGTTTGTTTTTTATTTTTTTTGAAAGATCGTTTTCTCTTCTTTAATTTTTAAAAGAAGATGAAAAAAGGATGCAGGAATGAGCGAGACCAAAAAAAGCCGTAAGGTTGTTACAAGTAAACGCACACCGGCCCGCGCCGCTGTTGTTTCTACCCCAAAAAAACGTGCGCCGCGTGCAAAACAGGACGTTGTAGAAGAAATTTTTGAAGTGGAAGTGGCTGCTCCCGCTGCACGCAAGACACGCCAGCCAGCCGCTGCACGCAAGGCCACCAAGGTGGAAAAAGCAGCTAAGCCCGTAAGCACCAGAAAGACCACCAAGGTTGCCGCAGCCCCAGTGGAAGACGTTGCAAAGCCTGCTCGCCGCACAAAAGCACAGGCAACAGCACCTGAAGCCCCCGTAAAAACACCGCGTGCCGCCGCCAAGGCAACAAAGGCAGCGCCTGCCAAAACGCGCGCTAAGGTTGTGGCTGCTGAACCAGAGGTTGTGGCCGCAGCGCCCGCACGTGGCCGCAAGCCAGCACGCAAGGCTGCGGTTGCGGCACCTGCTCCCGTCAAGCCTGTTGCCAAGGCAACCCGCAAGCGGGCGGAGAAGGTGGAAGAGGCGGAAAACGCCAAAAACCTTTCTGCGGTTGAGAAGCTGCGTATTGTGCAGGAACGTCGTCGTCGCAAGCGTTACGAACGTCTGGCGGCTGAAGCCGAAGTGGCGGCGGAAAAGGCAGCACCTGCCCGCAAGCGCAAGGTTGCAGCTACACGCAAGCCGCGTGCTGCAAAAGCGTAAGGTTTTCATAAAACCTCATTATCTCGCGGTTATGGGTGAGTAGAGTACGCTAGGCCGTAACCGCGCTTTTTGGGGCACACCAGATGGAATGGTATGAAGCCATATTATCCGGTGATAAAAAATGGTTCTGGCACAGAGTGTTGCTCTGTCCGGGGCCTTTTTTATATGTGGAGTACTTATGGCTGCTGGCAGGTAATCCTGTACGGGCATATGTCGGATTGTGGTCAGTCAGCTAAAATTTGGGGAGAGAAAAACGCCTTCTGCCATAGTGCTGGCCTGACTGCGTAAAAAACTTAGTTGCCACTCAACAGATAACATACAGTGGCAAATTCGGCTGTATGGTCAGGGTCTGGCTCCAGCGCCTGTGCGACAAGAGCGCGTTTGAGGCGAAGCACAACAGGGCGTGCCTCGCCATAGCCCATGGTGGTGTCGGCTGTTTTTGCAAGCATGGGGGGATACCCGAACGCTCTGTGAGCATGAGTGGTGCGCGCCGGTCAAGGGGAAGGCCAGTGGCCATAAGGTCCTGCGCGGTATCTTGAGAAACGACCATATACAAAAAAGCATCTTGGCCATCAGCAGGCAGTTTTTCGGGTGAGGGGACAATGCTGAGCCGAATTTCATCAGGCATAAAGCGCGAACGGGGCAGAGGGGGAAGTGGCAGGGCAAACAGGTCTGCCTGCTGCGCAGGGAGCGTGGTCGGGTTGGGTCTGGGGATTTTTCTGCCCGCGCGGACAGGTTTTATCATCCTGCCATCAGGCGGGGGCAGCAGGTCTGGCTGAACAGGGCCGGGCTGTGTGGGCCGTTCCATCAGTTGGGGGTTGGGGCATGCCCCTTCTGGCCGGTTGCGGCCTGCGCGCAGTCCTCGCACACACCTTCCACCTCGACCGATGCGCTTTGCATGGTAAAGTTTTTTTTGTCACAAATGGTTTTCAGTACGTCCAGAACCCGGGGGGCATCCGCTATTTCGGTTACACCACCGCAGGTTCTGCAGATCAGGAACTGGGCACTATGCAGGCAGGGTTCGGTCTGGGCATGTGCGTGGTCATGGGTATGTTCATGCTGGAGATGCGTGCAGGGGACAAAGGCGGACAGGCGCTCAATACGGTGGATCAGTCCGTGCTCAAGCAAAAAGTCGAGTGCACGGTAAATGGTGGGGGGGGCTGGCTTGCGCCCGGATGTTTTGAGCTGTTCCAGCAGGTCATAGGCTCCAACAGGTGCGGAGGCGCTGAGAATAAGGCCCAGAACATCCCGCCGCTGCTGGGTCATGCGACCACCCTGCCCGGCACACAGGCGGCCTGCGTGGTCAAGCTGATGTTGAATACGGTCCGAAAAACCGTAGCCGTCATCCGGTTGGGTGGAAGGGGGCGTTCTGGTCTGCATGTTCATCATCCGTTCTCTCTTATTTCTAGCGTAAACGAGCCAGAAGGGGAAGGCCAGTCATGCGTGATGAGGTGACGGACGTGCGGAAGTAATGTAATATTATTACATATCATTGATTGGGGCATCAGCATTATGGTTTTTCCGGTTCAGAAAAAACAGGGTTTTTGGCTAAAAACCGCTTTTTTGGCGTTGAGTCTGGTGGGAGCACTCGGGTTTGGGTCCGGGGTAGTACAGGCTGCCGCCAAGATGCCCCTTGTCGTGGCGGCAGAAAATACGTGGGGGGATATTGCCGCCCAGATTGCCGCACCCGATATGCGGGTTGTGGCTATTTTGTCCTCCCCGACCGTGGACCCGCACGAATATCAGGCCACTCCCGCTGATGCGCGTCTGATTGCCGCAGCAGAACTGGTTGTGGCTAATGGCGCCGGGTACGATTCGTGGGCCGATAAGCTGGTGGCGGCATCTGGTCTGCTGCCTGCGCGCTATGTCCGCGCCGACTCGTGGCCCGGTTGGGAGGAAGGTGGCAACCCGCATCTGTGGTTTAACATGGAGGCGGTCAGTGCGTTTGTGACGCACTTTGCCGAAGCCTGTGCACACATCGACCCCGAACACGCTGACGGTTATTCAGGACGTGCCGCCAAAATGCAGATGGCCATTCAGGCAATCGAGGCGCATGCCGCGTTGTTGAAGACCCATGTCGCGGGCATGCATGTGGCTGCGACCGAGCCCCTGTTTACCCCACTTGCCGATCTTCTGGGTTTGCAGATGGATGAGCAGGCATTCCAGCTTGCCATCATGAACGATGTGGAACCTGCTCCTTCCACCATTGCAAAGTTTGAAAGTGACCTGAAAGAACACCGCCTGAAAATGCTGGTCTATAACCAGCAGGTGGAAGAACCTTCAGTCCGTCACCTGCTGGAACTGGCCCAGCAGTCCTCTGTGCCAACGCTGCCGCTGTCAGAAATGCTGCCCCCCCACAAGCACTGGCAGGTCTGGGTGCATGACATTCTGGTCCAGACCGGCCAGCTGCTTGGAGTGCAGCAATGATGACACCGGCCATCAAGGCCGAGCAGCTCAGTGTTTCATACGGTGGGCGGCGTGTGCTTGATCAGGTCAGCTTTGCCATCCCTCCCGGCAGTTTTGTGGCTGTGCTGGGGGGGAACGGCGCGGGTAAGACGTCCCTGTTCCGCGCCATTATGGGTTTGAGCACGCCAGAGCGGGGTTCTGTGCTGGTAGAGGGGCAGCCCGTTGGCAGAGGGTGTATGCCTGTGGGGTATATGCCCCAGATGCGCCGTATGGTGGCCGGGCAGATTAGCGGGTGGCACATGGTGGCTGCCGCCTTGCAGGGGCGGGCATGGGGGCTACCGTGGTGTTCGGCCCATGCGCGGGCGGAAGTTGATGCCGCACTTGATGCAGTGGATGCGCGTGAATTGGCTGCGCGGCCTGTCATGTCCCTGTCCGGGGGGGAGCGGCAGCGGCTTTTGCTGGCGCAGGCCCTGCTGGACCATCCGCGTATTCTGTTGCTTGATGAACCACTGGCCAGCCTCGACCCCGCACGCATGCGTGAGACAACGCGCAGGATATACGATCTGGCGCGCCAGCGGGGTCTGACGGTGCTGTTCTCTACCCATGACATTAACCCGCTCATGGGTTTTATGGACAGTGTGCTTTATCTGGCGCATGGCAAGGCATTGCTGGGAAGTGTGGATGATGTCATGACGACTCCGGCCCTGAGCGCGCTGTATGGTGCGCCGGTGGAGGTTGTGCGTGCGAATGGACGCCTGTTTGTAGTAGCCGACGGCGGGGGGGATACCCTGCATTGTTGTGACTGTGCGGAGCACACGCGCTGATGTTTGCCTACGAGTTTATGCGCACGGCGTTTGTGGCCGCGTTTCTGGCGGCGTTTGTCTGTGGCCCTGTAGGGTGGTTTCTGGTGCTGCGGGGGCAGAGCTTTGCCAGCCATGCACTCTCGCATGTCGGTTTTGCTGGTGCTGCGGCTGCGCTGTTGTGGGGGCAGCCTGCCTTGCTGGGTTTTGGGCTGAGTGCGGTTGTCAGCGGTATGGGTATGGGAGTGGCAAGCGACCGGGTGGTCGGGCGTGATGTCATGATCGGGCTTGTACTTTCCCTTGCCATGGGTACAGGGGCTTTGTGCCTGCATTTTCTGACCCGTTCAGCCGGAGCCGCAACGGCTTTGCTGTTTGGTGATATTCTGGGCATTTCCCCCTCCAGCCTTTACTGGCTGGCGGCTCTGGCTGTTGGCTGTGTGGCAGCACTTGCGGTGATCAGCAGGCCATTGCTGTTTGCCTCGCTCCAGCCAGAGGTGGCGGAGGCCAGAGGTGTAAACCTGCGCCTGCTGGATGTGCTTTTTCTGGCTCTGGTGGGGATTGCCTCGGCCATGTGCTCGCAGATTACGGGCGTTTTGCTGGTGTTTACGCTTATGGTTGCCCCCGCAGCGGCCAGCCTGCGGCTGGGCTTTGGCCCCATGTCTGGCATGGGGGTGGCTTTTTGCCTTGCCCTGATTGAGGCATGGGGTGGGCTTTACCTGTCATGGCTGACAGATTGCCCGGCATCATTCTGGATTGCGTTGCTTGGCAGCGTGGTCTTTGCCAGTGCCAATGGCGTGGCCCACCTGCGCGGGCGTTAAACTCCGGGCAGGTGGGGAGTGATGGCTTAACTCAGCAACCAGCTCAGGCACGTCCCGGCAACAACAGATGCGGTCAGTGCGGCATACAAGGCCAGCACCATCTGGTTCTGCGTGGCGGGAATGGCCAAGGCACGGCTTTGGGAAGATTTACGGACCATCACTCATGCTCCTCATATAAACAGGGAGGCAATGCCCTCAGTCAGGCAGCCTTCAGCCTGATGACAAGGAAGAGAATGGTACCTGCGGTTGAAATAAACAAGCCCTTCCGCATTATCGTGGCTCACAAGAGCCTGTACTACGCCAAAAATAACACTATGGGTGCCGACTTCCACAATCTGGCTGATCTTGCAGTCAAAGCTGGCGGCGGCCTCCTGTAGCACGGGGGCCCCTGTTGCCAGCGTATGCCAGTGACCCGTGGCAAAACGCTCCGCCATTGTGTTCGGGCTTGCAAAGTGGTTGGACAGGTCCTGATGGCTGGATGTGAGCACATTGACGCATAGAGGCCCCCCTTCACAAAAAGCGGAGCGTGCGCGGCTGGTGCGGTTCAGGCAAACCAGCACTGTGGGAGGGCTATCTGTTACCGAACATACGGCAGATGCGGTAAATCCGATCGGGTTATCCAGCGTTCCTGTTGTTACAATATTCACAGCCGCACCAAGTCTGGCCATGGCGTTACGATAGGCACTGGTCTCCGGAGCCAACATCTGCTGTCCTCATCCAACGGTTAATGGCTACGTGTTTGTGCATGAAACAAAGAGGAAAGCAATGATAGAGGACGTCCTTTCCGGCACGGCATGCGTGCAAACAGCCCGGCTTGGGCATCTGGGCCGTATCATTCTGGATAAGCCCGGACGGCTGAATGCGGTTGATCTGGAAATGGCGCAAGGTATTGAACGCGCCCTTACGGCCTGGCGGGATGACCCGCAGGTGCAGTCCGTGCTGATAGAGAGCAGCGCGCCCCGCGCTTTCTGCGCCGGGGGGGACCTTAAGGCCATACGGGGTGTGCTGCTGGCTCAAGGCCCTGATGTGGCGTTTGACCTGATGAACCGCGCTTACCAGACCATGCTGCATATTGCGCAGTACGCCAAACCTGTTGTGTCGTTCATGGATGGTATTGCCATGGGCGGCGGCGTGGGCTTGGGCGGGCATGCCCGGTATAGGGTGGTCACAGAACGCTCTGTTGTTGCCATGCCCGAAACATCCATAGGTCTGGTGCCAGATGCCGGTGGGTCATGGCTTTTGTCACGGGCTCCGGGTGGTGCCGGGTTGCGGCTGGCGTTGACTGGTGGTCGCATGGAGGCAGCACAGGCTGTAGCCATGGGCTTTGCCGATTACATGCTCCCCTCGGCGGAACTGGATACGCTCCGCAATAGGCTTGCTACCGCTGCGGCAGAGGATGTGTTTGCATCTTTGCCCCTGGTGCCTCCTTCCGTACAAAGCCCGGCAATGGCGGAATATGACCCCCAAGCATCCCTTGGCCAGATTATGGAACGGCTGGAGAGCGCGCTCCATCACAGTGCGCAGGCTGACAGGCAGGACCTGTCACGCGCCTGCCCGACCTCCATTGCCGCAGCATGGTATGGCTGGCAGGCAGCCCGTAGTGCGCCCTCATTGCAGGAGGCGTTTGCTGTGGAAGGGCGGCTGGTGCGCTACATGCTCGGGCGTGCAGATTTTGCAGAAGGGGTGCGCGCACGTCTGATTGACCGTGACAACGCTCCCATATGGCAGCCCGCACGCCTTGAGGATGTGGATGTTACGGCACTACAGGCTGTGCTCGGAGCGTAAGGGGGCAGGGGAGCCTGCAACACACGCGCTCCCCTGCCCGTGCAGAATGCTGGGCAGGGGAGGTGGTTGGGGTGTTTGTGAGAGGGGGAAGGGTCAGGCCCGGGTCGGTGTGTAAGGTCCTACAGGCAGAACAGCACATTTGAACTGGGCTTCCAGAATTTCAGCCGCAGCAAGGTAAACGGCAGACAGGCCGCAGATCAGTCCTTCATAACCGGCAATAACGGTCAGCCCGGGCTGTTCCAGCAGGTCTCCCAGCCCAAGCAGGGCAAACAGAATGACCAGCGTGCCAAAAATAACCTGATGTGCGCGTGTAGCCCGCAGTGTGCCAAGGAACAGGATAAAAGTGAACAGCCCCCACAGCAGCAGGTAACTGCCAACCAGTGCGGGGGAGCTGGCGGGGACAATGCCCGTGTGCGGCATGGCGATCAGGGCTACCAGTGTCAGCCAGAATGCACCGTAGGAAATAAAGGCGGTCATACCAAAGGTGTTGCCCACGCCATATTCCAGAATGCCCGCAATAATCTGGGCGCTCCGCCAAAAAGCAGACCCATGGCCAGAATGGCGGATCCCATGGGTACAAGTCCGGCATTGTGGAGGTTCAGCAGAATGGTGGTCATGCCAAAGCCCATAAGGCCAAGGGGGGCGGGGTTGGCGCGTAGAGGTGTATGGAGAGCTGTGTCGGTTTGAGCCATGGTGTTTCTTCTTATGGAAATTAATGTAATGGCTCGGTTATAAGTGGCTTTGTCAGGCGGAGTTCCCATAAAAAATATATTAATGCCGTAAAAACTATTTTATAAAATAAATCTGTAAAGTTTTATGCTCTCTGAAATTTGTTTTTTACAGTATTTTTATCATTTCCCATGCTGTTATCCAGTAATGGCCTACTACGCCGCAGGGTGGGCGGAAACAGAAGCAGTGGCCTGCGGCCTGTCCTCGGGGATGTGGATGGGACCATGGTCGTGGAAAAAACCGGGGACCGAGAGAATAATACTGGCCGCCTGTTCCAGGCAGGACAGGGTTCTGTCGCGCGTCAGGGATAATCCTGTCTCTTGTTCGGGCATGGTCCGTATGGCCAGTGCTGCCTGCTGGAGTGCACGGGCTGTTTGCTCCGGGTTGTGGCGCAGGTGTGCAAAGGCGTTCAGGGCGTTTGTCAGTGTTGCGTGGGTCTGCGGGTCCAGTGTTGCGTGAGCCGCATTCCATTTGAGCCGGACAATCAGCCTGCCAAGGGAGAGTGATGCAAAAGCGGCATCCGTATAGCCTTGGCGGTCTATGTTGGCGGGAATAAAAGACAGGCGCATCATCAGGCGGGAAATTTTCTGGAGTTGCATGCCTTCCCACGCCACCCATGGTTCGGTGCGGGCATAGGGGGTGCGTGCCAGTTTTTGAATACTGCGGGTCAGGGATGTAACAAGTCGCGCAGCATCCAGCCTGTGGTCGGCAGGCAGAATAACCCGAAAAACTACGGCCAGCAGGGCGCAGGCGACCAGAATGCTCATCCAGTTGTTGGTCAGGCTCAGGTCATCATAAACAATCGGGTTATCTACCGAGAGCATCATGGTAAAAAAGACCGCATACCCAAACGCACCAATGCTGTAGCGGGGGTGGAACTGCAACCACACGCCCGGTAGCAGGAACAGGCACAGACTCAGCCATAGCAGGGGGTAGCCATCTATGCGGGGGAGCGCCAGCGTATGGCACAAAAACCCCATGGGAATGGCCAGCATGGTGCCAGCCGCCATCATGGGACTGGCCTTGGCGGCGGAGGGGGTGGTGGACAAAAGGCTGGATGCGGCAACGGTGTAAATAATCAGCAGCGGGCCAGAACTCCAGTGCAGTACATACCATAACATGCCTGCCAGCAGGGCAATAAAGCCCCCGCGCACGCCGTTGCGCAGTGCTGTTGGCCATTCAAGGTAAGGCTGGATGTTGGCTTGGGTGCGGTCTGGGCGCAGGCTGGTCAGGTCATGTAGTGCCAGGTCCATCTGCACCAGTGCGTCACGTGTGTTGTCCAATGCTGCCAGTGTGGTGGTGTTGGTGGTCTGGCGGGCAAGCTGTTCAAGTGTTTTAAGCGCGTCATGCAAGCAGGTGGAGAGTGGGGTGGCATTTGTCAGCCAGTCGGGCTGTTCGGTTAATTCCAGCACGCGGCCCAGTGTTTGAGCCACCAGAATATGCACGGCTCTGGTCTCGTCCTCCCCGGCGGAAAAAGTCAGCCAGTAAGGATGATAGCTGACAATCAGCCCGGTCAGGCGGCTTAGGCACAAACGCAGGTTACGCACGCGGTTTTGCATGTCCGGGTCGTCTGCTGCGGCAAATTCTATGGCCGGGGTCAGACCCGCCATGTTGGCCAGAAGCTTGCTGCGGCTGTCATAGATCGGCTGGCCCAGCCCCCGAAAGGCCGTGTTGGTGGCCTGTGTTTTCTGCTCCTGTTGCTCCAGAGTGCTGATAACCGTGTTTTCCAGCGTTTGCGGCGTTACACGTTCACTTTCCGCTTTATGGAAAGTCCTTGCATGGAGCACAGTTTCTCTGAACGCCTGCCCAAGCTTGTAGAGTACTGTGCTGGGCTTGCGCGGGGATGTCACCATAAACACGCAGGCCGTCACCACAATGCCTGTAGCTACAACCGACAGACGACTCATGGCGGACAAAAAGATGCCGTCCGGGTTTGCAAAGGCAGGAGCTGCAATAATAACAATCGTATAGCCGGTTAGCACAGCCGCATAGGCACGGAAGAACCGCAGGAACGTGGCCACCATGCAGGCAAGACCCACAAAGACGGACAGGGTGGCAAAATACAACACGGGGGATTGGACAAAAACGGCCATGACCCCAACGCTGATACCCGCACCAATCAGCGTGCCAATAAGACGCCACACACTCTTGGACACCATGGCCCCCACCGTGGGGTTGGCCACGATCAGCACCGTTGTTGCAGCGCTAAGGGGGGACTGGAGCTGAAAAACAAATGCCAGAAAAAGGGCAATCCCGATTGAGAGAAACACACGCAAGGTATAGCCCGCCGTCGCCAGCAGGCCATTCCAGCGTGCATCGTTCGCAAAAACTGCCGGGGCAATGCGGTTGTTCACCCAGTGTGCCAGTGTGGTGGGCATGCTGGGCGTATCAGATTGTGAGGGCATGGTGCGCTTCAAGCAGGGTAGAAAGGGAGTGTGTGAGGGTGCGGGCCTCGGCGGGGGGGAGTGCGCGCCGGATGTCACGCTCGAGTTCGGCGGCAATATGGTGGAAGAGCCTGCACTGCTCCTGCCCGGCCTCTGTCAGGAACAGGCGTTTGGCACGGCGGTCATGGGTATCGGGTTTGCGGGTTATCAGCTTCTGCTTTTCCAGCAGGTCCAGAATGCGGACCAGTGCCGAGCAGTCTATGTTCATGGTCTGGGCAAGGTCGCGCTGCGTGGCGCCTTCGGGCAGCATCCGCAGGTAGGCCATGGGCCGCATGACGGCAAGCGTCATGCCATGCGGGCGCAGGGCCCGGTCCAGCCCGGTGCGCCACAGTGTTGCCAGCCGCATGACCCTGAAGGTGAGCGCCATGCCGGGGAAGTGGGTTTCGTCCAGTTGGGGCATGGTGCGCTGGTCAGTCATGCAGGTCCATTAGGTTAGTGTCATTATAGTTGATATAAAAACTATCTGGCGGCAAAATAAGGCAACATGTGTTGTGGGTCAATCATGTTCCATGTTTTGCAGTGCCGGGGTCGGGGGCTTATGCATGCCGGTCGGGACGGCTGCGTGGCCGTATGTCTTGAACCAGCCCGGTTTTGTGTGCATCATGCCCGGACTTGATGGTGCCCCTTGACCGGGGTGAAAAGGGAAGATCGGTGCAAAGCCGTCGCTGCCCCCGCAACTGTAAGTACCCATCACGTTCCGCCCGAACGCAGTTCGGGGGTAAGCCACTGCCTCCCCAACTGGGGGCGGGAAGGTACGGAGCGGTGCCGCGCACGGGCCACAGGCCAGGCTGGCAGGGTACAAGCCAGGAGACCTGCCATCGCAAGTCTGGTAAACCATTCCTATGTGGAGTGGGTGAGTTCTGGCGTTGTCTGCTGGCGGGGTGCCCGGCAGGCACGGATGCACGACTGGGTGCGTTTTCTTTGCCGCATGCGTGGCAGAGGGCTGGGTGTAACTGCCCCCGATATCTGGCCAGCGTGCTTTTTCAATGGCGCATGGCCTGCTGGAAAAACGCATGACCGCGCAACCACTCCCGCTTTCTTCGGTCGGTAATCCGGCTGCTGCAGGCCCCCCCGTGCTGCATGTCTGTGTGACGTGCCGGCAAGGTGGCCCTGCCATGGACTGCCCGCCGGGCGCGCAGTTGCTGGAGCGTTTGCAGGATTTGCTGGAGGCGGAACGTCTGGCAGGGCAGGAGCCGTCCGCCACGCTGCGTCCTGTGGCCTGCCTTGCCGCATGTGATCGGGGATGCACGGCAGCCATAGCCATGCCCGAGCGCTGGACATGGCTGCTTGGCCATCTGGGGGCTGAAAAGGCAGAAGATATTCTGGCCTATGCCCGCCTGTATGCGGCTTCGGCCAAAGGCACTGTCATGCCATCCCGCCGTCCCGCATCCTTGGCCGATATGGTGCTCGGGCGTGTGCCTGCACTCCTTTATACTGAACAGGAAGAACCATGACTGCTGCCAAAACGCGTGTGCCCGTCACCATTATCACCGGGTTTTTGGGGGCGGGTAAAACAACCCTGCTCCGCCATCTGCTCAACCGCGCACAGGGGCACCGCATTGCCGTGGTGGTCAACGAGTTCGGCTCGCTCGGGATTGATGGCGAAATCCTGCGTGGTTGCGGGGTAGAAGGCTGCCGGGATGAAGATATTGTGGAGTTGACCAACGGGTGCCTGTGCTGCACCGTGGCAGATGATTTTTTACCCACGATGGAAGCTCTGCTGGACCGTGCTGACCCGCCCGAACATGTGGTGATCGAAACATCAGGGCTTGCATTACCCAAGCCTTTGCTCAAGGCCTTTGGCTGGCCCACCGTGCGCAACCGCATGACCGTGGATGGCGTGGTGGCGGTTGTGGATGCGCCTGCCGTAGTGGCAGCGCTTTGCTGATGACCCGCAGGCCGTGGAAGCCCAGAGGGCGGAAGACCCCTCCCTCGACCATGACAACCCTTTGGCAGAGGTGTTTGAAGACCAGATCAATGCTGCCGATCTGGTAGTGCTGAACAAGACGGACCTGCTGGACGCTGCACAACTGGATGCGGTGGAGCAGGATATTCGCAGCCATGCTCCCCGTCCCGTGCAGATTGTGCGGGCAACGGAAGGCAAGGTGGACCCCGCCGTGCTGCTTGGCATTGGTGCTGCGGCAGAGAGTGACCTTGCAGCCCGTCCCTCCCACCATGATGCAGAGGATGGCGAACATGAGCATGATGATTTTGAGAGCTTTGTGGTTGTCGTGCCTGAACAGCCAACGCTCGACCAGTTCCTGACCCTTTTGCAGAATACGGCGCGCAGCTTTGATGTGCTGCGTATGAAAGGTTTTGCAGCTGTGGCAGGCAAGCCCATGCGGCTGGCGGTGCAGGGCGTGGGTAGCCGCTTCCGGCACGAGTTTGACCGCCCCCTGAGTGCGGGAGCAGAGCGCACGGGCCGCATTGTGGTTATTGGTCAAAAAGGGCTGGACGCCAGCGCAATCGCTTCCGCACTTGCGGGCCATCTGGCCACGTAAGGGGCTCAGGGGCATGCACCTTCTGGTCCGCGAAAGCCGCACCTTGGATGAGCAGGACACTGCCGAGGATCTGGGGCTGCCCGGAGCGGATATAGTTGTCCTGTCTTTTACGGAGAGCGACCTGCTGGGCCTGCGCCATGCAGAGCAGCAACTCCGCGCGCAGGGGCATGCCTGTCTGCCCTCCGTGCAGGTGACAAGTCTTGCCCGCCTGCGACACCCCATGTCGATCGACCTGTATGTGGAGAGCACACTGGCCGCAGCCAGATGCGTGGTGGTGCGTCTGCTGGGCGGTGTGGACTACTGGCGCTACGGCGCGGAAGAGCTGGCGCTATGGGCGCGTGAGCAATCGGTGCCTGTGGTGTTTCTGCCCGGTCACACAGGGGGTGTGGGGGGCACTGGACAACCTTTGACGGAGGATGATACCCGTCTGGCAGACCTGTCTTACGGTGTGCAGGCGGAGCAGCGCCAGCGTCTGGGCGGTTTTTTTGCCCAAGGCGGGCCGCAGAACATGCAGGCCGCCTTACGGCTTATGGCGGTCCTTGCCGGAACAGGGGGTGATGACGGCGCACAGCCCCGGCCCTTGGCCGCATGGGGTGTTTATCGCACTGTGCCTGCAACGCAGGGAGGCAACGGAACAGGGGCTGCCTGTTCTGCGGTTATTGTGTTCTACCGTGCGCATCTTCAGGCAGCGGACATGGCGGGAGTGGAGCGTCTGGCCGAGGTGCTGGCCGGGCAGGGCTGTGCGGTGGAACTGCTGTTTGTGACCTCGCTCAAGGACCCGGAGGTGGCGCAGGGTGTGGCGGAATACCTGCGCAGCACACGGCCTGATGTGGTCCTGAATGCCACCTGTTTTTCTGCGCGCGGGGTGGATGGTTTTTCCCCTCTGGATGGGGCCGTGGCGCCTGTCCTGCAACTGTTGCAGCCGGGGAGCACGCAGGCGTTGTGGGCTGAGAGTGCGCGTGGGCTGGCCCGCTCCGACCTTGCCATGCAGGTTGTGCTGCCGGAACTGGATGGCACAATCGCCACATTTCCCATTTCTTTCCGTCAGGAGGCGGCACCGGGGCTGCCGGCACGGCGTGTTGCGTATGAGCCGGGTATTTGCATGGTTGCGGCCCGTGCCATGGCGTGGGCGCGGTTGCGGCATATCCCTGCGGCACAAAAGCGGGTTGGCATTGTGCTCTCCGACTATCCGGGCGCGGGGCTTGAGCAGGCAGGGGCGCATGTGGCCCATGCCGTTGGGCTGGATGGGTTTGCCAGCCTGCACAATATTGTCCAGCACATGCACGCGCAGGGGTATGGGGTGGGGGAATTGCCCGTGCCAGCGGCGCAGGATATGGCCCGGCTTATGCTCAGCCAGCCTGCACAGGCAGTTTTGCCCATGGCGGTGTACAAGGCCCTGTGCGCAGAACTGGATGCGGATTTTATGGCCTCCGTGACAAGGGCATGGGGTGCTCCGGAGCAGGACGCGGCGGTAAGGGACGGGGTATTTTATCTGCGTTACGTCACGCTGGGGGCCATTACCCTTGCCATACAGCCGGACCGGGGCCGGAGCGAGAACCGCAAAACTCTCTACCATGACCCGGACGTGCCGCCATGCCATGCCTATGTGGCGTTTTACCTCTGGCTGCGCTGCAAGCAGCAACTGGATGTGCTGGTGCATCTGGGCACGCATGGCACATTGGAGTGGCTGCCGGGTAAGGCTACGGCTCTGTCCCCCGCCTGCGCCCCTGCGGTGCTGACGGGGGCCTTGCCGGTCATTTATCCCTTCATCGTCAATAACCCGGGCGAGGCTGCGGCGGCGCGCAGGCGTCTGGGGGCGGTGACCATCGGGCATATGACGCCCCCGGTCATGCAAAGCAGCCTGTCGGGTGAGATGCATGAACTCGAACGCCTGATTGATGAATATGCAGAGGCCGATGGGCTGGACCCCCGCCGGGGGGCTCTGCTGCGGGCGGATATTCTTGAACGTGCCGCCCGTACGGGTGTGCTGGCCGAGAGTGGCGTCAGAGCCGCCGATCTTGATGAGACGGAGGCTCTGGCACGGCTGGATGCCTATTTGTGCGATGTCAAGGACCTGCAAATCCGTGATGGGCTGCATATTTTTGGTAAAACGGCTCCGCGTGGGGCCGCTCTTGTCCAGACCATTGCGCAGGCCTGTGGCCGGGGGCAGGACCCGGCATTTTTGAGTGATGTAACGCAGCGCGTGAACCTGTGCGGCAAGGCGGAAATGGATGCCCTGCTCGCCGCTCTGGCCGGGCAGCCGGTTGCCGCCGGGCCTGCGGGAGCGCCCACACGTGGGCGGATTGATGTGCTGCCAACAGGGCGCAATCTTTTTACGGTGGACCCGCGGGCCTTGCCCACACCCTCCGCCGTAGTGCTGGCTGGCCGGATGGAGCAGGTGCTGCTGACCCGCCATTTGCAGGAGCATGGTGAACACCTGACCCGGTTGGTCATGGATATGTGGGGCTCGGCCAGCCTGCGCACGGGGGGGGAGGATCTGGCTCTGGCCCTGCGTCTGATGGGGGTGGAGGTCCAGCGTGCGGCTGGTACGGGACATGTATGCGGCTTTGAGGTTATTCCCCTGCCTGTGCTCGACCGCCCGAGGTGGATGTGACACTCCGTATTTCCGGCCTGTTCCGGGATGCATTTGCCGAGCAGATTGCCCTGTTTGATCAGGCTGTCAGCGCCGTGGCCGAGCGGCGTGAGCCCGATGCGTGGAACCCGCTGGCAGCGCAGGTCCGGGGGCTGGAGGGCGCTGCCCGCAAGCGTGCGAGTGCCCGTATTTTTGGTGCGGCTGCGGGGGCGTATGGCACAGGGGTGGAGGAGCATCTGCTCCACGGCACATGGGCCACTCAGGCAGACCTTGGTGCCGCTTGGCTGGAAGGGTCGTCGTGGATGTATGGCGGTGGGCGTGAAGGCACGCGTGATGAGGCAGCCCTGTCCACCCTGCTGGGCCGTGCCGAGACCGTGCTGCATGTGCAGGACAGCGCCGAGACTGATCTGCTGGAAAGCCCGGATATTGCCGCGCACGAGGGCGGGCTTGCGGCAGCCAGCCACATGGCGGGGGGAGCGCCATCGGTCCTGCATGGCGATACCTCGCGCCCGCAAAGCCCCCGCCTGCGGGCAACAGCGGATGAAGTGGCCCGCATTGTGCGTGGCCGCCTTGCCAACCCGCAATGGATAGAGGGCATGCAGCGGCATGGCTACGCAGGTGCTGCCGAGCTGGCACGTGGCTGGACGCCCTGCATGGTTTTGCAGCCACCATGCCCCAGCGTTTTGACAGGCAGTTTGACCTTGTGTTCGCAGCGACATTGGGCAACGCAACGTGCGATGCATTTTTGCGCAATGCCAGCCCCGCCGCGCGGGAGGCCATGCGCCAGCGCTTTGCCGAGGCCCTGCAGCGCGGCCTGTGGCACCCGCGTGGCAACAGTGTTGCCCATGTGCTCGATGGGGATGAATAAGACATGACAACACGGGCCATTATGGTTGCGGCCCCCCGTTCTGGCGGGGGCAAAACAACACTGACCCTGGCCCTGCTGGCGGCCTTTGGCAGGCGGGGTTTGCGGGTTGGCGCGGTCAAAACCGGGCCGGATTACATAGACCCGGCTTTTCATGCGGCCATTACGGGGCGGCCGGGCCTTAATCTGGATAGCTGGTGCATGCCCAACCCGCTGTTGCATGGGGTTATGGCCGCAGCATGTGAGGATGTGGATCTTCTGGTCGTGGAATCGGCCATGGGGTTGTTTGATGGCCTGTCCCTGCCTGACGGGGAGCGGGGTGCTCCGTCCGATATTGCCGCGTTTTTTGGCATTCCGGTTCTGCTGGTGCTGGATATGTCGGGGCAGGGGCAATCTGTGGGGCCTATTGCTCAGGGATTTGCGCGCTGGTCGGCTGATGTGCGGGTGAGTGGCGTTGTGCTCAACCGGGTGGCGTCTGCGCGGCATGAGCGTCTGGGGCGCGAGGCTGTACAGGCGGCGGGCCTGCCTGTGTATGGCGCGCTCATGCGGCAAGGTGGGCAGGTTCTGCCAGAGCGGCATCTGGGCCTTGTGCAGGCTCGTGAGCACGGCAATCTGGCTGGCTGGCTGGCAGACCTTGCGGACAAGGCGGAGCGGGAGCTTGATCTGGATGGTATTTTGTCTGCTGCTGCACCGCT
>NZ_BAJU01000006.1 GCF_000613865.1 Acetobacter okinawensis JCM 25146
GGGCACTTTGCCGATCGCTGCAAAAAACGGGCGCGCCGCAAGGCAGGCCCGTTTTTTATGAGTCAGCGTGTGTTTTCCCCGTAGGTGCAACAGCCTCAGAAGTCATGAAAACAACATGCAGGCCCAAATATATGCGGTGTATGGTGGAAACAGGGAACCTGTTGCCTAGTCTGGCGTATGGCAGAAATAAAACAGGGTTTTCATAGTCAGGGAGCATAATGGCATGCGCTGGATGGGAGGGGTGGTTATGGCGGCTGTGGTGCTGGGTGGGCATGCAGGTCAGGCCCATGCCTACCAGCATACGGTGCATTTTCGGGCACAGGGGGATGAGGCAACGGTTGCGGGCACGGTCGAGGGCGAAGAGGTCGTGCAATACAAGGTACCAGCAAAGGTGGGGCAGTTTTTGCTTGTTGGGGGCAATGCAAAAAGTGCGCGAGTCAGCTTCTGGGTGCGTGATCCTGGTGGTGCGGAAGTGTATAACAGTCAGGTCCAGAATGCCGCTTATGTTGGCAGGCCCGAGCGGGATGGCACTTACGTGGTTGGTGTGTTTTTGCGCAAGGCTGATGCCGCACGCGGACATGCTGCTTTTTTCCGGCTGCGGTTTTTGCGTAAAGGGCTGCCTGAGGGATAGGGCAGCAGGCTGGCGTCGGGCCTGACGCACTACACAAAACACCTTGGCAGGGGAGACGTATCTCCCTGATGCAGGGCAACCTTGCCGCTTACCGGCTTGGCGGACAGTAAGGCTGAAGTATGTTACAGCGCAGGTGGCCACGCCTACTGCGCGTTTGCGCGGTGTAACAACAAGACAGAGACACCATGAGAAAGCCTGAAGCCATAGCCAAGTCCCTTATTACCCGGTTTAACATGACTGTGGCGGTAAAAATGACCATGCTGTTTGGCAGCATCTGGTGTGTTTACGCGTTTTTTATTTTCTCTCTGGTGCCTGTTATCGTGCCGCAATGGCAGAATACGCTGCTTTATATCAGCAATTGCATTCAGTTGGTGGCGCTGCCTGCACTGATGGTGGGCAGCGCGGTCCTGAGTCAGGGGGCGGACCAGCGTGCATCGGAAGACCATGCCGCTTTGCTGGAAATTCTGTCCGATGTGCGTGAGGAACTGGCCGACCTTAAAGACAGGACTGCCGGTATTGCGCGCGATACAACGGAGGTTCTGCAACGCCCTGCGGTAACGGATGTCTCCATTTCCGATCAGACGATCGTGCTGGGGGATAAGTCTGATGGTGCGGAAAACTAAAGGGCAGCTTTCCGCACTGCGGATCAGGAAAAAATAATGGTGCGGTGTCCGTTCAGCATGACTCTGTGTTCTGTATGAAGTTTGACTGCACGGGCAAGGACCTGTGATTCCACGCCCCGGCCCGTGGCAATATAGTCATCGGGCGAAAGGTTGTGGCTGACCCGAGCGGTTTCCTGCTCAATAATCGGGCCTTCATCCAGATCAGCAGTCACGTATGTGCCGTTGCCCCGATCAGCTTGACGCCACGGGCATAGGCCTGATGGTAAGGCCGCGCCCCTTTGAAGGACGGCAGGAAGGAGTGGTGGATGTTAATGATCCGCCCACTGAACTGCGCACTGAGTGTGTCCGAGAGAACCTGCATGTAGCGGGCCAGGACAATCAGATCAGCCTGTGTTGAGGCGACAAGAGCACGGAGCCTGTCTTCCTGTTCGGTCTTGTTCTGCGGGTTTACGGGCCAGTAGTAATACGGCACTCCGGCTTGATGTGCCGTGGCCTCACTGTCCTGATGGTTGGAGACAATGGCCACAATCTCGGCCCGTAACCAGCCGACCCGTACCTGATACAGCAGGTTGAGTAGGGCATGGTCAAAGCGGGAGACCATAATAATGATGCGGGGGAGACTGGCGGCATCATGCAGGCGCATGTTCATGCCAAACTGCTGTGCCACCGGGGCAAGGCATGTCTGTATGTCCGCCATGCAGGTGGTGGCAGGGGTGGCAAACGCCAGTCGCATGAACAATTGCCCAGTGCTGCGGTCACTGAACTGGTGGGTCTCTGTAATGTCGGCCCCCTGCTGTGCCAGCACCGTGGTCACGCCAGCAACAATGCCTGCCTGATCGGGGCAGGAAAACGTAAGAATGAACTGCATGGGGCTTTGTTTGCTCCTTGGGCCTAAAATAATCGCGCCCTACTGTGCCAGCCGTTCGGCTCTGTGCGCAATCGGGTGCTTGGCCATGAGTGGGTACTTTGTGCTCTGGCAGCCCGTGCGGCAGGCTGTGGATGAATTGCAACACACCGACTCGTTGAAAGGGTAAGAGGTCAAGAGGGTTTGGTGTCATAAAAGCTTAAAAAAGCTACAAGCCGCAGGAAACAGACCTTTTTTGTACGATTCAGGGGCAGGTTGCTACATGTTTATCCACAGTTCAGGGGGACGGATTGCGGGAAAACCTTGTGGATAGTTTTGTGGAAGGCAGGCAGATGCACATATTTCATCGTCTTTCTGCATTTGTTCCTTATTCCGCCCAATTAACCTTGTGCAGGGGGTGGCCGGTTCGTATTTTATAAAAACCATGCAGGTTCGCTGGCGTTTGGGGTAGGCTCCGCCTGTTCTGGTTTTTGTCATGCCCTGTCACTCTAGCTTGCCGGAGCCGACTTTTCCGTTATGCGTCTGACTTTGTACACTGACTACGCGCTACGCACTCTGCTTTATCTGGCTGTGCATACAGACCGCCGCGTTGCCATACGTGAGGTTGCCCAGACTTATGGCATTTCCGAAAATCATCTGGTCAAGATTATCCATCATCTGGGGCGCGGTGGTTTTGTGCATACGCAAAGAGGGCGCGGGGGCGGGCTGACTCTGGGCCGCCCACCTGAAGAGATTTGCGTGGGTGACGTTGTGCGCCATACGGAGGAGGACATGGCCCTTGTCGGCTGCATGAGTTGCAGTGGGGATGGGCCGGTTCCATGTCTGCTGGCTGGTGGGTGCCACCTGCGGGGGGTTCTGGGCAGCGCGCTGGATGCATTTATGGGGGTGTTGGACAAGACTACTCTGGCGGATCTTTTGCAACCCTATGAACGCCAGACGCTTATGCGTGCGGCAGCCTCGGCCACACCTCCTTCACCCTGATGCGCCCATAACAGGCGGGGAGCGCATGTTATGGCCACCATGTCTGTGGGCATGGGTTGGCGTAGCTGGCCTGCTGGCCTAGGCTGTTGTTGGTCATGCTGGCGGAATGGAGAGGGATTGATGTCGCAAAAAAACAGGGTTGCACTGGTTACAGGGGCTACGGCCGGGTTTGGACATGCCATAGCGCTCCGCCTTGTGCGTGAGGGTTATCGTGTGGTGGCGACAGGCCGTAGGCAGGAACGGCTCGATGCACTGGCAGGGCAGGTTGAGGCTGGCCGTATTCTGCCGTTCAGGCTGGATATGACCGATCTGGCCGCCGTAAGGGCTTTGCCACAAAGCCTGCCGCAGGACTGGCGGGAGGTGGATGTGCTCGTCAATAATGCCGGTCTGGCTCTGGGACTGGAAAAAGCGTGGCAGACCAGCCCGCAGGATTGGGAGACCATGATATCTACCAACGTGACCGGGTTGGTGGAGATCACGCGGGCCTTGTTGCCGGGTATGGTGGAGCGCAACCATGGGCATGTTGTCTCCCTTGGGAGCACCGCTGGCACTTACCCGTACCCCGGAGCCAATGTGTATGGGGCGACCAAAGCCTTTGTGGACCAGTTTATGCGGAATTTGCGCAGTGACCTGCTGGGCAGGCAGGTCCGGGCGACCACCATTGCGCCGGGTCTGTGCGGGGGGAGCGAGTTCAGTCAGGTTCGGCTGGGAGACGCCAGCAAGGCCAGTGCGGTTTATGAGGGCACAGCCCCCTTGCTACCCGAAGATATAGCAGAGACCGTGGCATGGGTGCTTGGGCAGCCCGCGCATGTCAACATCAATCATGTTGAGATAATGCCGACCTGTCAGGCCTCCGCTGGCTTGGCGGTGGACCGGACTATGTCCGCCTGAACAGTCAGGATACGCCAACCCTCAAAACGGTAAGGTGTTTTGGGGGCTGGCGCGAATAAGCGGAATTAAACCGGCATTTTGCAGGCAATACACAGTTTGTTGCCATCCGGGTCACGCAGATAGGCAAGGTAGAGTGGGCCAATGGGGCTCTGGCGCACGCCGGGCGGGTTCTCAATCGCCTCGCCACCGTTTTCTACACCGGCTTTGTGCCATGCATCGGCCATAGCGGGGCTTTCTGCCGCAAAGCCAATGGTGCCACCATTGGCTGGGGTGGCGGCCTTGCCATCCAGCGGAGGGGTTACAATAAACCGGAGCTCGTGCTTGCCATAGGAAATGCGGCCGTTGGCTGCGATTTCTGATGGAGGGATGTCCATAGCGGCAAAAATGGCATCGTAGAATTTTTTGGAGCGGGCAATATCGTTACTGCCCACCATGATGTGCGTGAACATGCTCTTTTGTTCTCCATCGGTTGGAACGTGCAGAGGATGACCCGCCTGCCTGTCTGCTGCAAGCCCCGATCAGCTTATGCCCGCAATGCGTGCAAACCGCTGCTGACGCTTGAAAAACAGTTTTTCCGAAACGCGGAACGCCACGGTTTGCAGCCAGCTATGGGGGGGCAGACCAATAATCTTGAACACCATGGTCGTAACCCGACGCAGGTGCTGGGGCTGGTAACAGCGCATGGCCCGAGTCATATACGCGGCAATGCAGCGGGTGTGGTCGTAGGGCTGGTCGGCTGGTTCGTTGGTTGTGTAGTAGGCGGAGGCCAGTTCGTCATCCTCCGTTTCCGTCACGCGCCCCAAAGCGATGCGGATGCGCTGCCATAGCCCGATGTTCTCCCGGTGTAAGTAGCGGTGCATATGGTCATAAAACAGTTTGAAGTGGCGGAACTCGTCCGCAGCAATCTGTTTGCACAGTGCTTTAAGCACAGGTTCATCCGTGGCGTCGGCCAGAGCAGAGTAAAAGGAGGAGGTGCCTGTTTCCACCATACAGCGCGCGATCAGTTCCCCTGTCCGTGAGCCTCGTACGGACTGGTCCACATCAAGCGGAATTTTGTAAAAATCGCGGTAACGCTGGAATGCGGCCTGATAATCCCATGTCGGGTCGGCCAGCGTTGCCCAGCGGCCCAGTGCATCCCCGTGCTGGATTTCCTCCTCCGCCCAGTGGTCGGCTGCGGCGCAGAAGTCTGGATCGCTTTGGAAGACGTTTTTAAGGTAGTGGGCGTAGTCCACACTGTTGCGCTCCACAACAGCGGCCGCCTTGATGGCGGGTAACAGCTCGGGGTCTACCTTGGAGGGATCAAATCTGTCCCATGGCAGTTGATCGATCTGCCAGTGCTTCATATGCCCGACCTCCTGTTACGCCACATTCACCATATCTTCCACATAACGCTCAGCCCCGGAAAGGGGCGGCATATGGAAGACGCTGGCGGGTTTTTTAAACCATATGGCGCGCTGGCAAAATGGTGCACGCTAAATAAAGTGTGGCTGTGTCCATGCGCCACCAGCCTTATTACAAAAGGCTGGGACTGGGTGATGGTTCCTGTCAGGCGTTTTCGCAGTTGGCGGAGGGCAGCGTGTCTTCAAGGGGGGGAAGGGGGCGTGGGCGGCGCTGTTCATCCAGCGCGACAAAAATAAACTCTCCTTCCGTCACCTTGGAGGTAATGTGGGTGTGCCGGGCCCTGCGCCATGTTTCCACATGAATGGTCAGGGAGGTACGGCCTGCACGGATGATTTTGGTATAGATGCTCACCTCGTCCCCCACCACAACGGGTTCGAGAAAAACAAGGCTGTTGATGGCAACAGTCACGCAGCGGCCATTGGCCCGGAAGGCCGCAGTGGTGCCTGCTGCAAGGTCCATCTGCGAGACAATCCACCCGCCAAAAACATCGCCTGCGGGGTTGGTGTCTGTTGGCATGGCCACAACACGGATCGTGGGCACACCCGGCGGCAGATCAGAGCTGGATGAACGTGGCATCGCAAGTATGTCCTTAGTCATTTCGGGCCGCCTGATGCGGCTTGGGCTGTTTGACAAGATAAGCAGAATTGCCCTGAGGATGCCTCCTCAGTTTTGTGTGATCCATATGCCGCCCTTACACATCAGGCACGAATAAAAGGCACGATGCTGGTGGGCGCAGGGTTAGTTGCGGATCAGGATATAGTTCACCGTCACGTCAAAGTTGATGTATTTGTCCTTCATATCCGGTGGCACGGGTGGAAGCTGCGCGCCTTGGAACATGCCAATGGTGGCGGCATCCAGCGCCTCGGTCGAGGACCCGGTCTCGAATACTTTGAACACGTGGCCCGAGCGGTCCAGAATAACATGGACCGATGTGCTGCCCTCCTCACCACGGGCTGCAGCCTCGGGGGGGTAGTACAGGGTGGCGCTGGATCCATGCGTCAATTTCCGCACCATAGTCGCTGCTGACGCCATGCACGCTGGTGCGGGAGGCGTAATGAGCATTCAACTGCCCGTTTTCCACCATCGGACCAATGGAAAGATCAAGCGGAGCAGAGGAGCCGCCGGGCCGCCCGCGTGTGGTGCGGCGTGGGGCCGGGGCCTCGTTAAACGAGTAGTCCATCGGGTGCTGGAGCAGCGATTGCAGCGTTTTGGGTAATGGCTGCGTGGCATGCGGGCGTGGCGTTGCCCGGCTGGGCTGCCGCGGTTTGTGTGGCGTTGGCCGTGCTTTTTGGGGGGCGGGCTGTGGCTTGGGCAAACCATCATCCGACTGGGCAAGGGGAGGCACGTCTGGTGCGGCTTCGCTGGGTTCTGGCGGTGTTTTCTGCGTGTCGGGCTGTTGCTCCGCCGGAGGGGGCGGCGCTGCCTGAGGGGCCGCATTGCCTCCGCCTGCATCGGGCGAATGGGGGCCGACCATACCTGTGGACGGCGTTGGCTGGGAGAAAACCATTTCTACCGAAGAGGACTGGCTGGACTGGGGGGAGCCCGTCTGCCCATGGTGGGTGGCCTGATACAGCAGTGCTCCGAGCAACAGAAAATGCGCAAGGGCAGATGCGGTCAGAACTGGGCCCAGAGTGGGGTCTGCGTACACATCCCTGCGGATAATGGGGGTGGATGTCCCCCGGACTGGCCCCCCCGGCGCTTTGGGCACGGGGGTGAAGGGGAATAGACGGGACCTCTGCCCCGTGCCTTCTTCCGTGATGGGTGGCTGCGTTGCGGGGGAGCGTGCGGGTTGCAGGCGGGGTTCCTGCCTGTTGGGCAGGTGGGCATGCTGGCCTGTGGAAGAACTGCGCTTATCGACCATGAACTGCCCGAGTTCTCCCTTGCCCCGCATGAATCTGGTGTGCGTGGGTATAGCCCACTTGCCCGTTATTTTGCCATTGCTCAAGCCCCGGTGCCAGAGAGAACTTTACATCAGGGGCCCACGCGGTGGCGGGGTGTAAAAAGACTATCGCTGGTATGGCCCGGGGCGCAAGGCTGTGCACGCTGCCGGGCCGGTAGGGCTACCAGATTTTAACACGCTGCTGGGGCGGCAGGTACAACGTGTTACCCGGCTGGACATTCCACGCATCATACCATGCATCAATATTGTGCATCGGCAGGTTTACACGCGCTTCTGGTGGGGAGTGGGGGTCCGTGACCACCAGTCTGCGAATGGTCTCCTCGCGCAGTTTTTCGCGCCAGACCTGAGCCCAGCCTAAAAAGACGCGCTGTTCACCACTCAAACCGTCCACAACAGGGGCGGGCTTGCCTGCGAGCGAGGCATGGTAGGCATCCAGTGCCAGGGTCAGCCCACCCAGATCGGCAATGTTTTCGCCCATGGTCAGCTTGCCGTTGACATGCACACCCGGCAGCACCTCAAACGCGTCATATTGAGCACCCAGACGGTCTGCCAGCTTCTGGAACCGTTCTGCATCTTCCTTTGTCCACCAGTCGCGTAGGCGACCGTGCTCATCAAACTGGCGGCCTTCATCATCAAAGGAGTGGGTCATTTCATGGCCGATTACGCCACCAATGGCACCGTAATTCACGGCAGGGTCAGCATGGATGTTGAAAAACGGCGGCTGAAGAATGGCCGCGGGGAATACAACCTGATCAAACAGGGGGTTGTTGTAGGCGTTAACCGTCTGTGGGGTCATGTCCCATTCGTTGCGGTCCACCGGCTTGTCTAGCCGTTCCAGCCAGTAGTGCCATTCAAACGCCACACCGTTACGGGCGTTTTCGTAAACTTCGCCTTTTTTGACGACCAGCCCCGCATAATCCCGCCATCTGTTGGGGTAGCCGACCTGAATTTCAAAGTTTTCCAGTTTGCGTAGGGCTGCTTCCTTGGTCGCCGGGCTCATCCAGCTATTGTTTTGCAACCGGACCCGGAAGGCGTTTTTAAGGTCGGTAGTGAGCTTTTGCATGGCCACCCGGTTCTCGGGTGGGAAGTAGCGCTGCACGTACACTTTGCCCAGAGCCATGCCCATGGCTGCGCTGGTGGCCTGCACGCCGCGCTTCCACCGGGCGGTCAGCGTTGGCTGGCCGGTCAGGGCTTTGGTGAACACAAAGCGGGCCTGTTCAAAGCTGTCTGGTAGGTAGGTCGTGGCATTTTCCACCAGATGGAAGGCAAGCCATGCGCGCAGCGTGTCCATGTCGGTTGCGGCCAGCAGGCGGGCTTCCCCCGTAATGGCGGAGGGTTCACCTACAACCAGATGGCGTTTGTCCAGATCCTGCGCGGGCAGGCCTGATGCCCCCAGCCATGCGGCCCAGTCAAAGCCCGGCGCTTTGGTGCTCAGTTCCGCCAGAGTCATGGGGTTGTAAGTTTTTTGCGGGTCGCGCAGCTCCGCACGGGGCCAGTGCGCTTCGGCCAGCTTGCTTTCAAAAATAACAATCGCGGCGGCGACCTTGGCTGGTTCTGGCCAACCTGCGAGTGTCAGCGCTTTTTCAACATACGTCTGATATGCAGCTTTTTTGGCGGCAAATGCGGGCTTGAGGTAGTAGTCGCGGTCAGGCAGCCCCAGCCCGGACTGGTCAAGCGTGAGCGCATAGCGCGTGGGGTCTTTGGCATCGGGGTTGATACCAAGGGAGAAGGGGCCGAACTGGAACGAGCTGACAGCCGTACCACTGAGTGCCGCAAAACCCGCCATATCCTTTATGGCCTTGATGGCATCCATATCCTGCTGGAGTGGCTGTGTGCCAAGGCGTTCCACCTGTGCTGCGTCCATGTAGGATGCATAGAAGGTGCCCAGCTTTTCTTCCGTTGTGCGTGCCACACTGACCGGGTGAGCGGATAGGTCATCCAGAATACTCTGCACCCGTGTGCGGGAGAGCTCGGCCAGTGCGTTGAAGGGGCCGTAGCTGGTCATGTCTGCCGGGATTTGCAGGTGCTCGAGATAGGTGCCATTCGCGTAGCGGAAAAAATTGTTCCCCGGAACAATGGCAAGGTCGCGCCCGGCAAGGTCCACGCCCCATGTGCCAAACTCGCTTTGCACGGTGGCTTGCGGTGCAGCCAAGGATGACTGGCTGGCCAGACTGCCCGCCCCCACAATGGCGGAAAGCATGAGCGTATGGCGGAAAATGGCGCGCAGGGACATGTGTGGCACAGGGTAGCTCCGGTTCTTTATTATATGTGTTGGCAACACTACGGATTGCTGGCCGTGTTTTTGAGCAAAACACAAGGTGAGCCATTACCTTAGCCAGCTTGGTCATGCCTGCCTACCCTCTTGCTGGGGAGGGTTTTCGTAAAAAATATGGCACGTCCAATCGTGTGGCACTGGCGCGTGCGTGGGCATGAAGACCCACGCTAACTGTTAAAAATAGGACGGATTTGGCTGAACAGCCTTGCATACAGGGGGCGGTTTCCGTCATGAGAGAGCCAGCTGTGGGGGGAGCATGGCTGGCGCCGTGGTGGTGGCACACGGGTGGTGGAGGAACAGATTATTTTCCGGCAGCAAGGACATGGCCTTCCTCTGGTCACGTATCCCTCCAAAGAGGGGCTTAAACGCTGGCAACTTATGCTCTGTTGCCTCAGCCTGACTCCGCTAGGCCTGATGACGGACGTCGCACAGGCACAGAGCACCACACACGCCCAGACCACCCCGGCAGGCCGCCCCACCCACCCCGTGGCAGTGGGTGCGCCCCCCCCGGCAAAACCCGCACCAACTGTGGCCCGGGGTGTAACCGAGGTGGACGTAGGGGCGCGTAGGGCAGATTTTGCTTTCCCTCAGGCTCAGCATGATCCCGATGCCACAACACGGCTGAGTGCAGACCTGCTGCGTGAGCGGGACGTAACAACCCTGCGGGGGCTGGAGCATGTTGCGCCCAATTTGACCATGCAGAGCATCAACGGCACGGCTTCAACCAATTTTTATCTGCGAGGTGCCGGGTTTAACGACTTTACGCAGAACAACATGCCACCCGTGCTGACCTATATGGACGATGTGGCCTACGCCTACCCGGCCATGAGCAATGGTCTGATGTTTGATCTGGCGGAAGCCGAGGTGGAGCCGGGGCCGGTTGGTACCAAACATGGCCAGTCCACCACAGGGGGGGAGGTGCGTTTGCGCTCAAACGACCCGACCACCACATGGCATTATGGCGGGATGGAGGACATTGCTCCTACGCCCGCAGCCGGAGCGAGGCGTATGTGTCCGGGCCTTTGGCCAAGGGGTGGAGCTTCCGGCTGGCCGGGCAGACACGGCAGGGCGGTGGCTGGCAGTATAACCCGAGCAATGGCGCACATCTGGGGGATGCGGACCTGTGGGCGCTGCGCGGCAAGCTGCGCTGGCAACCTAATGACCGCACCACCATCCAGCTTGGCGGTCATTTTGTGCAAGATAACAGTCAGGTTGTTACCGCCGTGCCGGTGGACAGGCTGATTGGCACCCAGCCCTTGCCCGATTATGGCATGGGGCGGCAGGCTACGTGGTCCGCACGCCCCGAGTTTGCAAACCTTGTCGGACGTGGTGCGGGGCTTAAACCCAGCGAGCATAACCAGTACTGGGGGGCGGACCTCAGGATCATCCACGATTTTGGCCCCGCCACCTTTACGGCCATCAGCGCGTTTGAGACTGAACGACAGGGCGAATATACCGATCAGGACGGAACAGCGCTCTCTCAGGCTGATACCTACCGCACCATAGATGCCAATGTGTTTACGCAGGAAGCGCGCTTGAACGGTGCGGCCCTGCATGGGCGGTTGAACTGGGTTGTCGGGGCCTATTACCAGCGCAGCCGCATGAACCAGCGTTTTTTCTTTGACTACACGGATTACACGGCCCGTGGTTACATGATGGCGACCAGCTTTGGCATGAATCAGGAGAGTGTCTCCGAATTCGGGAATGTCAGTTACAAGCTGCCGCACAATGTGACACTGTGGGCTGGCCTTTTGCATGAACTGGATGATCGCGGCATTACCGGGCTGACGTCGCAGATATTTGGCGGAAAAACCCAGAATTTTATGCCCGAGAGCACGGCAGCCAACCAGTTTGCAGGCCAGGTTGGGGTTTCGTGGCAGTTCTTACCTCAGGCTTTGCTGTATTATAAAATGAGCAAGGGCTTTAAGCCCGGAGGGTTCACGGCCAATAATACGCAGGTGCAGGCACAGCTTGACCCCTTCAAACCCGAAACGGTTCTGACCTACGAACTCGGCCTAAAATCAGACCCGGTTCCGGGGCGGTTGCGGCTCAATGCCGCAGCATTTTACAACGATTTTCATAACCAGCAGGTTGTGGGGACCGTGCTTATTCCCAATTATGGGCCGCTGAGCGAAATTACCAATGCCCCCAAATCCGAGAGCTGGGGGTTTGAGGGGACACTCGAGGCCCATCCGTTCGGGCATCTGTTTGTGTTACAGAACATTGGCTGGCAACGCGGGAATTTTCAGGATTTTCCCAATGTGGACCGGGCCGCAACCAATGCGTACCATAAAGCCACCAATCAATGGAAAGCCATAGAGCGCAACTTTAACGGAGTTGATAACGGCTCCCCCAAACTGACACTGAACGGCAGCGCCACGTGGCGCCAGCCCCTGCCAGCAGGTTACAGGCTGGATATGGGGCCGGACTGGCAGTACAGGGGCAGTCAGGCCATTACTGTGGGGGGCACGGGTTTTTACCGCCTTCCACCGTATTTTCTGCTTGGTGCGCATGTTACCCTGCATTCTCCCTCTCAGCTGTGGGATATTACGGCTTATGCCCGCAATATTCTGGACCGGCGTTATGCCGAGAGCGGGGGCATGGCCACCACAACCTATTTTTACATCCCCGGGGAGCCGCGCTTTATTGGTGGCCGTATTGCCTGCCATTTTTAAGCGCAGGCGTGGTTTGTAAGCCCCAATCTGGCTCCTGTGGTGCAAACAGGGCATGATGTGCCTATGACGGAACACAACCTACAGCCCCAGACCTTTATGCTGCGCTCGGCAGGGCAGGCTGTGCATGTCCGCCAGATAGGGGGCGGGGCGGGCTTACCCCTGCTGCTGGTGCACGGTTTTGGTGGCAGTGTGAGTAACTGGCAACTGACCCAGCAGGCACAGGCCACCAACCGGAGGGTTATAGCCTTTGATCTGCCCGGCCATGGCCAGTCCTCTGCGTTGGAGGAGGCTCCCACACTGGCGCGTCTGACGCAGGTAACAGAGCATGTGCTGGCGTGCATGGGGGTGCAACAGGCTCATGTGCTGGGGCATTCTCTGGGCGGTGGTATTGCCCTGTCCCTATGTGGCTTAAATCCGGCACGGGTTGCCAGCCTGTCCCTGCTGGCGCCAGCAGGGCTGGGGCGGTATGTAAATAAGGCGTTCATTACCGGCTTTGTGGAAGCACACACCGTGGCGGACATGGCAGCGGCCATGGGCATGGCGGTCTATGACCCACGGCTGATCGGGCGCAAGGTGGCGGAGTTTCTGGTGCAGTCCCGTGCGGTCCCCGGTGCGCGGGAGGCCTTGCGGGCCATTGCGGGGACCTGTTTTCCCAACGCGGAGCAGGCCAATGACCTGCGTCCGCTATTGCAAAACCTGCCATGCCCGATCCAGATGATCTGGGGGGCGGATGACCGGGTTCTGCCGGTCACACAGGCACAGGGGCTACCTGAGCAGCTACCCTGCCATGTTTTGCCCCGCACAGGCCATCTGCCTCACATTGAGCGCGCGGGTGAGGTCAATGCCATGGTCAGGGCATTTTTGCAGGCGTGTGACCACGCCTGAGCAGGAGTCTTGCCCGGTTGTCATCAAGAACCCGGCCGTTTTGCACAAGGTGGGTAGGGAGTGGATCAGTCCATGCGCACGGGGGGGCGCACAAACCCGTCCAGCCAGTCGGTAAAGCAGGCAATGGCGCCACGGAAGGGGCCATACAGTTCAAACTGGTGCTGGCGGTAAAGGGCCATGTGGCCAAGGCGGGCGCTCAGCCCGTTTAAAAAACCACCCCCAAAGGTTTTGCCATCTGCAAATGCCCCCCAGCCGTTATAATCACCAAGGGCAACAATGGCCCCTCGGTTACGGAAGCGGAAGTCAGGCACGGGTTTGTTATTAAAGATGTAGCCCGGCAGGTAGCGGGCCAGATGGTGGGCCTGCTGGCGTGCAACCTGCGCTGTGGGTGCAACGGGAGCATCCTTGACAAAGGAGCAGTCCCCCAGCGCAAAAATATGTTCATCCACCGTGCTTTGCAGGTTGGCCTGCACGGTAAGCTGCCCGCCGCGCTGGTATTCCAGTCCGTCCATGTCCCGCGTGACATCGGGCGCTTTAACACCTGCTGCCCAGACACGGAACTGCGCGTTCACGCGGCTGCCATCTTTGAGAATAAAGCCCGTCTGGTCTGCACCGCTGACCATGGTGTTGGTGCGGACATCAATCTTCAGAGCTTCAAGCTGTTTCTGCGCCGCGTCAGAGACGGCTTGAGGGAAGGCGGGTAGAATGCGCGGTCCTGCTTCAAGCAGGGTGACGCGCATTTCCGGGGTAACAGGGGTGAAGTTGTACAGCGAGCCAATATCGAGCGCCTTGTGCAGTTCTGCTGCCAACTGCACACCAGTTGCGCCCCCGCCCACAATGGCAATATCCACGGGTGTGCCGCGCCCATAGGCCTGAATAATAGCGTGGCGGAAGCGTTCGTTAAAATTATTGGCTTCCACCACGTTGTCGAGGAACATGCAGTGTTCCACAACGCCGGGGGTGCCAAAGTCGTTGGCGCGGCTGCCAATGGCAAAGACGACTGCGTCATAATCCAGATGACGTTCTTCCAGCAGGAGCTGGTCGTTCTCTTCCATGAGAGGGGCAAGAGTAATGCGCCGGTTTGCCCGGTCCAGTTGTGCTATCTCACCATAACAGAAGCGAAAACCATGGGCAGCGGCGTGGGAGACAAACGTAATCCGGTCGTTTTCGTTCCGGGCGGTTCCTGCGGCAAAGCAGTGGAGCATGGGTTTCCACACATGGCTGAACCCTTTGTCCACAAGCGTGATTTCCAGCTTGCCCGAGCGGCCGAGTGTGTTGCCCAGACGGGTTGCCAGGGCCAGACCGGCAACACCTCCACCAATAATCACGAGCCGGAACCTGTTCGTCATATCATTCCTGTCCTTTGTCTCCCGCCTTTTGGCCCAAGGGGGAGCACTGTTTTACTGTCTGCGTAAAAGGCCCCGCCACGGTGCAAAGTGGCCATGACGGGGTGTAGGGGCTTTGCGGGCGCTTAGGTGGCGCTCGCCAGATCCAGCAGCCCGATCACGCCGTCTTCGGTGCCAAAACCCAGCGTGCAGCCATCCGGGCTGTAAGCCAGAGCCGTGACCGCGCCAGCCTGCCCCAATGATACAGGAAGAACGCGCTGGGTCGCGGGCTCCATCATCACAACAGTGCCATTGGCAAAGCCTGCGGCCACAACTTCCTGCGAGGGGTGGAAGGCAACGCGGGTGCACAGCGCCCCCCCTGCACCGGGCAGCTCCGTGGGCGGTTTGCCCATGGGACCACCATCAAAGAACGGCCACATGACCACCACATCCGCACCGCTGGTTGCCAGCCATTTGCCAGTAGAGGAAAAAGCCATGGAGTGCACTTTGGTCGGGTAGCCGCTCATGCGGATGTTGTGCCCGTCTGCCAGTCGCCAGCCGTGCAGGTCGTTCTCCTGCATGGCGGTCACAATCGCTTCTCCCTTCGGGTGCATGGCAACGCCAAGGTGGCTGCCCTTCCATTCCAGCAGGCGCGGGCTGCCATCCTTGGACTGGGTGAACCACATGGACACGCCATTGTAGTGCGATGCGGCAAGCCGTTTGCCCTTGGGGTCAAACGCAATGCCGCCAACGGTGGTGGGGTGCTCAAACGTGCGTATGACGTTGCGTCCCGTGGCATCACGCAGTTCCACGTTTTTGCCCGCGCTGGCGGCGATCAGGGCATTCTTGTCGCTTACAAAGGTGGTAATATGCTCCACCCAGCGCCGGGTTTTTGCCAGTTCCTCAATTTCCCCCGCCGGGTCAAGGCGGCACAGGCGCCCGTCATCCCCGCCGGTCAAAAAGCTGTCGGCCAGCGTATCGGGGGACAGGGCCAGCACCGGCCCGTCATGTACGGCATAGGTAGCCCATGCGTCCGGTACGCTCAGGTCATGCCGGTGGGCAATCACCACATCGCCTTCGCCCGTTGTAAAGGCAAAGCGGCTGGAATCGCGCGATGCAACGCAGGCGGTAATTTCTCCCTCGACCTGTTTGTGTGCCCCGCGCTTTTCAATCAGTCCGCGCAGGAGGGGCTGCTGTGTCGCGCTCATGCTGCAATGCAGCTTTCAAGCCCACGGCGGAGCTGCGGCCTGTTCAGGTTACGGCCAATAAAGACCAGTCTGCTCTCGTGCGGTTCGCCCTCTTTCCACGGGCCAATGCCGTTGCCATCGGCCATCATGTGCACGGCCTGAAAAGCAAAGCGTTCGGGCTGGCCTGCAAAGTCCAGAATGCCCTTTGTGCGGAGCATGTCTGCTCCTTTTTCCTGCAACAGAGCGCTGATCCATGCCTGAAAACGACCCGCATCCAGTGGCTGTTTGACACTGAGTGATACGCTGGCAATATCCGCCTCGTGGTGATGTTCAGGGTGTTCAAGAAAATCCGGTGTGCTCTCAAGCACGCGGGCCAGATCAAACCCGCCACGGTCCAGCACGTCGGTCAGGCGCACATTGCCTTTTTTGGCGTGGTGGATGGGGGCTGCGGCGTTGATCTTGCGAATACCCTCCTCAATCCGGGCGTCTGGTCTGCATCTACCAGATCGGTCTTGTTGAGGATAATGACATCGGCAAAGGCCACCTGCTCACGCGCTTCGGGGCTTTCCGCCAGAGTGGTGAGAAAGTTGAAGGCGTCCACAACCGTGATCACCGCGTCCAGCTTGGCTTTTGCCCGCACTTCCTCGTCGGCAAAAAAAGTCTGGGCCACGGGGGCTGGGGCGGCAAGGCCTGTGGTTTCCACAATAATCCCATCAAACTTGCCACGGCGCTTCATCAACCCGTTCAGAATACGGATCAGGTCGCCACGCACAGTGCAGCAGATGCAGCCGTTGTTCATTTCGAACACTTCTTCATCCGCATCCACAACCAGATCGTTGTCCACGCCCAGTTCGCCAAATTCGTTAATGACGACAGCGTATTTGCGTCCGTGTTCGGCTGTGAGGATGTGGTTGAGCAGGGTGGTTTTGCCCGCGCCCAAAAAGCCGGTCAGCACCGTAACGGGCACACGGGTGTCGGGCGCGCCTGTGGCGGCATTTTCCGGCGCGAGGGATGCGTCAGACATAAGGTCGGTCTCCAATTCAACAATCGTGCTTCTCATATAGGACGCCAGATTGTGAGAAACCAGAGAGACGTCGCACCATGCCCCCACTTGCATGGGGGATAAATGCTGCAAAAAGCTCAGTTTTTATGTGTGTCGGTGGCGGTCGTCAGCTTTTGGGGCTTCTGTTTGGGGGCAGCCGAACGCAGGAACCGCACCGCCAGCGCGCCATATAGCGCATGGCTGCATAATGCGCGGGAGACACCAAAGGCAAGGAACGCACTGGCCAGCAGTGCTAGGGTAATCTGCTGGTTATCGCACATTTCCATCACAATAACGGTGGCGGTCAGGGGGGACTGGGTGACTGCGGCAAAATAGGCACGGTGCCCAGCAGTACCACGGCCCCCGGCGTGGTGTGGGGCAGAAAATGCGCGATCCACCCCCCCATGCCTGCCCCAACGGAGAGTGATGGCGCAAACAGCCCGCCCGGAATGCCCGAACAGTAGGAGACAAGGGTAGCCAGCAGCTTGAACAGAAAGAACGAGACGGGGTACTGGTCCGACCCCATGATAATGTCGCGCGCCTGTGTGTAGCCCGTGCCATATGTCATCCCACCCGAGAGCAGGCCCAGAATGGCCAGTGTCAGCCCGCATAGGGCCGCGAACAGGATGGGCCGCAGGCTGACAAACCGCCCGAACGCCCCCGGAATCCCGCGTGAGATGCGCACCAGCAGAGCGGAGAACGTGCCGCCGCTGACCCCGCCCAGCACTCCGCAGACCACAACAGCCAGCCAGCTTGCCCCGACCGGTACAGCAGAATAGGTGTGACCAAAGTAGGTGTAATTGCCCACAAGGGCGATGGCGGTCACACCGGAAATGACAACGCAGGTCAGCATGGTCCCGCTGGTGCGCTGCTCAAACGAATGGGCCAGTTCCTCAATACCAAACACAATACCCGCAAGGGGGGTGTTAAAGGCGGCGGCAACCCCTGCGGCACCCCCGGCCTTTATCAGGGCGCGCTGTTTGGTCACGTCGGTCAGGCCCGCAAGCCGGCCGACCGTGTGCATGATGGAGGCGCCAACCTGTACGGTCGGGCCTTCACGCCCGATGGATGCGCCAGAGAGCAGGCCAAGGCAGGTCAGGCATATTTTTGCCAGCGCAATGCGCAGCGCCAGAACTTTGTCCACAATGGCCATGTCATGCAGGTGCATGCAGGCGATCGCCTGTGGAATGCCGCTCCCCTGTGCCCCGCGGAACCATGTGCGGGTCAGCCAGGTGGACAGGGCAAGCCCCAGAGGTGTGACCAGCAGCATAAGCCATGGGTTGATGTGCAAAAGGGCCGTACGGGCATGGGCTGCGGTGTCTGCCAGTCTGGCAAAGGCCACAGCCACCAGCCCACCATGGCCGCGCCAGACCAGTACATCAGCTTGCGGCGCCAGCTTACCGTTCCCGCCTTGGCGTGTTCACGCAAATGGCGCAGGGACTCCGCATTGGGGATCACGCTCGCGGGCATGGGGCATCTCTTGATCAAAAAGTCAGCAGGATGCGCCGCAGTTTAACATTTCGGGCCGCAGAAGAAAGCTATTACCGGATTTTTATAGAATAATTTCTACTTATTTGCTTGTTCAGGAGCCAGAACTGGCCTGAACCGCAGGTGCGGCAGGTGCGGCAGGTGCGGCAGGTGCGGCAGGTGCGGCAGGTGCGGCAGGTGCGGCAGGTGCGGCAGGGATGGCGACAACTGTGGCGTCCTGTTTGACGCAGGTTTCTGGCTCCACGTGAATGTGCACAAGTGTGCTGCCCATGTGCGCGCGCACGGCGTGTTCAATACGGTCGCATATGTCATGCGCGGCCTTTACGCTCATGCTGCCGGGCACAACCAGATGGAACTCAAGGAATGTCATGGCTCCCACAATGCGGGTGCGGATGTCATGCGCCTGAATGGCCCCGTATCCGTTGGCGCTGATGATCTGGCGGATTTCGCTCCGGGTCTGTGTATCGGGGGCCTCGTCCATCAGACCGGCAATGGAGTCCCGCATGACTTCCCAGCCTACGCGCAGCACGTTTATGGCAACCAGCCCTGCCAGAACCGCATCAAGCTGTGGCCAGCCAAGTAGAGGAATCAGCGCCACACCTGCCACAAGGGCAACACCTGTCCACACATCGGACAGCACATGCTGCCCACCGGCTACCAGTGCGGGGGAGTGGCGGGCCTGCCCTGCACGGAGCATGACCAGCCCCCAGCCAAGGTTTACGCAGGTTGCTGCGGCATTCAGGAGCAGGCCATTCCACGGGGCCAGTGCGGGGTGGGGGTGCAGCCAGCCTTCCACCGCCTCGCGGGCAATCAAAAAGGCAGTAATGACCACCAGCGTACCCTCTGCCACGGCGGACAGATACTCTGCCTTGTAATGGCCGTAGGTATGGTTGTGGTCGGCAGGGCGTTCGGCCACGCTCAGCGCCCATAACCCGCCAGCCGCAGCCACTACGTTTATGATGGTCTCTATGGCGTCTGCATGCAGGGCAACGCTGCCGCTTACGGCAAAGGCTGCATATTTGAGCCCGAGTGCAACAAGGCTGACGAACAGGCTGACAACGGCAATGCCCCTGTTGCTTTGGGGGAGCGGGAGTTCGGGCATGGGCTCTTGTGGTCTGTGGGGTGTTTATACGGGTTTGTCAGACGGTGTGTGGGTCGGACAGGTGGCAGGTAGGGCCGTAATCCGCCGTTTCCATCTGTACGGTGGGGTGGGCAATGCCAAAGCGTTTGCGCAGGGTACTGACCAGTGTGTCCAGCAGTCTTGAGTCACTCTGCCCGTCTGCGGGGTCTGCACTGCGGACCAGATGGACGGTTAGTGCTGTTTCGGTCGTGCTGATGGGCCAGATGTGCAGGTCATGCAGATCGGCAACACCGGGTGTGCCGCGCAAAAAGCTTTCCACGGCACCGGGGTCCACCTCACGCGGGACGGCATCAAGCGCCATATCCAGTGAATCCCGCAGCAAGGACCATGTGCTCAGCACTACAACAACGGAAATGGCAAGGCTGATTGCAGGGTCTATCCAGGCAACATGGGTCAGCAGCACCAGCCCGCCAGCCACCACGACGGCAAGGGATGTCAGGGCATCGGCCATGAGGTGCAGGAATGCACCACGAATGTTCAGGTCACCCTTCTGCCCCGCAGCAAACAGCATGGCGGAGGCCCCGTTGACCACAATACCAATCCCTGCAACCACCATCATGGTTTTACCCGCAACAGGTGTTGGTTCCATCAGGCGGTTGATAGCCTCCCACGCAACACCCCCCGTGACCAGCATGAGGATGATGGCATTGGCAAGAGCTGCCAGAATGGAGGAGCGGCGCAACCCGTAGGTAAAGCGCGCGGTCGGGCTTTTGCGTGAGAGGTGTTCGGCCAGCCACGCGGCGGCCAGCGCCAGCACGTCGGACAGGTTGTGCCCCGCATCGGCTATGAGCGAGAGCGAATGGGCGTAAACACCCCAGATCGCTTCGGCACATAAGTAGAGCGTGTTGACCGCAATCCCAATAGCAAAGGCCGTGCCAAAGGAGGCTGGGGTATGCACATGGTGGTGGCCAAATCCGTGCTTGTGCCCGCAGGAGGCACCGTCATGCTCATGCTCATGCTCATGCTCATGCTCATGCGCGCAGGCGGTCTTTGGGGGGGCGTTGGCGCAGCCGGAGTGCTCGGCGTGGTCGTGGGTATGCGTGTTGGGGGTGGACATGGAGCAGGCCTGCTTTCGTAAACAAAAACCATATGGGCACGGTGCCCCATTCCGGGGGTCTGCCCCTTATGTAAGGTGGGTGATGGCGGAATAGAAGTGGAATATTCGCATGCACGGCAGGCGGCAGACATTGCACCGGCGGTGCGTTCCAGAATAGGGAAGGAGCCAGAGGGCTACTTTGCCCCTTTTGCTCTGTTTTTTTGTAATCACACTGGATGAACACGCCCCATGCTCCGTCTGACAGAACTGCGGCTACCACTTGACCACCCGCCCGAAGCGCTTCGGCAGGCGATCTGTGAGCGGTTAGGTATTGCGGCTCAGGCGCTGGAAGATTTTACGGTATTCAAACGTGGGCATGATGCCCGCCGCCGCTCTGCCATATGGCTTGTGTACACGCTGGACTGCACCGTGCAGGATGAGGAGGGCGTTCTGGCCGGCTACCGCAGCGCGCACCCCGGCAATACCCACGTACAGCCCGCACCGGATATGGCATGGCATGCGCCTATTACCAATGGGGCAGCGCTGGCCGCGGCTGAGGGCTACAAACGTCCGGTTGTTATAGGGGCGGGGCCGTGCGGGTTTATGGCAGCCCTTATGCTTGCACGCATGGGCCTGCGTCCGCTTCTGCTGGAACGTGGCAAGGTTGTGCGTGAACGTACGGTGGATACCTTTGCCCTGTGGCGGCGCTCGGTCCTGACCCCGGAAAGCAATGTGCAGTTTGGAGAGGGCGGGGCTGGCACTTTTTCGGACGGCAAGTTGTACAGTCAGGTGCGCGACCCGCGCTTTTTGGGCCGCAAGGTGCTGGAGGAGTTTGTAAAGGCTGGAGCGCCGGAGGATATTCTGTATCTGGCGCACCCGCATATTGGCACGTTCCGGCTCGTTTCCATGGTGGAGCATATCCGCAAGGAGGTGGAGCAGGCGGGTGGCGAATACCGCTTTGGCGCACGTGTGGATGAGTTGTTGCTCAACCCCGCAACCCGCAGGGTGGAAGGGGTGCGGCTTGCCGATGGTGCGGTGATCGAGGCGGACCATGTGGTGCTGGCTGTGGGCCACAGTGCGCGCGACACCTTTGCCATGCTGCAAAAGCAGGGCGTAAGCATGCAGGCCAAACCGTTTTCCATGGGGGTGCGCATCGAGCACCCACAGTCTGTTATTGATCTGGCCCAGTTTGGCCCCAGTGCGGGCAACGAGCATCTGGGTGCGGCCGAATACCGGCTGGTGCACCACGCAGCCAACGGGCGCGGGGTCTATTCCTTCTGCATGTGCCCCGGCGGTACGGTCGTGGCCGCGACCTCGGAGGAAGGGCAGGTGGTTACCAATGGCATGAGCCAGTATTCCCGCGCCGAGCGTAACGCTAATTCGGGCATTGTTGTTGAACTGCGCCCCGGTGAGGACTACCCCGATGACCCGCTTGCCGGCATAGCCTACCAGCGCCATTGGGAGCGGCAGGCATTTTTGGCCGGTGGTGGGGAATACCGCGCTCCGGCCCAGCGGGTGGGGGATTTTCTGGCGGGTCGCCCATCTACCGCGCTGGGTGATGTTGTGCCGTCCTACAAACCAGGTGTGACCCCGGCGGACCTGTCCACCTGCCTGCCGGATTTTGTGGTGGAAGCTCTGCGTGAGGCCCTGCCACGCTTTGAGCGCAAGCTGCGTGGCTTTACCATGGATGATGCCGTCATGACCGGGGTGGAAACCCGCACCTCCTCCCCCATTCGGGTCCCTCGGGGGGAGGATGGGCAGTCGCTCAACACCCCCGGCCTGTACCCGGCGGGGGAAGGGGCCGGGTATGCCGGGGGTATTCTGTCTGCCGCCATGGATGGTATTCGCATGGCAGAGGCAGTGGCGCGGGAGATGGCGGGCCTGCCCTCTGCTGTGGGGTAAGGCCTTCGGTCCTCTGGCGGGTGGCAGGTCAGGGGATATGCGCCAGAAAGTCCTCTACCAGTTCGGTAAAGCGGCGGGGGGCGTCAGCATGGACCCAGTGGCCAGCTCCACTTATGCTTTCCAGCCGGTGGTTGGGGAACAGTGCCTTCATAACAGGGTAGTTTGCGGGGCTGATATAGGCTGAGTCCTCCCCCCGGATAAACAGGGTTGGCCCATCATAGTGTAAACCGGGGGGCAGTTGCGGCCAGCTCATAAGGTCGGGCATGGCGGCCAGAATATCCTTCAGGCCAATGGCCCAGCCGGGGTTGTCGCCCTGCCGTATGTTCTGCGCCATAAGCTGGCGCACGGCATCATTGGCAATATAGGGGCGGAGCAGGTCGTTGGTGCCATGCAGGTCCAGATGGGGGGGGAAGGCCAGCCTGTCCAGATTGTCCGGCAGGTCCAGCCGGTCAAACCCGCCCTGTGCGGGGGCAATGTCCACCACAATTAGTGCGCGCACGGCGGTGGGCTGGCTCAGGGCCAGCATCATGGCTGTTTTGCCCCCCATGGAATGACCGAGCACAATGGCCGGGCATGCGGCATTGTGGACCATTGTGTCCAGCACGTCCTGCGCCATGTCGGGGTAGCTCATGGGGCCATGGGGGCTGCTGCCGTGGTTGCGCAGGTCCATGGCCAGCGTGCGCCGGGTTGCTGCCAGCCTGCGCTGCACAAAACCCAGATTGCGCGCCCGGCCAAACAGGCCGTGCAGCAGCACAACGGGCAGGGCACCTGCTGGCGTTGGGTGTTCGGGGCCGCGCTCGCTCACGTTTAGCAACACTGTATGCTCTTTCCTCTGCTGTGGCGGGCATGGGGCGCGCCTGCGGGAGTTTTGCCCAGCTTTGCGTATGAATGCGAGAGGGCTGGGCGTGTTTTTTCTTCACCTTCCAGAGAGAGGGCATGTGTGCCACAGTTTGCCACGCCATAAGGACAGAGGGAGCGTGAGTGCATGCAACGGTGCCTTGTTATTCTCAGCCAGTTGGATCAGGCAGAGGTTCTGCTGGACATGGCGGCGCAGGCTCTCTCCCGTATTCGGGGGATGCAGCGGATTGATGTGCTGGCAGCGCGGGAGCCGCCGGAGCAACTCCTTGGCCGCATGGGTTTTTCCGATACGCAGGCGCAGGCCTTGCGGGCAAGTCAGCGAGAATGGGCAGATGCCCTGCATACACGCTTCCAGAGCTGGCTTGTGCAGGAATATGGCGCACCCGCGGACCGGCTTGGCAAGGTAGAGGTCAACTGGCTGGACCCCGAAATTACGGTGGACCGGATTATTGCAGGTTACGGCAAGGATGCGGATCTGCTGGTCATGGGGGTACCCGACCCGCGTGACAGTGCGCAAAAGCACGTGGCAACCCGTGCCGCCATTTTTGAATCCGGGCGACCGGTTCTGTTTGTGCCACCCTTCTGGGACAGGCCCAGCGGCGACCGGATTTTTATGGCATGGAAGGATACTCCCTCCTGCCGCCGTGCGTTTTTTGCGGCCCGCTCGCTTGTGGGGGCGGCAAAAGCGGTGGGTGTGGCCGTGTCTGCCGCAGACCCGCTGCCGTTGGACATTTTGCCCGGTGTAGCACTTACGCAGCAGCCGGTAGTGCAGGACACGCGCAATGCCGGGCAGACCCTGCTGGATATGGCCGGTCATTTTCAGGCCGACATGCTGGTGATTGGTGGCTACCAGCACAACATGATTTACAGCCGTCTTGTCGGGAGTGTTACCGACTATATTCTGGCCAATACCCGTGTACCGGTGCTGTTGCAGCATTGATGGGGGTATTACCCCCATAGTTTTTTAAGGTGTCTGGAGTGTTTTGCGCGCAAAGGCCCAGCAAAGAGCTCCAAATATGAGCGTTCCCAGCACAGTAGCCCAGCCCGGAGGCATAAAGGCGGCAAGGGAAAAAGCGTTATCCCGCCCCGTGGCACCGGACAGAACCGCCAGCAGCACGCCACTCAGGCTTTCGCCCACAATAAACCCCGATGCCAGCATGGTGCCAATGGAGCCATTTTCCGCACTGGTCTGCCGGCGGCGGCTACGGTTGGCCCGCTGGAGTATCCACCCCAGTATGGCACCTGCGGCCAGCGTCAGGCTGACAGAGGCTGGTAGGTACAACCCCACCGCCACGCCCAGAGGGGGCAGCGCGCGGGCATGGCGGCGTAAGGCAAGGTCCAATATGACCAGCCCCACACCAAGCGCCATACCAGTGCGGAGCATGCTCCAGTCAAGAGAATGGGTAAAAATACCCTTGGCAATCAGTGTAATCAGGGCAGGTTGCGGGGCAGCCAGAGCATGGCTTGGGTCCATGCCCGCGCGGGGCATGGCGCCAGTAAAGCCATAGGCCTGATAAAGGAGGTTGAGCACGGGTGGAATAACCGCCGCACCCACCAGACACCCTGCAATCAGGGCGACTTCCTGCTTCCATGGGCTTGCGCCTACAAGCTGGCCGGTTTTGAGGTCCTGCAGGTTATCGTTGGAAATGGCGATGGTCGCTGTGATGGCGGACAGGAGCAGGATGGTAAACGCCGTGGCCAGTTTCTGCCCATCTGCCATCATGCTGGCGGGTGTCAGCCCCAGAGCTTCCAGCCCCAGAATCATCAGGGCGCACAGGACGGCCCCAATAATGATAATGCCGGAAATGGGGGAGGAGGAGGAGCCAACAATACCCGCCATATATCCGCATGCTGCTGCCATGATAAAGCCGAACACAACGCAGAACAGCACAGCCACCCCGACCAGAGGCCAGAACCCGTGGGCCACGGGAGCAAGGAAGGCGGCAAAAAAACCAGCCAGTAACAGCACGGCCCCGCCAAGCAGCCACCCCATGGTGGAGGAGGAGAGATCCCGCTCGGTTGTGGCACTTAGCTCCGGGGTGCTGCGCAGCATGCTGCGTAAGCCACGCAGCACAGGGGGCATGAGTTCAATAAGGGTCCACAGAGAGGCAACGGCAATGGCTCCGGCCCCCACAAAGCGAACTTTGTGGAGCCATATGTCCTGCGCAAACTGGGCCGGGGGCAGATGTGCCGGGTTGGGCAGTATGGCACTCAGCCACGGTACACCGAGCGCCCATGCCAGCAGGCAGCCTACAAGCATGGCCATGCCACCACTCAGCCCGACCAGATACCTGCCCCGATCAGGGCGGGGGAGAATGCAGCACTGAGCTGAAAAACCGCACTGCCTGCGGTGGCTGTCAGGCTCAGCCCATCTGCCAGCAGGCGTAGGCCGCCACTGCAAAAGGAGAAAATGGAGGCCATGATGCTACCACTTATCAGGGCTTGCAGGCCCCGCTGGTTGCCCTTGTCTGCTCCTGCGCGCAAAATTTCGGCTGCGGCAACGCCCTCGGGGTAGGGCAGGCTACTGTGCGTAACCAGAGCCCGCCTGAGCGGAATGGTGAACAGCACCCCCAGTACCCCCCCGGCAAAAGACAGGCCAGCCGTCTGCCAGAATGGAAAATGCGTCCAGAACCCCGCGATAATGAGACCGGGAAAGGTTGCAAACACACAGGACAGGGTGCCAGCGGCGGAGGCCTGACTTTGCACCATGTTGTTTTCAAGCAGTGTGCCCCCGCCCATAAGGCGTAGGACGGCCATGGAAATAACCGCAGCCGGAATGGAGGAGGCAAAAGTCAGCCCGATCCGTAGCCCCAGATAAACATTGGAGGCGGTAAAAACGACCGTAATCAGTGCACCCAGCACAAGGCCACGTAGTGTCAGTTCCCGCTGGGGGTTCGGGCTGGCCATGCGTCTTGTTCTCTCCGATGGTCATGGAGGTTACGCCGCCAGTCATGGGGGGGCTCTGGCGTAACCGTGTGGATGCTCGGGAGCGGAGGGGGGCAGGCTGGCCGTACCCCTCCGCTCCTTTTTGCACATACGACGCGCGCCGGTATTTGTCTGCACCAAAGCGGGTTAGAAGGTCAGTTCAAGGTTACTTTGCACAAATGCACCAGAAGAAGCACCGGCCTCGATCATGCTGTGGGAGGCAAAAATATATTCTCCATCAAGGCTGAGTGTAATGTGGCGTGTGGCCCGCCAGGTAAAGCTGGCCTGTGGCATGGTCGCGGTATAGGCGCCGTGCGGGCGGTAGGCATAAAAGGCGGTGCCGCTGGCGTAAATGGCGTCCTCACGGCTGTTGCGCCATACGGCTGGCACCTTGAGCAGTAAGGTGGTGTTAGGAGTTGGCGCAATTGTAGCAATGGGGCCTACGTCAATAATGTTCGACTGGCCGATGTAGGTGCTCATGTCCAGATAGTAGGCGCTGGGCACGAAGGGGGAGAGAAAGCTCCCCCACGAGCTGGTCTGCCCCTTGTGCATATTCCCGCCAGACACGTCATCCACCTGTATGCCAATGGCGGGGTGGCCCGGCCATTTTGCAAACCGCCAGGAGAGTGTTGCGTCAATGGCATAGGCGGAAACAGGGCGTGTTGGCCCGCTTTTGGCCGCACGGAATTCTCCCCCCTGCCACATGGCCCCGACTGAAAACTCAAGCGGTCCCGCGTTGCCCCAGATGCGTGTTCCCGGTGTGTCGCGGTGTGTGGAGCCTGCAATGGACCCACCCCCCAGACTAGGCAGAGGGCTGTTGGAAAGAATGGTACCCAGATAGAACGTATCCACAAAAATCTGGCTGTTCCGCCCCATGAATTTGAAGCTGGGCACAGCATAGGACGTATAGGCCCCGAACAGGCGTGAGTTCCAGCCGACCTGGTCATGGAACATGGCGGAGGGGGCGTTGTTGGTCAGGGTCAGGTAGAACCCGTCGATCCGGAAGTTTTTCCAGAAGGCATAGCCACGCAGACCATTCCATGAATAGGGAATGGAGGGATACACGCTGCCAGCGGTAAAGTACGGCGGTGCGTCCAGAAACGTCATGCGGCCAGCCATGCCGCCAACCGTTGCATTGAGCACCCGGCCACGCACTTCCACAAAGGCCTGTTGCGCGTCCAGCCTGCTGCGCCAGCGGCCCCCGGCATAACCATAATAGTTTACGCCTGCGGCCTGCCCACTCATCAGTTCCCCATACAGGCGGACGTGCTCGCCCAGATGGAGGTCTGCCCCCACATTCCAGCGGTAGTTGTTGCGGTAGGCGGGGTCTTTTTTGGTCGCGCCAAAACCTGCCCGCTGGTCATAAAAGTTATGCTGGCGGAAGTTGCCGCTTAACGTCAGGTAAATATCCCCATTCGTATTGAAAGGAATGTATTTGAGTGAGTCCATGATATCCAGCCGGTTGCGCTTGTCGCGCAGGCTGGACCAGTCCTCCGCCCAGCGTGAGACGGCGTAATACCCCACGGTGCCAAAGCCCGCAGCGGCTCCCGTATTGGCATTGAACACCCCCCACGGACCTTGGTGCAGGAGAGATGTTGGCAGGGGTTTGAGTTCGAGCGATTGGGGCTGGCCGTAGGCTTCCGGGCGGCTGGTCAGCGGGGGCAGCAGGCGCGAGTTGTCCCAAAAACCGCTTTGGGGCGGCTGTGTGGCCGAGGCAGGTGTTATGGTTATGCGCGTGCCCGCAACCGGCGTGGTGGTGGAGGCTGTTGCCGGTACGCTCTGCTGTGTGGCGGGTTGGGTATGTGGCAGGTGCAGATAAGCCGCATTGGGTGCGGTTTCGGCCAGAGCCGGAGCCGCCCAGAGGCAGAACAGGGCAGAGCCGGAGGCCAGCATGCATGCACGCATGGGCATGGTGGCAGTGGGGTGGGGCAGCAGGTGTGTGCGGGTGAAGGTTTGTCTGGTTGAGATATATTCGGTGATTACGGTCATGGGCCGAGGTCACTTCTTGTTATTTTTATAGGACCGACAATTCATTCATTTAATGAATGTCTTATATTACTATTATTGCTATAAATGCGATTATGTCATATCGCATTTGCGTGTGTTGCATCCCTTATAAAGAAGACAACGCGCTATTTCGATAAAAAAATCAGAAAATTCTGTGTATTTTTCGGTATTTTTTCAAATATTTGTTAGAAAAAATACAACTCAGGCCCCATGCGCCGTGTTCTGGAGCGTGCGCAGGCAGGTTTGTGTGCGGGTTGCCAGTTTAATGTCATGCACGGTGGTGACCGCCTGCGTGGCCTGTCTGCGCCATGCGGCGGACATGCCGACAGGGGAGCAGATGTTTGCCGCACTCCCTGCCGCCTGCCTGTTGACCTCGCTTGCACTCAGCACCGTTGCTGGCTGGCGGGGTAGGAGGGTCCGCATGGTATGCACCAGTGTTCTGGTCGTGCGGGTATCTGCTTTGGGCAGAACACTGGCCACAATGTGAGCGGCTTCTGGCTTACCCTGTGCGAGCGCGTGCATCACCTCATCCCACCCGTGGGGGCGGGATAGGGTCGTGGCGGTCTGGGCTGCGCTGTCATGCGTGGTCATGTGCAGCACATGCTCTGTTCTGCTGCCCTGTATGGTGGGGGGGAGTGGCCCGTTCTGCGTTGCCATGATGCACAACCCGGCAGACAGGCAGACAAGCAGGGCAGACAGAAGGGGGCGCAGTGGTCGCACGGTGTGGGTCTCTCCTGTAGTGAGAGGGACAGTTGCACGGTGGAAAATGGCGCGGGCATGGCAAGGGCGTGGCACGGGTGCGAAAGGTTGCCCCGCCTGAGCGGGATGGCCTATAGGGTGCGGAACAGATGGGAAGGCGCATGCGCCGGGTTCTGGCCGCTTGCCGCCTGCTGGGTGGCCGGGCATGCCCTGTGCTCCGTTTTTCCTGCATGCATGATTTGGCTCGACTAAGGAATGAATGACATGAGCGCTTCTCTTTCTGCTTCAGAGATCACCCGCCTCCAGAGCGCGCTGCGCCGCCTGCTGGGCTCACCCGAACTGACCGTAAACCCGGCTCCGCGTGCGGGCATGTCGGTTGAACTGGCCGTAAAGGGTGAAGTGATCGGCACCATCCATCGTGATGATGAAGATGGAGATGTCAGCTACGCCGTGAACATGGTGGTTTTGGAAGAAGACCTGCCCCGCGCCTGAGCGTCATGCGGGCATGAATAAAGGCCAGCCTCCATAACGGAGGCTGGCCTTTATTGTATGGCATGCTGTGTGTGGTTCAGGCGTTGGACGGGGTAGCCGACGCCTGCATGATCGGCTCACGCCGCATGGGAAATTCCACGTTGGTAATCTTCCAGCCCCAGCCTTCAATCCGCAGTTCAACCCGCAGAGGGGTTTCACGCTCATGGCCGGGTAGGGGCAGTTCCATGACAAACTGGTCCAGCCGGTTGAAGTGGACAGATGCGCGGGAGGCAAGAGCCGCAAAGGACGGTGCCGCAGGCTGTGCGGTGGAGGTTGTGGCAGGCATGGCCTCGTCCATCAGCGCGCCCAAGTTAGCCTGTGTTACCGTCATATCAACCGCGTTGGAAACGGCGGTGGATGCAAAGGACGTGCCGAACTCAGGCAGTTCGTCCGCTGCGGGCTGAATGTTGAGGTGCAGGCCAGCCAGTGTCTGCCGCTTGAGGGACGCATCAAGCGCTCCCCAGTTGATCATCTGCCCCAGCGCAAGAGCATTGTGCTGCTGCAGGTCGGATGCGGCAGACCACAGCGTGACAAAAGGGGAGGCCAGATACAGGCCGAACGAGGTTGCGGCTGCGGCAACACACACCCGGCGCGCGGTCTGGCGGCGGGGCAGACTGGCTGGCCGGACGGCGGGTCCGGACTGGGTGGAGGTTGTCATGCTACACATTCCTCATATGCATTGAATGCATTTCTTATAGAACAGATACCATCATCTAACCAGATAATAATGTATGCGGTTGCATGTGATATTATAAAAATATGACCTTTGTTACACGGTGTTAGGTCGCCCATAACGTGTTTGCGGGCCATGTGGGCCAGTAGGTACCAAAGAGCGGGTAAGTGCAGACCAATGAAGCTTGATCTCAGCGAAAATGAAATTCAGCGCTATTCTCGCCACATTCTGTTGCCCGAGGTCGGCGGAACTGGTCAGGTCGCGTTGAAGAACGCATCCGTGCTTGTGGTCGGGGCTGGTGGGCTTGGTGCGCCAGTGGCGCTGTACCTTGCCGCCGCAGGGGTCGGCCGAATCGGTCTGGTGGATGACGATGTGCTTGAACTCTCCAACCTTCAGCGGCAGGTGCTGCACGTCACACATGCGGTGGGGCAGAAGAAGGTGGAGTCCGCGCGCGAACGGCTGACGGCCCTTAACCCCGAAATTGTGGTGGAAACATGGGATATGCGGCTGGATGCGCAGAGCGCGCATGACCTTGTGTCCCGCTATGACCTTGTGTGTGACGGATGCGACAACTTTGCCACGCGTTATGCGGTTAATGCGGCCTGCGTACGTGCAGGCAAGGTGCTGGTCTCTGCCGCGGCCCAGCGGTTTGAAGGACAACTGGCCACATTCAGCCCCACACAGGGGGGGGGTGCTATAATTGCCTGTACCCCGAAACAGATGGACAGGCATCCGGCCTGAGCTGCGGGGATGCAGGCGTACTGGGCGTGGTGACAGGCGTTATGGGAACCTTGCAGGCAACGCAGGCGCTCAAGCAAATACTGGGGATTGGCCAGTCAGGAATTGGCCAGTTGCTGATGTGGGACGCCCTGCGCATGAAGTTTACAACCATGACCCTGAGTGCCGACCCGGCCTGCCCGATCTGTGGTGGGGAACATGCGCATGATTGAGCCTGCATCCACCGTGCCTGCACAGCCGGAATGTGATCTGGCGTTGCTCATTGTGGAGGCGCGGTATGAGCGTATTCATGCGGCCTACATGTTGGCGGCAAGTGCTGCGGCCATGGGGCGCACTGTGCTGCTTTTTGGGCATGGGGGCAGGGGTTTGCGCCTTCTGCCGGGAATGGGCAGGGCTGGAGGACGGAGCCGGTGCATCCACGCGTGAGCGTGCAGGCGTTGCCGGGCTGGATGTGCTGCGCGATGCCGTGGTGGAGATGGGGGGAGTGCTCATGGTGTGCGACTCCGGTGTAAAAACACTGGGTGTTGGCGCGGTGGACCTGCTGGAGCAGGTTCAGGTCGTGGGGCTGCCCAGTTTTTTTGACCGGGCAGGCAACGCCCGGCAACTGGTGTTCTAGTGGCAAGTGTTCAGGATGGAGGCAGGTTTGAGAAGGGTTGAAGGGCATGTCTGCTCGGACGTGGCGCGCAAACTCAGGGGCGAAGTGCGTGCGACCCCTTGCTCCGGGGCCGCTCTCTTGGCAGGGATGCAGCCATGATGTGCACTTGCTCTTCTTTCCGGTTTCGTCTGCTGGCCTGTGTGGTCGGCGGCATGGCAGTTTTTTCTGGCGTTACGGCGTCTGCCGGGTTTGCGGCCGATAACGTGGCACCGCCACTGCACAAGCACCACAAGCATGTTCTGGTTGCACCGCAGGCAGCAGCACACAAGGCCAGCGGTACCAAGAGCAAGGCCAAACCCGCTTCCACGGCAGCACAGAGCGCTAAAAAAGCTGCGCATCATAAAAAGCATGCTCATGGCCACGCCACGGCACCAACCAGCCCCGCGCATCATGCGCCTGCACACCACCACGTAGCCGCAGTGGCTGCGGGTGCTGCTGTCGCGGGAGCAGCAGCTACCGCTGCCGGAGCCGCTACCCCCACCCCCACGCCAGATATGGCAGCTCCAGATGCCGGGGTGCAGGGTGACCCTGCAAAAGGGAGCGTAACCGGGCTGCCTCTGCCCCGCTACGCTGCCCTGCGCTCGGATGAAGTGAACATGCGTGCAGGCCCCGGCCAGCGCTTCCCCATTTTGTGGGTGTATCACCGCCGGGGTATGCCGGTGCGGGTTGAGCGGGAGTTTGATGTCTGGCGTCTGGTGGAAGATCAGACCGGACAAAAAGGCTGGATGCAGCAGGCTACACTTGCAGGCGGGCGTGATTTTCTGGTCCCCGGTGAGCCACCGGGGGATGAGAGCCCCATTCCCGCCCAGTCCGGTAAGGATGGGGAAAAAGCCTTGCCCTCCGGCCATATGGATGCCCGCGTTCTGGGCAGTGTTGGCAAGGCGGAAGATGCGGCAAAAATGCCTGATGTGGTGTTGATGCGCGCCAGCGCCAGTGATGACGCAGCCCTTGTGGCTGTGCTGCGGCCGGGAACGGTTGGCTCGATCAAGGAGTGTGCGGCAGGCTCGGCCTGGTGCAAGGTCTCGGTCAAGCAGTATAACGGATGGGTGCCCCGCCGGGCCATCTGGGGTGTGGACGCGGAGGAGGCGATCAGCCCGTCCTGAGTTTTTCCGGCGGATAGTCAGGGAGAAGTGGTGCAGATGTCTCTTGTCGTAACGCCGGATCATAACACAGCAGAGATGGCGCTCTGTCGCACAAAAATTGTTGCAACCCTTGGCCCAGCCTCCTCCGATTATGCAACCATCCGCGACCTTGCTCTGGCAGGGGCGGATGTGTTCCGCCTTAATTTTTCTCACGGAACCCATGCCGACCATGCCAGCCGCCATGCCTTTGTAAGGCAGGTGGAGCGTGAGCTTGACCGCCCGATTGGTATTCTGGCCGATATGCAGGGCCCAAAGCTGCGTGTCGGGCAGTTTGCTGGTGGCAAGGTGGTGCTCGAAGCGGGGGCGACGTTCCGGTTTGACCTGTCGGACACGCTGGGAGATGCCACGCGGGTGCAACTCCCCCATCCCGAGATTATAAGTGTGGCCAAGCCGGGCAGCCGTTTGTTGATGGATGATGGCAAACTGGCTGTGGTGGTGGAGCAGGTTGGCCCTGACTGGCTGCAAACACGGGTACAGACAGGTGGCCCGCTGAGTGACCATAAAGGCGTCAACGTTCCCGATGTGGCACTCCCCATTCCCGCCCTGACAGAAAAAGACAGGCTTGATCTGGCTTATGCTCTGGAGCTGGGGGTGGAGTATATTGCTCTCTCCTTTGTGCAAAGGCCGGAGGATCTGTTGCAGGCACGCGCTCTTGTGGGTGAACGCGCGGCCCTGTTGGCCAAGCTGGAAAAACCGCAGGCGGTGGAAAATCTGGCAGCCATTCTGGAACTGAGTGACGCAGTTATGGTTGCCCGTGGCGACCTGGGCGTGGAACTGCCGCCAGAGAGCGTGCCACTCATTCAAAAACGCATTATCCGCGAGGCGCGCAGGCTGGGTAAGCCGGTGGTCGTTGCGACCCAGATGCTTGAAAGCATGATTGCCGCACCCACGCCCACACGGGCTGAGGCATCGGACGTGGCAACAGCGGTGTTTGATGGTGCGGATGCTGTCATGCTCTCGGCAGAATCGGCGGCAGGGCAATACCCGCGTGAGGCGGTGCGGATTATGAACCGTATTTTGTGGCGGGTGGAGCAGGACGCAGGCTGGCAGGCCCATATGGCCGCCGCCCGTCAGGCCCCCGAGGACTATGTGGCGGATGCCATAGCCAGTGCCGCCCAGCAGGTTGCCGCCACACTCCATGCCCCTGCCATTGTGGCGTACACACACAGGGGGGCTACGGCCCTGCGTATTGCGCGTGAACGCCCGACATGCCCGGTGCTGGGTGTAACCCCCACGGCGCAGGCTGCACGGCGGCTGGCCCTTGTGTGGGGTGTGCGGGCATTTGTCAGCCTGCCCCATACAGCCTCTACCACGGTTGAGCAGATGGTGAGCGATGCGCTGGACGTTGTGCGCCGCGCGCAGGTTGGTGCTACCGGGGATTCGGTGGTGATTGCGGCTGGCGTGCCATTTGGAGTGAGTGGCTCCACCAACCTGCTCAGGGTTGCCGCAGTACCCTGAGCGCTATGCGCAGTTCAGGGTGCTGGTGGTGGTGACAGGCTTTTTCCGGCAAGGTATGTGCGTGGGGCGCAACCGGGCAGGGGCCGTATGGTCGGTCTGCTGACCTGCCAAGCGCAAGGGGCTCAAATGGTAACCTCATTACGGAACAGGTTGGTCAGGCGCAGTGTGCTCAAAGGGCTGTCTGGCCTGTCCGCCGGTCTGCTGCTGGCCCGCACGGGGGAGCAGGCACGGGCGGCAGAGCGTGAGGCGGCCAGCATGACGCCTCCTCCCGATGTGACCACCCAGCCGCCACGGCAATGGGGACCCAATGCGCCGCCCTCCTACGCCCCCGACCCTGATGTGGTGGTGATTGACCGCTCCTTCCGTGATCTGGTGAGTGGGAATGCCACCATCCACCGTGTGTGGGATCAGGGGGCATGGATAGAAGGCCCCGCGTGGTCGGCCGAGGGGCGTTACCTTCTGTTCAGCGATACGGTGACAAGCCGGCAGTACCGCTATTTGTGGGAGACGGGGGAGGTTACGCTCTTTCGCCCGGAATCCTATCATACCAATGGCAGTACGTTCGACTATCTGGGCCGCCAGATATCCTGCGAGCATTTTTTACGCCGCGTGGTGCGCTGGGAGCATGATGGCTCCGTGCATGTGGTGGCCGATCATTTTGAAAACAAACCCCTGAGTTCTCCCAACGATGTGATTGCCCACCCCGACGGCAGCATCTGGTTTACGGACCCCGGATATGGAGACAGCGTTGCTGAAGGCCATGCCGATGCCGCAGGCGGGGAAGCAAACCCCGATGGCCGCATCCGCTGGCGGGTAGGCGAAGAGCTGATCGGGGCCGTGGGGGGGATGCACAAACAGCCTGACCACACGTTCCGTGTAGATCCATCGGGGCGGATTGATGTTGTGTTAACGCAGGAGCAACTGCCCAACCCCAACGGGTTATGCTTTTCGCCCGATTTTTCGCGGTTGTATGTTATCTCTTCCGGGCGGCAGAGTGGGGCAGGCGGGCATGATGGGGATTTGTCCGTGCATGCGTTTGATCTGCACAAGCAGGAACTCCCGCTCTCCAACCCCCGTCTGCTGACAAACATGCGTTTTGAAGGCGTGCAGATGATCCCGGATGGGCTCAAGGCGGATATTTACGGTAATCTCTGGTGTGGCGTGGGTGGGCCACTGGGCCTGTGCGGCGTGTTTGTTTTCAACCCCGAAGGACATCTGATCGGGCGTATCCGCCTGCCACATGGCGTGTCCAACCTGACCTTTGGTGGCCCCAAGCGGGACTGGTTGTTCATGTGTGCTGGAGAATCGCTTTACCGTTTACAGGTCAACACGCAAGGAGCAGGCCCTGCCTGACCTTAATCTATGCCGCATGACGTCTTTCACCCTGCCCGTAAGGGGCAAGGTGGAGGGGATGTTCAGACGCTCTTTTTCAAAAACAGGGGCAGCAGCGTGAACAGGCCGCACAGCGTTGCAGCAAACAGAGCCAGCCCGTGGGGGCTTGCCTGCATGGCGGCGGCACTTATGGCAGGGCCAGTAAAGCTGCCTATTCCCCACGCCAGTGAACACAGGGCGTAAATGGCAATCAGGTCGCCATCGCGGTAGCGGTTGCCTGCTGCGGCCATGGCAACGGAATACATGCTGGCAAAAGCACCATCCCACACAAACAGCAGCGGGTAGGCAAGAGCGGGTTGGTGTAAAGCCATAGGCCATAGCAGCGCACCGCCACAGGTCAGCATGGAGAGTACAATCATAACAACGCGGCGGTTTGTGCGGTCACTCACCCAGCCAATGGGCACCTGCATGACTGTTGCGCCCAGCAGCATGACGCTGAGCAGCAGGGTGGCTGCGCGCTCGCTCCAGCCGGAGTGCATGGCGTAAAGGGCCAAAAAGGATGTGGCGGCCCCGTCCAGCATGGCAATCAGCAATGTGGCGGTAATGGCTATGGGGGCCAGCCACAGGTAGCGGCGGAGTCGGTGCTGTGTCGGCGGTGCCGGGGGAGGGGAGACCATCCACGGTGCGCGTATAAGGATCGCTGCCAGCAGCAGAATGGCGGCCGTGCCAATAAAGGGCAGCTTGCCCTGCCTGCCCGTTAGGCTGAGCAGGGCCGGACCTATTGCAATGCCAACGGAAAGCAGAGTGCTGTACAGCCCCATAACGCGGCCACGCGCATGGTTATCCGTAATCTGGTTCAGCCAGCTTTCGGACAGAACCAGAATAACCTCACAAAACGCACCGAGCAGGGTACGCAGCGGGAACCAGGGCCAGATGGAAGGGCTGAACGGAAACAGCAGGAGCGTGACCCCGCCGCCTATAAGGGCCAGAAAAATGGCGCGCTGTGGCCCCAGCCGCACGGCCAGCCGCGGCATGAACGGGGCAATGGCCAGTGCTCCTACGGCATGCATCATGCTGTTGGCTGCCACCATGCCCGTGCCGTAGCCCTTTTCGGTCAGATCAAGCGTAAAAAGGGGAGCCCCCAACCCCATGACCAGACCAAAAACAAGGCCAAGGCAGGTCAGGCTCAGTGTGGGGCGCATCTGAATAGGGGGTGGGGGAGGCGTTGCGGGGCCTGGCATACGGTCTTTCCGGCGGGTTGGCGTTATGCGCTTTGTGGTGGGCGTGAACAAAGGGGCTGGTTACGGGCCTGCCAGACATCAGGATTATGCGGAGTCGCGGTGGTCTTTTGCTTCGGTGGAAAGGGCTTACGCGCGTTGTGTGGTGCTCTGGTTCTGACGTTCGCACGGCTCAGGTCAATCCCTATGAGCAGTGGACATAAGAATTTTACGTGCATTCTGGTGCCGGGAGGGCTATTTGTGCGGCCACGCAAACACCACAGCGATCGCTGACCGCCCTTCCAAGCATGGAGGAGGCGGTAAGGCGCGCAGGAGCAATCAGGCCGACTTCATGGATATCCGCAATATCGCCATCATTGCACACGTCGATCATGGCAAGACCACTCTCGTTGACGAACTGCTGAAACAGTCTGGCTCCTTCCATGAGCATCAGCACGTTGCTGAACGCGCCATGGACAGCAATGATCTGGAACGTGAGCGTGGTATTACCATTCTGGCGAAATGCACGTCTGTTGTGTGGAAAGACACCCGCATCAACATTATCGACACCCCCGGACACGCCGACTTTGGCGGGGAAGTGGAACGTATCCTGAGCATGGTGGACGGCGCGGTTGTGCTTGTCGACTCTGCTGAAGGCGCTCTGCCCCAGACCAAATTCGTGGTGGGCAAGGCTCTGGCCCGTGGGCTCAAGCCGATCGTGGTCGTGAACAAGATCGACCGTGGCGACGCCCGGCCCGATGAAGTGCATAACGAAGTGTTCGACCTGTTCGCAGCTCTTGGTGCGAATGACGAACAGCTCGACTTTCCCATGCTGTACGCCTCTGGCCGTCAGGGCTGGGCCGATCTGGAGCTGGAAGGGGCCCGTAAGGACCTCAGCCCCATGTTTGACCTGATCCTCAAGCATGTCCCAGCTCCCGTGCTGGACAAGGACAAGCCGTTCGCCATGACGGCCACAATCCTGGAAAACGACAACTTCCTTGGTCGCGTGCTGACCGGGCGTGTTGAGCAGGGGCGTGCCCGTGTGAACATGCCGGTCAAGGTGCTGCGCGCCGATGGCTCCGTGGTAGAAACGGGCCGCCTGACCAAGCTGCTCTCCTTCCGTGGCCTTGAGCGCGTGGCGGTTGAGGAAGTCGAAGCCGGGGATATTGTGGCCGTTGCCGGTCTGTCCGAAGCGACCATTCCCGACACGATCGCAGCCCCCGAAGTGAGCGAGCCCCTGCACGCCATTCCGGTTGACCCGCCGACCCTGTCCATGACCTTCCGCCTCAATGACGGCCCTCTGGGGGGTCGTGAAGGCAAGAAGGTCACATCGCGCCAGATTCGTGACCGTCTGTTCAAGGAAACCGAAAGCAATATTGCTATTCGCGTGACCGACAGCCCCGAAAGCGAAGCGTTTGAAGTGGCTGGCCGTGGTGAACTTCAGCTTGGCGTGCTGATTGAAACCATGCGCCGTGAAGGTTTTGAACTGACCATCGGTCGTCCGCGCGTGCTGTTCCGCACGAACGAAGAAACCGGTGAGCGTGAAGAACCGTACGAAGAAGTCACCATTGACGTGGACGAACCCTACTCCGGCGTGGTCGTGGAGAAGATGTCTCTGCGTAAGGGGCAGATGCAGGATATGCGCCCCTCCGGTGGCGACAAGGTGCGTCTGACCTTCATCATCCCCTCACGCGGGCTGATCGGCTATCATGGCGAGTTCCTGACCGACACGCGCGGCACGGGCATTATGAACCGCCTGTTCTTCGGGTATCAGCCTTATGCTGGCACCATTGAAGGGCGTCGCAACGGGTCGCTGATCTCGGCTGAAGACGGTAACACCACAACCTACTCCCTGTTCTCCCTGCAGGATCGTGGGACGCTGTTTGTGGATGCGGGCGAAAAAGTCTACGTCGGCATGATTATTGGTGAGCATTCGCGTGAAAACGATCTGGAAGTGAATCCGGTTCGTGAAAAGAAGCTGACCAACATGCGCGCATCGGGCAAGGACGAAGCTCTGATGCTGACCCCCCCGCGCCGTATGTCTTTGGAACAGGCTATTGCTTACATTGAAGATGATGAACTGGTGGAAGTGACCCCGTCGGCCATTCGTCTGCGTAAGCGCTACCTTGACCCGAATGAACGCAAAAAGCGCTCCAAAAGCCGCGAAGGCTGATTAAAAGCAGGGCCACGCTTAAGCGTGGCCCTTGTTTTTTGGTCAATGGGGTGGGCCAATATGTGGCACGATGCACTTTTTTAGCGTGCATTACAGGTTTGAAAACTTTGCCTGAAGCCTCTACACCAAGGAAAACCGCCATTTTTGGGCGGTTTTTTCGTTTTCACCTCGGTAAATAAGGCAAAAATGCGGCGCGAGTGCGTTAAAGCCATAATATGTGTAATTATTGCGCAAATTTTAAACGCAGACGGTCTGTTTATGCCGTGATATGACTGAAATCAGAAACCGGCTAAAGGTTCCGCAGCAGGTCTGACCGAAGTGGAGTCTTGGTAATTCTGGTCGGTTGTATTGGAGATTTAAGAAATGATTTCTCGTCGTCTGCTCGCAGCTCTTTCCACCGTTGCCTGATGGGCGCTGCTGTTCCTTCTTTCGCTCAGGAAGCTGCTGCTCCTGCCGCGCCTGCTGCTGCCCCCGCCGCTTCTGAAGCCGCTGCTCCTGCCGCTCCTGCTGCTGAAGAAGGCAAAAAAGCCGAAAAGCACGCAAAGCATGCAAAACATGGTGGCAAGCACCACGGCAAAAAAGCTGCCAAGAGCGAAGCTGCTCCGGCTGCTGAATCCGCTCAGTAAATCTTCCGCACTGTTGGGGCGGTGGGTTTAAACCCACCACCTTGAGTGACGGAGGCATGAGTGCCTTAAACAAAAGGGCCAGGGAGGTAAACTCTCTGGCCCTTTTGTTATATGCGGTGCTCTACCAGTTCAGCCGTATCGGCTCAAAGCCAGATCAAGGGCGGGTATGTCGGTCTTGCGGCCAAGGATCATGTCGGCAATCAGGCGGCCAGACCCGCACGCCATGGTCCAGCCAAGGGTGCCATGGCCGGTATTGAGCCAGAGATTGCCAAAGGGGGCTGCCGGGCCAATAACCGGTGTGCCATCGGGTGTGCAGGGGCGCAGGCCGGTCCAGTATGTGGCGGCGCTCATGTCCGCACCACCATACAGTTCGGAAAAAGAGAGTTCCAGTGTCTCGCGCCTGTCCGGGCTGAGTTTAAGGTTGTAACCTGTCAGCTCCGCCGTGCCGCCAACCCTTATCCTGTTGCCCAGCCGTGTGATGGAAACCTTGTAGGTTGCATCGTTCACCGTGGCGGTGGGTGCGTGGCTCTCATCCGTCAGAGGCATGGTCAGGGAGTACCCTTTAACGGGGTAGACGGGCAGGTGCAGTCCCAGCGGGCGCAGCAGGCGGGCGCTGTAGCTCCCCAGTGCCATAATATAGCTGTCCGCACTCAGGTGTCCTGCACTGGTGCGGACGGAGATAACGCTATCCCCCGTTGCATCAAGTCCTTTTATGGTGGTGTTGTAAAGAAAGCGCACTCCCTTGGCTTCTGCCATACGGGCCAGCCTCTGGGTGAAAATATGCGCATCCCCCGACTGGTCATGGGGCAGGAACAGCCCGCCCTTGAGCAGATGGGCCGCATGGCGCAGCCCCGGTTCGTGCTCCAGAATGTCATCAACATTCAATAACTGGTGGGGAATGCCGCTCTCATCCAGCAGGCGCATGTCACGCTGGATTTTGTTGATCTGCCCATCGGTGCGGAAAAGCTGGATCAGTCCTTGCTGGCGGTCATCATAGGTTATGCCCGTTTCCTCACGCAGGGCATCCAGGCAGTCGCGGCTGTATTCGGCCACACGCAGCATGCGGGCCTTGTTGAGTGCATAGGACTGCGCGTTGCAGTTTTTGAGCAGTTGCCCGATCCAGCGCAGCATGGCCATGTCCAGCCGTTTGCGTATGACCAGCGGGCTGTGGCGGGGGTGTGCCATCCATTTCATGGCCTGCCAAGGCAGGCCCGGTGCGGCCCACGGTGTGGAATAACCGGGCGAGACCTGCCCTGCATTGGCAAAGGATGTCTCCTGTGCAGGGGAGGGCTGGCGGTCAATGACCGTAACGTCATGCCCCGCAGCGTTCAGATACCAAGCAGACGTAACGCCCACAACACCTGCGCCAAGGATAATGATTTTCACGGCTTCATCCTTAGTAAAGGGATGGGAGAACTCTCTCCCGCAGTATGGAAGCGGGGCCTGCAGGCTCCCTGCCCTGACACGCCTATCCTTTAAAGGAGGTGGTATTATGGCAGTCGGCCCCGCAGGCCAAAAGGGAGAGACTACGCCGCAGGCACGCCCTTGCTGGTCGAATATTCGAAGTGCAGGGCCTGTTCGGGGTAAATAATGGGGTGAATGGCATGTGCGGCCATTGCCGCCTCGCTAAAGCCTTGCAGAATCAGCTTGAGCTTGCCCGGATAGGTTGCCACGTCACCAATGGCAAAAACGCCTGCAAGGCTTGTTTCGCAATTGGAAGGGGAGACGGGAATGGTGGAACGCTGGGTATCCATGCCCCAGCGGGCAACAGGGCCAAGGTCTGTTGCAAGACCAAAAAATGGCAGCAGCACATCAGCATCCAGAGTGCGGGTGGCACCATCCATGTCAATCACATCCACACCGCTTAAAGCACCGTCTGCTCCGCGCAGGCCATGGAGCTGGTAGGGGACGACTTTTTCAATCTGCCCGGCGGCGACAGCCTCATCAAGCTGGCGCAGGCTTTCTGGCGCGCCACGGAAGCGGTCACGGCGGTGGACCAGATAGAGTTTGGCAGCTGCATCCTTGAGCGAGAGCGCCCAGTCCAGCGCTGAATCTCCGCCACCGGCAATAACGATGCGCTTGTTCTGGAAATCAGCCTTGCGGCGGACATAGTATTGCACTGCGCCGCTATCTTCATATGCGCCAAGTCCGTCCAGCGGGGGGCGGTTGGGGCCAAAGGCGCCAGCCCCTGCGGCAATAATTACCGCTTTGGCGTGCAGGTTGCTCCCCTGATCGGTGGTCAGCGTAAAGTCACCACGCTGTCCGCTCAGCCCTTCCACCCGGTGTTTGAGCAGGCGGGGGATGTTGAATGGGGCAATCTGGCGTTCCAGATTGGCAATCAGTTCGGCCCCTTCCACGGCGGGGCAGGCGGGAATGTCGTAAATCGGTTTTTCGGGGTAGAGAGCCGCGCACTGGCCGCCCACTTCGGGCAGCACGTCTATCAGCACACAACGCAGGCGCAGCATGGCGCATTGGAAAGCGGCAAACAGCCCGGCCGGGCCTGCCCCTATAATGGCAACGTCTGTTTCTGCGGGGGAGTCTGACATGCGCAGGGTCCTGCTCTTAAGGTTATGCTCATATTTAAGGCCCTGTTTTGCGTCAGCGCCGGTTTGGACGCAATGGCAAATGGCAGGGTTTTGCGCATATTTGGCAAGGAGTAGGGCATGTGGGGATAAAGATGTGTGCAGGCCCGCAGTATACGGGCCTGCACGGTAAAGTCAGGCTTTTGCCAGTTCCTTTTTAAGGCGCTCGTCCAGCACGTCCAAAAAGGGTTGTGTATCCAGCCAGCGGGCGTCCTTGCCAACGAGCAGGGCAAGGTCTTTGGTCATCTGACCGCCTTCAACCGTATCAATGCACACTTTTTCCAGTGTGTTGGCAAAATGCACCACATCGGGGGTGTTATCAAAGCGTCCGCGGTAGGCCAGCCCCCGAGTCCATGCAAAAATGGAGGCAATGGGGTTGGTGCTGGTAGGTTTGCCTTTCTGGTGTTCGCGGTAGTGGCGGGTTACCGTGCCGTGGGCGGCCTCGGCCTCCACCACATCGCCAGAGGGGCTGAGCAGGACGGATGTCATCAGGCCCAGACTGCCAAAGCCCTGAGCGACAATGTCGCTCTCCACGTCGCCATCGTAGTTTTTGCATGCCCAGACGTAGCCACCGGGCCATTTGAGCGCACAGGCTACCATGTCATCAATCAGGCGGTGTTCGTAGGTCAGGCCCAGTTTTTCAAATTCGGCCTTGAACTCCGCTTCATAGACTTCGGCGAAGACATCCTTGAACATGCCGTCATAGGCTTTGAGAATGGTGTTCTTGGTGGACAGGTAAACTGGCAGCTTGCGGTCCCGCCCGTAGGAGAGTGATGCACGGGCAAAGCCTTCGATGGATGCGCGTGTGTTGTGCATGCCCAGTGTAACACCCGGGCCTGTGAAGTTGTGCACATCCAGCGTAATTGGCTCGCCCCCATCGTCTGGCACATAATTCAGGGTGACTTTGCCGGGGCCGGGAATTCTGGTTTCCGCCGCGCGATAGATGTCTCCATAAGCGTGGCGGCCAATAACGATCGGCTTGGTCCAGTGGGGTACCAGACGGGGGACGTTGGAGCAGATGATGGGCTCACGAAAAATGGTGCCATCCAGAATGTTACGGATGGTGCCATTGGGGGAACGGTACATTTTTTTCAGGCCGAATTCCGCCACGCGCGCTTCGTCAGGGGTGATGGTGGCGCATTTGACCGCAACCCCGTACGCTTGGTGGCCTCGGCAGCATCCACAGTGACCTGATCGTTCGTGGCGTCGCGGTGTTCAATGCCCAGATCGTAGTATTTGAGGTCAATATCCAGATAAGGCAGGATCAGCCGTTCGCGGATGAAGTGCCAGATAATACGGGTCATTTCATCCCCGTCCATTTCCACAACCGGGTTTTTGACCTTGATTTTAGCCATGATTACCAATCCATTTCCGACATGGTTTTCTTGTTTGTTCTCACGAATGCTACGCAATATGTATGAGCGTCATGCATCTTATGGATTGAACAGCTTACCCCGACCGTAAAGCACCCGGCACTTCACATTCGGGACAGAAATAGTCGGTTTTTAGGCAGGCTCTTGCTAAAATGGCCGGTTTTGCGCCGATGTGTTCGTGTTATCACATTCCGGTCAGGCAGATGCGGCCGTGCCCTGCGTGCCATAGGCCTCTGCCTGTGGAGTGCTTGAGCGTTAGTGTGATGTAGCAGGAACGGGCTGTAAAATGGGGTCAAGTGGAGCGTTCATCTGCGCTTTTTTTTGCAAGATGGCCGAGTTTTCCTGCTCTTCAATCAGCCCGATCTCGCTGCCGAACTGGTCGGGGGTGTAGAGCCCCTCCTTTAAGTGTCGTGCCGCTTCCACTCCTTCAGATGCGCCTTCCATGTAAATGGGGGCATATGGTCCGTAAGCCTGCCGCCCATATTTTTGTGTGGCTTTGGCCAGGCAGCTCATCAGCTTTTCCATATTTCCCTGTGCCACCTGACCGGGGCGTGTCTGGTAGGTGTCCACACAGTTCTGTTTGGCCCGATACAAAGCGGATTCCGCCAGCGGTGTGTTGGGCGGTGCCGTGGCGGCAGAGCAGGCGGGGAGTGCTAACAGGGCGAGCAGGCATGGGAAGGGGAGAATGCGTTGCATGGTATGTTTTTATGCCATGACGACAGGGTTGGAGAATACACCATAGAGGGATTCTGGCCTGAACGCTGTGGTTATCTGCAGTTTACCCTGCAATCGGCCATGTATGGGTGCATTCTCAGTCTGAACCGAGAGCAAAGCACACAGGCATAGTCCTGCCAGCCGAAGCTGAGAGAAATGCACACGCTATGATTTTTATAAGGAGATGTGAGGCTGGGGCGAACGACGGGACTTGAACCCGCGACCACCGGTACCACAAACCGGCGCTCTACCAGCTGAGCTACGTCCGCCGCACAGCAAGCGGACGTTTAGAGAAAAGAGTGTGGTCCGTCAATTGGATAATTGCGTGTTGGGCGGAAAAAACCGTTTTACCGGTTTTTCCATGCCTCAAGCCGGTTCAGTGCTTCTCTCAACACTTCGGGGCGTTTGCAAAAGGCAAAGCGGATCAGGTTGCGTGGCGGGTCGGCGTGATAGAACGCAGAGGCGGGGATGGCTGTTACGCGAGCCTGCTCGCTGAGCAGGCGGGTAAAGGCCACATCGTCCAAACCGTTGGCCAGAGGGGTAATGTCGGCCATGACAAAGTAGCTGCCCTGATATGGTAGCACGCCAAAGCCCAGCCGCTGCAACCCGGAGGCAAGGAGGGTACCCTGCGTGGCCATGTCCTGCGCCAGAGTGGCAAAGTAATCCGTATCTTTGTTCAGGCCAAAGGCTACGGCGCGTTGCAGGTTGGGCGGGGTGGCAAACACAAGGTTCTGGTGGGCCTTGGCAATAACTGCGGCCAGCGGGGCAGGGGCGGTGACGTACCCGACTTTCCACCCGGTCAGGGAAAAGCTCTTGCCTGCACTCCCGATCCGCACGCAGCGCTCACGCATGCCCGGCAGGGACATGAGCGAGATGTGGGGCGTGTTGAAGACAAGGTGCTCATAAACCTCGTCGCAGATGGCGAAGGTGTCGTGCTTTTGCACAAGGGCGGCAATAAAGGCCAGTTCCTCCGCCGTGAACACCTTGCCGGTCGGGTTCATGGGAGAATTGACAAGGATTGCTTTGGTGCGGGGGGAGAACGCATCGGCCAGCGCCTGCCGTGGCAGCGCCCAGTCTGGTGCCTGTAGCCGCACAATGCGCGCAATGCCGCCTAACTGGCGTATAACAGGCAGGTAGGTGTCGTATAGCGGTTCCATCAGCACCACCTCATCCCCCGGCTCAATCAGCGCCATAAGGGATGCGGCCAGCGCTTCTGTTGCGCCGGAGGTGACGATAATTTCCGAATCGGCATCGACCGAAATGCCCTGAAAACGCAGGTTGGCCTGTGCCACGGCTGTCCGCAGTTCGGGCAGTCCTGTGAGCGGCGCATACTGGTTCTGCCCGTCAAGCAGAGCATCGGCTGCAAGGCGAATCATGTCCTGCGGGCCTTCCTGATCGGGAAAACCCTGCCCAAGGTTTACAGCGTCATGCTGGCGGGCCAGCGCGGACATAACCGTAAAAATAGTAACAGGCAGGTCGGCAAGCTGGCTGTTAAATGCTTTTGTCATTGCAAATTCCCTTGCCCGGCAGATCCGTAGGAAAAAATGAGGAAGACGTTCACCTGAACGCCCGGTGATGAGAGTTCTGTTTAATGCTTTACCGATACAAATTCACATCTACCGATTGCCCGACGGGGCAAGCCGTGCAAGTGTGTTCCGGTCTGGTGCCCGAGGTTTGTAACAGCTCGGGCAGGAGGGCAAGAGAGTACAGGCCCCATGAGGGTCCAGCAACGGTGTGTTGACGACGCGTGATGAAAAAGATCGAGGCTATTATAAAGCCCTTCAAGCTCGATGAGGTGAAGGAAGCCCTTCATGAGCTCGGGTTGCAGGGTATTACCGTGATCGAAGCCAAGGGTTTCGGCCGCCAGAAAGGTCATACGGAGCTTTATCGCGGCGCTGAATACATTGTTGACTTTCTCCCAAAGATGAAAATCGAGGTTGTCTGTCCCGCTTCCATGGTGGAACGCGCTGTGGAAGCCATTTCCACGGCAGCGCGCACCGGACGGATCGGTGATGGCAAAATTTTCGTGATCCCAGTGGATGATGTAGTGCGAATCCGCACGGGTGAACGAGGGGAAGACGCGATCTGACGACCTGCCGCGTGGCGGCAGGTTCTGGCAGGCGCGTTCCATAATTCCACGGCATGTTTCCGCAGTGTGCGGAACACAACAGGCTTTTAGGTGAAGAGAGCATGGTGAAGAAAACAGCTTCGGCGGGCGACAGCAAGGCTGCTGCAATTGCCAAGGTTTTTGACCTGATTCAGGAACATTCGGTCGAACTGGTTGACCTGCGTTTTACGGATACGCACGGCAAATGGCAGCACACGTGCCAGCACGTCAGCACCATTGAGGAAGACAGCTTTACCGACGGCTTTATGTTCGACGGGTCTTCCATCGCAGGGTGGAAAGCCATTAACGAAAGCGACATGGTTCTGCTGCCCGACGCCACGTCCGCTGTTATGGACCCGTTCTCTGCCCGTCCGCAGCTGATCCTGTTCTGCGATATTATCGAGCCGTCCACCGGGCAGCCCTATAACCGCGACCCGCGCTCCACCGCCAAGCTGGCCGAGCAGTATCTCAAGTCCTCCGGTCTGGGTGACACGGTCTTTTTTGGCCCCGAAGCCGAGTTCTTCATTTTCGATAACGTCCAGTTTGGCACGGGCCCGAATTACGGCACCTACCAGCTTGACAGCATTGAAGGCCCCGATGCGTCCCTCAAGGACTACCCCGAAGGCAACATGGGCCATCGTCCGGGTGTGAAGGGTGGCTACTTCCCTGTTGCTCCAGTTGACAGCGAAAGCGACCTGCGCGCTGAAATGCTGGCAACAATGGGCGAAATGGGCCTGGCTATTGAAAAGCACCATCATGAGGTTGCGCAGTCCCAGCACGAACTTGGCACCAAGTTTGAAACGCTGGTCCGCTCCGCTGACTTCATGCAGATTTACAAGTACTGTGTGCACAACGTGGCGCACTCCTATGGCAAGACCGCCACGTTCATGCCGAAGCCGATCTTTGGCGATAACGGCTCGGGTATGCATGTCCACCAGTCCATCTGGAAAGACGGCAAGTCCACCTTTGCTGGCAATGGTTATGCTGACCTGTCCGATACGGCTCTGTATTACATCGGCGGTATCATCAAGCATGCCAAGGCCCTGAACGCCTTTACCAACCCGTCCACCAACTCCTACAAGCGTCTGATTCCGGGCTTTGAAGCTCCGGTGCTGCTGGCTTACTCTGCCCGCAACCGCTCTGCGTCTTGCCGTATTCCGTATGCGACCAGCCCCAAAGCCAAGCGCGTTGAAGTTCGCTTCCCCGATCCGACGGCAAATCCCTATCTGGCATTCGCTGCAATGCTGATGGCTGGTCTGGACGGCATCAAGAACAAGATCCATCCGGGCGATGCCATGGACAAGGATCTGTATGACCTGCCGCCCGAAGAACTGAAGCAGATCCCCACGGTTGCTGGCTCCCTGCGTGAAGCGCTGGAATCTCTGGCTGCTGACCATGAGTTCCTGCTTGCCGGCGGTGTGTTTACCAAGGACCAGATCGACAGCTACATCACCCTGAAGTGGAATGATGTGTATCGCTTCGAACACACACCTCACCCGGTTGAGTTCGAAATGTACTACTCCGTCTGATGATGCAGCCCTTCGGGGCTGTTACGGCGGATTATAAAGGCGCGGCCCCTTGTGGGGCCGCGTTTTTTTTGTGCAAAACGTGAGCGCTGCAAAACTTATTCGGTTTTTAAGTATAATGTGATACATTTGTACGAAAATAATATTGATGAACCCTGAATGAGCATTTCCGTTCCAAGGAAATGCTTTTTGTAACGTAAGGAGAATGCCGGTCATGCAAGGCGGCCGTTCCCATATTCTGTCAAAAATCACAGCATTGATCTGCATCATACTGGGTGCTGGTCTGGTAGGGGGCGGTGGCTGGCTGGCCATACTGGGTGGTTCCGGTTTTTATGTGCTCTGCGGTCTGGGAATCGTGGGGACCGGCCTTCTGCTCTGGCGGCAGCGGCGCGAGGCATTGTGGCTTTACGCGGTTGTGGCCGCGGGTACGCTCTTCTGGTCCGTGGCCGAGGCAGGGTTTGACTTCTGGGCGCTGGCCCCTCGGGGGGATGTGGTGCTGCCTCTGGGGGTATGGCTGCTGCTGCCTTTTGTGGCCCGGGGGCTGCACCCGGCCTCCCCGTGGAACCGCATTCCCCTACTGGCGGTCATTCTGGCCGGGCTTGGCGTGTACGGTTATGCCCTTACGCAAGACCCGCAGGATACGGCCGGGGTGCTCCCGCGTGCACAAACAGCCTATAGCAGCATGCAACTCCCCGGAGATGCAGCCGCCGTGCCTGCGCAGGACTGGCCCGCATATGGCCGCACACAGGCGGGGGACCGTTACTCCCCCCTAAACCAGATTACTGCGGGGAATGTGAACCACCTTAAGGTCGCATGGACGTTCAGAACCCATGACATGCGTGGGCCGGATGATCCGGTGGAAATTACGGATGAGGCAACGCCGATCAAAGTTGGCAATACGCTGTACCTATGCTCGCCCCATCAGATCGTGTTTGCGCTAGATGCGGCAACAGGCAGGCAGGTGTGGCGGTTTGACCCCCAGTTGCTGGTAAATCCGTCTTTTCAGCATCTGACCTGCCGTGGTGTATCCTACGCAGCCACGCCTGCGCTGTCTTCCTCAGCAGAAGCTGGTGGGCAGGCTGGCCCGGCTGTGCCGCAGCCCTGTGCGGAACGTATTTTTTTACCCACCAACGACGGACGACTGATGGCGCTGGACGCCCGGACAGGTCAGTTGTGTCCAGCATTTGGCAATAAGGGCACCGTGGACCTGACCGAGGGCATGCCCATGCGTGTTCTTGGCTTTTATGAGCCGACCTCCCCTCCCGTTGTGACGGACAGGCTGGTCATTATTTCTGGCGCTGTGACAGATAACTATTCCACGCATGAGCCATCAGGGGTCATGCGGGCATACGACCTGTACAGTGGGCAACTGGTGTGGGCGTTTGATCCGGGCAACCCGGACCCCAATATGTTACCTTCCAGCACACACCAGTACACCCCCAATTCTCCCAATTCATGGATTGTCTCCGCCTATGATGCGAAGTTGGGCCTGATCTATATTCCCACAGGGGTTGCTACGCCTGACATATGGGGAGGCAAGCGCACGGATGTGCAGGAGCGCTACGCATCGGGCATTCTGGCGCTGGATGCCAATACAGGCCACAAGGTCTGGTTTTACCAGACCGTCCACCACGATTTGTGGGATATGGACGTGCCTGCCCAGCCCAGCCTGATCGACTTTACGCAGCCCGATGGCACGGTGGTGCCTGCGTTGTATGCGCCCGCCAAGACCGGCAATATTTTTGTGCTCGACCGCAGGAATGGACAACTGCTGGTACCTGCCCCCGAGCAGGCGGTGCCGCAGGGTGCAGCTATGGGGGACCATGTCTCGGCCACCCAGCCGTTCTCGCAACTGACCTTCCGCCCCAAAAACAAACTGACGGATAAGGATATGTGGGGGGCGACCATGCTGGACCAGCTGGTCTGCCGGGTCATGTTCAAGCAATTGCGTTACGAAGGGCCGTTTACCCCGCCATCAGTGCAGGGCACGCTGGTTTTCCCCGGCAATCTGGGCATGTTCGAGTGGGGTGGGCTGGCCGTGGACCCAGTGCGGCAGGTCGCGTTTGCCAATCCCATAGGCATTCCCTTTGTGTCCCGCCTTGTGCCACGGCCAACGGAGAATCAGGTGGTGCCCCCCACGATGCATGACGCAGCGGCCTCTGGTGGGGAGAACGGCCTGCAACCCCAGTATGGCACGCCTTTTGGGGTGGACCTGCATCCGTTCCTTTCCCCCTTCGGGATTCCATGCAAACAGCCGGGGTGGGGTTTTGTGGCCGGGGTGGACCTGAAGACCAACACCATTGCCTGGCAGCACCGCAACGGCACAACGCGGGATAGTTCCCCTCTGCCCTTTGGCTTCAAGGTCGGGGTGCCGTCCCTTGGTGGTCCTATCATTACCGCAGGTGGGGTGGCGTTTCTGACCTCCACGTCAGATTATTATATCCGCGCGTATGATGTAACGACCGGCAAGGTCCTGTGGGAGGATCGCCTGCCAGCAGGGGGGCAGTCCACCCCGATGACATACGAGGCCAATGCACGCCAGTATGTGGTGACGGTTGATGGCGGGCATGGTTCCTTTGGTACGCGGGAGGGGGATTATATCGTCGCTTACGCCCTTCCTCCGAGCACGCGCTGACAACGGGTGCGGTGGGGTGGGGTGGGTAAGTCTTGCAGTTCCATGCGGGATCGGTGATCGTGCATGGAATGTGGAACGAACCTTACCTCCAGACATGCTGCCGCTCCGCCTTGCACAGGCTCTACCTTGCTGGGCCGGGTGGTCGCCCGGCCGGGCTGAAGGATGACCCCTGCCTTGAACGGCTGGAGCGCATGGGGCTGGTGGGGCGTAACCCTCAGGGGCGCTTTGTCGCGACGGATGCCGGTCAGGCCCGCCACGCGCTTGAGGTCTTGAAGCTCAAACGTACACCCGCACAGTCCACTCCCTCCAGATCATGATCGCGCAGCCGCAACGGGTCTGGCAGGTGCTGGACACATTGGGGCGTGAGCGTGGGTTTACGCCATCCGCCCTTGCACGTGCAGCCGGGCTGGATGCAACGGCGCTCAACCCGTCCCGCCGGGTTGTGCCCGGCGGCGGTATGCGCTGGCCATCCTTGCCAACCCTTTTGGGCATTCTTGATGTTTTGCAGGTGCCGCTGGCTGTTTTTGCCCGGCATGTTGCGGGGGAGGAGGTCGGCCATGCTCCTCTGGCAGAGCAGGCAGGTAAGCTTCGCGCTCTGTCCTATTCCATGCTGGGGCAGGAGGGGGTGTTTGACCAGTACGGCTTGCCGTGTGGCCCTGTGTGGGAGTGGGAAAGCTCGCCCGGCCAGTGGTGGAGTGAGCCGGGCACCTATGTGGTCAGGGTGGATACCGATGCCATGGAGCCGGTGGTGCGGGACGGCGGGTCTATTGTGGTGGCGCCCGCACTTCCCCCGCGCGAGGGTGACAGGGTTCTGCTGCATGCCCCAGCGCGCACACCTGTGATGGGCCTGCTGATTGAAGCTGGTGAGGCGGGGCAGACCATCTGCTCTTTTCGGGGGGCGGACATGCATGTGGTGCCTGCGCAGGGTGACGGAGCCTGGTTACACCGGATTGTCATGATGACTGTTTAGAAAAATCGTTATTAAAAGGTAAACAGAGGACTAGATTTTCTCATTAAATGTTCTGAATAATGTAGCAGACTCCGGCGCTGAAGGCGGCACATGCTGGGCCGGGTTGGGGAATTTTGAAGTAGATTTTTCAAAATGGGTTGTTTTTCAAGCGGTTGAGTAATGGGGTGCGTATTGAATGATGGTTGTAAGGTGCATTCTTGGCCAGCATAATCTTTGGCTGGTCTTTGTCGCTGCCTTGCTGTGCTTTTGCGGGGCGGGGGTGACGGCATCCCTGTTCCGGCATGCTCTTCGCGCTAAAAACAACCAATGGTATGCGTGGCTCTTTCTGACCGCTCTTTCAAGCGGCGTTGCAATCTGGTGCACGCATTTTGTGGCCATGCTGGGATATGCTGCGGGTACCCCTGCGCGGTTTGACCCGCTACTGACAAGCGTGTCCCTGTTGATTGCGGTGTTCGGCAGTACCATCGGGTTTATGCTTGCAACCTGCCGTTTTGCACGTTTTCTGCCAGAAACCGGCGGCGTTATCGTCGGTCTGGCCATTGTTGCCATGCACTATACAGGTATGCTGGCTTACCGGGTGCAGGGGCAGACGACATGGAACATGCCCTGTCTGGCGCTGTCAGTGCTGGCCGCAGTTGTGCTCAGCGTCATGGCGGTGCGTGCTGGCGTGCGTACCGGGCGCCACGCAGTTGCCTATATGGCGGGGGTGCTCGCAGTGGCGGTGCTGTGCGTGCATTTTATTGGTATGGCTGCCTACCATGTGCAGGGCATGCAGCAGGTTGGGGTAGTTGCTAGCACACATGACTCGCTTGTGCTGGCGGTTGCTATTGTCATCATGTCCTTCCTTATTCTGGGTGGCGGACTGGTCAGTGGCATGATCGATGACAGTTCACGCGCGGAGTCGGTTGAAAAACTGCGGCGTATGGCCCTGAATGACACACTGACCGGCCTGCCCAACCGGCTGAACTTCCATCAGCGCCTTGACCTTGAGCTGGACTGGGCGCGGGAGAACAACGCTCGGCTGGCACTGATCGGGATTGACCTGAACAGGTTCAAGGAAATCAATGATCTGCGCGGGCACCGGGCGGGGGACGAGGTCCTGCGCATTCTGGGGCGCAGGCTGCGTGGACTGCTGCAGGACAACAGTGGTGAATTTATTGCCCGGACAGGGGGGGATGAATTTCTGGCCCTGTGCCGTGCCGGATCGGGGGAGCAGATACGGACCTTCCTGCACAGGCTGGAGGAGGTTTTATTCAAGCCGATCCGTTTTGAAGACTCCGAGGTGCTGCCCGGCGCCAGTCTGGGTGTGGCCATCTGGCCCGACCATGCGGTGGACAAGGAGACCCTGATTAACAATGCAGATCTGGCCATGTACCGCGCCAAGGCCGATCCGGCCCGCAGGCCCTGTTTTTATGAGCCAGCAATGGATGAAAAGGTGCGCACCCGGCGTAAGCTTGCCGCGGATTTAAGAGGTGCGCTCAAGGCCGGGCAACTGAGTGTCTGCTATCAGGTGCAACGGGTCATCGCTACGGGAGAAATCCGGGGGTATGAGGCACTCGTACGGTGGCAGCACCCCACGCGGGGCACCATCATGCCCGATGAGTTTATTCCTCTGGCGGAGGAGAGTGACCTTATTCTCCAGATTGGTGAGTGGGTGCTGCGCAGCGTGTGCATGCAGGCCGTGCAGTGGCAGCAGCCTTACAAGGTGGCGGTCAACCTGTCGGGCATGCAGTTTGTCCATACCGACATTGCCCGGATTGTGGCCAATGTTCTTGAGGAAACGGGGCTCCCCCCCAGACGGCTTGAGCTGGAGCTGACAGAGTCGACCGTTATTGCCGACCAGACCCGGACCCTGCAGGTGCTGCACCAGATCCGGGATATGGGGGTCAGTCTGGCGCTGGATGATTTTGGTACCGGCTATTCGTCGCTCGATACGCTACGTCGTTTTCCATTTGATCTTATAAAAATCGACCGCTCCTTTTTCGGGGCATCGCAGAGCAGCCAGCACACTCAGGCAGTCGTGCGCGCCGTGCTGGCGCTGGGCAAGGCGTTTGATATTCCGGTCATGGCCGAGGGGATAGAGACACCGGAGCAGCTGAACATGCTCAACGCCGCCGGATGTGATGAGGCACAGGGCTTTTTTCTGGGGCGGCCCACTCCGCTGGCTGAGATTATTAAAGATGGGCAGATCAGCATGCATCAGCAGCGTAAGCGGGTCTGTTTTGCCCTCTGCCAAGGGGGTTCTGGTGAGGCAATGCTTCCGTGCATGAAAAAATTGCGCGAAAGTGGTGTCCGAAGCAGAGGAACAGGCTGACTTTTCTGTAGATTTACCGTAAAGGGGCAGCATGACCGATGTACCCCTTTCGCTCATCCGCAATTTTTCCATCATCGCACATATCGATCATGGAAAGTCCACTCTGGCAGACCGCCTGATTCAGGCGTGTGGCGCCCTGACTGCGCGTGAGATGACCAATCAGGTTCTGGATAACATGGACCTGGAGCGCGAGCGTGGCATTACCATCAAAGCGCAGACTGTTCGGCTGACCTATCCTGCCAAGGATGGCAAGACCTATGTCCTGAACCTGATGGACACGCCCGGACATGTTGACTTCGCGTACGAGGTCAGCCGCTCCCTTGCCGCGTGCGAAGGCTCGCTTCTGGTGGTGGATGCCTCGCAGGGGGTGGAAGCCCAGACACTTGCCAACGTGTATCAGGCCATAGATGCCAACCACGAAATTGTGCCCGTGCTCAACAAGGTGGACCTGCCCGCAGCAGAGCCGGAGCGCGTTAAGGCACAGATCGAGGAAGTCATTGGCATTCCCGCAGATGATGCGGTCGAGATTTCGGCCAAGACAGGGCTGAATATTGAAGGGGTGCTTGAAGCCGTAGTGACCCGTCTGCCCCCACCGGTTGGGGATGCGGAAAAACCCCTGCAGGCCATGCTGGTGGATAGCTGGTATGACCCGTACCTAGGCGTGATCGTGCTTGTGCGGATCAAGGAAGGCCGCCTGAAGCGGGGGATGAAGGTCCGTATGATGTCCTCTGGTGCGGTGCATCAGGTGGATCAGGTCGGTGTGTTTGCTCCGCGCATGACGCCGGTGGAAAGTCTTGGACCGGGCGAGATGGGGTTCATTAACGCCGCTATCAAAACCGTTGCGGACTGTAATGTGGGGGACACCATAACGGATGACCGTCGCCCAGCGGCGACACCCCTGCCTGGCTTTAAGCCGTCCATTCCGGTTGTGTGGTGCGGACTTTACCCCATTGTCTCCGATGATTTTGAAAAACTGCGCGACAGCCTTGCCAAGCTGCGCCTGAATGATGCGTCTTTCCATTATGAGGCGGAAACATCGGCAGCACTTGGCTTTGGTTTCCGTTGTGGCTTCCTTGGGCTGCTGCACCTTGAAATCATTCAGGAGCGCCTCTCCCGCGAGTTCGATCTGGACCTGATCGCAACAGCGCCTTCCGTTGTATACAAAATCTACCGCACCAATGGAGAGATGGAAGAACTCCATAATCCAGCCGACATGCCTGATGGCTCCCTGATTGAAAAAATCGAGGAACCATGGATTAAGGCCAATATCATGGTGCCTGATGAATATCTGGGCGCGGTTCTGACCCTGTGCACGGAGCGGCGTGGTATTCAGGTCGATCTGACCTATGTCGGCAGCAGAGCCATGGCCGTTTACCGTCTGCCACTCAATGAGGTGGTGTTCGACTTCTATGACCGGCTCAAGTCGCTCACACGTGGGTACGCCAGCTTTGATTATCAGATGGATGGGTACGAGGAGAGCGACCTTGTGCGCATTTCCATTCTGGTCAATCAGGAGCCGGTTGACGCGCTGTGCTTTATTGCCCATCGCTCGGCGGCTGAAACACGAGGGCGCTCCATTTGTGCCCGGCTCAAGGATCTGATCCCGCGCCAGTTGTTCAAGATCGCCATTCAGGCGGCCATTGGCAGCCGCGTTATTGCGCGTGAGACCATAGGTGCCCTGTCCAAGGACGTGACGGCCAAATGTTATGGGGGCGATATCTCGCGTAAGCGCAAGCTGCTGGAAAAGCAGAAAGAAGGTAAAAAGCGCATGCGCCAGTTTGGTAAGGTGGAAATTCCACAAAGCGCCTTCCTTGCCGCGCTCAAAATGGAACACTAGTCTTCAACACCGGCTTGGTCCTGACCATGGCCCGGAGCGCCCCGGTCTGGCAGTTCCTGTGTTAAGTGGGACCTCAACGGTTTTTTGCCCGGCTTGTCCGGGTTGGAGAATGCAGCGGGTTTATGAACAGCACAGCGCCCCTTGGTGTTGGTGAACATCCGCATGCCAGCTTCCCCGAAGGGGTGGAGCTGGACTGCGGGGTAACCTTGGCACCGGTTGATATTGCGTATTGTACCTATGGGCAGCTCTCGCCCCAAAAGGACAATGCCATTCTCATCTGCCATGCCTTTACGGGCGACCAGTATGTGGCGGAAACGCACCCCCTTACAGGCAAACCGGGCTGGTGGGGGCGTATGGTCGGGCCGGGTAAGCCGATTGATACGAACCGTTTTTTTGTGATCTGCTCCAATGTGCTGGGTGGGTGCATGGGGAGCACCGGTCCGCGTTCACCACGGACCGATGGGCAGGGGGCTCCACAGGAACTATGGGGCACAGCGTTCCCGCCCATTACCATCCGCGATATGGTGCGCGCGCAGCACAAACTGGTGCGTAGTCTTGGCATAGAGCGGCTTTTTGCCGTGGTTGGCGGCTCCATGGGCGGCATGCAGGTGCTGGAGTGGGCTGTGACCTACCCGCAGATGATGCTGGCTGTTATGCCCATTGCCACAGCCCCCTACCATTCTGCCCAGAATATCGCGTTTAATGAGGTCGGACGTCAGGCCATTATTGCCGATCCGGACTGGCGTGGCGGGCGGTACTGGGAGGAAGGGGTTATACCCGCACGCGGGCTGGCTGTAGCCCGTATGATGGCGCACATTACCTACTTGTCGGAGGAAGCGCTGACCCGCAAGTTCGGGCGGCGGATGCGCCGTGGGCCTGCGGGCGGGCAGGGGCCGGAAGGCCCTGTTTCCACCTTTGGAGATATTTTTGAGGTGGAATCCTACCTGCGCTATCAGGGGTCCAGCTTTGTCCGGCGGTTTGATGCCAATTCCTACCTGAGCATTACACGGGCCATGGACTGGTTTGATATTGCTGCCGACCATGATGGGGACCTGGCACCCCCATTTGCCGGTACTGCGGTCAGGTTCTGCGTTGTTTCTTTTTCCTCTGACTGGCTTTTTCCCACGTCTGCTGCACGCACACTTGCGCGGGCACTTAACCGGGCAGCAGCTAATGTCTCGTTTGTTGAGATTGAAACAGACAAGGGCCATGATGCCTTTTTGCTGGACGAGCCGGATTTTGACCGGACCGTACGGGGCTTTTTGTGCGGTGTTGCCGAACATGCGGGATTATCCTGATGCGCCTTGACCAGCACCTGATTGCAGACATGATCGAACCCCGGACCCGCGTGCTGGATATCGGCAGTGGTGATGGCACGCTGATCGGGCATTTATACCGTGAGCGTGGGTGCGATGCCCGTGGTATTGAACTGAACATGGAACTGGTGACCCGCTCCGTAGCCCACGGCCTGCCCGTGGTGCATGGGGATGCGGACCACGATCTGGCCTACTACCCCGACCATTCGTTTGATTATGTGGTGCTCCAGCGCACCTTGCAGGCTGTTGAGCGCCCGCGGGAAGTGTTGCGGCAGATGTTGCGCATCGGGCGGTATGCCATTGTCTCGTTTCCCAATTTCGGGCACTGGCAGCTTCGGTTGCGCCTGCTGCTGGGGGGGCGCATGCCCATGACAGCCGTATGGCACACACCGTGGTATGAGACCCCCAATATTCACCCCTGTACGATTCGGGATTTTCTCGAACTGTGTCGTCAGGATGGATATATCGTGGAAAAATGGATGGCGGTGGATGAGGAGGGCGAGCGTGCACCGTGGCGGCGCTCCATTCGTCTGGCCAATCTGTTTGGCGAGCAAGCCCTGTTTTTGTTGCGTAGGCGCTAGGCAGATCCATAAATGCGGGTTGTGCAAACAACCGGATTTATGGGCAATTATTAACGGCAGCCTAAAAAATAAGTTAGATTTCAAAGCCGCAGTTTGGCATGGACAGAGCGTGCTGCATACAGGCCTTGTGCAAAAAATATATTAAAAATACTAGTTATATGATAAAAAACCTGTATATATCACCTGTCTGATGATTGTGATTTGCAGATGCAGGATGAGTTCTGCGAGCCGCTTATTTTCGGACCAATATGGTACGGAACCCTTGCAGGGTTATCAGACAGCTTTTATATAATTCTTCCAAGACAGTATGCGCGGAATGCATGATTCCGAAAACATCTTATTCTGTCTGTAATGTAATAAAATTCATGCTGACCTGCCCGTCTGGTCTGGCTTAGAGACGGTTTTGCTCTGTCCTCAATATAGGTTTGGTAGTGCGTGACTGAAAATAAGGTGGATGTGACTCATTTTCAGGTGCATGGAGAGGTTGCCCCTAAATGACTACTTTTCGGATCTGAAACTCGCTGCACCTCTGTTGCAGGCACTGGCCGACCAAGGGTACGAAATACCTACTCCCATTCAGGCGGGGTCTATTCCGCATCTGCTGGAAGGGCGGGACCTGCTGGGTCTGGCACAGACCGGAACAGGCAAGACCGCGTCTTTTGCTCTGCCGATTTTGCAGCACCTGCATAACAACCCCAAGTCTACGGCTCCCAAGCAGCCGCGCGTTCTGGTGCTTGCTCCCACGCGTGAGCTGGTTGCCCAGATTAGCGACAGCTTTAAAGCCTACGCAAAATACATGAAATTTTCGCAGGCTGTTGTGTTCGGCGGTGTCGGGCAGGGCAGGCAGGTGGATGCCATGCGTCGTGGCGTGGATGTGCTTGTGGCAGCGCCGGGCCGACTGCTGGACCTGATTGGTCAGGGCTATATTGACCTGTCCGGGCTGGAAGTGCTGGTGCTCGATGAAGCCGATCGCATGCTGGATATGGGGTTCGTGCGCGATATCCGCCGGATTATGAGCTATGTTCCCGCGCAGCGGCAGACCCTGCTGTTCTCGGCGACAATGCCCAAGAGCATTGAAGACCTTGCCGCATCCCTGCTGAGCAACCCTGCGCGGGTGGAAGTGGCTCCGCCCTCCAGCACGGTTGACCGTATTCAGCAGGCCATCATGTTCGTGAACGGCACCAGCGACAAGCGCGACGCCCTTTTGACCATGGTGGAATCCGACAAGGTGGCCCGTGCCGTTGTGTTTACGCTGATGAAGCATGAAGCCAATAAAGTGGCCGAGTTCCTTAATAAGAACAGCGTGACAGCCGAGGCCATTCACGGCAACAAGTCTCAGGGTGCGCGCGAGCGGGCGATGAAGGGCTTCCGTGCAGGGTCGGTCAAGGTTCTGGTCGCGACTGACATTGCCGCGCGCGGCATTGACGTGGACGAAGTCAGCCACGTGTTCAACTACGACCTGCCGAATGTGCCAGAAAGCTATGTGCACCGCATTGGCCGTACCGCCCGTGCCGGGCGTGATGGCTGGGCCGTGTCCTTCTGCGATGCGGAACAGCGTGCGTGGCTGAAAGATATTGAAAAAACAATCGGAAAATCCATCCCGGTTGTGCGCGATCATCCCTGGCATTCGGAAGAAGCTGAGTTTTCCACCCAGCGTCCGCCTGTTCTGGGTGGCGGTGGTGGTCGGGGCCGTGGTGGTCCGCCGCGCAATGGTGGTGGTGGCCGTGGTGGCCCGCCGCGCCGTTCTGGTGGTGGGCGTTCCGGGGCCTCGCACAGGTCTGGCGCACACGCCTGATCGGGCAGAGTATGGTAAAAAGGGCTGCTACGGTTACGTAGCGGCCCTTTTTTATGGTGGCGCGTCCTGTGGCACACGCAATGTGATGGATACGGGGCAGTGGTCGCTCAGAACCTGTGTGCTATTTTGTGGAATGGTCATTACCCGCAGAGTTTGGGTCTGCCCATTTCTGGGCGGCACCTCCAAGCAGAATATGGTCAATAAAGTAACTGCCATTCAGGCATGGGCTGGCCCGCCCGGCAGTGGTCAGGAGCAGTGGCGTAACCTGATTGAGGCTGATGAATAAAGGGTCCGTTCGTGTCATGCGGCGGTTAAAGTCGCCTATAATGGCAAAAGGTTCCCCATTTTTTGCTCTCTCTGCCAGCCAGTCGCGCAAGGCGTGGAACTGCTGGAACAAAATTGGGCAGGCGTACCGGGTTTCCGATACCGGGTTATCCCAGCAGCCAGTTTTAAGATGAACGACTAAAACGCGCAGGGTCATGCGCCCTATGCGCACATTGATGTCCAGCCCACTGCGCAGCGGATGGTGTGCGGCGGTTGGGTCGGGTGCGAGCGTGCTGACATCTGGGTTGCGCTGTATGGTCAGGCCTCGGCGCACGGCAAGGGCTGTATGCTGGGCAATAGCATCGTTAGAGAGGAGGATCTGGTAGTCCTGCGGGTTAAACAGGTGGCCCAATGTTGCGCTGTCCCCCACCTCCTGCAAACCGATCAGGTCCGAGCGCAGGCGCTGGGCATAGGTGGCTAGGGCACTTAGGTCATCGGCTGATCTGTGGGGAATGTCCGGTGGCACATCGGGGGCATTCTGTGCCGGGGTGCTGAGCAGCCAATCCATATTCCATGTGCTGATTTTAAAAGTCTGTGCAGGTGGGGAGGTATTGGATGGGGGGCTGCTGGCCACAAAAAAAACGGCGCCCACCATGGCTGCAAGGCCAAGGTGATGCGCCGTTAAGCAGAAGCGGAGTGCTTTATGCAGTTTCCTGCTCGGTCTGCTTTTGCATCTGTTCAATAACATTGTTGATTGGAACACTGGTCCGGGTCTGCTCATCCAGCACAGAGACTTCACCCGTGCCAATATCGTAAAACCACCCTTGCAGGAACAGTGTATTACGCGCCAGCCCAGCGGCAACGGCGGGGTGGGTGCGCAGGTGGGCCAACTGGAGCAGCACATTCTGCTCGGCCAGACAGCGCACGGTAGCTGGCCCTGCATCATCGGAGCGGAATGCGTTCAGCGTTGCTGCGCGTGCGGCTTCAGCATTGCGCAGCCAGCTACGCACTGTGGGCATTTTGTCCAGTCCGGCCTTTTCCGGGTCGAGTAGGGCCTTCATGGCGCCACAGTCGGAATGGCCGCAGACAATAATGGACGAAACCCCAAGCCCCATGACCGCGTACTCAATGGCGGAGGAAACACCCCCCAGCATTTCCCCATAAGCGGGAACCAGATTGCCAATGTTACGCAGAATGAACAGATCACCCGGTTCGGTCTGGGTAATCAGGTTGGGGTTGATGCGGCTGTCGGCGCAGGCAATGAACAGCGCACCGGGAGCCTGCCCTTTGGCCAGACTGGCAAACAGGGCTTCCTTTGCGGGGAATACTTCGGTGTTGAAGTGTTCAACACCGCGCAGGAGAGAAAGCAGGTTGCTTCTGGCTTCGGAACATGTTGGCATCAGTTAACTCCGGAAAACCTTGACGTTTGAGCTAAGGCTGGACCCATGGCTGCAAGGGGATTGTGCTATGCCAAACGCGTGAGGAACAGATACGTTCGTGGGAAAAGAGCAAAATTCTGTTTTGTCACACTTTGCTCAGCTTAGCGGGTCATCCTCGGGTTCGCTCATCTGGTCTGCCGGGTGGCGGATGGGGGCCGGGTTAGCGCGTGGGCGGCTTGGCTCGGTCTGGCGGCGGGTAAAGTTGGCGCCAAGGGATGCCAGTTCAAGGAACTGGTCGGCCTGCCTGCGCAGGTCATCCCCGATCAGCGGTGGGGAGGAGCGCATGGAAGACGCAACGGATACGCGCGTACCCTGCCGCTGCACGGCTTCCACCACGCGGCGGAAATCTGAATCACCACTGAACAGGATGGCGTGGTCGATGTGGGGGGCCATTTCCATCATGTCCACGGCAATCTCTATGTCCATATTGCCTTTGACCCGGCGCTTTCCGGTCGAATCCGTAAATTCGCGTGCGGGTTTGGTGACCAGAAAATAACCGTTATATGACAGCCAGTCGGTCAGGGGTTTGAGGGGGGAGTAATCCTCGGTATCCAGAATGGCGGCATAGTAATAGGCGCGGATCACATGGGTTTTGGCAGCAAAAAATTCGAGCAGTTTTTTATAGTCGACATCAAAACCCAGACTGCGGGAGGTTGAGTACAGGCTTGACCCGTCAATAAAAAGACAGGTTTTTTCGTCTTTTTTCAGGTTCATGGATTTAGTCCTCTAAATAAATTCAAAGTTGTTTCTTTTAGGTTTCGATTATCTGGGAATGAAATTTTTTTCATACGCTTCGGAATATAAGGCCCCTCTGACTGTTTGTTTGCGGAGCGTTCTTATAAAAGAAGCCCCAATTGTGTCCAAAACAAGATAGTCCACTCAGGCGTGAGGCAACACATGGCGGAAGAGCAAAATCATACCAGATCAGTCCTGATAGCAATAGGTGCAAATCTGCCTCTGGGGGAGTGCAGTGCCCTGAAAAGCTGCGAGCAGGCCGTGCAGGCTCTGCGTTGTGTGCCGGGGCTGGAGCTGGAGGTCGTCTCCCGCTGGTATGAGAGCGCGCCAGTCCCCCCTTCGGGGCAGCCGGTCTACGTGAATGGTGTTGTGCGCGGTGTGACGAGTCTGCCTCCTCTGGCCCTGCTGGATCAGCTTCAGGCCATAGAAACGCATCAGGGGCGTGTGCGTTCCGTACCCAATGCAGCGCGCACGCTTGATCTGGACATCATTGCCATGGAGGGTGTTCACCTTGATACGCCGCGCCTGTGTCTGCCGCACCCTCGTGCGCATGAGCGTGCTTTTGTGCTGCGTCCTTTGCACGATGTATGGCCAGGCTGGGTTCATCCGCTGACACACCACTCCTTGGGGCAGATGCTCAGGGCCGTGCAGGGGCAGGAAATCAGGGTGATCGGGGAATAAACCTTTCCTGTTGTGGGTGGATGCGGTAATAAGACCTTTCTGTCTTTATTTATTGTATTTCTGTGCTGAACTGTCTGGAGGCTCTTCGTAATGGCCCGCGTCACCGTCGAAGACTGCGTTGAAAAGGTTCCAAACCGCTTTGAACTGGTGGTGTACGCCGCGCAGCGCGCCCGCAACATCTCCCGTGGCGAGGAGCTGACCATTGACCGCGACAACGACAAGAACCCCGTCGTTGCATTGCGTGAAATTGCGGATGAAACCGTGCAACTTCCTGCGCTGCGGAGCGATCTGATCCGCTCGCAGGCCCGCGAGCCCGAGCCCGAGCCCGTGGAAGAGGAAGTGCAGGATCTGGTGCCGACCGAACAGAATATTTTCGGTCTGCAGGAAGTCTCCGCCGAAGAAGAAGCAGCGGACGACGTGCGTGCCATCGAGGCGGCCCTGACCGGTCGCGCACGGCGGTAAAGCGCGCGTGGACCAACCGGGCGGCGATATTCCCGTTCACACCTCCTCCTCGCAAGGAGAGGGGGGTGCCCCGGTTGAGGTATCTGCACCCCCGTGTCCACCATGGACCGGGTGGGGGAAATTGGCTGCGAGCGGCTGGTTGCCAAAGTGCTCAGCTACGCACCGCAGGCCGATGTACAAGCCATTCGTCGGGCGTTTGATGTGGCCTACAAGGCCCATCAGACCCAGATGCGCGATAATGGCGACCCCTACATAACCCACCCTCTGGCTGTCGCCATGATTCTGGCGCGCTTCAGGCTGGATGTGCAGTCCATCTGCACCGCTCTGCTCCACGATACTATTGAAGATACCGGCGTGACGTATGACACGCTGAAGTCTGGCTTTGGCCCCGTTGTGGCCGATCTGGTGGACGGGGTCACCAAGCTGACACGACTGGAACTCCAGTCCGACCGTACCAAGCAGGCTGAGAATTTTCGCAAGCTTGTGCTGGCCATGTCCAAGGACATTCGTGTTCTTCTGGTCAAGCTGGCGGACCGCCTGCACAACATGCGTACGCTGCATTTTGTGGAGCGGCAGGACCGCAGGCAGCGCATTGCGCGTGAGACGCTCGATATTTACGCGCCACTGGCTGAGCGTATTGGTATGGACCGGGTCAAGACCGAGCTCCAGAACCTGTCGTTTGCTCAGCTTGAGCCCGAGGCTGATACCACCATCCGCACACGCCTGAACTACCTGCGCGGGCAGGGGGCGGATGTGATCGAGGACGTGCGGCGCGAACTTCTGCGTCTGTGTCATGAGGCCGGGCTGAAGGATGCTCAGGTCTCGGGGCGAGAAAAATCGCCTTATTCCATATGGGAAAAAATGCAGCGCCGGAATGTGGCGTTCGAGCAGTTGTCCGACATCATGGCGTTCAGGATGATCGTGGACACGCGCGAGGACTGCTACATGGCGCTTGGGGCCGTGCATGCCGCCTATCCCATGATTGCGGGGCGCTTCAAGGACTATATTTCCACCCCCAAAGCCAACGGTTACCAGAGCCTGCATACGGGTGTGACACTGCGCTCCCCGCGTAATCAGAAGATAGAAGTGCAGATCCGCACGCAGGCCATGCATGACGTGGCTGAAAACGGTGTGGCTGCACACTGGGTTTACAAGGAAGGGGGCAGCAGCCCGGAGGAGGGCGGCTACGGTGGCGTGCGCCGTCCGCGCTGGGTACAGGATCTGCTGGAAATTCTGGAAGCGTCATCCGCGCCGGATGAGTTTTTGGAGAATACCAAGCTTGAGCTTTATCAGGATCAGGTTTTCTGTTTTTCGCCCAAGGGGCAGCTTATCTCGCTCCCGCGTGGAGCCACGCCGGTGGATTTTGCCTATGCGGTGCATAGCCAGATCGGGGATACCTGCGTAGGGGCCAAGGTAAATGGTCGCCTTATGCCGCTCAGGCATGAGTTGGAAAACGGCGATCAGGTCGAAATCATGACCGCCCGTGGCGGCGCGCCCTCCCCCTCGTGGGAGCGGTTTGTTGTCACGGGTAAGGCGCGCGCGCGTATTCGCCGTTATGTGGCGCAGCAGCAGCGTCAGGTTTCGTTGGATAACGGGCGTGCGGCTTTGGCCAAGGCCTTCCGTCAGGAAGGTGTGGATGGCTCCGAAAAAATCATGGAGACCACACTCAAGGCGCTCAAGCAGAGTTCCTTGTCAGACCTGTATGTGGCTGTTGGCACCAGCAACCTGAATGCGCGTGACGTGGTGCATGCAGCCTATCCGGAACTGCGGCGTGTGCAGCGTGTGCCCCGTATGTTGGCCGGTCTGCCGGGTGTTCTGGGTACGGCGGGGCCACGCCCCCGTGGTGCGCCTGCAACACGCCGCCCGTCAGGCGGGGCTGTGCCGCTGGTCGGGCTTGGGGCAGGCGTTGCCGTGCATTACGCAGCCTGCTGCCACCCCCTGCCGGGGGACCGCATTGTGGGGGTTGTGGCAACTGGCAAGGGTGTGACCGTGCATACACGCAATTGCCAGACGCTGGAGAGCTTTGCCGCAACGCCCGAGCGCTTTTTGGATGTGGACTGGGACTACGATGCCATGGCCCGCACAGGTGGTGCCGGGCAGATGCGGGTTGGCCGGATTACCATTGTGGCGGGGAATGAAGGCTCGGTTCTGGCGTCCATTACCAACACGATCTCCAAATGTGATGCGGCCATGGTCAACCTCAAGATTGTGCATCGCCAGCTCGACTTTACGGAAATCCTGCTGGATGTGGAGGTGCGGGATCTGCGCCACCTCTCCTCCGTTATTGCGGGCCTGCGCGCCGTCTCGGGCATTATGCAGGCGGATCGGGCCAAGTCATGACCCTGCTGGCAACGGGTGTGGACCTGTGCGACATGCGGCGGATTGAGCAGACCATCGCCCGCTTTGGTGAGCGTTTTCTGGACCGTGTGTTTACCCCTTATGAGCGTGCCAAGCAGAGCGTCGGGTTGGTGCTGCCAGAATAGGCACCTACGCCAAGCGCTGGGCCGCAAAGGAGGCCTGCGCCAAGGCGCTGGGTACGGGCTTTGCCCACGGAGTTGCGCAAAGCCAGATCGGGGTGGAAAACCTGCCATCAGGCCAGCCTGTGCTGGTGCTTAGCGGTGCTGCGGCCCAAAGACTGGCGGAGCTGGTGCCTGCGGGCTATGAGCCTGAACTGATGCTGAGCATGACCGATGAGCCACCTTATGCGTTTGCACAGGTGTTTATCTCGGTCCGCGCGGGTTGACATCACACCAAGCGCACGGCTTGATCCAGCGGATTTTATTTTTCTGGCACGATTATGGGAGCAGATGGGCAGCGCATGAGTAAACCGGAGACTTCTCCTACTGGAGCGCAGCACGCTGTAACTCTCAGACATGCTGTGGTGGAGTATGTGCGCACAATTCTGACGGTGGTGATCGTCGTTGTTTTTGTGCGTACGTTCCTGTTTGAATCCTTTGTTATTCCTCGGGGTCCATGATTCCGACCTTGCAGGTGGGGGATTACATATGGGTTTCCAAATACAGTTACGGCTATTCACGGTTTTCGCTGCCGTTCTCGCCTGATCTGTTCAATGGCCGTGTCTGGGCGGGGCAGCCGCATCGGGGCGATGTGGTCGTGTTCCGCTTCACCAAGGACGCATCCATTGATTACATCAAACGGGTGATCGGTCTGCCGGGGGATCATATTCAGGTCATTGGGGGGCAGTTGTATCTTAATGGCGCGCGGGTACCTGTGTGCAGCCGCACCCGTATGTGGCTCAGGATGAAACGCGCATGCCCATGGAGGGCGAGGCCTGCACGGAAGAGCTGCCATTGCGCGATGACAAGGGCGTGGTTCGGCATGACATTCTCAAGCTGACCAATGATGGCCCGCAGAATGATACGCCCGAATATGTGGTGCCGCCGGGCTACTTCTTTGCCATGGGTGACAACCGTGATGACAGCGCAGATAGCCGCTTTATGGGCGATGGACCAAAGGATTTAGGGTTTGTGCCCATGGAAAACCTTGTGGGCAAGGCGCAGCGCATCTTCTTCTCCGTGGAGGCGGCACACCCCATCTGGCAGGTCTGGTACTGGCCGGCGGAAATCCGCTGGGCGCGACTGCTCAAGGGCGTGATGTAATGAGTGCAGACCCCTCCACGCCCCAGTATCAGGCATCCATGGCGTTGCAGGAGCGTCTGGGCTACCGTTTTGCCAACCCTTCCTTGTTGCAGGAGGCGCTGACTCACCGTTCTGCGGCACATCAGAAGGCGGGTGGGCGCAGGCGGAACAAGGCCAAGGGCGCAGGCTCCAACGAGCGGCTGGAGTTTATCGGGGACCGTGTTCTGGGTCTGCTTATGGCCGAACTGCTGCTGGAGCGGTTCCCCGGGGAGCAGGAAGGGGCTTTGGGCTCCAGACTTGCCCATCTGGTTTCACGTGCAACACTGGCCGATATTGCCGATCAGCTTGGTCTGGCCGATGCCTTGTCCGTTGCCGAGCATGAGGCCCGCGCAGGCGTGCAGACCGCAGCCAATGTGGTGGCCGATGGGCTGGAGGCTGTGTTGGGTGCAGTCTTTCTGGATGGTGGGCTGGCTCCGGCGCGCAAAATTGTGCGCGCATGCTGGAAGCGCATATTGGACGCGCAGGCGCTCCCCCCCAAAGACCCCAAAACGGCCTTGCAGGAGTGGGTTCTGGGACGCGGGCAGGGGCTACCGTATTATGAAACAATAGGAGCCGATGGTCCCTCGCATGCGCCGCAGTTTGTGGTGCAAGTCAGTGCGGGTGGGGATTCGGCGCAAGGATGCGCAGGTAGCAAGCGGGCAGCAGAAAGTTCTGCCGCAGCAACCCTGCTGGAAAAACTTGGAGGCAGCCATCAGGGCTGAGGCAACAGGCATGACACAAACAACACGCTGTGGCTTTGCGGCACTGGTGGGTGCACCAAACGCTGGCAAGTCCACACTGCTTAATCGTATGGCGGGTGCAAAACTTTCCATTGTTTCTCCCAAGGCGCAGACAACGCGGTTCCGGGTGCTGGGTATTCTTATGCGTGGGGCCAGTCAGATTCTGCTGGTGGACACGCCGGGAATTTTCAAACCCCGGCGCAAGCTGGACCGGGCTATGGTCGCAGCAGCATGGAATGGTTCGGATGATGCAGATATTACCCTGCTGCTGGTCGACTCCCGCTCGGGCCTGACCGAAGCGGTACAGGAGATTATCGATCGTCTGGCCCAGACTGGCCGCACCACATGGCTTGTGCTGAACAAGACAGACCTTGTGCCCGCTTCCGCACTGCTACCCCTGACCGCAGCAATTACGGAAAAACTGCCGGTTGAGCATGTGTTTATGGTCAGCGCGCGCACAGGTGGCGGGGTAGAGGATCTGCTGGATAAGCTGGCCTCCAGCCTGCCCGAAGGGCCGTATCTGTATCCCGAGGATGACCTGACCGACCTGCCTGACCGCCTGCTGGCGGCAGAACTGGTGCGTGAGCAGATTTTTATGCAGACGCATGAGGAAGTGCCCTATGGCACCACGGCGGAAACGGAGAGTTTTCAGGAACGTCCCGATGGGTCCGTGCGGATTGAAGTGACCATTTACGTCGGGCGCACCGGGCATAAAGCCATTCTTATCGGGAATGGCGGGCAGAAGATCAAACAGATTGGCGAGCGCGCGCGCAAGCAGCTTGCCGGTCTGCTGGAACGGCCCTGCCACCTGTTTTTGAACGTCAAGGAGCGTTCCGGGTGGGACGAGGAGCGGGCCCGCCTGCGTGCGATCGGGTTGGATGACGTGCCATAAAGCACGGCTTGGCGCTTGTGGCCATCCGCCTTGGAGGATAAGAGAGAGCGATCTGAGACGCCACGACATCTGCGTGGCGCAGGTCTGTTTTTTGTCGGACTTTGCATGATTGAGGGCCTATGACTGCTTCTGTCGCTGAAACGCCAAACCGTAAACGTGTTTTGCTCAAGGTGTCAGGCGAAGCCCTGATGGGCGATGGCGCCTTTGGAGTGGAGCAGAAGACGGTCGAGCGTATTGCCAAGGATGTTGCCGAGGTTGTTCGTAGCGGCACGGAAGTGTGTCTTGTTGTGGGCGGTGGCAACATTTTTCGTGGGGTAGCGGCTGCCGCCAAGGGCATGGACCGCGCGCAGGGTGACTACGCGGGCATGCTGGCAACCGTGATTAACGCGCTGCTGCTCCAGAACGCGCTTGAGCGTGAGCTTATAACAACGCGGGTTATGTCCGCTATCCATATGTCATCCGTAGCTGAGCCCTACATACGGCGCCGGGCCGTGCGGCATATGGAAAAAGGGCGGGTTGTTATTTTTGCTGCCGGGACAGGTAACCCCTTCTTTACCACGGATACGGCGGCCGCCCTGCGTGCTGCGGAAATGGAATGCGATATTCTGCTTAAAGGCACACAGGTTGATGGTGTCTATTCCGCTGACCCCAAGCAGGATCCCAGCGCTACACGGTATGATGAACTGACATATATGACAGTTCTTTCCAACCAGTTGAGTGTCATGGACGCTGCAGCCATCAGCCTTGCGCGGGAAAATCGGCTGCCGATCATTGTGTTCAATATCGGCGAGGAAGGTTCGTTCGGCCGTGTCATGCGTGGCGAGGGCGCTTTTACGCGCATTATCGAAGCAACCTGACGTACAGCCTCTGAGAAAAAAACGGGAGAAACCACCGTGTCTGACTTGAATGACCTGCTTGATGACCTCAAGCGCCGCATGGATGGCGCACTGGAAAGCCTGCGCCGGGACTTTTCGGGCCTGCGCTCGGGGCGTGCCAGCCCCGCGCTGCTCGAACCCGTGCGGGTGGAAGCCTATGGTGGTGAAGTGCCGCTAACGCAGGTTGCTTCCATTGCCGTGCCGGAAGCGCGGATGATTACCGTGCAGGTCTGGGACCGTGTTCTGGCGGGTGCGGTAGAACGTGCCATTCGGGATGCCGGCCTGGGGCTGAACCCGGCGGGTGAGGGGCAGACCATCCGCGTGCCGATCCCGCAGTTGACGGAAGAACGTCGTAACGAGTTGGCAAAAGCCGCAGCCCGTTATGCTGAAGGTGCCAAAATTGCCGTGCGCGGTGTGCGCCGTGACGGCATGGACAAAGCCAAGGGCTTTGAAAAAAAGGGCGATATCAGTCAGGATGACGTCAAGACATGGTCTGACGCCATACAGAAAACGACGGATCAGTATGTGAAAAAAGTGGATGACATGCTGGCTGAAAAAGAGAAGGAAATCAAACAGGTCTAAGGGCCTGCCCGGCTTGGGCTGCCCCTTGCCCCGCTGAACTGAAACGGTGGATTTTTTCCTGTTATGTCTCTCCAGTTAGCCGACAAAAAGCCGTCGGTACCTTCGCATGTCGCCATTATCATGGATGGCAATGGCCGCTGGGCGTGCGAGCGGGGTTTGCCGCGTCTGGCGGGGCACCGTGCCGGAGCGGAGGCTGTGGGGCGGTGCATCAAGGCGGCCATTCAGCGGGGTGTTCCCTACCTGACCCTGTATGCGTTTTCATCCGAGAACTGGTCGCGTGGCCCCAAGGAGGTATCGGACCTGACCGGCCTCCTGCGCTACTACCTGCGCCATAAGGTGAAGGAACTGCATACAGAAGGTGTGTGCCTGCGCTTTATTGGTGATCTGAGTCGCTTTGAGCCTGCCTTGCGTGATGAACTGTCACGGGCTGAGGCCATGACCCGCAATAACAAACGGCTGGTTCTTCTGCTCGCCCTTTCCTACGGTGGACGGGGGGATATTATGCAGGCGGTGCGGCGTGTTGCGCAGGAAGTGCGCGACGGCTGGCTGACGCCAGACCAGATTAACGAAGACCTTTTTACCAACCACCTGTGGACCGCAGGCCGTGCCCGACCCCGATGTGATGGTGCGCACGAGTGGTGAATATCGGCTTTCCAATTTTCTGCTCTGGCAGAGCGCATATGCCGAACTTGTTTTTCTTGACGTGTTCTGGCCTGATTTTAACGAAGGGCATTTTGCAACGGTGCTTGACCTTTATGCCCGCCGCGAGCGGCGTTTTGGCGCCCGGCCATCGGCATCCGCATGACGGGGGCGGAACAATCCAGCGCATGGCGTGACCTGCGACCGCGTGTTCTTTCTGCTCTGGTCATGGTGGTGGTCGCCGGGGGCTGTATTGGCCTTGGTGGCATTGCCTATACACTCATGGTTCTGCTGGCCATGGGGGGGATGGCGGCAGAAGCTGCGGATCTTTTCAGGCTGCGGGTGCAAAGCCTGCGTGGCGGGCTGTATGTGCTGTGGGCGGTTTGTGCCGGTCTGTCTGCCGCGGCGGGGCATTGGGGTTATTTTATCCTGTTCTGCATTAGCGCCTGCGTGTTTGGCGCACCGCTTTGCGCAGTCATGAGTGTGATCATCATGCAGGTACGGCTCTGCTCTGGCTCCGGCAGGACAGTGTGTGGCCTGTCCTGTTTGTTGTCGCCGTGGTGGTTGCGAGCGATACCTCGGCCTATATGGCCGGGCGGATGATCGGTGGACCAAAGCTTGCGCCGCGCATCTCCCCCGGCAAAACCCGCTCTGGCGCGCTTGGCGGCCTTGTGGGCGCTGTTCTTATGGGGGGGGCGGTTGCGCTCCTGTCCGGGTTTGGTGGGGCTGGCTCCGCCTTGGTCTGGGGGGGGCTTCTGGGCCTGTCCGCCCAGACCGGTGATCTGGTGGAAAGTGCGATGAAGCGGGCTCTGGGGGTCAAGGACTCCGGCACGCTGCTGCCTGGGCATGGTGGTCTGCTTGACCGGTTTGATGGTCTGGTCATTGCAGCACCTGTTGCTGCCGCTATCTCCCTTGCCGTGCCGGGAGCGCCATTCTGGAGCGCTGGCCTGCATGACCTTGCCCATGTCCTTGTTACTGGCATGCCGGGTTAGTCGCGTTATGGCTCTGTGGCCTAGGCTGTCAGGGCATCTGTTATTTTTGGGTGTGGAAGACAAAGCATGAGAACCGTAACCGTTCTGGGGACTACCGGCAGCATTGGCTGCTCCACCGTGGATCTGCTGGAGCAGGCGCGGGAGCAGTTCCGGGTGCGTGCGCTTGTGGGGGGCAAAAATGCCGCCAAACTGGCCGAGCAGGCGCGGAGTCTGAAGGCGGAACTGGCAGTTCTGGCGGATGAGAGCGCATACCCCGAACTCAAGGCCCTTCTGGCCGGGAGTGGTGTGGAGATCGCCTGTGGCCGCAAGGCGGTTATTGAGGCCGCCGCCCTGCCTGCGGACTGGACGATGGCCGCCATTACGGGGGCAGCCGGTCTGGAACCCACCCTTGCTGCGGTTAAGAACGGCAACAGCATAGCGCTGGCTAACAAGGAGGCGCTGGTCTGCGCAGGGGACGTGATGCTCCGTGCGGTGCGCGATGCCGGGGCCACGCTGCTCCCGGTCGATTCCGAGCACAACGCCGTTTACCAGTCTATGGCGGATCGGCAGGCTGATCAGGTTGAAAAAATTATTCTTACGGCCTCAGGTGGCCCCTTCCGCAATGCTTCGCTTGATGTCATGCGGGCTGCAACACCTGCTCAGGCGCTCAAACACCCGACATGGAGCATGGGGGCCAAAATCAGCATCGATTCCGCCACCATGTTCAACAAGGGGCTAGAAGTGATTGAGGCCGCCCGTATTTTTGACCTGACGGAAGACCGGATTGACGTGCTGGTGCACCCCCAGTCGGTTGTGCACGGCATGGTGCAGTACACCGATGGCAGCCTGATCGCCCAGATGGGCTCGGCGGATATGCGTATCCCCATTGCCCATGCACTGGCCTGGCCCCAGCGCATGCCCACCACATCCTCCCGTCTGGACCTTGCCGCTTTTGGAACGCTGGAGTTTATTGCTCCTGACGAGGTGCGCTTTCCCGCTCTTCGTCTTGCGCGGCAGGCTTTGCGGGCGGGCAAGGCGGTTCCGGCTATCCTGTCTGCTGCCAATGAGATTGCTGTTGAGGCATTTCTTGCGGAACGGATCGGTTTTCTGGACATCGCACGTGTGGTGGAAGAAACCATGGACACTCTGGGAGCCCCCCCGGCTGATACGCTGGACGCGGTCCTGCATTGGGATGCGGAGGCCCGTCGGGTTGCCCTGCACCTGATTTCCGCCGCAGTCGCTTGAGAAAGCGGCCTTCACTCCCGATATCGGAGGAATGATGATGATACATGATTATCTGCGCACCCTGATTTCCTTCGTTTTTGTGCTGGGCGTTCTGGTCACTTTCCACGAACTTGGGCACTACCTTGCCGCGCGCTGGCGTGGCGTGCATGTGGAGGTGTTCTCGCTCGGGTTCGGCCCCGCCCTGTTCAAATGGCAGGACAGAAGCGGGACAGAGTGGCGCATATGCCCGATTCCTCTGGGCGGTTACGTGCGCCCGCACGGGTTTGATGACCCCGAGGATGCAACGCCGGAGCAGAAGGCTGCATGGATTCCGGGTCGCACCTTCCACGACAAGTCGGTCTGGTCACGGGCCATTGTCATTCTGGCGGGGCCTGTTTTTAATTTTATTCTGGCTTTTGCGCTGTTTGTGCTGCTGTTTGCTACAACCGGCCAGCCCCATGTGCGCAACGAGGTCTCCTCCGTCATGCCCGGCAGTGCCGCGCAGAGTGCCGCCTTGCAGAAGGGCGATGTGATCCTGCGGATTGGCACACATGATGTGGCCAGTGTGGAGGACGCGCAGGCCACAGTGGCGCAGGAGCCAGGGCAGCAGACAACACTGCTGGTGCAGCGTAATGGCCAGCAGATGGATATTCCCATTACCATTGGCACTACGCAGGATTCGCATGCAGGTGGTCCTGCCCGTGGCCTTCTGGGGGTGGTGTTTGCGGTTGAACCGGGCAAGCCATTGCCTTTGCCGCAGGCTATTGGCGCAGGTGCGCAGGCCACATGGAAGACGGTTACGCAAACCCTGAATGGGGTGTGGCAGATCTTCAGCGGCCAGCACACGGCGCGGGATTTGGGCGGTCCACTCAAGATCGCCCAGCTTTCTGGTCAGGTCGCGCAATATGGCTTTGCCAGCCTGTTGTCCTTCATGGCGTTGCTGTCTGTTAATCTGGGTCTTATCAATCTCTTTCCCGTTCCACTTCTTGATGGTGGACGTCTGGTTTTTTATGCCATAGAGGCAATAAGAGGACGCCCAGTTTCCAAGCGGGTGCAAGAGGTTAGTTTCCAGACCGGGTTTGCCTTGCTGGCGGGTCTGTTTCTGTTTTCGACGTTCAACGATCTGTCCAGCTTCGGGCTGTTCAGGTGGGTTGCATCGCTCGCGGGTTGATAGTGAACTGGACTGGAAGGGTAAGGCTTGCGTGACAAGGGTAAATTCGGATACGTCCCTTGCGGGCGCGACAGAAACGGGGGATGGGCTTCCGTGCTGAACCGACCCGGATGGAGGGAGGCAGATCTTGGCGGGTAAACGTTCGGCCCTGTTCGTTTCTGTCTGCATGTTGCCTTTTTTCCTGATCGAGGGACGGGGGGCTATGGCCGCCCAGAACCCGGACACACAGGCACCAGCAGCTGTTGTTGCATCGCCTCAGGGCGATTCCGAAGGTGCCGGGCCACAGCCCGATGCTGCACCCGCACAGCCAGCGCCAGTTGGCGTGATTGATGAGATCCGTGTCTCAGGCAATACCCGTATCGAGACCAATACGGTTCTGTCCTACATGGTTGTCCGTCCGGGCGACCCGTTCACGCAGGATGACCTCGACCGGTCTCTTAAGACCCTGTACGCAACAGGGTTGTTCAAGGACGTGACCTTGCGCCGCGAGGGCAATACGCTGCTCGTGAAGCTGAAGGAAAACCCGATCGTCAACCGGATCGTGTTCGAGGGTAACCACGCCGCCAAGGATGAGGACCTGCGCAAGGTGCTCTCCCTGCGCCCCCGTGCGGTGTTCTCGGCGGAAACAACGGCGGATGACCGGCAGCACATTCTGGAGGTCTATGCCCAGAAGTCGCGTTTTGCGGCTGTGGTTACGCCCCAGATTGTCCGTCTGGCCCATAACCGTGTGGACGTGATCTTCCAGATCAATGAAGGCCCGAACACAAAAATTCGTAAAATCGCGTTTGTCGGGAACAAGGCTTACAGTGAAGCTGAACTTGCCGGTGTTGTTTCCTCCAAGGAAACGGCTTGGTATCACTTCCTCGGTTCGTCAGACGAATATAACCCCGAACGCGTAAAATATGACGGGGAACTGCTGCGGCGCTTTTACCTGCACAATGGTTATGTGGATTTCCAGATCAAGGATGTAAAGGGTGAGCTGTCTCCTGACCGCAAATCTTTTTACATCACCATCACCATGGACGAGGGCATACGCTACCGTCTGGGTAAGGTGGATATCCGCTCCAGCCTGCGGCATGTGCCTGCCAAATCCCTACGTAAATACGTCGAGCTGTTTCCACACCAGTGGTATGATGGCAAGGCCGTGCAGGATAACGCAACGGATATAGAGGAACTGCTCCAGTCGCAGGGTCATCCGTTTGCGGTGGTGCGCCCGACAATCGCGCGTAACCCCGAAAAACGCATTGTCAATCTGCTCTTTGACGTCAGTGAAGGTCCGCGCCGTTATATTGAGCGGATCGACATCAACGGTAATACCATTACGCAGGACAATGTGATCCGTCGCCAGCTGCCATTTGCAGAAGGCGATCCCTACACGAGCAGCTACAAAAAATACGCCAAGGAAGGGGTTCAGGATCTGGCTACTTCAAAACGGTGGACGTCAAGGATACGCCCGGTTCTTCCCCTGACCGCGCAAACGTGTCTGTCAATGTTGTGGAAAAACCAACGGGTGAGTTCTCACTTGGTGGCGGGTATTCAACCGACGTTGGTATTATCGGTAACGTCGGGCTCAAGCAGCACAACCTGTTGGGCACGGGGATTGACGCCGGGTTCTCGGGCACTGTTTCGTATTACCAGAAGCAGGCTGATCTTTCTGTAACCGATCCGGTCTTCCTCGGGCGGAACATGGTTGTTGGCGCAGATATTTTCTTCATCGAAAATAACTACCAGACATACCAGAACTACTCGGAAGGGCGTTACGGTATTACCCTGCGTATGGGGTATTCGTATAACCGCTATCTCTCTCAGTCGTGGAACTACAGCCTGATCCGCCGATGGGTGAGTAACGCGTGGAGTGAATCCTCACCCTATATTCAGGACCAGATCGGTAAGTCCCTGTTGTCCCAGATCGGGACAACGATCATGTACGACAGGCGCGACAACCGTATGCAGCCGCATAGTGGTTACTTCGTGTCCGTTGGTGGGGATTTCGCTGGTATCGGCGGGGATGAAAACTACGTTCGCGGCAAGATCAATGGTGGATATTACATTCCCCTTGATGACCTGACCAACAGCCATAACTGGACGCTGGCGTTCCGTGGTGGTGCCGGGTACCTGGCCGACTGGGGTAGCCATGGCCGCCATGACGTCATCGATAACTTCTATCTGGGGGGCACCAACCTGCGCGGCTTCCTTGACGGGGGTGCCGGTCCACGAAGCGTTGGGAATGCGACCCATCAGTCTGAAGATCTGATCGGCGGGCGGTTTATGTACAACGCCTCCGCCCAGTTGAACTTCCCCATTCCTTTCCTGACGGATATGGGGGTGGGTGGTCGTACATTCGTGGATATGGGGAGTGTGGCTGGCGTACGCGTCAAGCACTTGTACACCAACCCTGTGACCGATGGCGCGAACTATACGGCAATCTCGGGTGATATGATCAGCCCACGCGTGAGTGCGGGCGCAGGCTTTTCGTGGAAAAGTCCGTTTGGGTTGTTGAATATTGACCTTGGTGTGCCGATCAGACGCAGCTATAATGACCGCACACAGCTCCTTCGCTTCGGCTTCGGCCAGCAATTCTGAGGTAATGATGCGTTTCTGTTCCAAAGCCGCCCTTCTTGGGGCTGTTTGCCTTTCTTTTTCTGTGGCTCTTGTTCCTGCTGCTCAGGCAGAAGGCGGGAATGGTTGGTTTGTGCCCAAAAGCCAGCCTGCGGCACAGGCTCCGCATCCTGCAGCACGTAATGCAGCACCCGCTCCGGTAGCACTTCCTGCTCCTGCGGCTGATAGCCAGGAAGCAGCCGAGCAGGCTCCTCCGGTTCTGCCGCTTCCCCCCATTCCCAGCGCACCTGAAATTGCCAAGGAAGCTCCTCCGCCGACAACCATTATCGGGGTTATCAGCGTATCGGGCGTTATGCGTCAGACCTCAGCTGCCATGCAGGTGGAACGTGTACTTGGTGGCCGCCGTGATGCTCTGGCTCAGGATCTGCAGCGTGAACAGGCTGGCTGGCGTGATGAGCAGCAGACCTTGCAGGCTCAGGCCAAATCCCTGACGTCGGATCAGATTCAGACCCGCGAGCGTAGCCTGCAGGCCAAGGTGATGAAGGCGCAGCGGGATTTCCGCAATCGCAACCGCATCATTCAGGAAGCCGCGCAGGTTTCTCTGGGGCAGATCGAGCGTGAACTGGTGCAGGTTATCCAGAAGGTGGCCTCCGCGCATGGCATGAACCTTGTGCTGCATAGCGAACAGGTTGCCTTGCATGTGGATGGTCAGGACATCACCAACGAGGTGGCCACGAACCTGAACAAGGTTCTGCCCAGCGTCTTTATCCCTGACGCGAATGTGGACCCTGAAGAGCTTGCCAAGTCCGGCAAGATGCCCACCACGGCTGATGGTGATCAGTCTGCAGTTGCTTCCGGGCCTGCTCCTGTGGTTACTCCGGCTTCTGCCGGGAAAAAATAAGCATGGTGGAATGCAGGGCTTCTTCCGGCCCGGCTGATCCGCGTTTTTTTGCGCGTGTCGGGCCATTTGATGCCGCAGTGCTGGCCGAAGCGGCTGGTGCTGAGCTGCGTCCTCCCCGGCAGGGGAGTTTCCCGCAGGAGGGCTATGCAGGCATAGCCCCCTTGCAGGTTGCCCGTGCGCGGGATGTCAGTTTTCTCGATAATCGCCGGTATGCGCATCTGCTGGAGCATACAGAGGCAGGATTGGTGATTGTGGCTCCGGCATTTGCCGAAAAAGTGCCACCTCATTCCGCAGCCCTTGTGACTGCTACTCCGTATCTGGCATGGTCGCGCATTGCGCGGCTGTTTCACCCACAGTCCCGTAGTAAGGCTGGTATCCACCCATCTGCTGTGATTGACCCGTCTGCCGTGGTTGATCCTACAGCCGAAGTGGGGCCATTCGTTGTGATTGGCGCTGCTGTGGAAGTGGGGGCTGGTTGTATTATCGGCTCTCATGCAGTTCTGGCGGATGGCGTGCGCCTTGGGGCAGATTGCCGTATTGGCGCCATGGTTACGCTCTCTCACGCTCTTGTGGGGGATCGGGTGACTATTCTGCCCGGAGCGCGTATCGGGCAGGATGGCTTCGGTTTTGCCGTAGGGCCGGACGGATTTGAGACAGTACCGCAGCTTGGTCGTGTGATTATCGAGCATGACGTGGAGATTGGTGCCAACTCGACCATTGATCGCGGGTCGGTCAACGATACGGTTATTGGCGCGGGTTCACGGCTCGATAATCTGGTGCAGATCGGGCATAATGCCCAATTGGGTCGGTGCTGTATTGTAGTGTCGCAGGCCGGGATTTCGGGTTCAACCGTCTTGGAAGACTACGTGACGGTTGCGGCTCAGGCCGGGTTGATCGGTCATATTCGTATTGGTGCCAAGGCGCGCATTGGTGCGCAGTGTGGTGTTATGTCGGATGTTGAGCGTGGAGCAGATGTCATAGGTAGTCCTGCCATGCCGTTCCGGGAGTTTTTCCGTAACGTGGCGGTGCTGCGCAAACTGGCGAAAAAAGCGTCTGGGTCGACCAAGGACGATTCAGGTAAAGTATGAACTCCGGCTATGGTCCGGTACAGAGGGTGGTTTAGGGGACGTGGAGACAAAACAAGAATCCCGGCAGGACGGACAGACAATCGCAAGTATTGATGTCAACCGTATCATGCAGGCGATTCCTCACAGGTATCCTTTCCTTCTTATCGACAGGATGGAAAATATTGTCCTGGGGGAAGAGGCGACTGGTATCAAGAATGTCTCGGTCAACGAACCGTTTTTCCCGGGGCATTTCCCGGGGCGGCCCGTTATGCCTGGCGTTCTTATTGTGGAAGCCATGGCCCAGACTGCGGCCACGCTTGTGTGCTGTCGCTCGGTGAGGCATTTGAAGGCAAGCTTGTCTATTTCATGACCATAGAAGGCGCAAAATTCCGCCGTCCGGTTGAGCCGGGCGACCAGTTGCGCATCCATGTTGTCAAGGAACGGCATCGCTCCAATGTGTGGAAATTCCGCGGAGAGGCGCGTGTTGATGGTGTTGTGGTGGCGGAAGCGACCTTCAGCGCCATGATCATGGGCTGACTTTTGGCACTTGGTGCGCAGGTCGGGTCAATATATGCTTCAATTCTCTTTGCTTTTTCTGGCAGATGCCGCTGAAGCAGGAGCCCATGCTCTGCGTTGCAGGCAGGCGGAATATAAGGAACTGAAGTGGTGCACGCAGTAGAGGAAGCCAGACAGGCCCGTGTTCACCCAACGGCTTTGGTTGCTCCGGGGGCTGTGCTGGGGCGTGGCGTAGTGATCGGCCCATGGTGCACCGTGGGGCCGAATGCAGTTCTTGATGACGGGGTGGAACTGATCTCCCACGTTGTTGTGGATGGGCATACGCATCTGGGGGCGTATTCGCGTTATTTTCCGTTCTGTACGGTGGGTATGGCACCACAGGACCTGAAATATAAAGGCGAGCCAACCCGGTGCGAGGTCGGTGCCCGCACGGTTGTCCGCGAGCACGTGACCATTCACAGGGGAACGGCCACGGGCTCGGGCCTGACAAAAGTTGGTCAGGATGTGCTGATCATGGCCAATGCTCATGTTGCGCATGACTGCGTTTTGGGCGACCGGGTGATCATCGTTAATAATGTGGTCATGGGTGGCCATGTGACAATCGGCAACGATGCACGGGTTATGGGGTCGGCTGCCATTCATCAGTTCGTCAGAATTGGTCATGCTGCCCTTGTGGGCGGGGTGGCCGGGGTTGAGGCTGATGTTATTCCCTATGGCAGTGTGCTGGGTAATCGCGCCCGGTTGATTGGCCTGCACTGGATATGGTTGCGCCGCAATGGTGTGCAATCGGCCGAAATTCACCGGATGCGTAAAGCCTTTCTCACCCTCTACCCCAAGGTGTGTGGTGATGTGTCTTTTCAGGCCCGTCTTGAGCAGGTGCGCAAGGACTTTTCCGGGAATGATCGCATTCAGGAAATTCTGACCTTTATTGATGCGCCCAGCCACCGGGGGCTGGTACGTCCTGCCCGCGCTGGTGCTGCCGATCAGGCCGAAACAGAAGGCGCGTGAGAGCCGCGCCAGCCGCAGTTGGTATTCTGGCAGGGGGAGGCCCCCTGCCAGCCAGAGTGGCTGAAGCAGCACATGCTGCGGGCATGCCCGTTTTTATCATCGGTTTTGAAGGCTTTGCCGAGCCTGACGTGCTGGCACCGTGGCCGCATGAATATGTGCGTTTGGGTGCCGCCGGGCGCATGTTGGCGCTGCTGCGTGAACACCGCTGCACCGAACTGGTGCTGATCGGGCCTATCCGTCGCCCATCCCTGCGTAGTCTGTGCCCCGATGCCGAGGGAGCGCGTATTCTGGCGCGCCTAGGCAAGGCTTTGTTTGCAGGGGACGACGGGCTACTGGCCGCCCTTGTCCGCATTCTGGGCGAGGAAGGCTTTTGTGTGCGTGGCGCGCATGAATTTCTGTCCCACTCCATTGCGCAGCCCGGGGTGCTCGGGCGGTTTGTGCCCGATGCGCAGGCAATGGCGGATATACGACATGGAGTCCGTGTTGTGCAGGCGCTTGGCAGGCTGGACATAGGGCAGGGCTGCGTGGTGCAAAACGGCGTCGTGCTGGCTGTGGAGGCCATGGAAGGCACGGATGCCATGCTTGTCCGTGCAGGCACCTGCCAGCAGCCAGGCGAGGGGGGGGTGCTGGTCAAGCTGCTCAAACCCGGTCAGGAAAAAAGAGCGGATATGCCAACCATTGGCCCGCAGACCCTCCATAATGCCCATGCGGCGGGCCTGCGTGGGGTCGCGTTCGAGGCAGGGAATACGCTATTGACCGACAGGCAGGCCTGCGAGGCTGAGGCAGAGCGGCTGGGCCTGTTCCTGATCGCCATAGACCCGGAGGCCTGTCTGCGCTCTACACCGTAAAAACAGGCCATATCTATCGGGTCTGAGGGAGAATATGCCGTGTCCAGTTTTTTGCACACCATGGTTCGTGTCCGCGATCTTGAACGCAGTCTGGCGTTTTACACCCTGCTTGGCATGCATGAGTTGCGTCGCAAGGATGTGCCCGCTGGTGAATACACGCTTGTTTTTATCGGGTTCGCGGACAACGCTGCCGGGCAGGCGGAAATTGAACTGACCTACAACTGGGGGCAGGATAATGGGTACGATCTGGGGTCAGGCTTCGGGCATTTTGCCATTGGTGTGCCTGATGTGGCTGCGGCTGTAGAGCGTATTCGCGCTGGTGGCGGCAAAGTTGTGCGCGAGGCCGGACCAGTCAAGTTTGGCACCACGGTTATTGCCTTTGTTGAAGACCCCGATGGTTACCGGGTCGAACTGATCGAGCAGGCATAAGGCCCGCTAGCCTGCCTTACGCTGCTTAAGGCGGGCGGTCAGCCTATCGAGCGAATCATTGATTGTCGCTGCGGCTTTTTCAATGGCAGGGTCGTTGTGGAGCGAGAGTTGCTCCGCGGCCAGCATGGCGGGGGAGACAATGCCCCGTATGTCATGCCGCAGTTTCTGGTCACTGTCTGCTGCTGGCGCTGTCGGGCTGGCAGGGAGGGCTACTGTTGCGGGCTGCGGGGTATTATGGGTACAGACCCATGCCGCAGATGCCGCGCCAAGGCCGATGAGCAGGGCCGTAAGTGGGTGTGATGCCCCAATGCCCATACCCAGAAGATAGGCCAGAACAGGCAGGCAGGTGACGGCCAGAATGGTACGAAGCCGGGAGAATGAGGAGGGCATGCGGCTTTCCATCAGGTGGGTGATCGTGCGCGAATAGTCATGCGACTCTGCACTGCACATTGACGTTCTTCTATCTGAACTTTATAAGCCGCGACTTCAAGAGAGAGTGGCTCGTACGTGGCCACTGGCGAAGCATATTCAAACTGAAGGGAGTGCAGCCATGAAGCGCACTTATCAACCGTCCCGGCTGGTCCGCAAGCGTCGTCACGGGTTCCGCACCCGTTCGGCTACTGTTGGCGGCCGTCGTATCCTGGCAAACCGTCGCTCCAAGGGCCGCAAGCGCCTTTCCGCGTAAGTGTTGTCCGGCAGTCCGGTTTTGATGGACTGGTCTGAAGGTCAGGAGCAGCCAGCGGCAGGGGCAGGCACGTCCATGCGGCTCAAAAAGAGAAAAGAATTTCTCTTCATGGCAGCCAAGGGGCGTAAGGCTCCGGTGTCTGGTCTTGTCCTTCAGCTTTTCAGGCGGCCCGATTCGGACCCCGCGCGTGTTGGCTTCACGGTGACCAAAAAAGTCGGTAATGCCGTGGTGCGTAACCGGGTGCGCCGCAGACTGCGTGAGGTTGTGCGCAGAGTGGAAGCCGATACACCGCTGAATGGGCTGGATCTGGTGCTGATAGGACGTGGCTCCACGCGGGAGCGCGCCTTTGACGCACTGGTGGCCGATTTTCGGAAAGCGTTGAAACTCTGTTTGCGGGATTAGGGCATGCCCTGATTTCTGTAGTTCTGCCGATCCTGCGCTGGAACACGGTTGTGCCGCTCAAGACCACCGTTTTATGCGGTCGTTGAGTTTTCCATTTTTGTTAAGTGCAGGGGGCCAGCAGGCCAGAGCTCATGGATTCAAAACGTCTCATACTGGCAACATTGCTGTCAGCTCTGGTTCTTATCGGGTTTGATTATTTCTTTCCCCAGGCTCCGGCACATCAGCCCTCCCAGCAGGTGACGCAGACTGCGGCCAGCCAGAGCGCTTCGGCTTCTGCTACAGGTGCAGGGCTGGCGGTCGCCCCACGGGATTCCGCGTCAGCAGCTCCAACAGATACCACTGATGGGCCAGATACCCGCATTGCCATTAACGCCCCTTCTGTGCAGGGGAGCATCAACCTGCGCGGCGCACGGCTGGATGATCTGGTGCTCAAGCAGTACCGTGAGACCGTAAAGCCTGACAGCCCGGATGTGCGGGTGCTCAGCCCCGTGGACACCAAGCGGGCTGATTTTGTGGACTTTGGCTGGCGCGCTGCAACCTCGGATGTGCCGCTGGCCCTGCCTAATGCCCGTACATTGTGGAAAGCCTCCGGCACGTTGCTGGATGTGGACCACCCGCTAACACTGAGCTGGGATAACGGCCAGGGTCTGACGTTTGAAGTCGCACTTGGGTGGACAAAGACTACATGTTCACCGTGACCCAGCGCGTGCATAACGCTACGGGGCAGAGTGTGGCCCTTTACCCCTATTACCGTGTGAACCGTGGTTACACGCCGGAAGAAACCGGCGGCATGCTGGTGCATGAAGGCCCGATTGCGGTAATTGATGACCGCCTGAACGAAGGGTCCTACAAATCTGTCCGTAATGATGGGGTCCCGCCTGAAAACGTGGCATGGAGCCATCAGGGTACAGGTGGCTGGGCCGGCATTACCGATAAATACTGGCTGATGGCCATTGTGCCTGACCAGACCGCCAGTGTTGTGGGCACTTATGCGTGGCAGGCCGCTCAGGGGCAGTATCAGGTAGGCTTTACCGCCACCGCTCCGGTGCAGGTTGGTGTGGGGCAGAGTGCCTCCACGCAGGCCCATGTGTTTGCTGGTGCCAAGGAAGTGCGGCTGTTAGAGCAGTATGAGCACGACCTGCATATTCCCATGTTCTGGAAGGCCGTGGACTTCGGGTGGCTTTCCTTCCTGACCCGTCCTGTGTTCTTTGTGCTGGACTGGCTGAACAGCCATTTGGGCAGCTTTGGTATGGCCCTGCTGACCTTTACGGTTATCGTCAAGGTTGCGTTCCTGCCGCTGACCATCAAACAGATGCGCATGACATGGAAGACATCGCGCCTGAAGCCGCAGGTGGACCTGATCCGTGCGCGCCACAAGGATGATCCGGTGGCCATGCAGCAGCAGATTATGATGCTCTATCGCAAAGAGAAGGTCAGCCTGTTTGGCGGCTTCCTGCCCCTGTTCATTCAGGCCCCGGTTTTCTGGTGCCTCTACAAGGACCTGTATGTCACGATTGAAATGCGGCATGCGCCTTTTGTCGGCTGGGTAAAGGATCTGTCGGCACAAGACCCGACCAACATCTTCAACCTGTTCGGCCTTATTCCGTTTGAGCCGACGCATATTCTGCCGGTGCTTACGCTGGGGGCATGGCCCATCCTGTATGGTGCCAGCATGTTTATCATGCAGAAGATCAGTGCGAGTTCCACCAGCATTGATCCCGCACAGCAGAAGGTGATGATGTTCATTCCGCTGCTGTTCACCTTCTTCATGGCGCATCAGCCTGTTGGTCTGGTCATTTACTATTGCTGGAGTAACGTACTGACCGCCATTCAGCAGATTATCATTATGGGGCGTCTCAAGGCTGCTGACGCCAAGCCCCAACTGGTTGCCAAAAAATGATGGAGCAAGTGCCTTCTTTCCGTGAACTGAAGGACAAGGCAGACATTGCCGCCGCCCTGGAGGAAGGGCGGCGGCTTTTTGCCGGTTCATGCGAATTTGTGTTTGGTGCCCAGAAGCTGGGCCAGCTCCCCCCCCAGACGCTGCCCGAAATTGCTTTTGCGGGACGTTCCAATGTGGGTAAGTCCAGCCTGATTAACGCGCTGACGGGGCGCAAGACGCTGGCGCGTGCCTCGTCCGAGCCGGGGCGCACCAAGCAGCTCAACTTTTTTGATCTCGCCCAGCGCCTGATGCTGGTGGATATGCCCGGTTACGGATTTGCCCGCGCCGCCAAATCCGTAAAGGAAGACTGGCAGGAGATGATGTTCGACTACCTGCGCGGGCGCCCCTGCCTGCGCCGGGTTGTTCTGCTGCTGGATGCACGGGTGGAAATGAAAACGCATGACCAAGAGGTCATGAAGCTGCTTGACCGCGCGGCAGTCAGCTTTCAGGTCGTGCTGACCAAGTGTGATGACGTCAAACCCACGGCACTGGTACGCAAACAGGCCGATGTGGAGGCCGAGATCGCACGCCACGCTGCGGCTTTTCCGCATCTCTCTCTTACCAGTAGCCAGACCGGGCAGGGCATTGAGGCATTGCGGGCGGAACTGGCAGAATTTGCCCTGACGTGATCGGGGAAAATGGACAGAAGACGGCAGGATTTTCAGAGCATGACTGAACCCAGACTCCCCCCTTCCAGCGCTCCGCATGACGCCGTGCATGAGGCCGCCGTGCTGGCGAACGCCCTGCCATACCTGCGACGCTACGCGGGGGACACCATTGTGGTCAAATATGGTGGACACGCCATGGGCGATGCGGGTCTGGCCAAGACCTTCGGGCGCGATATTGCTCTGCTCAAGCAGGTCGGTATCAACCTGTTGTGGTGCATGGCGGGGGGCCGCAGATCAACCAGATGCTCAAGCGGCTGGACATCCCCTCCCACTTCATTGATGGGCTGCGCGTAACAGACGCCAATGTGGTCGATGTGATCGAGATGGTGCTGGCTGGTTCGGTCAACAAGCAGGTGGCGGAACTGATCTGCGAGGCTGGGGCGTTGGCCGTTGGTATTTCGGGCAAGGATGGCAAGCTGATCACCGCCCGCAAGCTGCGCCGGACCGTGCGGGACATGGACAGCCAGATCGAACGGGTGCTGGACCTTGGATTTGTGGGTGAGCCTGTCAAGGTTGACCCGCGGGTGATCTATGCGCTGTCCGGCTCGGGGCTGATCCCGGTTATAGCGCCCGTGGGCCTCGGTGAGGACGGTGAGACCTATAACATCAACGCTGATACAGCGGCTGGTGCGGTTGCCGGTGCTGTGCACGCCACCCGCCTGCTGATGCTGACGGATGTACCCGGTGTGCTGGATAAGCAGGGGCAGCTCATCCCCGAACTGACTGCGGCGCAGGCCCGGCAGGCCATTGAGGACGGTGTGATTACCGGCGGTATGATCCCCAAGGTGGAAACCTGCATTGAGGCTGTGCAGGGCGGAGCCAGAGGGGCGGTTATTATTGATGGCCGTATGCCCCACGCCTGCCTGCTGGAACTGTTTACGGCCTCCGGGTCGGGGACACTCATCCGCGCGGAATAACCTCGCGCGTGCGGGGTACTGACCCACGTTGACAGGATAGGCCCCTGTCCGCATGGTCTTTTTCCTCTTTTGTTGCCGGGCGGGCCTGTCGTCCGGTCTGTAATTTTCATTGTTTCTGATTGGTGTGCCATGACAGACGAAACCCTCCGCGCTCATATTGAAAACCTGTGGGAAGAGCGCGACCGCATTTCTTCCGCAACCGTGGGCAAAGACCGTGACGCCATTGAGGCCGCGCTTGAAGCGCTGGACTCTGGTCGTCTGCGCGTGGCTGCTCCGCAGGAAGACGGATGGGTTGTTCATGAATGGCTGAAAAAAGCCGTACTGCTGTCTTTCCGCCTTAACGATAGCCTTGTCATTCCTGGTGGTGCAGCGGGCGCTCCGGCTTATGACAAGGTGCCTCTCAAGTTTGCTGGCTGGGATCAGGCACGTTTTGATCAGGCCGGGTTTCGGGTTGTGCCGGGTGCTGTTGTGCGCCGTTCGGCCTTTATTGCCCCTGGTGCGGTGCTGATGCCGAGCTTTGTCAATGTGGGTGCCCGTGTAGATAGCGGCACCATGGTGGACACATGGTCCACCATTGGGAGCTGTGCACAGATTGGCAAGAACTGTCACATTAGCGGTGGCGCAGGTATTGGCGGTGTGTTGGAGCCGTTGCAGGCTGCTCCGGTTATTATCGAAGACAACTGCTTTATCGGCGCTCGCTCGGAAGTGGCTGAGGGCGTGATTGTGGAACGGGGCTCGGTCCTGTCCATGGGCGTGTTCCTTGGTGCATCCACCAAGATTGTGGACCGGGCAACTGGCGAGATCTACATGGGCCGCGTACCCGCCTATTCCGTGGTTGTGCCGGGTACCATGCCATCCTCCAACCCGGTTGGCCCCGATGGCCGCCCCAACCCCGCTCTGGCCTGTGCGGTTATCGTCAAGCGCGTGGATGAGCGGACCCGCTCCAAAACATCCATCAACGAACTGCTGCGTGACTGAACCGAGCGGTTGTTAAAGGACGAGGCGGACGTATGACAACAGGCACCACCGGAGCACTCCCCGCTGATCTGGCGCTGACAGACCCGGTGGCCGTGGCCCGGTTGCTTATTCGTCAGCCCTCGGTCACCCCCGACCCCGGTGCGTCCCAGCTTCTGCTTGGGGCCATGCTGGAGCGTATGGGGTTTACGGTCACGCACCTGCCTTTTGGCGAGGGTGCGGAGCGCACCCCAAACCTGTTTGCCCGTCTGGGTACAGGGGGGCCTCATATCTGCTACGCTGGGCATACGGATGTGGTCCCGGTTGGTCATGAGGCCGACTGGACATACCCTCCCTTTGCTGCCGAGATCGTGGATGGTGTGCTCTACGGTCGGGGTGCGTGCGATATGAAAGGCGGCATAGCCGCCTGTGTTGCTGCCATTGCCCGCCGGGTGAACACCGGTCTGGGCCATGGTTCCATCAGCCTGCTGATTACGGGGGATGAGGAAGGCCCGGCCACCTATGGCACCCAGAAGGTGCTGGAGTGGATGGCCGTACAGGGCCAGATACCTGACTACTGTCTGGTAGGGGAGCCAACAAACCCCCAGACACTAGGCGAGATGGTCAAGGTCGGCCGCCGTGGCAGCCTGAACGCCCGTATTGTTGTTGAAGGCACGCAGGGGCATGTGGCCTACCCGCACCGTGCGGACAATCCGGTACATCGTCTGCTTGCCGTGCTTGATGCCCTGCGGGCGACGCCACTGGATCATGGGTCGGAATATTTTGAATCTTCCAGCCTGCAGGTAACCAGTCTGGATGTGGGCAATACCGCCTCCAATCTTATTCCTGCCCGTGCGGAAGCGCGGCTGAACATTCGCTTTAACGACCTGCATACAGGCGCTGCCCTTCAAGGCTGGATTGAAACTGTATGCGCCCAGCACGCGCCGCGTGCGTGTGTTGAGAGCAGGATTAGCGGTGAGTCGTTTTTTGCTCCTCCGGGTCAGGAGATGGCGGTGCTGCAACAGGCCATTACAGATGTAACGGGGCTCACCCCCAAACTGGATACGGGGGGTGGTACGTCGGATGCGCGCTTTATTGCCCGTTACTGCCCGGTTGCGGAGTTTGGTCTGGTCGGGGCGAGTATTCACAAGGTGGATGAACATGCAGCGGTTGCTGACATGGAAAAACTGACCCGGATTTATGAGGCCTTCTTTAAAGGGGTAGGGGTGTGATTCCACAGACAGGCAAGTTGGGCGCAGTGCGGCGCATAATACAGGGTATGCTGCTGCTTGCGGGTGGCAAGCGGGAGGGGCTGGCTTATTTTGAAGGCACGCCCGATGCTTTTGGCGCAGCACTAGCCCCGCAGATGGCCTGCATACTGGTGGGCGGCGTGCAGATTTTTCTGCTGCCGGACAAGGTCATGTCTGCCACCAAGCTACTGCTTTCCCTGTGCGTGCTGTTTCTGCCTGCTGTAGTCTCCCATTTTTACGCCCAGCGCTGGGGGCGTGGTGCGCTCTGGCTGCGCTATATCACGGCAGCAACGTGGTGCGGCTGGGTTGTGGTGCTGATCTGTTTGGCCTGTGCGCTTATCGCTGCGGTGTTTACGCCCGATATTGCCCGCCAGCAGGCTTTTATTGGTGCTCTGGCCCTGTGTGCTGCGGCGTATGAGCTATGGTTGCAGTGGTTTGTGGCCAAGGTGGGGTTGGGTGTGTCCGGCGCTCGGGCGGCTCTGCTTTACGTGTCCATTCTGCTTGCGTCCATTACGCTCTATGGGCTGGCCGCACTGTTGCCCCCGCATTACATGGTTATCACGGATCTGCTTCAGCCGATGGTGAACATTAAAAGCAACTGAGCGCAGCAGCCCCGATATGCCAGAGCATGGCATGTGGGGCGGCCTTGAACTCAGGTGCTGTTACGGGCTGGTGGGTGTGCCAAACGGATCGGTTCATACCCGACCCCGGTCAGGTACAATCCGTCAGGCGGGGCCGTGGGGCCTGCGGCACTGCGGTCACATGCAGCAAGGGCATGGGCCACCCGTTCTGGCTCCCATGCGCCGGTGCCAACTTTTTTGAGCGTGCCGACCATATTGCGGACCTGATGGTGCAGAAAAGACCGCGCCTTGGCAACAACATGCACCTCATCCCCCACACGTGTAATGTCCAGCTGGTCCAGCGTGCGAATGGGGCTGTTGGCCTGACAGGCTACGGCGCGGAACGATGTAAAGTCATGCTGTCCAAGCAGGCATGTGGCCGCCTCTTGCATGCGCAGCACGTCCAGCGGAGATTTGACGTGCCAGACATGGCCCTCGGCCAGAGCAGGCCGTGTGCGCCGGTTGAGAATGCGGTAGCGGTACGAGCGCCATGTGGCGGAAAACCGCGCACTCCAGTCCAGACTGACTGGTGCGGCATCCAGCACCACGATAGCGTGGGGTTTAAGGTGGTAGCTCAGTCCCTCACGCACGGAGTAGCTGGAAAAGCGGACATCCGCGGGGAAGTCCAGATGGGCGACCTGTGCCAGAGCATGCACGCCCGAATCCGTGCGCCCCGCTGTAATGCTGGATACAGGCCTGCCACCGGCAAGGCGAAACGCCGCTTCTTCCAACAAAGCCTGCACGGACAGGCCTGAGGCCTGCTTCTGCCAGCCGACAAGGCCGCGTCCGTCGTATTCGAGTTGAACGGCCCAGCGCTGAATGGCGGGCTTGGTCATGGGGTATTGCTGCCGGGGGCTTGGGTACCAAGGCATGTGCCTGCGGGCAGGGCCTGCCCGCGCAGGAAGCGTCTGCCTCCATCATGCCACGGCCGGGGCGTTGCAGGCTTGTCAGGCGAATAACCCCTTGGCCACACGCGACACTCAGACGTTCATCCAGTACCGTACCAGGGGGAGTGTTGGGGGGGCAAAGGGAGGTATCTGCCGCAATCACACCCGCCCCGATCTTGATAACCGTGCCGTCTGCCAGCGTGGTAAACGTACCTGGCCACGGGGTCAGCGCGCGGATCTGGCGGTCTATAGCGGTGGCGTCATGCGTCCAGTCGATCCGCCCATCCTCGCGCGTTAGGCGTGGCGCGTAGGTTACGCCGTCCTCTGGCTGGGTCTGGCGTGCGGGGCGTCCGGCATTCAGGCGGGCCTGATGGTCTGCCGCGTCGGGCGTTTGGGGCGGGAAGTCGGCAAGTACACGCAGCACCATGCTCCCGCCTAGCGCACTCAGGGCATCATGCAGGGTGGTGGCGGTTGTCTGTGCGGTAATGGGTACAGCCTCACGCAGCAGCATGGGGCCCGTGTCCAGCCCGGCCTCCATCTGCATGATGGTCACCCCGCTTTGCGTGTCGCCTGCCAGAATGGCACTCTGGATGGGCGATGCGCCCCGCCAGCGTGGCAGCAGGCTGGCATGGATGTTCAGGCAACCCAGCCGGGGTGCATCCAGCATGACCTGCGGCAAGATCAGCCCGTAAGCCGCAACAATGGCAGCGTCGGCCTTGAGCGCGGCAAACGCCTGCCATGCCTCGGGGTTGTTGCGCAGGCTCAGCGGGTGGTGGACCGGCAGGCCAAGTTCCTGTGCCGCCTGCTGCACGGGGGAGGCACGCAGGGCCTTGCCCCGCCCGGCTGGACGGGGCGGCTGGGAGTATACGGCAACAATCTCATGCCCTGCGGCATGGAGGGCCTTAAGGGCCGGTACGGCAAAATCTGGCGTACCCATGAACACAAGACGCATCGGGCGATGTTTTTCCACTTAGTTGCGCTTCAGGTCCTTGGCCAGACGGCGCAGGATCATGTTGCGGCGCAGGGCGGAAAGGTGGTCCACGAACAAAACGCCATCAAGGTGGTCAAGCTCGTGCTGCACGCAGGTGGCCAGCAGGCCGTCCACATCGCGCTCCTGTACCTGTCCGCTTATGTTCTGCCAACGAACGCGTACTTTTTCGGGGCGGACAACCTCGGCATACTGGCTGGGCAGGGACAGGCAGCCTTCCTCGCGCGTGCTCATTTCCTCTGTTTCGGCCACAATCTCGGGGTTAATCAGGATCATGGGGTCGCGCGTGTCTTTTTCACCCAGATCAATCAGGACAAAGCGCTGGCTCAGACCAACCTGCGGGGCGGCAAGTCCAATGCCGGGGGCCTGATACATGGCGGCAAACATGCCGGGCAGAATCTTTTGGATTTCGGCCATGTCTTCAGGTTTGACCAGTCTTGCCTTCTGGCGCAGCACGGGGTGCGGTGGCGTCAGGATGTTAAGAGGGGCGGCAGTGTCCGAGGCAGCGGAAAATGCGGCGTCTGTCAGGGCTGGGTGTGTCATACAGCCCGATTTAGCGTTCCGCTGTGGCGGATGCCAGAAGAAAACGGCATGAAAAGTGTTTGTGACACAAAAAATCTGTCTCCCGAGGGCCACAATATGGCATGCAAACCACACTGAGCCACGCCCCAGACCAGAATGAAGCGGGACACAGGGTTGCGTGTGCCTGCCTCTATCCCATATCGTGAAGAGACCGGATGCCGTGGCGGGTCCGGTTTTTATGTCTCGCTCAGGAAGGAGGAGGCTTGAACAATGTCAGGCAGGCTTTTTGGCTCGCCCATGTTTTTGGGTTTTGATCATCTGGAACAGATGTTGGAACGTGCCAGCAAGGGTTCGGGCGATGGTTACCCACCCTACAACATTGAGCAGATAGCCCCTAACGGCCTGCGCATTACTCTTGCCGTTGCCGGTTTCAGGATGGAAGACCTCCAGATCACGCAGGAGGACAACCAGCTTGTCATCCGTGGTCGTCAGGTGGAAGAGGGGGAGGAGCGGGTTTACCTGCACCGTGGTATCGCCTCCCGCCAGTTCCAAAAAGCGTTTGTGCTGGCCGAAGGGATAGAGATAGGCGGAGCCTGGCTGGATAACGGGCTTTTGCACATAGACCTCTTTCGCCCGCAGCCGGAGGTTCGGGTCAAACAGATCGAGATCATGCAAGGTGGGCAAAAGGGGCAGGTTGCCCCGGCATCGGGCGTCAAGCCCCGCCCCACGCCACGAATGCTGCATCCGGTTATGGATGTGGATGGTCGTTAAAACCCGGAAGGAGGACGCAATGAAAAGCAGCATGCAGGGTGGTTACATGCCAGCTGGTCTGCCGCAGGCCGAACGTGTGGCAGATGTGCGGCAACTTTCCGATATGCAGTTCCGCTCCCTTGGGCTGAGCAAGGTTGCCTACACCCGCCCCGCCACCATGGATGATGGGGAGGAAGGCTGCGCCATTTACGCCGCCGATGGGTCTTTGCTGGCCGTGGTGGATGATATGGAAACAGCATGGGGCGCCATTGTGCAAAATGACATGGTGCCTGCCTCTCTCCAGTAGGGGCAGTTCCGCTGGCTCAAAGAAAAAGGACCGGTTTGTGCCGGTCCTTTTTTGTTGGGGCATGCCATTGCGGACTGTGCCGGACGGGCTGCTTATGGGGCTGGTGCATCCAGCGGGGCGGTGTCCAGCCATCCGATGTTGCCATCATCACGCCGGTACACAAGCTGATGTGGCGGCTGGCCGTATTGCGGAATAATAGAAAATTCTGGCCTGCAAGGTCCAGCCGCATTACCGCCTCGCCCACGGACAGGACGGGAATGTCAGCGGGCTGCTCGGCAATAATGGTTGCAAAGGTTTCTTCCTCCTCCGTTTTTTTGGGGAGGGTGGGGCTGGCATCACCCGGTTCGTGGTCGTCTACGGGTTGCAAAACATAGGAACGGGCGCGTTCTGGCTGCTCCTGCCTTGTGGTGGAGCGGGCGTGGGTGGTTACGCGCTTGTGGTAACGGCGCAGGCGTTTGGCAATATGTTCGGCGGCGTCATCAAAGGCGGCGTTGGCGTCTGCGGCCTCGCCTTCTCCACGCAGGATCAGGCCACGGGCAGCCTTGACGTTGATGTCGCATGTGAAAAACGAGCGGGCTTTGCCAAAGGTGACCTGTGCCTGTAGCCCTGTGTCAAAATATCGTTCTGCAAGATTGCCCAGATGGGTGTTGACCCGATGTTTCAAGGCGTCGGAAAGATCAATCTGTTTACCGGAAACCTGAATATGCATAGGACAGCGTTCCTTGCGACTGGCAGGCGGGCCTGTCAAACCCGAATGGCGTTCGTGCCTGTCCGGACGGCATTGCGGGTTAACGGGTTTGCCTTTGTTACGTTGCAGGGCAAGCCTGCAACGCGCGTTGTGTATTTGGGCATGGGTGAGGTGTTTATGTCCATGCCTTTGTTACAGATATAATGCAGGGCTTTACCCCGAGGTTGCATGGCCAATAAGGACGGCGGAAATATAAAGCGCATGGCAGGCTTGTCGCCCGACCCGCCCTATGCCTACACAGGACGATAAACCTTTACGTGTTATAATCTGGATACCCGGCCACCATGCTTTTACGTTCCGCACCCCCCAAGGATATGCCTAAAATGCCCAATGGCTGGGGCTGGCAGATCAAGCTGGGGTGTCTGCTCGTTCTTGCAGGGGTGTATGGCGGCTTTATGTGGCATGTGACCCACCAGAAAATACGTCCCGTCATGGAACGGGTGGATATTCCCGTAACTGTTGTTGCGCCCCCCAAGCCACCTGCGCCACCGGCCCCTCCCATTGCCATGGAACCTGCGCCCCCGCTGGTTGCGCCTGCTCCTCCTGTCTTGCGAGGGAATGCCGCGCACCGGCCCTGAAAACCACAACGCAGAGGTATGGCGTGAGCGAACTGTGTGTCACCAGCCTGCATATTTACCCGGTCAAGGGGTTGCATGCTCTCTCTCCCCCAACCGCCATGGTCAGCCCGTGGGGGCTGGAGGGAGACCGCCGGTGGATGGTGGTGGATGCCACAGGGCGGTTTATAACCCAGCGCACCTGCCGTTCCATGGCCTTGATAACTCCCATCCCCACGGCGGAAGGGCTGACCCTGACCCGTGCAGGCATGCGGCCCTGTCCGGTTCGCTTTCCCGATCAGGAGTCCCCTGTGCTCCTGACCACGGTCTGGAAGGATCAGGTACAGGCGCGGGATGCAGGTGATCTGGCGGCGGCGTGGCTGGAGCAGGCGCTTGGGCAGCCGTGCCGTCTGGTGTGGATGCACCGGCCGGAGTTTGCCCGTATCCGCCATCTGGGAGAACAGGAACGCCCCGTCTCTTTTGCAGATGGATACCCGCTGCTTCTGGCCAACACGGCCTCTCTGGATGATCTGAACGCCCGCCTGCCTGCGGGGCAGTCTGTTCCCATGAGCCGGTTCCGGGCCAATATTGTGCTGGGAGGGCATATCCCTTGGGCGGAGGACGAGTGGCGGCGTCTGGCTATTGGCGATGGAGCCAATGGGGGTGGCGCTATTGTGCGTGTGCTCGCGCCGTGTTCGCGCTGCGTGGTCACATCCATTGATCAGGAGAGCGCGCAGGTGCCTTTCCCCAAGGAGCCTCTGGCCACGCTGGCCAGTTTTCGGCGCGCGCAGGGTGGGGTGATGTTTGCGCAGAACGCGGTTGTGGAAAAAGCCGGGCTGATTAGCGTGGGCGACCGGGTGAGTGTGCTGGAAGAAGGGGCTTCCAACCTGCTGGAAGTGCCGGGCAAACTGGCCTGAGTTGCCCGGAGGGCAACTGCTGGAAGGGGACAGAAGTACTGGGCCTGCTTACCTCAATGATGCTCTCCGTGCCTTGCGTCCGTCAGACGTGGGTCAGAGCGAGAAGCTGTCCCCCAGATAAACGCGGCGTACGTCCTCATGCGCCACAATTTCCTCAGGTACACCCTGCATCAGCACCTGCCCACTGTGCATGATGTAGGCGCGGTCAATCACTTCAAGCGTTTCGCGCACATTGTGGTCGGTAATCAGCACCCCGATCCCACGGTCCTTGAGGTGGGAAACAAGGTCGCGGATTTCACCCACCGCAATGGGGTCAATCCCGGCCAAAGGCTCATCAAGCAGGACGTAGTGTGGCTGGCTGGCCAGTGCGCGTGCAATTTCCAGTCGTCTGCGTTCCCCGCCGGACAGGGCGAGCGAGGGCGAGTGGCGCAGGCGGGTAATGCCAAACTCGTTCAGCAGCCCATCCAGCATGACCTGACGCTGGTCGGGGTCGGGTTCGACCACCTCCAGCGCTGCCATAATGTTCTGCTCCACGTTCAGGCCCCGAAAAATGCTGGCTTCCTGCGGCAGGTAGCCAATGCCAAGGCGTGCGCGCCGGTACATGGGGAGTTGTGTAATGTCCGCGCCATCAAGCGTAATGGTCCCGGTATCAGGCTGGACCAGCCCGACAATCATGTAAAAGCTGGTGGTCTTGCCTGCGCCATTGGGTCCGAGAAGCCCCACGGCCTCGCCCCGGTGCACCTCGATCGAGACATCCTTGACGACCTGACGCTTTTTATAGCTTTTGCCAATATTATGGGCGATCAGGCCATGGCCCGGCTGGTGTGGGGCGCTCAGGTCAACGGGTTCGGGGCCAAGACCAATGACCTCTTCTTGCACGATTTCCTCGGACGTCCAGTTTACTTCCCGGTTCATTGTTACTTCCTGTCCGATGTATCGCCATTGCTGGGTACCACCAGCCCACTGACCCTGTTGCCCGGACGCTCGGTCATGGTGGCAATACCTGTGTGCATGTTGATAATGGCCGCAGCCCCCTGAATCTGGTTTGGCCCACGTGTGATGTGCACATTGCCAACAATGCGGGCGATTCCTGTATCAGGCACATACACCCCGCGTTCGCCTGTTACAATTTCCGTCTGGGTGCGAACCCAGACATGGCCAAAAGCATTGACCTTTTCCAGCTTGTTCCCCCCCGAGGTCAAGGGATCGTCTGCTGTGTTGTCCGCTTTGGCTGTGGCAGGCGTGCCGGCCTGCGGAGGAGGGGCTGTTGGAGCGCTGTAGCCCACAAGAACATCGGCCCGAATCTGCCGGTGGTCGTTGGTGGTGACGGTCGCATTGCCCCGCCCGATGGAAATATGCTGCTGCGAATAATATTCCATGGAATCACGCGCGGTCAGCACATCCTGTGGCGTGGTCAGCCGCAGGGCCTTGCCGGTCATGACCAGAACAGCCTGATCCATATCATACACGGCCTTGTCCCCCCAGGCCTGATCGGTCTGGGTATAGATATGGACGTGGCCTATGGCTTCCAGCCGGTAAATTTCGTTCGCGCCGGAATCCTGCTCATCGCCTGCCTTGGTCTCTGTTGTGGTGGGCGCAGGGCTACCCGGCGCTGCCGTGCTGGCAGGTGGTGGTGGGGCGGTGGTCAGGGCTGGTTCGGCGGGCGGTGA
>NZ_BAJU01000005.1 GCF_000613865.1 Acetobacter okinawensis JCM 25146
CTGGTCAGGGCTGCCCCAGCCCAGCGGCTTGCAGCCCTGCCTGCTGTACTGGCGCGGCGGGACCTGCTGCGTGGGAGCACACAGGCCGCCCAACCCAGAGGGCTCGGCGACAGGGCAAGGGTCATGTGCCACGGGCTGATGGCCCTGCGCGCCTTTGAGCGGGGCTGAACCGTACGAAGGGCCAGCCCTTACGGATCATTGGCGACAATGTTTTCCATCACCCGATCAGGGCTGAATAATCGGCATCTGCTGCGGCGCGGCGGGTCAGGGAGAGCTGTTGTGTGACGGCCGCCATGGTGGGGGTGGGGACTGCCAGACGCGCACAGGCATCCATAAGCAGGCGCATATCCTTTTGCATCAGCCGGGTGGGGAACTGGGGCGAAAAATCACCCGCTTTGGCCATTTTGATTTTGCGCTTGTGGTGGGGGGAGATCACGGCCATTTCGTCCAGTGCGTCAAACAGCATGGAGCGGTCCAGCTCTGCGGCCAGCCCATAGGCAATGCCCTCGGCCACAGCAGCCAGCCCAGCCCCCATAATGCCGTTGATCACCAGCTTGAGCCGCGCGCCAGAGCCTGCGGGACCGGCATGGATGGTCAGGCGGCCAATGGCGTCAAACACGGGTTTGGCGCGGGCCATCTCTTCCTCACTACCGCCTGCGAGCACAACCAGATTGGCGCTGTCTGCCTCGGGTGTGCTGCCTGATACGGGACAGTCCACAACGCTGATCTTCTGCTTTTCACCCGCATCAAGCAGCGTTTGTGCGGCTTCGGGGGAGATGGAGCTTGTATTCAGCAGCAGTCCACCTTCTGGCATGCCAGCAAGTGCGCCCTGTGGTCCATACATGCTGGCGGACAGGGCCGCGTCATCCGGAACGCAGACAAGAACAATATCTGCCGTTTTGGCTACATCCGCAGGGCTGGGTAAAAAGGCGGTATGTTCGTCCCCTCCTTTGCCGGATGGTGTGTAGGCTACGGTCGCAAATCCGGCTTTTTTCAGGTTAATGGCCATGCGGCTGGCCATTGCACCAAAACCGATAAAACCGATTGTCTTTGCTGTGCTCATGGTTCCGGAATCTCCTAATCTGTTTTTGCAACGTAATGAATAGAATGCCCGATGCTATGGCAAGGTTAAGACCGTTTTTTTTTGCAGGCCTTGCCCGCTCAGGCCAGCAGGCCGGGGTGGTCAAGCGTTGCCAGCAGTTTTGCCGCGCGGGCATCTGCATTGATGATGCTGACGGTTTTTCGGCGTTTTTCAAGCCGTGTCACGGTTTTTTCAAGAGTGCTGGCCGCGCTGATGTCCCACAGATGGGCGTCGGCCAGATCAATCACCACGTGTGTGGCCGGGGCCTGAAAATCCACGCTATCTGTCAGCACACTGGTTGAGGCAAAAAAGAGCTGGCCATGCACGCCATAGGTGCGGGTGGTGCCATCGGGTGCGTCCTGCGTGCTGACCTGCACCAGCGCCATGACCTGAAACGAGAAGAACAGCCCGTTGAGCAGCACGCCACAGGCCACACCTGCCGCCAGATCATGCGTGAGCACCACCACAACAACGGTTGCCAGCATGACCGTGGAGGCCAGCTTGGGGTGGCGCACGACCTCGCGCACGGAGGACCAAGAGAACGTGCTGATGGAAACCATAATCATAATAGCCACAAGGGCTGCCACAGGTACCTGTGCCACAAAGCGGTGCAGGACCACCAAAAGCAACAGCAGAAAGGCCCCAGCCGTAAAGGTGGACAGCCGCCCACGCCCGCCATAGCGCAGGTTGCCAACGGTCTGGCCGATCATGCCGCAGCCTGCCATGCCGCCAAACAGGCCGACAAGAATGTTGGAAATGCCAAGCCCCGTGCACTCCATGCGCTTGTTGGAGTGGGTGTCTGTCAGCTCATCCACAACTGCTGCGGTCATGAGTGATTCCAGCAGGCCGACCATGGCCATGGCGAAAGCGTAAGGCAGTACAATCTGCAGGGTGTTCCATGTCAGGGGGAGGTGGGGCAGGCTCAGGCTTGGCAGGCCGGTGGGCAGTGCGCCAAGGTCAGCCACAACATGGATGGGCATGGGTATGGCCAAGCTGACCCCCGTCAGCACCACAATGCAGATCAGGGGGGAGGGAATGGCCGTGGTCAGGCGTGGCAGCAGGTAGACAATAGCCAGCCCAAGGGCGATCAGGGCGTAGGTGTGCCATGTGACGTGCAGCATCTGTGGAATCTGGGCAGAAAAAATCAGGATAGCCAGCGCGTTGACAAACCCCGTCTCCACCTCGCGCGAGACAAAGCGCATCATGCTCTGGAGCCGCAGCAGGCCAAACAGGACCTGAAAAGCCCCCGCCAGCAGGGTAGCCAGCAGCAGGTATTGCAACCCGTGCCCATGCACCAGATCTGCCGCAACCAGTGCAACCGAACCCGCCGCCCCCGAGATCATGCCCGGCCTGCCCCCGGTTATGGCAATGGCAATGCTGATGACAAACGAGGCAAAAAGCCCCACTTCTGGTGCGACTCCCGCAGCGTAGGAAAAAGCAATGACTTCGGGAATAAGGGCAAAGGTGCCGACCATGCCGGCCAGAACGTTGCGGACGGGCTGTTCCGTCCACTCACGCATATACTGCTGAACACTCACGAGGCGGACAATATCCTGTATGATGGGGTTAAGGGTCTGGTGCTCCACGCATAAACCGGACTTTTTATGGGCGGAAAGGTTTTTCTTTTCGCATCACGGGTTGCGCATCCCTTCCTTGGCCGGAATGGTGGTGCGGGCGTTGTGTTCTAGGTGCACGGATTATGGTTGGTCTTTCTCCCTCATCCCCCCTGATATGGATACTGGCCGGAGAGGCGAGTGGAGACGTGCTGGGCGCGCGTCTTATGCTTGCCCTGCGTGCGCGTAACCCGCATATCCGCTTTGCGGGGGTGGGTGGCCCGCGCATGGTGGAGGTGGGGTTTGAGAGCCTCTTTCCCATGCGTGACCTTGCGGTCATGGGACTGGTGGAAATTCTACCGCGTGTGCGCCAGCTTGCACGCAGGCTCGATCAGGCGGTGGAGGATATTGCAGCCCACAAGCCCGATCTGGTCATAACCATAGACAGCCCCGGTTTTGCCCTGCGCCTGTTACGGCGGATTGCGGGCATGGGGGTTTTGCGGGTGCATTATGTGGCGCCGCAGGTCTGGGCATGGCGGCAGAAGCGTGTGCGCAAATTCCCCGGACTGTGGGATGAACTGCTGTGCCTGCTGCCGTTTGAGGAAAAGTTTTTTGGCGCACATGGGCTAAAAACCCGCTTTGTGGGCCACCCGGTCCTGCAATCCGGTGCGCAGGAGGGGGATGCAGCCCGGTTCAGGGCGTGCCACGGGGTGGCGGAGGGTGCTCGTGTGCTGGTGCTTATGCCCGGCAGCCGCCGCTCGGAGGTGCCGCGACTGCTGCCGGTGTTCGGGCGTATGCTGGCCCTGCTGCGCGCCAGTATGCCCGATGTGGTGCCGGTTGTGCCTGTCTCCCCCGTGGTGGCGGCTACTGTGGAGCGGGCGGTACAGGACTGGCCTGTTCGCCCGGTTATTGTGACCGATGTGCAGGACAAGCACGATGCGTTTGCCGCAGCGGGGGCTGCCTTGACCAAGTCGGGCACCTCCACGCTGGAGCTGGCGCTGGCGGGCGTACCCATGGCCGTGACCTACAGGGTTAATCCGATTACGGCGTTTATGGCGCGCAGGCTTATCCGTGTGCCTTATGTGGCCATGGTCAACCTGCTGGCCGGGCGCAAGGTTGTTCCTGAATTATTGCAAGAAAACTGCGCACCAGACGTGCTGGCGCGTGAAGTGCGCAGACTGTTTGATAACCCCGCAGCAGCACAGGCCCAGCGCACGGCCTTTGCTTCGGTCCTGCATGGGCTGGAAGGGCCGGGGGGTGTTTTGCCAGCAGATGCTGCGGCCAGTGCCGTGCTGGACCTGCTGGCAGCGCAGGGGAGCGTTCGGCCCGCTCCCTAGCCGCGGGTGTGATAGAGTTTGGCGGGGTCAATTTCGGGCTTTGTCAGTTCAACAAGGCCGGTGGGGGTAAAGGCGCGGTAAAAACAGCTCCTGCGACCGGTGTGGCAGGCAACGCCAATCTGCTCGACCAGCAGCAGAACGGCATCGGCATCGCAATCCAGCCGGGCTTCCTTCAGGTGCTGGATCTGGCCGGATGTTTCGCCCTTGCGCCAGAGTTTTTTGCGGCTGCGTGAATAGTAACAGACACGCCCGTTTTCCAGTGTTTCCCGCAGGGCCTCGGCGTTCATCCATGCAATCATCAGCACTTCGCCCGTGTCGTGCTGCTGGGCAATGGCGGCAATCAGGCCGGAGGCGTCGTATTTGACCGTGCTGAGCATGGCATCAAGCGTTGCGGCGTCGGGGGCGGTGTAGGTCATTGTTCAGTCCGGTGTGGTGGTGGGTTCTGGTGGGGTGCCAAGGGCAGGTAGCAGCCACGCGGGTGGGCGGGCAACCACGTTATGGCCAAGGCATGTCAGGGTTTTGTCTGCCATGTCCACCTTGAGCAGCGCCAGCCCGATATGATCGCGCGAGGAGCGCAGGAGGCCAACCTCCTGCGTGCCGTGCAGAATGGGCGTGCCGGGCGCGGGGAGTGGTGCCGTGCTGGCAATGGGCACAAGGCGGCGTTTGAGCAGGGTGCGGTAGTGCATGCGGGCCGTGACTTCCTGCCCCATGTAACATCCCTTTTTCCATGCAATGCCACCGAGCAGGTCCATGTTGGCCTCTGCGGCCAGTGTGCGGCCGGGCTCGCAGTCCTGCACACCGTCGGGCAGGCCAAGGGCCAGCCTGTGCAGGTCATAGTCGAGTTCGGTTGCATTCTGCTCGGTGCCGGGGGGCGGGTCTATCAACCGCCATCCGGCATTGGGTAGTCTGGGGTCTGCAACGCATATGGCGTTTTCAAGCACTGCGGCGTCTGGCCTGTTGCCCCATGCGGCATAGGTGGAGAGCGCGGTCAGTTCCATCTGCACATCCGAACGCAGCCTGAAGCGCATGAGCTGCGTCCGCAGGGCTTCGGCCTGCTCGGTCGCGCAGTCCAGTAGCAGGCAGGTGTCATCGGGGTCGGGAATGGCAAAAAAATCTGCCTGCCAGCGGCCCTGTGGGGTCAGGCATGCAGCCCATACCGCCTGACCGGGCTGTACGCTGGCAATATCCGCCGTGACCAGTCCCTGAAGGAACTTTACGCGGTCCGCGCCGGAAAGTTTGATGATGGTCCGGCCGTCTAGCCGGGTGATATGGGATGGGGCTGGCATGGACATAGTATGGTTTTCCTTGTGAGCGCGGCGCTGGCTGCACGAACAGGCCATAATGGCAAACCCTAGACCGGAGTGTGCATGGGGGCCAGAGGGTCCGTGTTCACGCCTGTGTCTGGCGCAGGAGTGCGAGCGCCGCATTGGCCACGCATTCAACGCTTAGTCCGGCAATGGGGGCCTGGCCTTCCGGCCCCGGTGCCTCTACCCAACGTGTCAGCGCCCCTGTGGGTGCATATTCCGATGCGCGGGACGGGCCAAACAGCCCCAGCGTGGGGGTGCCTGCTGCGGCAGCCAGATGCATCAGCCCGGAATCATTGCCAATATAGAGTGCGCAGCTTGCCAGCATGGCGGCGGTCTGGGTCAGGCTAAATCGGCCCCCGGCATCCACGGCATCGGGCAGAGCATGGAGCACGGGCTGGGCCAGTTCGGCCTCCTGCGTGCCAGGACCATAGAATATCGCTGCTCTGGCGTTGGGGTAGTCTGCGGTTATCCGTTGCCACAGCGGCAGGTAATTCTCTGTAGGCCAGACCTTGCCGTGCCAGTTGGCCGTAGGGCCAAGGGCTATGACCGGAGCGCCGGGGGAGGGGGCTGGAATGGTCTGTTCTGCGGTAAGCCTGTCCGCGTCATTCAGCCAGACCGTAGGGTGCGGAGCGGGGGACAGGCCAAGCAGTGCACCCAGATGGCCAACCCGGCGGCCGGGCCTGCGTCCGCCACGCATGACAAACCGCCGCCCCGAGCGCAGGACAAAACTGATGACCGAGCCGCGCAGGTCCACGGTCATGTCCCATCGGGTGGGCACGCAGGCTTTCCACAGGTCCAGCCAGTGCAGGTCATAAGGGCGCTTGCGCATGACCAGAACACGCTCGAGTCCGGGCATATGGCTGAACAGCCCGGCGGCAACCGGCCCGCAGGCAACGGTTATGCGCGCATCGGGCCATTGCTGGATCAGGGTGTTGAGAATGCCGGTGGAGATTACCGCATCCCCCAGACGTGTAGCCGTAATGAAAAGAATGCGCATGCCCACAGGCTATACTGTCTCTTTGTGTCTTTTCCAAGCGAGGCAGATATGGACTTTTGCGCCGCGTATGCCAGAAGATGAGCCGTTGCGGTGCAAGGCGCATGGACGCATGGAGCGGGGCGGCACCTTGGTTCGCTGTTCAGGCAGTAAGGGTATTTTGGCAATGGTGCGGAAAGGTTTTTTGCTGGCTTCCATCGGGGGGCTGTTAGCTGTGGTTGTGTGTGCGCCTGCCCACGCGGCGGAGCGGTCCTGGCTGCCGGCATCCTGCGGTACGGAGCCCACAGCCCCGGCAGTTGATGTGTCCAGCGTGGAAAAATATAATGCCAGCGTGGACAAGGTCAGCGCGTACGAAAAAGCGGCCCGCACCTACAATGCCTGCGTGTCCAAAACTGCCCTGAAGGATGAAACCGCGATCAGCAATGAAGCGCGGGAAAAAATTGCGTATATTCATGAAGGCAGCACAGCCGTGCAGCAGCGTATTGGTGCCAATTTTACGCAGTTGACAACCGCGCTTAAGGCCGGGGGGGCAAAGCTGCAAAAAGCAGCCCATTAAATCGTATTTTGGGGCTTTGAGTGCTGCCTGTTGGCCCGCAAGGCGGTATAACAGGCACGCAACAGACACGCTGCGCCTTGTATGATGCGTCCGGCTGGGGCAGATATGCCATAATAACGGACAGGCATGCATTGGCAGGAACAGGAACGGGCCGGATCGTGGCAGAGGATATTTACCGGGAAGTTGACGAAGAGCTCAAGGCTGAACGCATGCGTGCGGTGGCCCGGCGTTATGCCGGTGTGGCCGTTGCGGCTGTGGTGGTCGTTGTGGCTGGCGCGGGCCTGTGGTCATGGCAACTGGCGCGGCACAAGGCTCAGGATCAGGTAGCAACAGGCACATATTTGGCCGCGTTGCGCCAGACCGACCATCTGCCAGATCAGGTCGGGGGTGCCACGGTCCCCCTGACAGGCAAGGCGCTGAGTGGTCTGGATTCTTTACAGGCTCTGGTTGCCTCGGGTGATCGGGGTGTTGCCACACTGGCCCGTATGCAAGAAGCTGCGGTGCAGGCTGCGCGGGGCGATGCAAAAGCCGCTCTGGCAGCGTGGAATGCCGTGCAGGATGACCCCGCAGCAGACCCCGCCTTGCGGCACATTGCCACTTTGCTGTGGTGCCAGCACCAGCTTGATACGGGTGATATTCCCACCCTGCGTTCACGCCTGTCCCTGCTGAGCGGGCAGGGTGGAGCATGGAACGGCCTTGCGCAGGAGGCACTGGCTGTGCTGGACGTGCGTGAAGGGCATGCGGACGAAGCCCGCAAAAAACTGTCTGCTCTTGTGGACTCGGCCGAAACACCCGCAGGGGTACGCAACAGGGCGCAGGGCATGATGCAGGCGCTTGATCCGTCAGCAGGATAAAACCATGAGCAGCAACACACATACTGGCGCCGCCCCCCTGTCCGGCATGACCCGCAGGAGCCTGCTGGCCGGTGCCGCTCTGGCCCCCACGCTGGCCGCCTGCGGTGATGACGACGACAAAAAACCCCTTCTGGCCGGGCATCGTACCGATGTGCTGTCTTCGGGCGCGGGGCTTATGGTGGACAAGGAAGACCATACGCTCATAACCCTGCCTGCCCCGATTACGGTCTCCGAATGGCCGATCAGTGGCCGGGTGCCTGCCCATACAGGGAGCAACTACGCGTGGGGCGGGCTTAAACGGCGCTGGAAGCACAGCATTGGCGCTGGTATTTCCGAGCCTGACCTTATGGCATGGGCGGCCCTTGGCTCGCTTGGGCGGGGTATGCTGGCCTGCGTGCCTGTCGTGCATAACGGGCGACTGTTTGTGCTGGACGCACAGGGCGTGGTGCGGGCCTTTACGTGGCCTGCCATGCGGCATGTATGGACCTTTAACCCCCGGCCAAAAAAATCCCACTCCAGCAACACCGGCGGCGGCATCGGGGTGGATGGGGACGTGCTGTATATTGTGGATGGCATTTCGCAGGCCATTGCCGTTTATGCCGCAACAGGCAAGGTCAAATGGCGGACCGATGTGGGCACCCCCGGCCGCTCCGCCCCGACCATTGCTGAAGGCCGCGTCTATTTTGGCACCATTGATGAGCGGTTCTTTGCGCTCGATGCGGCGACTGGCCGCCAGATATGGACATATGCGGCCACTGCGGCTGAAACCACGGTGTTTGGTCAGGCGGCGCCCGCCTATGCCAACGGTGTTGTGGTGGCAGGCTTTGGTGGGGGGGACCTGATTGCCTTCCGTGCCGAAAGTGGTGAGGTCGTGTGGAGCGAAATGCTCGGCAATGTTGGCGCACAGGCCAGCACCCTTAACCTGAACTGCGTACGCGGCCTGCCAGTTATTGTGGGAAGCGTGGTCTATGCCATCAGCATGGCGCAGGTGCTGGCCGCGGTGGATATCCGTACCGGCCGCCGTGTGTGGGAGCGCTCCGTTGCCAGTCAGGACAGCATCCTGTGTGTGGGGGATTGGCTGTATATTGTCTCCCTCGACCAGCAGGTCGCCTGTATTGACCGTCTTTCGGGCCATGTGCGCTGGATTACCCAGCTCCGCCGCTTCCGCAAGATCAAGGAAAGCAAGGACATTGTCACATGGTTCGGGCCCATTATGGCGGCTGGCCAGATTGTGTGCCTGAGCACCCTGCCAGAAAACGATGGTGCGTATCAACCCGCAGACCGGCGCAATTATTTCTATTGATGCCATGGAGGCGGTCTCCTTCGTGCCTCCCATTGTTGTGGACAACCAGATGCTTATCGTAACAAATGACGGAAACCTGATCTCCTATGGTTGAACGTCGCAAGTCCATGCGCCCCCTCCCGCCCATACCAACGGGGGACCTTCCGGTTGTTGTTATTGCCGGTCGCCCGAATGTGGGTAAATCCACCCTGTTCAACCGTCTGGTCGGGCGTAGGCAGGCACTGGTGGCCGATACGCCCGGTGTAACCCGTGACCGCAAGGAGGGGGTTGCCCTTGTGCGTGGTCGCCACATCCGGCTGATTGACACGGCAGGGCTGGAAGAAGCCGCCCCCGACAGTCTGTTTGGCCGCATGCGCGCTTCCTCCGAAAGTGCGGTGCAGGAAGCCGACCTTATCCTGTTCTGTATTGATGCACGTGCCGGTGTGACCCCAACGGATGAGCATTTTGCCCAGTGGGTCCGCCGCCAGAACCGCCCTGTGCTGCTGATTGCCAACAAGGCGGAGGGGCGGCAGGGCACTGCTGCTGCGCTGGAGGCTTACAGGCTTGGTCTGGGGGACCCGCTCGGCCTGTCCGCCGAGCATGGTGATGGCGTGACCGACCTGATGTGGGAAATTGCCGAGCGTCTGCCTGCCGACAAGCTCGGTCCCGAGGAAGAGGAGGACGAATGGGCCCCCGAACCGGAACTGACGGATGAGGAGGAAGTCCGCCCGACCGGTCCGCTCAAGGTTGCCATTGTCGGTCGCCCCAACGCGGGCAAGTCCACGCTGCTGAACACCCTTTTGGGTGAAGAACGTATGATTACCGGCCCCGAGCCCGGCCTTACGCGCGATTCCATTGCCGTAACGCTCCATGACGGGGACGATACGTTTGAAATTGTTGATACGGCTGGCCTGCGCAAAAAGGCTCGTATTGACGAAGCTCTGGAAAAAATGTCGGTCTCCGCTTCGATCGAGGCGCTCAAAATGGCGGAAGTCGCCGTGCTGGTGCTGGATGCAACACTGGGTGTGCATGAGCAGGACCTCCAGATTGCGCGCCTGATCGAGCGTGAAGGGCGTGCCTGCGTACTCGCGCTGAACAAGTGGGACGCGGTGGAAGACCGCACAGCCACGCGCAAGGCCATTCTGGACAGGTTGAGCATCTCGCTTGCCCAGATGCGGGGTGTGCCGGTTGTCACTTTCTCGGCTCTGACCGGCTCTGCCGTGCAAAAGCTGCTCCCCGCCGTGCGGGAAGCATGGACCGTGTGGAACGCCCGTGTCCCCACCGGCGCGCTGAACCGCTGGTTTGAGGAAATGCTTGAACGCCACCAGCCGCCTCTGGTCGATGGCAGGCGGCTCAAGCTGCGTTACATGACGCAGGTCAAGTCCCGCCCACCAACCTTTGTGGTGTTTGGCACACGTGCCGAGCAGATGCCTGATGACTACAAGCGGTATCTGGTCAATGGCCTGCGTGAGGCGTTTGACCTGCCGGGCGTGCCCATTCGCCTGCAAACGCGTGGCACCAAAAACCCGTATGCGAACACCTGACCCCAACAGGTCAGGATTTGCACAAAAGGGCGTCTGCTGCGGCTTTGTCATGGGCTGGCAGGTCTGCCGCAGGCAGTATGGCGCCCCAACAAGGAGCCAGAGCCGAGCATGACGCCCCCGCAGCCACAGCCCCCGACCCGCCAGCCAGCCCAGCCCAATGGTCTGCATGGCCCGGCCAGAAACTGGGCCATGCTGGCGGTATCGCTCTCGGTTTTTCTGGCGCTGCTGGACTACGCCATTGCCAATGTGGCCCTGCCCGACATTGCGCGTGACCTCAGGGCCTCGTCCTCCTCGTCCATATGGATTGTCAATGCGTATCAGATGGCCAGTCTGGTTTCGCTGCTGCCACTGGCGGCCCTTGGGAGCCGGGTAGGGTTTGCGCGGCTGTGCCGGGCGGGGATTCTGCTCTTTATGGTGGCATCACTCCTGTGTGCCACGGCTACCAGCCTGCCCGTGCTTGCTGGAGCGCGGGTGTTGCAGGGCATTGGTGGCGCCTGCATCATGAGTGTGAACATCGCTCTGGTGCGGTTTATCTACCCGCAGGCGGAAATCGGGCGCGGCATGGCGCTGAATGGTCTGGTCGTGGCGTTAGGCGTAGCACTTGGGCCAACGGCTGCTGCGGGTATTCTTACCTTTGCCTCATGGCCGTGGCTGTTCTGGATCAATCTGCCTTTGGGGGCGGTCGCACTTGGCATGGCGTTTTATGCCCTGCCTAACACGCCCCGTGCTGCCCATATGCCCGACATAACAGGCAGCGTGCTGTGCGTGGTGGCTTTTGGAGCCTGCGTTATGGGTGGGGATGGTCTGGCCCATGCCCAGAACTGGGTGAGCGCACTGCTCCTGCTGGCCTGTGGGCTTATGGCGGGCGCGTGGCTGGTGCGGCGTGAGGCGCATCTGGCGCAGCCCATTATGCCGGTGGACCTTTTGCGGCGGCCCGATTTTGCGGTGGCGTTCCTGACCGGGTTCTGCGGTTTTGTTGCTTCCAATTTCTACATCGTGTCCATGCCCTTTACCTTGCATGACGCATTGGGCCTTAGCTCGGCCCAGACCGGGCTGCTCATTACGCCGTGGCCTATTGGCATTATCCTTTCCGCCCCGGTTATCCGCCGGGTGGCGGACCGGATTTCGGCCGGGGTTCTGTCTTCCATTGGGCTGGGGCTGACGGCTTCGGGCTTTTTTCTGCTTTGGCAGCTGCCAGCCCACCCTGCATTGTGGGATATTGCATGGCGTACCGCTCTTGCTGGGTGGGGGTTTGGGTGTTTTCAGCCCCCCAACAACAGAGCGATGATGGTTGCCGCCCCCCTGCACAGGGCTGGTGGGGCCAGTGGCATGGTACAGGTGGCCCGTCAGGCCGGGCAGACGGTGGGGGCCATGGGTGTGGCCGCCTTTTTTACCTTCTGGGCCAGTGGCGCTAACCGTGAGTGCCTGTTGGTGGCGGGGTGTGTTGCCCTGTTTGCAGCACTGCTGAGTGCCAGCCGCCTGCTGGTGGGGCGGGCGGCATAGTGTGCTGGAGTAATCAAGGATGAAAACATGCCTTGTTTACCGTGACAGGATTTTGCCTGCTTCCGAGCATGCGTTCATGCGCAGGCAGTATATGGCCTTCAGCCGTCTCAAACCCTTCTGGGTTGGCTGTCACCGCGACAACCCTCCGGCTGATCTGACCAGCACCATGCGTATTATTGGTGAGGGGCATGTGCTGGGTGGGTTGCAGCGGCTGGTGTTCCGGCAGATGGGGTGGGGCGCAGGGTCTGCCGTGGCTGATCTGGCACCTGTTGTGGTGCATGCCCAGTTTGGCCGGGGTGGCGCTTTGGCGCTCCCCATTGCCCAGCAACTGGGGTTGCCGCTGGTTGTAACGTTCCATGGTGGGGACGCTTTTAAGGAGCGGCATTACACCAGTAGTTTTCCTCCCCCCATTTTTCAGCGCCGGTGGCAGGCGCTGGTGGCGTATAGCTCCGTGTTTATTTGTGTCTCTGATGGGGTGCGGGATAAGCTGGCTGAGCGTGGTGTGCCAGACCATAAGCTGGACGTGCTCAACATTGGTACGGAAGATGTGCCCCCAGCGCGTGGACCATTCGACCGGCTGGTGTTTGCCGGGCGGTTTGTGGAAAAAAAAGGTCTGCCCGTTCTGCTGGACGCCCTGCGTCTTCTGGCGGCACAGGGGCTGACCCCACAGGTGGTTCTGGCGGGGGATGGCCCATGCGTGCGGCCATGGAGCAGTCTGCGGAGGGTTTGGAGCATGTCCGTTTTACCGGCTGGCTGGCAGCCGCGCAGCTACGTCAGCAGCTTGAGCATGCCATAGCCCTTGTTGTGCCGAGCGTGCGCGCAGCAGGGGGCGACCAGGAAGGGTTGCCCAGTGTGGCGGCGGAGGCTTTGATGTGCGGTGTGCCAGTTGTGGCTTCGGCGGAGGCCGGGCTGGATGACGCCATGCTGGATGGTGGGGGCATGGTGGTGCCTGCGGGGAATGCGCAGGCACTGGCCGATGCCCTTGCCCATGTGCTGCACACGGGGGTGCGTGCAGGTATGGGGCAGGCGGCGCGCAGGGTTGCGCGCGAGCGGCTTAGGGCGTCTGTCCAGTCCGTAAGGCTGGAGCAGCGCCTTTTGTCCGTGCTGTAATCAGATTTCGCTTTCAAGGAAAATGCGCGAGGCATCGCCCATCCACGGGCCGTAATAGCGCTCCAGCCAGTGTTCGGCCTGTGTGGGCGCACCTGCGGCAAGGGCGGTCAGGGGGGCAAGGTATACCCATTCGCTCGTCTGACTCTGCTCGTCCACCATATCGCGGTTTTGCAGGCCGTCCATGGAGATGGAGAGCATATGGGCCGCCAGATCGCGCACCGTGCCTTCCCCCCATGGTGTGTCCAGCCCCATCATGGGGACAAGCTCGCGCAGTTTGACGTAGTCTTCCCACGGGTGGGCGCGCACCAGTTCCCATGCGGCCTCAAGGGCTGCATCATCATACAGCAGGCCGGTCCACAGGGCGGGCAGGGCCATCATCATTTCGGGTGATCCGGCATCGGCCCCGCGCATTTCCAGGAACTGCTTGAGCCGCACATCGGGGAAGGCGGTTGTCAGGTGGTCCTCAAAATCGCCCAGCGTGGGGGTTACGTCCTCCAGCCCGTCCTGACGTTCCCCGTTCATCCATGCGCGGAAGGAGCGGCCCGCTACATTACGCATCCGGCCTTCACGCATGATGAAGTACATGGGAACGTCCAGCGCCCACTCCACGTAGCGTTCAAAGCCAAAGTCCTTTTCAAACACGCAGGGCGGCATGCCGGAGCGGGCGTTGTCCGTATCGGTCCAGACCCGTGCGCGGTTGGAGAGGAAGTTATTGGGTTTGCCCTCCACAAAGGGGGAGTTGGCAAACAGGGCCGTGGCTACAGGTTGCAGCGCCATGGAGACCTGCATCTTGCGCACCATGTCCTGCTCGGAGCCGAAGTCCAGATTGACCTGCACGGTACAGGTGCGCTGCATCATGTCCAGCCCCATGGTGCCAACTTTGGGCATGTAGTCACGCATAATGCCGTAGCGGGTTTTGGGCATCCATGGCTGTGCGGCACGGGTGGCGGTGGGGTGGAAGCCCAGAGGGGCAAAGCCTAGCCCGAGTTTGCGCGCCAGCGGGCGTACGGAATCAAAATGGTTGCTCAGCTCTTCCGCCGTGTCATGCAGGGTGCGCAGCGGTGCGCCCGAGAGTTCGAACTGCCCTGCAGGTTCGAGCGATATGGCGGCCCCGGCTGCTTCCCCCTGACCTTTAAGCCCGATGATGTTCCCCTCATCCAGCACGGAGGTCCAGTCATCGGGTTCGGATTTATGGAGGTTACGGAGCAGGGTTTCAATGCCCTGTGGGGCATAGGGCGGGGTGGCGTAGGCCGCGCCACCTGCCTGCGGGGCGTTGTCGCCCGCTATGGCTTCGGGGCGGATAAAGCCGAATTTTTCGTGTTCTGTGCCTATGCGCCACGCATCACGCGGTTTGCAGCCCTGTGCCAGCACGTCGACAAGCTGTGCAATGGAATGGATGGGCGTTGTGTCTGAGGCGCCGGGGTTGGACATGAGGTTTTCTGTATCCCAAAAAACAGCCTTGCGGTCGTGGGGCAAGACAGGAGCAATTGCCTTATTGTGATGAAACGGTGGCAGAGCGCAAGCCATTGCCCAGCAGGGCCAGCCCCGCCACCACGGCTGTATCGGCCCGCAACACCAGCGAACCAAGGGAAAACGGGGCAACAAAGGGGCGCTGGAGCAGGGTCTGGCATTCGGCCTCACTCAGCCCACCTTCCGGCCCGATCAGGAGTCCGTCGCCTGCGCGTACCTGCGGGGGCGTGTGGGTGGGTTCCGCCGTGCGCTCGCCCAGCCGCTCAATGGCGGCAAACAGGGTGCTGCTCTGCGGCCACTGCCCCAGCAGGGTGGGCAGGGTCTGCACCGGGGCTATGGTGGGTATGTCCAGCCGCTCGCATTGTTCGGCGGCTTCCACCGCTATGGCGTGCAGCCGTTCGGGGTTGACGCGGTGCGTGTTGGTGCGCTCGCTCACAAGAGGGAGAAACGTGCTGACCCCCAGCTCCGTACCCATGCGGATGACCAGATCAGTAGCATCGCGCTTGAGCAGGGCAAAGGCCAGTTGCAGCGGCGGGCAGGGCTGGGGCGGGCGGATCTGGCGCTCAAGGGCCAGACTGCCCCGGTCTTTGCGAATGTCGGCAATGCTGGCCAGCCACTCGCCCATACCTGCGTGGAAGACGCGCACCTGATCGCCTGCTTTCCTGCGCAGGACGGTGCCAAGGTAGCGGGCCTGCTCGGGCGGGATCGGGCAGGTTGCACCTGCATTTGGCACCGGCACAAGGGCTGGGTCCACATACAGGCGGGGGAGGCGGGAGAGGCCATTCATGCCGGTCATTTATCCTGCATCTGCTCACGTAACGGAAGAACAGGCCCGGTTTACGCACGAAACACCCGGTTTTGCAAAGGCAGGCGTGGTGGGGAGGTTATGGCGCGCGCCGGTTTGTGGCATAGGGGGCTGCGCACCATGGTGTGTGTTGTCCCTGACCAGAGGCTTTATCAGAATCGTGTCTGCTTCCCCCAGCCATACCGACATCCGGGTTACGGGATGGATCGCCCGCCTTCCTCCTTCCCTGCAAGGCTATGCATTGCTGGCGCGGCTGGACCGGCCTGTGGGGACGTGGCTTTTGTGGCTCCCCGGCATGTGGGGTATTCTGTTGCCACAGGGGGTTGCTCCCATGGAGCGGCTGCGCCTGATTGCCCTGTTTGGCATTGGTAGTCTGGTCATGCGCTCTGCTGGCTGTGTTGTGAATGACATGTGGGACCGTGATATTGACCGCCAGGTCGCGCGCACGGCGGGGCGGCCACTGGCCTCCGGGGCGTTGAGCATGGGGCAGGCTGCGGGCTTTTTGCTCCTGCTGTTGGCCATGGGGCTGGGCGTGCTGGTGCAGCTTAATGCCCTGTCGTGGGTGCTGGGTGTGTCTTCTCTGGTGCTTGTGGGTCTTTACCCGCTGGCCAAACGGTTTACGTGGTGGCCGCAGCTTGTCATGGGGTTTACCTTCGGTTTTGGTGCTCCCATGGGGTATGCGGCTGCGGCAGGGCAACTGGCATGGGCGCAGGCTGCCCTTTATGCTGCCACGATTGTCTGGCAGCTTGGGTTTGATACGATCTACGGCTTTCAGGACATGGAAGATGACGCGCGGATAGGCGTTAAATCCACATCGCGCCTTATGGCAGGGCGGGCACGCTCCTTTATAGGAGTGTGTTACGGGCTGACGGTTGTGCTGCTGGCAGGTGCTGGCCTGCTGGTCGGGGCTGGTGTGCTGTTCTGGCCCGCTCTGTTGCTGCCCGCTATTTTGTTCTGGCGGCAGGTGGTGGCGGTTAACCCGGCCAAACCGGCTTTGTGTCTTGCGCAGTTCCGGGCCAACCGCGAAATCGGGCTGACTATTGCGCTGGCGCTTGCACTTGGGTTGCTGGCTGTTTGATGTTGTTGCGTTTTTTGCTGGCACCAAGGGCTGGCAGTCAAGGTGAGATGCCACGATCATGAAGACTATTTTCCGCGCGGTTGCGCCGTTGTGCGCCAGTCTGGCCCTGTTTGCAGGGGTTGCCCATGCACAGGATGCGGGTGGGGCAGAGGGGCAGGGCCTTGCGGCATCTGCTGTTGTACCTGCACGTCTTTCCACCTCCGATCGGGCATGGGTGGCCAAAATCGAGCAGGCACTCAACCGTTCGCTCACGTTTGAGGCGCATATTCAGCAGATAGATGCCGAGGGCAAACGCACAACCGGCACGGTCTGGATGAAGCGCCCCGGACAGATGCGCCTTGCTTATGACCCGCCATCGCCTCTGCTGTTGGTTGCCAGTCAGGGCAAGGTCGTGTTCCGCGATAATCAGCTGGACCAGACTTCGGTCATTCCCATGGACCGCACACCGCTTGGGCTGCTGCTGGCCCAGCATGTCAGCCTGTCCGATGGGGTGGTCGTGACTGCGTTCCGCCACGAAGGCGGGCTGGTTGCGGTCAAGCTGGTGCGGACCGCCCAGCCGGGGGATGGCAGCCTGACGCTGGTTTTTTATGAAAACCCGCTGGCCCTGCGGTCATGGAGCGTGGTGGACGCACAGGGGCGCGAGACCCGCGTGACCCTGTCGGACGTGCATCCGGGAGCAGACATTCCCGCAAGCCTGTTTGACCTACCTGCTCAGCCGGAAGACTGACGTTTGGGTGCAGGCGTGGCCGAGTCTGCTGCAAACAGACCCACTGGAAAAACAGGGGCCGCATGGCGATATAAAGGCCAGCATGATGGATTGGGGGATAGTGGGGGGATGAACGCCATGACCACACGGCACAGAAGAGTATGACGGGGGAGGACCTGTTTGGCGCTGCACCGCCACCGCAGGAGGATACTCCCGCGCGTGCCGGTGGCAGACCCACCCCGACCCAGCCGCTGGCGGACCGCCTGCGCCCGGCCTGTCTGGCTGATGTGGTGGGGCAGGGGCACCTGCTGGGGCCGGAGGGCACACTGACCCTTATGCTTGAGCGCGGCACTCTGCCCAGCCTGATCCTGTGGGGTGGGCCGGGGGTCGGCAAGACCACCATTGCCCGCCTGCTGGCACAGGCGGCTGGGTTGCGGTTCATGCAGATTTCGGCCGTGTTTTCGGGTGTTGCGGACCTTAAAAAAGCGTTCGATGCGGCGCGCAAGCTCGCTCAGGGCGGGATTGGCACGCTTTTGTTTGTGGATGAGATCCACCGCTTCAACCGCGCGCAGCAGGACGGTTTTCTGCCCGTGGTGGAGGATGGCACCGTTGTGCTGGTGGGAGCCACGACAGAAAACCCCTCCTTTGCACTCAACTCGGCTTTGCTCTCACGCTGTCAGGTCATGGTGCTGAACCGGCTGGATGACCCAGCGCTTGAGGCCCTGCTTGTGCGCGCGGAGGAGGAGACAGGCCACCCCCTGCCCCTTACGGAGGACGGCCGCGCCACCCTGCGCGCCATGGCGGATGGGGATGGTCGCTACCTGCTGAATATGGTGGAGCAGGTGCTGAGCCTGAAGAACACAAAACCGCTGGATGCGCAGGCGCTGGCCCGGTTGCTGGCCAAAAGGGCCATTCTGTATGACCGGGACCGCGAGGAGCATTACAACCTTATTTCCGCCCTGCACAAATCACTCCGCGGGTCGGACCCTGATGCAGCCCTGTACTGGTTTGCCCGTATGCTCGAAGGTGGGGAGGACCCGCGTTATCTGGCCCGCAGGCTGACCCGGTTTGCAACCGAGGATGTGGGGATGGCCGACCCTAACGCGCTCCCGCTGGCCGTGGCTGCGTGGGAGACGTACGAGCGGCTGGGCTCCCCCGAGGGTGAACTGGCTCTGGCCCAGCTTGTGGTGCACCTTGCCACTGCCCCCAAATCCAATGCGGCTTATAAGGCGTATGGCGCAGCGCGGCGTGCGGCCAAGGCGACGGGCAGCCTTATTCCCCCCGCGCATATTCTCAACGCCCCCACCAGGCTGATGCAGGATATTGGCTACGGCAAGGGGTATGAATACGACCACGATGCGGAGGAAGGCTTCTCGGGGCAGAATTATTTCCCCGATGGTATGCGCCGCCAGACCTTTTATAATCCAACAGGTAGAGGCTACGAACGGGAGGTTAAACACAGGCTGGAAACATGGTCCCGCTTGCGGGAACGGCGCCAGTCGTGAATATCAGCGCATGAGTGTTGTCAATCTTACCGTGAGCGAGGACGAGGCCGGTATCCGCCTCGACCGTTATTTCCGCCGTCATTACCCGCACCTGACCCAGGGCGCGCTGCAAAAACTGTGCCGTACGGGCCAGATTCGCGTTGAGGGCAAGCGGGTGGATGCCTCCACCCGGCTGGAGCCGGGGCAGAGCGTGCGCGTTCCCCCCATTCCCATGGCTGCCAAGCCCGCGCGTGATGTGCCACGCCCGCTGGATGACAAGCTGGTGCGCGAAATCCAGCGCATGGTCGTCTATCAGGACAAGCACCTGATCGTGCTCAACAAACCCTCCGGCCTTGCCGTGCAGGGTGGTCCGGGCATTACCCGCCATGTGGATATGATGCTCGATGGCCTGCGTGAAAACCCCGAGGACCCGCGTCCAAGGCTTGTCCACCGGATCGACCGGGACACGTCCGGTCTGCTGCTGTTGGCCAGAACCCCCGGCGTTGCCGCCAAGCTGGCTGCGGCCTTCCGTGGGCGGGATGTTAAAAAAACATACTGGGCAGTTGTTGTAGGCCGGCCCGACCCCCTTTCGGGCGAGATTGACCAGCCTCTGGCCCGCCTTGGCGCAGGCCCGGGGGCCATTACGGTAGCTGCCGACCGTAAGGATGAGGACGCACAGTCCGCCCGCACGGTGTACGAGGTGCTGGATTCGGCAGCCCGCAAGTTCTCATGGCTCGGGCTTTCCCCGCTTACGGGGCGCACGCACCAGTTGCGCGTGCATTGCGAGTCTTTGGGAACCCCCATTCTGGGCGATCCCAAATATGGTGGCGCTACAGCGCATCCTTCGGGCTTTACCGACCAGTTGCACCTGCATGCGCGTGAGCTGGATATGCCACACCCTGCTGGAGGCAGGCTGGTTGTCAGCGCGGAACTCCCCCCCCATATGCGCGAGACCTTCCGCGCTCTGGCTTTACACCCGGCACAACGCCTCCCCCTGCGCGCAAGGGCGGCTGAGCGGTAACACAACCTGCGCGGGAGAAAACCGGACATGCGTCTTAAATGGAAAATCGGCCTGCTCGCGGGTGCTGTGGCTATTGCTGTTGGGGGCGGGACAATTTTTTCCGCAACGCAGGACGCAACGTGGCTCAAAACCCGGCTGTGTGATGCTGTGGAGCAGGGTACGGGGCGGCACCTGAGCATTGGTGCGCTGCATGTCTGGGTTCTGCCTTTCCCTTGGGTGGAGGCGCAGGATGTGCGCCTGTCCGGGGTGGATAACGCGGGGCCGGATGCGCTGGTGGTCCGGCAGGTGCGGGCGCGGCTTGCTCTTATGCCGCTGTTCTCCCACCGTATTGCATTGCGTGATGTGAGCGTGGTTGGCCCACAGCTGACCCTGCGCCGTCTGGCCGATGGGCGGGCAGACTGGCTGCTTACGCCGCCATCTCCGCCGGAGCAGGTGGGCGCGAGCACTCCCTCCGGCCCGGTGCATATGCACTGGAATGTGGGCGTGACGGACTGAGCATCAGTCAGGCACAGGTGACGTGGGACGACGCGCAGACCCACCACTCCGGCACGTTTGCCCTGAACCGTGCAACAATACGCGGGCTGGATGGCACCGCCCCCGATCTGGACATACAGGGGCAGAAGGGTGGCGCGAGCTTTACCCTTAGCGGGCAGACAGGCCCGCTCTGGCCGCTGGGCGCACAATTGCCCCTGCAACTCCGCCTGAGCTTGAACAACGGTGGACACTCCATCGGACTTGCTCATCTGGACGGGGTGATCAACGCCCCCGGGGCCGAGCGGGTGTATGCCCTGCATCTGGGTGGCTCTGTGGGCCAGATGCAGGATTTGAACGCTTTTTTCCCGCATGCCAGCCTGCCCGATGGGCAGAACCTTTCGGTTGATCTGAGTGTGGGTGGCAGTGGGGATGCACCGCAACTGCAAAGCCTGCATCTGCGCGCGGGTCGGGTGGATGTGGGGCGTTGGCTCCCACAGGCTGCTCTGGCGCGCGTGGTCGTGGACGCACCAACCCCACAGACCCGCTGAGCGTACATGTGGAGGGGCAACTGGGTGACCAGCCCATTGGCATAAACGGAACAGCAGGCACTCTGGCGCAGCTTGTGCCCATGCAGCCACAGGCCGAAGCTCCGGTAGATCTGGCGTTAACGCAGGGTGGCTCGTCTATGCAGGTCAAGGGGGTGCTGAGCACGACCCACTCCGCGCTGGATGTGCAGGGGCGGCTGGAGCACCTGAGTTTTGGCCAGCAGTGGCCAGACGCCACAGGGCTTGCCGTGACCGGTCACTTAGAAAGCGGAAAAACGCAGTTTCTTTACAAAAACCATGGGTTGGCCGATGTGCTGAACGCCCTCGCCTGACGGGGGATGTGCAGGTGCAGGCCATGAACTGGCAGGGCGTTGCGTGGTCGCAGGTGCAGACCCATGTGGTGCTCGGCAATGGCCGTCTGGCGCTGGACCCGATCCATGCCGTAGGGAACGGCCAGCAGCAGGTGGCCCGCCTTGTGTATGATATTTCTGGCCCGCAGCCTGTGGTGGAGGCATCTGCCCGCTCCATATTCCTGCCGCTGGCTGTGGTGCAGGCGTGGATGCATGTGGCACCCGACATGCACGGCACAGTGCAGCTTGTGGGAGCGGTTTCGGCTCAGGGCGAAAATGCGCAACAGCGCAGTAACACTCTGGCAGGCCACCTTGGCGCATCTGTGGTGGATGGCAGCGTGGGCAGCACATTACTGCGCCGGATGCTGGGGCCACAGGTGCCCGTCAAGGGGCAGATGCCCATCCGCTGCTTTGGTCTGCATACCCAGTTTGCCAATGGTGTTGCCCATATTGACCAACTGGGGCTGGAGAGTGATTTTCTGCACCTGCGGGGGCAGGGTACGGTGACGCTGGCCACGCATGAACTGAACATGCAACTGGCCCCACAGGTGTTGCTGGGTGGGGCGTCTGCATCGTCCTCCCTGCATGTTACCGGGGCATGGAATAACCCGCAGGTCAGTATGGCAGCGGCAGGAGACGGGCGCTTCGGCATTACCATCGGCGGTGGTGGCGGGGATGATGCCACGTCCTGCACAGCACTTCTTGCGGCTGCGCGGGAAGGGGCGGATGGCCCGGCCCCGACCACGGTAGCCAAAAAAGCCAGCAGGGAGGAAAAAATCATGAATATGCTGCACGGTCTGGGGCTGTTCCGGTGAGCGGGGGCACGACCGGCATGCCTGCCCGTGCGCCAGCGGGGCGCAAACGATTCTGGAAGCAGGCCCAGCTTGTTCCGCAGGACGGGGCTTTTGCTGTGGAGTTGGATGGGCGTTGCGTACGCCTGCCCGGCAAAACGGCCCTGTGTGTTCCTTCCCGCGCGCTGGCGGAGGCTCTTGTGGCCGAATGGCAGGCCGCCGGGCAGGGAGCGGAAGGATATTTCACCCCAGAGGACCTGCCTTTGACCGGTATTGCAGGGTCCATGCTCGAGCGTATTCCGCAGGCGCGGGATGGTGTGCTGGAGAGCCTGCTGCTTACGCCAATAGCGATCTGGTCTGCTACCGTGATGGTGCGCAGGGCAAACTGGCAGCCCAACAGGCAGCATTGTGGGACCCGTGGCTGGCATGGCTTGGCAAAACCTATGGTGTTGCCTTCCACACAACACATGGGGTTATGCCCATCCGCCAGTCCGGGCAGGATCTGCAGGCGCTTGGCGCGGTTATGCAGGGCATGACAGATGCCCAACTGGCTGTGTTGGGGGTGGCAGTGCCTGCGCTGGGCAGTCTGGTACTGGGGCTGGCCTTGATGGGTGGTGCTGCGGTGGAAGAACTGGTTGCCAGTGCCACGGTGGATGAGCGCCACCAGATGGCCGTATGGGGGCAGGATACCGAGGTCACGGACCGCATTGCCAGTATGCAGATGGAGTTGGAAACAGCGGCACGGTTTAATGCGTTAACACGTTAAGGCGTGAGCACTGGCCCACCAATGCCCATGTGCTGGGGGTGGGTCGTGTTGCGCGCACTTGGCGCATTGCGGTTTTTCTGGTCACATCAGGGAACGGCATCTGTTTTTGCAGGAGAGTAATCAGGTCATGAAGATCAGCAATGGTGTACTGGCCGCGGCACTGGTCGCGGGGCTTTCTCTCTCTGGTCTGTCGGCTCATGCGGCAGGGCCGGGGGGTATGGGGGGCGGCATGGGTGTCGGCTCCACTTTTGGTGGTCCGGGTGGCAACGCGCTGGACGGGCTGGATTTGACCCGCAAGCAGCGTAACCAGATCGCGACCATCCTCAAGGAAGCGCACGATCAGGATCAGGCGCAGGACACGCAGGAGCAGTTTGAAAACCTGCATGCCCAGATAGAGGACCTGCTGAGCGCGCCCGGCCCGCTGGATCAGGACAAAATTGCGCAGGTGCAGCAGCAGATGGCCGCCCTGCGGGCTGAGCGTGAGGCACGGCACCTCCAGACGGCAAGCCGGATTCATGATGTGCTGACCCCGGACCAGCTTGCCCAGATGCGCGACCGGCAGAAGCGCATCCATGCGCTGCTTGGGGAGCTGAATGCGTTGCAGCACCCCGCCCAGCAGATTTCTTCCGATACGCAGAAAAAGTAAAAACCAGAAGTTCCTTGACTCAGGGCGCGGTTGTGCCGTAAGCCCTGCAACAAATCAGGCCCGCCACTCCGCGAGTGTTCGCGCAGTGGCGCGTCTTGTTATGGGGTGTGTTGCTCTTGTTCGAAGCTCTATCAGGCAAGCTTTCCGGGGTTTTTGATGGTCTCGCCAAACGTGGCGCGCTGTCTGAAGCCGATGTGATGGAGCCATGCGCGAAGTCCGTCTGGCCATGCTGGATGCGGACGTCGCGCTGCCTGTTGTCAAGGATTTCGTTAACAAGGTTAAAGAGCGCGCAGTCGGCCATGAGGTGCTCGAAAGCATTTCCCCCGGTCAGGCAGTCGCCAAGATTGTTAACGATGCCCTGATCGATGCGCTCGGTGGTGCGGGTGTTGCCCCGCTTAACCTGAGCGCCATTCCGCCCGTGCCTGTGCTTATGGTCGGGCTTCAGGGTTCTGGTAAGACTACAACTTCGGGCAAGCTGGCCCTGCGCCTTTCTACGCGTGAGCGTAAAAAAGTGCTTCTGGCCTCGCTCGATACCCAGCGCCCCGCCGCCCAGTTGCAGCTTGCCCAGCTTGCGCAGCAGGCGGGTGTTACTTCCCTGTCCATTATCGCAGGGCAGGCGCCGGTGGAAATCGCCCTGCGCGCGCTCGATGTCGGGCGTAAGGAAGGGTATGACGTCGTTATCCTTGATACGGCGGGTCGTCTGTCCATTGACGAAGCGTTGATGGAGGAAGTCCGCCAGATCAGGGATGTAACACACCCGGCAGAAACACTGCTGGTTGTGGACGCCATGACCGGGCAGGACGCGGTGAACACCGCCAAAGCGTTTAACGAGGCCGTGGGCGTGACCGGTGTTGTCATGACCCGTATGGACGGTGATGCGCGCGGCGGCGCGGCCCTGTCCATGAAGGCTATTACCGGCGCGCCCATCAAGCTGACCGGTTCGGGCGAAAAGCTGGACGCGCTGGATGAATTCCATCCCGAGCGTGTGGCTGGCCGTATTCTGGGTCTGGGCGATATTGCCGGTCTTGTGGAAAAAGCGGCCGATACGCTGGACCACGAGGAAGGCGAGCGTCTGGCCCAGCGCATGATGGCTGGCAAGTTTGATCTGGATGACTACGCATCCCAGATCCGCCAGATCAACAAGCTTGGTTCCATTTCCGGTATTCTGGGAATGTTGCCGGGTATGGGTAAGGTCAAGGAAGCGCTGGGGGACAAGGACCTTGATACGTCCGTCCTCAAGACGCATCTGGCCATTATCGGTTCCATGACCCGTGGTGAGCGCCGCGCGCCGGGGATCATCAAGGCATCGCGCAAAAAGCGTATTGCCGCAGGGTCGGGGACAACAGTTCAGGACGTCAACAAGCTGCTCAAGCAGTTCGACATGATGTCCACCATGATGAAGCGTTTTAACAAACTGGGCGTGAAAGGTCTCATGCGCCAGGGAATGTCTGCGCTCATGCCTAAGGGAATGGGTGGAGGTCCTCCGGGTGGTCCCGGCGGTTCTCCCTTCCGCTGATGCGGCCTGTTTCTGCCTAAGTTTTCCGGGTTTTGTTTTTCGGTCTGGAGTATTCCGAATGAGTGTTAAAATTCGTCTTGCCCGCGCTGGTGCCAAGAAGCGTCCTTACTACCACATTGTTGTGGCCGACAGCCACAGCCCGCGCGATGGCCGCTTTATTGAAAAAGTGGGTGCATACAACCCGATGCTGCCGTCTGACCATGCTGAACGCGTGCGTCTGGTCAGCGAGCGGATCACGCACTGGCTCTCCCAGGGTGCGCAGCCGACCGATCGTGTCGCACGCTTCCTTGGTAACGCTGGCCTGATCGCCAAGCCGAGCTACAACGAGCAGCCCAAGCAGTCTGCTCCGAAGAAGAAGGCACAGGAACGTGCAGCCGCTGCCGCTAAAGCAGCAGAAGCCGCAGCCTGAGCTGAACCGAATCAGCCATGCAGCCTGACCTGATCCTGATTGGTGTTGTGGGTAAACCGCATGGAGTGCGCGGCCTTGTGCGCGTGCATTCCTACGCGGCAGACGCTGCGGCGCTGGAGGATTATGCGGTTCTGCAGGATACGCAGGGTCGTACATGGTCGCTGCGCTGGTGCGGCGCGGATGGCGTTGCCGAGATAAAAGACGCGGATGGTAAGCCGCTGGCGGACCGGACTGCGGCGCAGGCGTTGGTGAATACCCGCCTGTATGTGCCGCGCTCCAGCCTGCCTGAGCCAGAGGAAGAGGAATTCTACCACGCCGATCTGATCGGTATGGAAGCGTTCGAAAAAGGTCTTTCTCTGGGGCGTGTCATCATGGTGCATGATTACGGTGCCGGTGCCAGCCTTGAACTGAGCGATGGTTCCCTTATCCCCTTCACCAAGGCCTGCGTGCCGGAAGTGCGGCTGGATGAGCGGAGCGTTGTGATTGTTCGTCCCGAGGAAATTGCGGGGGAAGAAGGGCGTGGCGTTGGCAAGCGGCAGACGGGGGTGCCAGCATGAGCTGGCAGGCCACCGTTGTCACACTCTTCCCGGACATGTTTCCGGGGCCTTTGGGGCAGTCCCTTGCAGGGCGTGCGCTGGAGAACGGGGTGTGGTCATGCCGTACCGAAGACCTGCGTGAGCATGGTCTGGGCCGCCATCGCGCTGTGGATGATACGCCGTTTGGTGGTGGTGCAGGTATGGTAATCCGCCCGGATGTGGCGGATGCTGCTCTTGCGGCAACACAGGCCGGTGCCAACATTCCGCGTGTATATCTTACGCCACGGGGGCGCCCATTAGCGCAGGCCGACGTGCGGCGTTATGCGGCAGGGCCGGGTGTCATGCTGCTGTGCGGTCGGTTTGAAGGAGTGGACGAGCGCTTTTTGCAGGCGCGGGGTGTCGAGCAGGTTTCCATCGGGGATTATATCCTCTCGGGTGGGGAAACTGCGGCTCTGGTTCTGCTGGATGCGTGTGTGCGTCTGCTCCCCGGTGTAATGGGGAGTGAACAGAGCGGCGTTGAGGAAAGTTTTTCCGACGGGCTGCTTGAGTACCCACATTATACCCGTCCGGCCGTATGGGATGGGCATGAGGTGCCGGAAGTTCTGCTTTCGGGCAACCATGCCGCCATAGCACGGTGGCGGCAGGCGCAGGCTGAAGAGACAACGCGGGAAAGAAGGCCGGATCTGTGGTCTGCCTGGCTGGCTCGCAAGAATGGAAACAGGACTGAAGCTGTGGGCGGGGCCACACAGGCAGACCTAGGGGTTTGAGAAGGATACCGATATGAACATTATCCAGCAGTACGAAGCTGCAGAAATTGAACGTCTGACAGCCGCACGCGCAGTGCCCGTTTTTGATGCAGGTGACACCGTGCGTGTTTCCGTGCAGGTCAAGGAAGGCGAGCGCGTTCGTCTTCAGGCATTCGAAGGCGTTGTGATCGCCCGCTCCAACAAGGGCCTGAACAGCAACTTTACGGTGCGCAAGATTTCCAACGGCGAAGGTGTGGAACGCGTGTTCCCGCTGTATGCCCCGACCGTGGCCGAAATCAAGGTTGTGCGTCGTGGTAAAGTGCGTCGCGCAAAGCTGTACTACCTGCGTGGCCGTAGCGGTAAGTCTGCCCGTATTGCAGAACGTCCGCGTGACGTTGTTGCTCCGGCAGCAGCAGGCTAAAAGCCACAAGGCTTTTGGGCACGATGCCAGACATGGCTTGTGTGAACCCGACTGGTCTGTGGCCAGTCGGGTCTTTGTGATAAACAGGGTGTGTGCAGCAGCTATTCCGTGCTGTTGACACAGATATAAAGGTAAGGAGGATGCGCATGGCTGCGCGTACGTTGTTCGACAAGATCTGGGACGATCATGTCGTGGAAACCCTTCCGGACGGCACCTCCATTCTTTATATCGACCGGCACCTTGTCCATGAGGTCACCAGCCCACAGGCGTTTGAGGGGCTGCGTCTGGCCGGGCGCAAACTGCGTCATCCGGAGCGGACCGTGGCCGTTGTGGACCATAACGTGCCCACATCCGACCGGAGCCAGCCGATTGAGGAAGCGGAAAGCCGCAACCAGATCGAAACGCTCGAACGCAATGTGAAGGAATTTGGTGTTCCTTATTTTCCGCTCCTGTCTTCCAATCAGGGCATTGTGCATGTGGTTGGGCCGGAGCAGGGTATTTCCCTGCCGGGGATGACCATTGTGTGCGGTGACTCGCATACCTCCACGCATGGCGCACTTGGTCTTTGGCATTTGGCATCGGCACGTCCGAGGTCGAGCATGTCATGGCAACGCAGACCATTCTGCAACGCCCGGCCAAGAACATGCGTGTAAACGTGGAAGGCACGCCCGGAGCAGGCGTTTCGGCCAAGGACATCATGCTGGCCATTATCGGCCACATTGGCACGGCTGGTGGCACGGGCCACGTTATAGAATTTGCCGGTTCGGCCATTCGTGGGCTGGACATGGCAGGCCGCATGACCATCTGCAACATGGCGATCGAGGCCGGAGCTCGCGCAGGTCTGGTGGCCCCGGATGAGACCACGTTTGAATACGTGCGCAACCGCCCCTTCGCCCCCAAGGGCGAGGCCTTTGATCAGGCTGTGGCGTACTGGAAGACCCTTGCATCTGACGAGGGCGCGCATTTTGACCGTGAAGTGACCTTGCGGGCAGAAGACATTGGCCCAACCCTGACATGGGGCACCAGCCCCGAGACGGTTCTGGCCATTACCGATACTGTGCCCGACCCTGCGCAGGAAACGGACGAGGCTGTAAAAGCCCAGATGCAGCGCATGCTTGACTACATGGGGCTCAAGGCCGGGCAGAAAATTGCTGGCACGCCTGTGGATGTAGTGTTTATCGGTTCCTGCACCAACAGCCGGATAGAAGACCTGCGCATGGCGGCCCAGATTGCCGCAGGGCGCAAGGTTGCTCCGGGTGTGCGCGCCATGATCGTTCCCGGTTCGGGCAACGTCAAACGTCAGGCCGAGGAAGAAGGACTGGACCGTATTTTTCTGGATGCGGGGTTTGAATGGCGGGAGGCCGGGTGCTCCATGTGCCTTGGCATGAACCTGACCGCCTGACCCCCGGCCAGCGTTGCGCATCCACCTCCAACCGTAATTTTGAAGGGCGGCAGGGGCCGGGTGGGCGCACGCATCTGCTCTCCCCCGCCATGGCTGCGGCTGCCGCAGTCACGGGTTGCCTGACCGATGTGAGGGAACTGGCATAATGGAAAAGTTTGTCACGCTGTCTGCTGTTGCTGCGGCTCTGCCGGAAGCCAATATTGATACGGACAAGATCATTCCGGCCCGGTTTTAAAACCACCCAGCGCACGGGTCTTGGCAAGCATGCGTTTGACGCCATGCGCTACCTGCCCGATGGCACGGAAAACCCGGACTTTGTGCTCAACCAGCAGCCTTGGCGCAAAGCCGAGATTCTGGTCACGTACGACAACCTGGGTTGCGGCTCCTCGCGCGAGCATGCGCCATGGGCGTTGCTGGATTTTGGTATCCGCTGCGTGATTGCGCCGTCTTTTGCCGATATTTTCTTTAACAACTGCTTCAAGAACGGCATCCTGCCCATTCGTCTCCCGCGGGAGATCTGCGATGAGCTGATGGGCGATGCCCAGATGGGCAGCAATGCGCGTCTTACGGTGGACCTGCCGCGTCAGGTGGTTATTCGCCCGGATGGGGAGGAAGTCCCGTTTGAGATTGACGCCTTCCGCAAGCACCTGCTGCTCGAAGGGCTGGATGATATTGGCCAGACCCTGAACCATGAAGCCAGTATTGCGACGTTTGAAAAACGGCTCGATCAGGACAAGTCCTGGCTGCCGACCATTCATTTTGACTGAACAGACCCATACGGAGCACCGCTATGACAGACCCCAAGCAGCCCGTTAAACTTCTTGTCCTGCCCGGAGATGGCATCGGCCCCGAGGTTGTGCGTGAAGTCGGCCGGATTATTGCATGGCTGGAAAAAAATCGTGGCCTGACGTTTGAACTGACCGAAGACTTGGTGGGCGGTGCGTCTCTGGCCGAATACGGCGTGCCTATCCGTGATGAAGTGATTGAGAAAGCATGGGCGGCAGACGCCGTGCTGTTTGGCTCGGTGGGGGACCCCAAATGGGGGCATGTCGGTTTTGACAAGCGCCCCGAGGTGGCCATCCTCAAGCTGCGTCAGGAGCTGGGGCTGTTTGCCAACCTGCGTCCCGCCAAGGTGTTTGACGCACTGGTGGACAGCAGCACGCTCAAGCCCGACGTTGTGCGCGGTCTGGACATTATGATCGTGCGTGAGACGGTAGGGGGCATCTACTTTGGCAACCCGCGCGGGATTGAAACCCTGCCCGATGGTTCCAAGCGTGGCATCAATACCGAAGTGTACACCACATCGGAAATCCAGCGCGTTGCCCGCGTTGCATTCGATCTGGCCCGCAAGCGTGACAACCGCGTGTGCTCGGTAGAAAAATGCAACGTGATGGAAAGCGGGCTGCTGTGGAAAGAGGTCGTGACCGATGTGCACGCCCGCGAGTTCCCTGATGTGGAACTCTCCCACATGCTGGCCGATAACTGCGCCATGCAGCTGGTGCGCAACCCGCGCCAGTTTGACGTGCTGGTAACGGGCAACCTGTTTGGGGACATCCTGTCCGACCTTGCCTCCATGCTCACAGGTAGCCTTGGCATGCTGCCTTCCGCCACACTGGGGGCAGAGCAGGCCGATGGTCGCCGCCCGGCGCTGTATGAGCCAATTCATGGCAGTGCGCCAGATATTGCAGGCCAAGGTATTGCCAACCCGATTGCGCAGATTCTCTCCTTTGCCATGCTGCTGCGTTATTCGCTGAACATGCAGGCCGAGGCGGATATGATTGAGCAGGCCGTCTCCAACGTGCTGGCCAGTGGCCTGCGTACGGCGGACATTATGGCCGAAGGGATGGCCCGTGTTGGCACGTCCGTTATGGGCGAAGCCATTGTGCGTGAGCTGGACAAGCTTCAGGCCAGCTAAAACTGGTTAAAATACTGTTCAAAAAAAGCCGCCCACACATTGCGTGGCGGCTTTTTTAATGCCTGCTAGAACAAAAGCTGTGGGGCAGGGGAGGTATGGGCAAACAAAAAGGCCGGTACCCAGCGGGTAACCGACCTTTTATGCCTGCAAAACAGGAGGAGGCTGAATTAGAAGCCTTCGCGTTCCAGACGCTTCCGTTCCATTTTGCGTGCGCGGCGTACGGCTTCAGCCGCTTCACGCGCTTTGCGTTCGGACGGCTTTTCAAAGTGCCGACGCAGTTTCATTTCACGGAAGATGCCTTCGCGCTGCATTTTTTTCTTGAGCGCTTTAAGAGCCTGATCGACATTGTTGTCACGGACTAGAACGTGCACTTGGTCACTAACCCCTGTTTCAAAAAAATCCGGTAACCCGGTTTTTGGGAAGCCATTATGGAAGGAGATCCGCGTTACCCTTCCGGGCTGCCGATTCCACTGTTGGCGGTCTCTATAACACGGCCTTAAGACAAGATACAATTCGTTCTTGCGTATCAGAACCGCACTTCCGTGTGTTTTATTGTGGTTGTGCATAAAAACAGGACAACAAACAGCATGTCGGTTCTTGCTATTGCCCGTATGGGCCACCCGGTTCTGTTGCAGCGCGCGGCTGAGGTGGAGGATATGAATGCGCCGCAGATCAGGGATTTGTTGCAGAACATGCGCGAAACCCTGACCCAGAGCGGGGGGGTAGGGCTTGCCGCCCCGCAGGTATATGTGCCTTTGCGGATATTCCTCTATTCTGTTCCACCAGCACGCAGTGAAGGGGAGGATGACCCGCCCCGCCCCGTGCAGGTGCTGATAAACCCCACGATCGCGCCCGATGGCACGGAGATGATGCCACGGCTGGAGGGATGCCTGTCCATTCCCGGCTTTAGGGGGGAGGTCCCGCGTTACCGCCGTGTGCGCTATAGCGGGTGGGATGAGCATGGCACACGGGTGGAGGGTGTGGCTTCAGGCTTTTGCGCCAATGTCATGCAGCATGAAATGGATCATCTGGACGGAATCCTCTATCCCATGCGTATGACGGATATGGCCCGCTTTGGTTTTGAGGCGGAAATCACACGGTATGGGGTAAAAGCATGAGCGTACTGCCGGGAAAACTGGAACAGGCACTTTCTCTGGCGGTGGCCACGCTGGCTGCGGGCGTTATGCCAGCCCCCATGGAGCGGGATGTGGAGCGCGACGCGGCCTTGCGCAAGCTTGCGGCTGTTGCGGGGGAGTGCGGGTGGAGCATGCACACGCTCCCGGTCCGTAGCCGGGCCGGATGCAGACCTTCTGTTCCCCGCAGGGGTGGTGGAAATGGTGGAGGCATGGTCCGACCTGTGTGACCGCACCATGCTTGAAGCCATGCAGGACACATTTGAGCCCAGACTGAGCCAGAGGGTCCGACAGGCCATTCTGCTGCGCCTTCCTCCCGACGAGCAGCGGCGTCTTGCCGCGCAGCGGGGGATGGCGGTGTTCATGTCCATACGGGGGCAAAAGGCTTTTCGCCGGTCATGGGTGCGTACGGTCAACGCCATATGGCAGGCCGCTCAGGATGATTCGACGGGCCTGACGTATGTGAGCAAAAGGCTGACACTGGGCGGGCTGTATGCGTCGGTTTTTCTGTACTGGCTGAGCCGGGGGAGCGATTCTGCCGGTTTTGAGGCATTTGTGGACAGGCGACTGGCCGATGTGCTGCGCATCGGGCGGCTCAAGGCCCGCTTTGGCGTGGCGACGGCGAAACCAGAAACCGTGGCAGGGTAGGCACAGCCATGGCCATGCCCTCATCTCATGAACGGGCAGGCTCTGACCTGCTTTTTCTGCGCGAGGAAAGCCTGAGGCTGGCGCAAACGCTTATGTTTCTGGCTGCGCGGGATATGGCGGAAGCTGTAGCACCGGTGCTGGAGGAGGATGGTCTGGGCCGTGCGCATTACCGTGTGTTGCAGGTGCTGGCTTTTAGTCCGGGCATTCCGGTCAGCCGTTTGCAGGATATTCTGGGTGTGACCAAGCAGAGTCTGGGGCGCACATTGCAGGAGCTGGACGCGCGAGCCTACCTCCAGAGCAGCGTAGGGCGGCAGGACAGACGGCAGAAGCTGCTCTGTTTAAGCCCCGAGGGCAAGGCGGCCGAAGCCCGACTGTTTGCCGTTATCCGCCAGAGGCTGGTCGCTGCCTACCGGGAGGCAGGAGGTGCTGCGGTGGAAGGTTTTCGGCGTGTTATAGGGGGTATGTTGTCCGAGCATAGCAGGGAGCTGCTGAGCGAAGAGGGCGCAGGACGAAGGGAAGGGCGTTGATATGTCTGAGCATGTAACAGGCACCGAGGCTGAGGTCGCATCCCACGTCATGGTGGTGGATGATGACCCGCGCCTGCGTCGCCTGCTCCAGCGCTATCTGTTCGAGCATGGGTTTAGGGTCAGTGTTGCAGCCAATGCGACCGAGGCACGGCATACGCTGGAGGGTATTCAGCCCGATGCCCTTGTACTGGATGTGACCATGCCGGGAGAGAACGGGCTGGAACTGACCCGTGCCCTGCGCGAGTCCGGGCAGGACCTGCCCATTTTGCTCCTGACCGCCAGGGGGGAGCCAGAGGACCGCATTACCGGGCTGGAGGCGGGCGCGGATGATTATCTGGGCAAACCGTTTGAGCCACGGGAGCTTTTGTTGCGGCTCAAGGCGCACCTTAGGCGGCACCAGCCCCCGCCGCCCACGGATAACCTGCGTATTGTCCGGTTGGGTGACAAGGAGTTTGATCCTGTAAGGCTGCTGCTCAGCGGCCCTGAGGGCAATGTCCACCTGACCGGTGGAGAGGCGGCCCTGCTGTGCGTCCTGGCGCGTAAACCGAACGAAACCTTCACGCGTGAAGACATAGCCAAAGCTCTGGACATGACCGAAATTGGCGAGCGCGCGGTGGATGTGCAGGTTACGCGCCTGCGCCGCTGCATAGAACCCGACCCGCGTGAGCCGCGCTTTTTGCATACGGTGCGTGGGCGGGGCTACGTGCTCAAGCCGGGTTTGTAAGCCAGTATGGGCGCGCGCAAGGGGTTCCGCCTTTTTCCGCGGGAGCGGTGGCGCGCGCTCCGGGTGGAAAAATCGGTCAGGCGCGTGCTGCCGCGCTCCCTGCTGGGGCGGTCGCTGCTGATTGTTCTTTTTCCGCTGCTGATTACGCAGGGCATAGCGCTTGAGCTGTATTACGGTAATTTTCTCGGAGTTGTGTCCCGGCGGCTGACCAGTTCTGTTACGGCGGAAATCGTTCTCTCTCTCAACGCGCTGGAACGCCTGAAGAACCCGGCGGACAAGGAATGGTTTGTCGCGCAGGCGCGTGAGCAGTTGCAGCTCATAGAAATCTGGCGACCGGGGGCAAAACTCTCCCGCGTCGGGTCCACGCATGTTCTGGGCCCGATGGATGATGACCTTGTGCGCTCCCTTCGTCAGGCAATCAGCTACCCGTTTTTTATCAGCTGGCGGCATTTTCACCACACGGTGCGTATTTACATTCAGCTACCCGATGGGGTGCTGGAGATTGATACACCGCGTAAACGGCTGGATATGGGGCAGATATGGCTATTTGTCGCATGGACCGTGGGCAGCACCCTGCTGCTGTTTACAATTGCCGGGCTGTTCATGCGCAATCAGGTGCGCGCCATCCGGCAGTTGGCTCTGGCGGCGGAGCAGTTTGGCATGGGGCGCGACATTGGCCCCATACGCCCCGCAGGCGCGCAGGAGGTGCGTAAGGCTGCTGTGGCCTTTAACCGCATGCAGGACAGGATTACCCGCTTTGTGGCGCAACGTACGGGCGTTCTGGCGGGTGTCTCGCACGATCTGCGCACCCCGTTGACCCGCTTGAGGCTCTCTCTGGCCATGATGCCGCGGGAAGGGGCGGTATGTGCCGAAGTCATGACCGAGGACCTGAACGAGATGATCGGTGATATTGCCGAAATGGAACATATGATCGACAGCTACCTCGCTTTTGCCCGTGGAGAGGGGTCGGAGAGTGTGCAGCGCGTTGAGGTGCAGCCTTTTTTGGAGGATGTGGTGGCCGCCGCGCGTCGTGCCAATGTGCATGTGCGCGCCGTAGTGGTGGAGCCGGGGCTTTTTGCGCACATGCGCCCGGATGCCATGCGCCGCGCGCTGGGGAACCTGTTTGATAATGCCCGCAGACACGGTGCCAGTGTTGTGCTGAGTGCTCGCGCAGTGGCGGGTGGGGTGAGCATTGTGGTGGATGATAACGGGCCCGGCATTCCGCCAGAGCGGCGTGCAAAGGTGCTGCGTGCGTTTGAAAGCGGGCACGGTGGTGGCACGGGGCTGGGCCTGACCATTGCACGCGATATCGTGCGTGCACATGGCGGGGAAATGGAGCTGGAAAGTGCGCCCGAAGGTGGGTTGCGCGTCAGGCTGTACCTGCCGGACTAGCCGGTCATGCCAGCCTGCGGCTGTATGTTACAGCGAGTTGCCCGAACCAAAGTGACCGGGGCCGGAGTTGCTGTTGAACATGCCGCCCTGCCCACCAGCAGCACCTGAGCCCATCATGTTCTGCATCGGGTTATAGCGCCCGACATTACCCAGAATCTGCTGGAGTGCGTTAATTTTGGTGCCCGGCGTGGGGGTAATCTGCTGGATCATGGCAACATGCTTGGCGTCCTTGCGGCTGAGCGTGCGCATGCTTTCCAGCGTTCCAGCATTGTTGAACTTGAGAACAACAAGATCCTGTTTGATAACGCCGGGAAAATCCATGGGCACCAGATGGGTGGTCATGGAAATGTAAATCCACGTGTTATCGTCAAAAGCGCCTTTGGTCGTGGGGGAGCCCATAACGTCCAGCGCGTCAGCGCGGGTGCTGGTGCCGGGTTCAAGCTGGCCGTATTCTTCCGGCTCAAGAATGGAACCACGCGGCGTTGGGGTGGGGCCAAAAACCTGACAGCCAGAAAGCACAAGAACGGTGGCGAGCGCCCCACAGGCACTTTTAAGGCGCGTCATCTTGTTCGTGCGTGGCGGCGTCATCTGGTCAGGGTGTCCCAAGCGTAAGATTGTGATCCATGATCGTCATCCAACTGGCAACGGCCATTTCTGTCCGATGCCCCAACGCTTGCGAGGCGTCAATTGCTGAATGGCAAAAATACGGGCTTTGTTGGCTCCATCTATCAGTCCTTACTCCATAAAGTCACGCTTGTGTGGTAGATTGTGTGCACGGTGAGCAGGCACTTTGTCCCGAGTGTGCCCCGTCTGCGTGTTTCAGCGTTACATCAGGAGACTTCCATGACCGAAAAACCAGAATTTTTTCGCCCTCTGGCCGTGCGCCGAATCGGAATGCTGGGTACGGATATGACTGTGGAAGCCACGCCGGATGAATGCAGCAAAGTGGCCCGGCGGCTGGGGTTGCAGGATGTGGCCATGCTCCGCTGCCGCTACCGGCTTAAAGATGATGGTCGGGGCGTTGTTACGGCCGAAGGGGCAATGGCCGTCCATTTTACGCAGACCTGCGTTGTCAGCATGGAAGCGTTTGAGGACATGATGGCCGGATCGTTTGTTGTTCGCTTTGTGCCCGCAGCACAGTTTGTGGAGCCCGACGTGCCCGATATGGACGCGATTGATGAAATTCCGTATGACGGGCAGGACATTGATCTGGGGGAAGCTGTTGTTGAGCAGTTTGCCCTTGATCTGGAGCCTTATCCTCATGCGCCGGATGTTGCTCTCCCTCCCGGTCTGATCATGGATGAGGAGGAGGCAGATCGTCTTGGCCTTGAGGAAGAGGCCGAGAAAAAGGCCAGTCCGTTTGCCGGTCTGGCGCGCTGGCGGGGCGGAAACGCATAACCGCTCATGCGCGTCTGTGGGGTTTTCTTTTAGGATTGCTTGCGAAAACGCTTGCTGTCTGCTAGAGGCCGCGGCTCAGTGCTGGTGTTAAACCTGTTATGTCGTCTGGGTGCGTGAATGCGTGGTCAGGCGTGTTGTTCAAACCATTTTTATGAGAAGGGGCTGGGCTTATGGCTGTACCCAAAAAGAAAACCTCGCCTTCACGTCGTGGCATGCGTCGCAGCATGAAGCTCTGCGCGCAGAAGCTCATGCTGAATGTTCCAACTGTGGCGAACTGAAGCGCCCCCACAATGTTTGCAGTCACTGCGGTCATTATGACGGGCGTGAAGTGATTGCAGCAGGCAAGGCACTCAAGGTCGCCGTTCGCGCCTGATTTTTTCAGGCGTGAGTTAACGCGTGCTGCATCCGTAGCACGCGGGGTAATGGGGGGTAAGGCATCTGCGGCATGGCAGAGAAGCAGGCATGAGCAAGACCGAGATTCCAGAAAGTTTTCCTTCCGATCCGGACGAGGTGTTCAACCTTGCCGTGGATGGGATGGGAGGTGATGGGGCTCCAGAAGTGGTTGTTGCCGGGCTTGCCGTTGCCGCCGAACGGCACCGCAATATCAAGGTGCTTCTGATCGGGGATGAAGCGCGCCTGCTGCCTTTGCTGGCGAAGTATCCCAAGGCTGCGTCCATATGCACGGTGTGGCATACGGATGTGTCCGTCTCCATGGACATGAAGCCAACATCCGCATTGCGGATGCGTCAGTCCTCCATGCGACTTGCCATGGATGCCGTGGCCAGTGGGCGCGCCCAGGGGGTTGTGTCCGCAGGCAACAGTGGCGCCATGCTGGCTTTGGCCAAAATTGTTATCAAAACATTGCCCGGCATATCCCGCCCGGCCATGGCCGCCATCAGCCCGACCATCAAGGGCGATGTTGTCATGCTCGACCTCGGGGCCAATGTGGCCTGCGACTGGCGCAATCTGGTGGAATTCGCGGTTATGGGCGAGGCGTTTGCCAAGTCCGTGCTGGGGCTGCCTGCGCCAACCATAGGCCTGCTCAATATTGGCGCGGAAGAACTCAAGGGTGATGAAAGACTGCGCGTGGCGGCTGAAATCCTGCGCGAAAGTCCTCTTGCCTCACAGTACCACGGTTTTGTGGAGGGGCATGATATTACCGCTGGTACCACAGACGTTGTGGTTACTGACGGATTTACAGGCAATGTTGCGCTGAAAACCGGCGAGGGTGTGCTTAAAATGGCCACAACCCTTTTGCGCCGGGTGTTCCAGCACGGGATTATTTCCCGCCTTGGTTATCTGCTCGTCCGCCCCGGACTGGAGCGGATGAAGGAATGGCTGGACCCACGCCGTTATAACGGTGCCGTTTTTGTGGGCCTGAATGGTGTGGTGGTCAAATCTCATGGCGGCACGGATGCCGAGGGCTTTGCCGCTGCGGTCGATGTGGCCATGGATATGGTCACGCATGGTTTTAACGAAAGCATTCGTGAGCGCCTTGCCCATATGGGGGCGTTGTTGATGCGTCCTCAGGTGGAGGAAGACTGCGCACCAGCCCTCCCGGTTTCCTGAATAGACGGAACGAATGTATTGCGTGTGCAGGCCGCAGAGCGGTTTGTACTGGCGGATAATGAAAGAACGGTCATGGCGAAACGTTCGCTTCTGGTGGGTTTTGGTGGATTTCTGCCAGAAAGAGTTGTCACGAACGAAGAGCTGGCGACCAGGCTGGCCACATCGGATGAGTGGATAAAAACCCGCACCGGCATTACCCGCCGCCATCTGGCTGGCCCGGATGACAGCGCGACAAGCATGGGGGCCGAGGCCGCGCGTCGCGCGCTCGACTACGCCGGGCTGAGTGCTGATGATATTGATGTGGTGCTGGTGGCTACATCCACCCCCGATCAGGCTTTTCCCGCAACAGCAGTGCGTATTCAAGCTGCTCTGGGCATGACCCACGGGTTTGGGTTTGATATTGCCGCCGCCTGTTCCGGGTTTATTTTTGCACTGGCAACAGCGGATTCCTTTATTCGCTCCGGGCAGGTACGCAACGCGCTGGTTATTGGCAGCGAGGTGTATTCGCGCATTGTGGACTGGCAGGACAGGGGCACCTGCGTCCTGTTCGGTGATGGGGCAGGGGCCGTTGTCGTCTCCGCCTCTGATGACGAATCCGGTGCGCGGGGGATTCTGTCCACCCATCTGCACTCCGATGGTACAACGGGTGACCTGTTGTACGTGGACGGCGCAGTCGGCCAGCCAGATAAAAGTGGACACCTGAAAATGAGCGGGCGCGATGTGTTCCGCCATGCCGTTGCCAAACTGTCCTCCTCCGTGGACGAAGCTCTTCAGGCAGAAGGGCTGAGCTACGCGGATGTGGACTGGCTTGTGCCGCATCAGGCCAATATCCGTATTATTGAAGGTGTGGGCAAAAAGCTGGGCCTGCCTGCCGAGCGTGTAGTTGTGACTGTTGACCGGCACGCCAATACCTCAGCCGCTTCCATTCCTCTTGCGCTGGATGAAGCCGTGCGTGATGGCCGGATTCAGAAAGGCGAACTGGTGCTGATGGAGGCTCTGGGGGGCGGTTTGACCTGGGGTTCTGTGCTGGTACGCCTGTAACCGGCTGATAACAGACAGGTGACATCATTGTGAATGAATTGACGCGCCGCACAGGCGTGTTACCTTTCTTCACATGGAAACTGTCACACGTGCATCTTTGATAGAGCAGATCTATCAGCAGGTAGGGTTGTCTCGTAAAGAGTCGTCTGTGCTCCTAGAAGATGTTCTGGAGACAGTCATGCAGGCGCTCGAACGGGGCGAAAGTGTCAAAATCAGCGGTTTTGGCACGTTCTCAGTCCGTAAAAAGGGGCAGCGCTGCGGGCGCAACCCCAAAACAGGGGAGGAAGTGCCTATTCTTCCCCGCTCCGTTCTGGTGTTTCGCTCCAGCCAGTTGCTAAGAGGCGAAGTCAACCATGAGGAGACAGAGCCGGGAGTCGAGTATGACGATTGATGGCACATCCATTCCCCATGACGACGAGTATGACGTGCCAGATTCTGGCCTGGAGGCTCTGGAGTCGGGCAGTATGGAAAAAGGCCCCCACGCATTCCGGACAATTAGTGAAGTTGCGGATGAACTGCATGTTCCCCAACATACCCTGCGTTTGTGGGAGACGCAGTTTCAGCAGGTACGTCCCCTGAAGAGAGGGGGCGGGCGGCGGTATTACAGGCCTGATGATGTCGTGCTGCTCGGTCGCATTGCTGACCTGCTCTATAATCAGGGTTACACCGTTAAAGGTGTACAGCGCCTGCTGCGTGACGGAACTCTGGCCAGTGTTCCGTCATCCGGGGCTTTGGGCGGTGTGGAGGAAGAGGATGCCACTGTGCTGGTGGACGCCCCGGTAGCACACCCCGCTATCGAAGACTCGATAACTGGGGATTACCAGCAGATTGAGGCTGTAGCCGCCGAACTGCCAGCTGCTATTGAGGCTGGTCTGGAAGAAGCGCTGGTTGCAGTTATGGGACAGAATATCCGTTTGCGCGCCGACCTGGCCGATGTGCTGGTTGAGCTGGAGGCCATGCGCCGCAAGATTTTGGCCTGATTGATAAAAAAGGCAAAAAAAACAGTTTGAGTGGGTTGCTCCCTGCCTAAGGGGCTGCTACATACCCCTCACACTTAACGGGCAGTAGCGCAGTCTGGTAGCGCATCAGTCTGGGGGACTGGGGGTCGTGGGTTCGAATCCCGCCTGCCCGATATTCTTTCTGAAAATGTGAATGCTAAGTAACCCCTCTTGGGGGAGGAAATGCAAAAGTCTTTTCAGACTTCTGCATTATTTCCGTATGTCCAGCGCCGCCAGATCAGGTTGAGGGCGGCCATGGCAGCAGGGCCAATAAACAGGCCAATCAACCCCCACATTTCTGCCCCCCCTAAAATACCAAGCAGCACCCACAGGAATGGTAGCTTGGTGGTGCCTCCGATCAGGGTGGGGCGGACAAAGTGATCAGCGACAAAAATAACCGTTGCACCAATGCAGAACGTCACAATGGCCGCAACAGATGCGCCTGAGACCAGAATAAGCAGGGACACAAGGCTAATGGCGATCATGGCGCAAAAAGGGATCATGGCGGCAACGGCAGTCATGACGCCAAACAGGGCAGGGTGTGGCGCATGGGCAAAAAGGTAGACAAGGCCCATCAGCACGCCTTCGCCAATGCCGACCAGAACCAGCCCCTGCACGGAACCATGGATGGAAGCCACAATCTGGCGGGCTATACTTTCCCCCCTGCGGCCAAATGCCCGGCTTGAAGCAACGCGGCACTGACGAATGACCGAGACACCATCCTTGTAGAGAAAAAACAGGGTCAGAATAGAAAAGCAGAACAGCGTACCCCGGTGCGCGATCTGGCTCCCGAGTGCGCGCGTAACCATAACACCCTTGTTGTCCAGCGCTCCCAGCAGGCCCGAGACATCACGCGGGTTGGACAGATGCGTCTCCCACAGATGCGTAACGGTTGTGGCCCCCAGAGGTAACTGTTGAAGAACCTCTGGGACCGGGACGCCAAATTTACGGGCATGGTCCAGCCATTCCAGAGCACTCTGTGCCTCTCCAATCGCTTCAAGCGTGAACAGGGTCAGGGGAATGACAAATAGAAGTGCCATAACCGCCGTAAACAGGAGTGGCAGCAAGGTGCCCCGCGCCGCATTGGGCCACATGCGGCACGCGCCGCTGTAAAGGGGCCATGTGGCAATGGCAAAAACGCCGCCCCACGCCAGAGCGGGTAAAAAGCCCTGTATGGTGTATAGCGCCATACCCACAATAAAGAGAGCCAGAAGACTGCGCGCCATTTCCTGCCCCCGCTTGGAGCGCTGGCTGGCCTTTATAAGGCCACAACGCTGGTGAGCAGGCACTAATGAAGATGGGGGCGTATTGGGCATGCGCGATGTGTCTTTCCAATGGTTCTGTTTTGTGCAGACCGCTCTTTATGTTCTGTAGGCAGCATACTGTGTTGTGGGTGAATAATATAGCGTATCCGGCGCCCACCCATATGCGGGACAAGGAGTTGGTGGGTAATTGGCAGTATCTTTTTCCAGATTTATCTCTAGTGTTCCGCTGCTTGCCTGCACATTCAAAGCGGATATCCCATGCTCAGAAATTTTCTGACAGTTGGCGGCTGGACCATGCTCAGCCGCATTCTTGGACTGGTACGAGACCAGCTTCTGGCGGCCTTCATGGGGGCTGGCCCCCTGCAGGACGCGTATCAGGTCGCCTTCCGCCTGCCGAACATGTTTCGCCGTCTGTTCGGCGAGGGAGCATTTAACGCAGCCTTTGTTCCCATGTTCTCCACCGTTATGGTGCAGGAGGGGCGCGATGAGGCCCGGCTGTTCGCGCGCCGGACACTTGGGGTCATGCTGGCATGGCTGGTGTTTTTGTGTGTGCTGGGTGAGGTGTTCATGCCGCAGGTTCTGCGGGTGATTGCCCCGGGGTTTTTACAGCATGGTGACCGCTATGCCATGGCGGTCAGCCTGAGCCGTATTACCTTCCCTTATCTGGTTATGATCTGTGCGGCGGCTCTGCTGGCAGGCGTCTTGAATGGCCTGCACAGGTTTGGCATGGCATCCGCTGCCTATTTGGCCTTCAATGTGGTGGGTATTCTTGCCATTGTTGGTGCGTCTCCGTTTTTGCCAACCGTGGCTTATGCCGCAGCATGGGGGGTTACGGTTTCGGGCGTTGTGCAACTAGGCCTGCTGGCTTGGGCGTGCGAGAAGGCGGAGTTTGGCCTTATGCCTTATGGCCCCGCCTGACGCCACGCATCCGCCAGTTGTTGCGGCGTATGGTGCCCGGCCTCATCGGGAGTGGCGTTGGCCAGATCAATCTGACCGTGGACACCATTATTGGCACCTTGCTGCCTGCGGGCAGTGTTTCGCTCATGTATTTTGCTGACCGGATCAACCAGTTGCCGCTGGGTGTGCTTGGTGCGGCGGCGGGTACAACACTCCTGCCGGTGCTAACTCGGCACCTGAGTGCTGGTGATATACAAGCTGCGCATAGGGCCCAGAACCGCTCGGTGGAATATGTTATTCTGCTGACCCTGCCAGCCGTTGCCGGGTTGCTGGTTCTCGCTGGCCCGATCATGATCGTACTTTTCGGGCACGGGTCTTTTACCGAGCATGACGCGCTTTTGTCTGCCCAGTCCCTGCGTGCTTATGCCGTAGGTTTGCCAGCGTTCATTCTGGTCAAGGTGCTCTCCCCCGCATTTTTTGCGCGTGGGGATACACGGACTCCGGTTTACGTGGGCATAGGCGTGCTTGTGTTGAACTTTGTGCTTAATCTGCTGTTCATGGTGCCTCTGACGCATGTCGGGCCCCCCCTTGGCCAGCAGCATTACGGCGTGCGTCAACGTAGCGTTTCTGGTTGTGCTGCTGCTGCGTAAAAACGCACTGGTCGTGTATGGGACAACTCTGTTGCACATGGGGCGGGTGTGTCTTGCGGCTCTTTTTATGGGGCTTGGTCTCTGGGGCGTGGGGAGTATTGTAACGCTCCCGGCCATTTTTGTGACCAGAGCCGTCTGGCTGACTGGCATGGTCATGGGTGGGGCAGCCCTTTATGCGGTTCTTTTACATGCTTTTGGCGTAGCGGACTTGCCCGATATGCTTGCGCGCATTCGTGGGCGGCTGCGCCGTAGGGCGGGATAAAGTAGGGAGAACGCATGCCTGAGGTTGTTCTTGCGCATCAGGTTGATTTTGCCACGTGGCGCAGCGCAAGCCGGTATTTTGTTCACTTGGGTACTGAGCCCGAGGCACTGCATTGGACGGTCGCGTCCATAGGGGCGGCGCAACAATACGGCGCGGGCACAGCCCAGTACCCGGCACCTGCTCCGGTCATGAATCTGTCTCGCCGGTTTGCATTGGCGCTGGGGCAGGCTTTGCAACTGCACGATCCTGAACGGTTTGCGCGCCTTTATCGCATTATGTACCGTCTGGCGCATGATGGTCTGGAACTGACCGATCTGCATGACCCCGATCTGGTATGGTTGAGGCAGTCCATGGCGGCTGTGCGGGCGACTACATTGCGGTTCAGAGAGGCTTTTTCAGCCTTCAGCGCGCAACAGCAGGCTTCTGGAATTTTACAGAGTGCTCCCGAGCATTATATTCTGGAGGCGAATGCCCGCTATTGCACACAGCGTAATGTGCGGCCGTGGCAGGTTGTGACCCCCTACCGACGTATGGAGTGGACAGGCGATACGCTGCGTTTTGCCGCTGGGACAGACGTTGTGCGGGATGAGGCTGCCGTGCAGTGGCAGGTGGATGGCACTGGCATCTGGCGTGGCTACGCCCTGAGTGTAGTACCACCCCAACGCAAGGATGTGGACATGGCTCCCAATCTGGCATTGCTGGGTGCCGAGCTATGGATTGCCGGGCCTGTGCCTTGTGGGAGCCTGCATCGCGCACGGTTTTTGGTGAGGGGCCACAAAACGCTGCGCTCATGCTGGTGGGTGAACAGCCGGGCGATCAGGAAGACCTACAGGGGCGGCCTTTTGTTGGGCCTGCCGGGCAAGTGCTGGATAAGGCCCTGCAGGATGCCGGGTTGCAGCGCCATCAGGTTTACGTCACCAATGCGGTCAAGCATTTCCATTTTGTATGGAAAGGGAGTCGCCGTCTGCACCAGAAGCCACAGGCAGAGCATGTAGCCGCCTGCCGTGTATGGCTGGATGCGGAGCGCCGTCTGGTCCGGCCCGCATTGCTGGTTATGCTGGGGGTAACCGCTGCCCAAAGCGTTCTAAAAAAGCCGGTTACAATTTCTGCCACCCGCTCGCGCCTGTTCCATCTGGAAGGGGAGACACAAGGGCTGGTGACTGTGCATCCGTCTTACTTGCTGCGATTGCCAGATGAGGCAAGTCGACAGAGAGAATATGCACGATTTGTGGAGGATTTACGTCTGGCTGCCAATTACATTGGTCAGGCAGAGCAGTGCGCTACGGAAGAATAAAGGCGGGCTAGGCCAAGCCCGCCTTGTTCAGGCGTTGGTGAAGCTCTTTTCCGGTTTTGAAAAATGGAACGAGTTTTTTGCTGACCTGAACCTGTTCCCCTGTTTTGGGGTTCCTGCCCAGGCGTGGCTCCCGTTCCTTAACAGAAAAAGCACCAAACCCTCGCAACTCAACGCGGTTCCCTGCTGCCAGGCTGCTTGTTATGCCGCCAAAAACCGTATTCACCAGCAGCGTAGCCTCTCTAAGCTGAAGGTGCGGGTTTTTTTCAATCAGAATGGCAATAAGTTCAGACCGCGTCATGGAGCCCCCTGCCGATTAGGGTAGAGATAGGAGGTCTGGCTGAATCTGTACCAGACAGATACAAGCATTCCGCGCTCCACGGCAGGGCGTCAAGATAAAAATGCCTGACAGTCTGGTAAGAATACCAGACACGTCAGAGCATAGGATGTTATCTTAGACTGCAGCTGCCTTTTTACCACGCTTTGCGCGACCGGACGTATCGTCTTCATCGCCTGCGGCATGGATTTTGCGGCCAAGGCCGATTTCACGCGCAAGGGTGGAACGACGTTCCGCATAGTTGGGGGCAACCATGGGGTAGTCCGCAGGCAGGTTCCAGCGTTCGCGGTACTGCTCGGGGGACATGCCGTAAGCGCTCTGGAGGTGCCGCTTGAGCATCTTCAGCTTTTTACCATCTTCAAGGCAGACGATATAGTCCGGGAAAACCGAACGCTTGACGGGCACAGCCGGCTGGAGCTTTTCAGGCTCGCTCTGCGGCTGGTCAGCCGTTTTAAGAGCTTGGAAACGTCCTTGATCAGAGCCGGAATGGTAGCAGGGTCCGTCTGGTTGTTGGAGACGTGCGCGGACACGATCTCGGATACAAGATCTAGGAGAGGCGAATAGTTCTGGATCTCACTCATGGCAGGCCTAATTAAAAATTCAGTGTGAATAATAAGAACCATACTCAATTATTTAATCGTTGTGAACTGCCAATATACAAAAAAGCAAAAATAAGACCGGAGTGGTATAAAGTGCCGTAATGGCCTGCCGATTTTTTCAATATTGAGATAAAATTGTATAAATTATTCGTAATATTTGGTTAATAATATACGATCATTGTTCAAACGAGTATCTGCATCTGTAAAAGGGGGCGTATTCTGAAGTGATGTCTTCTCTGGTTATAACAATTTGTTGATAATATTGTGATCTTTGCAATCCAGACTTGAGAAAAGTTCAAAGCCATATTGCAATAGAGTGCTGATTTTTCAGGATATTTCGTTATTTGCAAGAACTGTATTCTGGGAATATCAGGTTTGCTTTTACAGTATAGTACGTATCAAAAGAAAAACCCCGGCCTGTTCCTGTATGGAAAAAGCCGGGGTTTTTCAAATACCGTTAGAGTAAACTCAACGGATGCCGAGTTCACTCATCAGGAAGTCACGGAAGACGGCTACCCGTTTGGAACTGCGCAGTTCCTCGGGGTAGACAAAATAGGCATCGACCGTCGGGGTCGTAATTTCAGGCAGAACCTGTACCAGGTCCGGAAATTTGCTGGCAGCATAAGAAGGAATGGAGCCAATGCCCAGACCGGCAGCTATGGCGGAGGCCATGGCTGCCATGCTGTTGACCTCCAGCCGTGCCGGGCGGCTATGGTTGTTGGTCTGCCCTGCTTCGGCCAGCCAGTTGATATGGGCTACCGGCGGGTGGTGCTCACCAAACAGAACCAACTGGTGGTTTTTAATGTCTTCCAGGCTGGATGGCATGCCATGGCGCTCAATATACTGAGGCGCTGCAAAAATTGGCAGATTGAAGTCCGCCAGATGGCGCTGGATCAGGTCCGGCTGGCGCGGAGCATGCATGCGCACGGCCACATCGGCCTCACGCATACCCAGATCCAGATCATTGTCTTCCAGAATAAGGCAGATATCAATCTCGGGGTTGGCCTCCATAAACTTATGGAGTCGTGGCATAAGCCAGCAGTTACCAAATCCGGTTGTGGTTGTAACCCGTAGGCGGCCTGCGGCTTTTTCCTTGCTTTCCGTCAGCAAGGTCTGTGTCATCTCCAGTTTGGAGAACACTTCCCGAACCGTTTTGTGCAAGGTTTCCCCTTGCTCAGTCAGGATCAATCCACGCGCATGGCGGTGGAATAGGGGCACCTGAAGAACATCTTCCAGCGCAGAAATCTGTCTGGATACGGCAGACTGGCTTAGGTTAAGCACATCCCCCGCGTGGGTAAAGGAACCGGCTTCCGCTACGGCATGGAAAACCCGGAGTTTGTCCCAGTCCACGCACGCCTCCTGCTAAATTGACTGAAATTACAAAAGCACAATACCATGCTTTCGAAGCTACTACGTGCAGTAATTACTGCACGTGGTCAAGGTATGGGCAGCGTTACGTTTTGGGCAGTTCTGCCAGATACCGCTCCGCGTCCAGGGCTGCCATGCACCCGCTGCCCGCAGCCGTTACCGCCTGACGGTATATTTTGTCCTGTACATCGCCTGCAGCAAAAACACCGGGTACGGATGTGCGGGTCGTTCCGGGGGTGGTTTGAATGTAACCTTCGGCGTCGAGGGTGATCTGCCCATGGAAAATACCAGTGGTCGGGGCATGGCCAATAGCAATGAACAGGCCGTCAATATCAATGGTGGTTTCGCTTTGGTCCACAAGGTTGTGCAGGCGCACGCCGCAGACCACTTCTGGCGTGCCGGTGGCCAGAATATCGGCAACCTCACTGTTCCATATGACCGAAATTTTGGGGTGGTTGAACAGGCGGTCCTGCAGGATTTTTTCCGCACGCAGGGAGTCGCGGCGGTGGATCAGGGTCACGTGGGCTGCGTGGTGGGTCAGGTACAGGGCTTCTTCCACGGCCGTATTGCCGCCGCCAACCACGGCAACTTTTTTGCCACGATAGAAAAAACCATCGCATGTTGCGCAGGCGGATACGCCACCACCCTGTAGGCGCTTTTCACTCGGCAGGCCAAGCCAGCGGGCCTGTGCGCCCGTGGCAATAATGACGGCACGCGCGATGTAGGTCGTGCCGGAATCCCCTATCAGACGGAAGGGTGAGCCGGAGCTGAAATCCACCTCGGTAATAATGTCGTATTCAATGCGGGTGCCAACATTCTGCGCCTGTTCGGCCATCTGCTCCATCAGCCAGGGGCCTTGCACGGCCTTGGCAAAACCGGGGTAGTTTTCCACGTCGGTTGTAATGGTCAGTTGCCCGCCCGGTTGCAGCCCCGCCACCAGAACGGGGGAGAGGTTGGCACGGGCCGCGTAAATGGCGGCGGTATAGCCTGCGGGGCCTGCGCCAATGACAAGCAGGTCGGTTGTGATGGTTTCAGTCATGCCAGAAGAGTTCCCCAAAGCAAGAAGTGCGGGTGCAGTTATGCCGCGCAGGCGTGGTTCCGATTACGTTGGAGAAAAGGATATGACGGGTGCGTTTGCGTTGAGCAAGTGTTGAGAGAGGAGTTTGCGGCATGGCGGGGAGCGTGGCATATACTCGCCACTCTTTTCTGGGAGTTGCATCTTGCACAGGATGGGTCGGATAAGGTGACGGATCTGGACGCTGTTGATCTTCGTATCGTAGCCGAGCTGCAGGATGATGGTCGTATGACCAATGTCGAACTGGCCCGGCGTGTTGGCATTTCGGCCCCGCCCTGTCTCCGGCGCGTACGGCGGCTGGAGGAGGAGGGTATTATTCGTGGCTACCATGCCCAGCCGGATGCCACGGCCCTTGGCTGGCCGATTATATTTTTTGCCCTGATCGGGCTGGATAGCCAGAAAGAGACAGTGCTTTCGGCTTTTGAGCGCCAGCTTGCCGAATGGCCGGAGGTGCGTGAGTGCCACATGATCCGGGGTGGTGGGGATTTTCTTGTCCGCCTGATTGCGCGTGACGCAGCGCATGAAAACGCCCTGACGCGGCAGTTGACGGAGGCCTCCCACGTTATTCGGGTGCAGACCCTGCAAACCATCCGCACCAGTCTGGAACGTGAGGGTGTGCCGTTGCCGCTCATCAGGGAGGGGGCACCGGAGTAATGCCCGGTTCAGATGTTTTGGAGAGTCATGTGCCAGCAGGCAGCCCTGATATCAGTATTATTGTACCGTGTTACAACGAAGTTGCCAATGTAGCCCCACTTGTTGCTATGCTGGAAAAAGCACTGGAAGGCAGGCGGTGGGAGGTTATTTTTGTTGATGATAATTCGCCCGACAAAACAACGGACGCAGTCCGTGCGCTGGCACGGCAGAAGGCGTATGTGCGTGGCATCTGCCGGATTGGCCGCAGAGGGCTGTCCACAGCGGTTATTGAAGGGGCGTTGTCCTCCTCCGCGCAGATTGTGGCGGTCATGGATGGTGACCTCCAGCATGATGAAAGCCGCCTGATTGCGCTGATAGATGCCGTTGGTGGCGGCGCGTGCGACATTGCCGTGGGCAGCCGCCATGTTGAGGGTGGTAGTAACGAAGGGCTGGCCAATGCATGGCGGCATGCTCTCTCTGATGGGGGCATATGGCTGGCACAGCGTTTTCTGCCGGTCAGGCTGAGTGACCCCATGAGCGGCTTTTTTGCCTTGCGGCAACAGACGTTCGAGGCCATAGCGCCGCGCCTGTCCGGGGCGGGGTTCAAGATTTTGCTGGACCTGCTACTGTCCTCAAAACAGCCCCTCAAAGTGCAGGAAATCGCCTGTGGCTTCCGCCCCCGCGTGGCGGGTGAGAGCAAGCTGGACACGTTGGTGATGATCCAGTTTGCGGCCCTGCTTTTAGAAAAATTCTCCCGTGGTCTGGTGCCGTTACGCTTTGTGGCATTCTGCCTTGTTGGGCTTGCCGGGGTAGGGGCCAATCTGGGGGTCATGCATCTGGTGCGGCTGTTCTGGGGCAGTTTTTCCACAGCGCAGGCCATAGGCACCATAGCGGCAATGGGTGTGAACTTTTATCTGGACAATAATTTTACCTACAGGGACCGTCGCCTGCATGGTCGGCGCTGCGTGTGGGGGCTGCTGGTGTTCATGCTGGTCTGCTCAGTTGGAGCGCTGGCGGATGTGGGTGTGGCGCATATGATGTATGCGCAGAGTTACCGGATTAACGAGGCCAGTCTGGCGGGCGCTGTGCTGGCTGTGGTTTGGAATTACACCATGTCTTCCACCATTATCTGGCGGTCCCGCTAACATTGCGGGCCGCTCTGGCACCCTGCACGTACTGGTGGTGGGGGCTTGCTTGCCTTACCCTTGTACGCCTTGTGCTGGCTGCCAGTATTCCACTCTCACCGGACGAGGCTTATTACCGGATATGGGCGCTGGCTCCGGCTGGCGGATACCTTGATCACCCACCATGGTGGCGCTGTGGGCGCGTATGGGTATGCTCCTTGCTGGGGATACCGCTCTGGGGGTGCGCCTTCTGGGGCCTGTTTCCACCTGTCTGGCCTCGGTGCTGGTTGTTCAGTCCGCGTGGTGCTGGTTACAGGGGCAGGTAACGCCGGAACAGGTGCGTGCAGGGGGGCTGCGCGCAGGTCTGCTGTTTAATGGCACGCTGAGTGTTGGCCTGGGCACGCTGGTCATGACCCCGGATACGCCGTTGCTGTTTTTTGTGGCGCTTTTGCTGTGGGGGCTGGTGCGTGCCTGCATCGGGGGGCAGCGGCGCATGTGGCTGCTTGCCGGTCTGGCTGCCGGGTTGGGGTTTGACAGCAAATATACCATGCTCTTGCCGCTGGCCGGTCTGGGCTTATGGCTGCTTGCTACCAAAGAAGGGCGGTCGTGGTTGCGCACGCCGTGGCCGTACTACGCCGCTGGTCTTGCGCTCGTGTGCACCGTACCCGTGATCTGGTGGAACGCCGAGCATGCGTGGGCCAGTTTTGCCAAGCAGGGTAGCCGGGTAGGGGACTGGAACCCCGCACATGCTCTGGCTTTTATGGGGGAGTTGCTGGGCGGGCAGGTGGGGCTTGCGTCCCCTTTAGTGTTTGTTTTTTTTGTCGGTGCGGTCTGGTTGTTGTGGCAGCGGCGGAGCAGTTTTGCCATCCTGCTGCTGTGCATGGTTGCGCTGCCCGCAGTCGTGTTTGCGCAGCATGCGCTGGGCGCGCGGGTGCAGGCCAACTGGCCGGTGGTGCTGTACCCTGTTCTGTCGCTGGCCGCAGCACAGGTGGCATGGCCATGGTGGCGGAGTGCAGGTTTTGTCGGCATTGGGCTGGCAGGTGTGGTTGGCGTGCAGGCGGCGTTCATGCCCTTACGCCTCTCCCCGCATCTGGACATGACCTTACGGCAGATGGGGGGCTGGCCGGATTTCGCCCGTTCTGTTTCTGCCCGTGTGCCTGAAGGCGCGCCTTTGGTTGCGGATGAATACGGCCTTGCGTCCGAACTGGCGTTTTACGCACCTGAGCGTGTGGTGCTGGGGGCCGAACCCCGCTGGCGGCTGTTCAGTCTGCCGCATCCAGCTTGTGGCACACAGGCCTATCTTGTGCTGAGCCATAAGCGTGCAGGCCCGCCAGATGACCATCTGTTTGAGGTGCTTGAGACACTGCCGGAGCAGGCGCGTACGCGCGGCGGTATTGTGGCCGACACCTACGCACTCTTCCATGTACGCCTGCGCTGCCCGGCTCCGGGGCAGGTCTATGGTGCGGCATTTCTGCCCGGTCGGGGGCGTTAAGGTCTGGGTGTTTGCGTGTTGACCTGAAAAAAGGCAGGATAGCCCAACAATCGCTCCAGCAGCAGAACAGGAACCCGAGTTTATGGCCTCTCCACGGCTTGTGGCGGTCCAGATGGACCCACTTGAGCATGTCAATATTGATGGGGATTCAACCTTTGCCCTGATGCTGGAGGCACAGGCACGCGGGCACAGCCTGTTTGTGTACGAAGTAAACTCCATGGCCCTTGATGAAGGCACGGTAGAAGCCGGAGGCCCCACGCGCACGGACGTTACCGCGCTGATGCGCCCGGTAACCGTCCGGCGGGAAAAAGGGCGGCACGCTACATTTGGCGTACCCGTACGGCATTCCCTGCGGTCCATGGATGTGGTGCTCATGCGCCAGGACCCACCATTTGACATGGCTTATATTACCGCCACGCATATGCTCGACCATATTCATGGCACAGGCCCTGATCAGGCTCTGGTGGTCAATGACCCGCAGTGGGTGCGTGACTGCCCGGAAAAATTGCTGGTCACGCATTTTCCCCAGCTTATGCCCCCGACACTGGTGACATGGGATGTCGACCAGATTCGGGCGTTCCGGGCCAAATGGAAAGACATCATTGTCAAACCGCTGTTTGGTAATGGCGGCAGCGGCGTTTTCCGGATCAAGGCGGATGACCAGAACCTGAATGCCCTGCTGGAAATGCATTTTGCCCGCTCCCGCGAGCCTCTTATGATTCAGCGGTATGAACCCGCCGTGACTGCGGGGGACAAGCGCGTTATTTTAGTGGATGGCGAGCCGATTGGTGCGATCAACCGCGTACCCTCGGGGGAGGACCACCGCTCCAACATGCATGTGGGCGGTGTTGCGTGCAAAGTGGAGCTGAGCGCGCGTGATCGTGAGATTTGTGATGCAATTGGGCCGTTTCTTAAAGAACATGGCTGATTTTTGTGGGCATTGATGTTATTGGTCAGTATCTGACGGAAATCAACGTGACGTCACCTACCGGTTTGCAGGAACTGGAGCGGTTTGACGGCATCAATGGTGCCGCCAGCATATGGGATTGTATTGAACGCAAGCTGTCTGTCCGATAAGAGCCGTCTGGCCCTGTTGGGTGGTGCCATGCCGGTAAAACGATGCTGCCACACAAAGGCGCTTTGGTGGTGTGTGCTGCAAGCAGGAAGGAAGAGAGTATAGTGGCTCTTGAAGAAATGTCCGTCAGCGGGCAGAGAGACAACATGAGTGACGTTCTCCAAGAATACCCCTCCGGCGGAGGGGAAAGCCCCGTACCTCCTCCCTCGCGTTCCGCGCTTGATGCAGAGGCGGTCAAACAGGCCTATCGACGTTGGGCTAATGTTTACGACGTGGCCTTTGGTGGTATTTCCCGCTTTGGCCGCCTGCGGGCGGTGGATGCGGTCAATGGCCTACCCGGCACAAATGTGCTCGAAGTCGGGGTGGGTACAGGTCTGGCGTTGCCCCATTATACCAAGGCCAAGGCCATTACCGGCATTGACCTCTCGACCGATATGCTGGCCAAAGCCCGTGAGCGCGCACAGCATGACAACCTGACAAACGTAAACGCTCTGCTCGAAATGGACGCGGAAGAAACCTCGTTCGAGGACAACTCCTTCGACATTGCGGTTGCCATGTTTGTTGCATCTGTGGTGCCACACCCGCGCAAGCTGCTGCGTGAGCTCAAGCGGGTTGTCCGTCCGGGCGGGTATATTCTGTTCGTCAACCACTTTCTGGCCCCCGGTGGCATCCGTGGTGCAGTGGAACACGCCATGGCGCGTGCCTCCCACTCTCTTGGCTGGCACCCGGATTTTGCAATGGAATCGCTGCTCCCGCAGGAGGATATTGCACGGGCCTACATCCAGCCTGTGCGACCGTTTGGCCTGTTTACGCTGGTAACGCTGGAAAACCTGCCGAAAACGTAAACATGTGCGCTCCTGTTTTGGCAGGGGCGCTAGACATGCGTGGCTTGGTAGGGCGTTTTTATGCCATAAAACGCTAAAATATGGTCGTTTTTTGTCTAGCAGGATTCACAGTTCTCCATCATCAGCCTGCACAGAATATGGAACATGGAGCATGATCTCCGCGCATAGCCAGCCTATCCCGCAATCTGCCACGGTGGGTAAAACCCCCAGCCAGCGGCAGGATTCCGCCGTCGGAACAGCCTACCTGCTGCTTGCAGCCCTTGCGGCGCTTGTTGGGGGTGGGGTGTCCGTTCTGGCAGGTCTGGGCATGTTGCCCGCCACAGACCTGTGCGGCAGGCTGACGCAGGCACACCCGGCACTGATGCTGCTTTATGTGGTGGTGCCTGCTCTGGTCAGCGGTTTTGGCACGCTCTGGCTACCTCGGGCTCTTGGGCGCGAGCACATGGTGCTGGGGCGGCTGAATCTGGCGGGTGTTGCTGTTCTTGCATTGTCTTTTCTGCTGACCTGCGCACTGGCCGATGCGCGCTTTGCGCATGTATTATGGTCGGTGGGTGCGCTCATGTCAGCCATGGTGCTGCTGGCCACAATTTTTGATAGCTGTGCGGATAGTCGGACGCAGGCATCCTTCTCCCCCTTTGTCTGGGGGGAAATGCTCTCCGCCACGGTTGTGCTGTTGTGCGCTCCTGTTTTTGCGGCTGCTGTGCTGCGTACGTGGCTGTGGCCTGCGATCAGCCCGGTTGTCGGGGCTGAGTATTTTGCAGGGCCTGTTGGCCTGATTGTGCTGCTCGCCGGGTTTGGCATTGTGTTTGAGATGGCAGCGCGGATCGGGCAGGTGCAGACACGGCCTGTTGCTTATATTATGGCGACAACCGCCGCCATTGGTGTGGTGGCATGGGCCAAGAGCAGCCTTGCACATGGGAGCGATAGCCAGAACGCACTGCTTATCGGCAATGCTGGTCTGGCGCTGTGTTCCCTGTCGGCTGTGTGTCTTGCTGGGCTGTGGCTTTCCGGTACGTGGCGGGCGCGTGTTTCTCTCCACACACCGCTGTTGTGGGGGATGGGATTTTTAGCGGTCGTGGCTGGTGGCTGGGTGGTGCAGCTTGTGCAGGGTACAGGCCTGCACCCCGCTTTGCAGCTTGGCGCTCTCTATGCGGTTTGTGGTGGTTTTTACCTGTGGCGGGGCGAGGCCTGTGGTTTTTGGTACCCGCAGTCTCTGGCCAAACTCCATTTTGCGCTGACTGCGGCCGCAACACTCTGCGTGTTTGGCTCTGGCATGCAGGTGCTGGGGTGTGCCCTGTTTGGCGTGGCGGCAGTGGTGTTTGTTCTGGCGGCGGCCATTAGCTTCCAGCGCGCTATTCCCATGCCGGATAGCCGTGTGGGCGTGGCTGAGGCCAGTACGGCAGGGAGTGCTGTTGTATGAGCGAAGCCAGTCTTTCTGCCCCGCAGCCCAGACGCCCCCGTTTTCAAACAGAACAGGTTGGTACGCAGGCGCGTGACTGGCTGGCGTTGCTCAAGCCCCGCGTGATTTCGCTCGTTGTTTTTACGGGTGCTGCGGGAATGTTCATGGCGCCGGGGCATCTGAACCCGTTTATCGGGCTGGTGACCATCTTCTGCATCTGTCTGGCATCTGGTGCGGCCGGGGCCATTAACATGTGGTATGACCGCGATATTGACGCGATCATGCAGCGGACCATTACCCGCCCGGTTCCCTCGGGCCGCATTCCGCAAAACGAGGCACTGGCTTACGGCGTTGGGCTCTCCTGCCTGTCTGTCTGCCTGATGTGGATTGCAACCAACACGCTGGCTGCTGCTATTCTGGCTTTTTCCATTTTCTTTTATTCTGTCATCTACACAATGTGGCTCAAGCGCTCCACGCCGCAGAATATTGTCATCGGCGGTGCCGCGGGGGCTTTCCCCCCCATGATCGGCTGGGCCGCAGCCACAGGCCATATGGCGGTCATGCCGGTTGTCATGTTTGGTATTGTGTTCTTCTGGACACCACCTCACTTCTGGTCCCTGGCGCTGTATGCCTGCAAGGATTATGGGCGTGCGGGTATTCCCATGCTGCCGGTTGTGCGCGGCGTGCGGCATACGCGCTGGCAGATATTTTTCTACACTTTGGTGCTGCTTGCTGTGTCGCTTATTCCGTCTTTTGTCGGTGCCAGTGGCTGGCTTTATACAGTGACTGCGGTGGTGCTGGGGCTTGGCTTTGTTGCCTGCGCCGTACGCATATTGCTTGAACCGCAGGCCCAGAATGGTGCAAGCCAGAAGGGGGATAAGGCCGCGCGTATATCCTTCCGTTTTTCGCTGGCGTATCTCTTTTTTCTGTTCTGTGGTTTGTTGGGCGACCACTTTTTACAAATATGGATGCACTGAGCATGACGACAGTTTCCATGCCCCACACCCCGGAGCAGCTTGAGCGGCAAAAGCGCCAGGCCTTGCGGGTACGTAGTATGGTTGTGTTTATGATTGTTCTGGCAGGCATTATGTTTGGTCTGGCGCTGTTGCACCCGTAAGACAGCGTTTTCGCCATGCTGTCGTGATATTTGTTACGGGTTTGCCCGTGGTATGACTGACCATAATAAAAAGCCCGCCGTCCTATGGGATGGCGGGCTTTTTTGTGGGCAGCAGAGAGGCGCTGCCCGGTTGGTGTTCAGCGGGCCTGCTGGATGGCGGAGAGCAGCCAGCGCCCACCGCGAGAAGGTCGGACAAATGTCCACACTTCTGTAATGGTGACAGGGGTAGTGGAACTGCCATCCACAACCTGCCCGGTTGCGTTGGTTGTCAGGTCGATCAGGCTGTAACGCATGGCCACACTGGCGTAGTCCATGCCATTTTCACGCCATGCCTCGGCCAGATCACCCTGAAGGAAGCGTACATCGGAGACAACATTGCGTGCCCCCTGACTAGCCAGCGTAGCAAGCTGCTCGTTGAAGTAAGAGACCATTTCCGGTGTTGCCATTTGCTGCATGGCCGGAATGTTCTGCTGGTTCCACGCAGTCTGAATATCCACCAGGGTCTGCTGGAAGGACTGGTAATCCGCCGTGGTAATCTGGACTGGCGTACCACCACCCGCAGGAGCAGTGGGGGAAGGGGCTGCTCCGGGCATGCTACCACGCGGAGCACCACCCATGCCAAAGCCGTTGCTTCCGGTTGTTCCCCGGCCAAAGCGCCGTACCAGCCACATGACAAACATGACCACCAGCCGATCTGGAGCAGCAGACCCAGCAGGCTGAAGAAGCTATGCATCCCGCCCATAAAACCGTGCCCACTCAGCATGCCAAACAGCCCGGCGCCCAAAAAGCCCCCGGCAAGACCAGTCAGGAACGGGTGGCGGTTGGGGTAGCCCATGGGGCGGGCAAAGGGGGCCGCCATCTGCGGTGCGCCAAAACCCGGTGTGGGTGCTGTGCGCGGTGTTATGGAGCGGTCCATGGGGGCGGTGCTGTAGGGGGTTGTGCGCGTAACAGGTGGCGCACTCCATGTGTGGCTGCCCCGGCTTCCCATGGAGCCTCCCTGACCTGGGCGGGCATCGGCCTGCATGGCCATAGGCCCGACCAGCAGACTTGCGCCGACAAACGCACTCAGGCAGATCGCAGCAGACGTGGTTTCACTGTATTTTGGTCTCCGGCTAACAGTTACGCCCCGGCGGTGTTCAGGGCATCTGTCCGTAATGTGGGGGCATCGGTGCCAAAACGGAATACCAGATCGTCCGCTAATGTGATGGAAGCAAAAATTTCCAGCAGATTCCCTGCAAGGGTAAAGCCAGCAACGGGTTCGGCAATCTGTCCGTCACGGATCATAAAGCCCGAGGCGCCGCGGCTGTAATCCCCCGTCAAACCATTGATGGAGGACCCCATCATTTCCGTAATATACAACCCTTCTTTGATGTCAGCCATCAACGCGGTGGGGGAGAGGGTTCCGGGTTCAAAAAACAGGTTGCTCGCGGACGGGCCGGGAGGGCTCGCAGTACCACGGGCTGCGCGGGCATTGCTTTGCAGGCCAAGCTGGCGTGCGCTGCGGCTGTCGAGCACCCATGATTGCAAAACCCCGTCCCGCACGAGGGAGAGGGGGGCCACAGCCATGCCCTCCCCGTCAAACGGGCGGGAGCGTAGGCCTTTTATGCGGGTTGGGTCATCGGTAATGCCAACGGTGCTGGCAAAAATGGCCTGCCCCATTTTGTCCTTGAGGAAGGATGTGCCACGGGCAATGGAGGTGCCCGTGATAGCCCCTACAAAATGGCCCAGAAAGCTCCCCGCAACCCTTGGGTCGAACACAACAGGGTAGCGCCCCGTTGCCGGGCGGCCGGGGTTAAGGCGGGCCACGGCTTTTTGCCCGGCGCTATGGCCAAGTTCTGCCGCGTTCTTGAGGTCATGGAGCCAGACTGTGCCGTGGTAGTCATAATCACGCTGCATGGCATCACCCGTGCCAGCAAGAACGCAAACCGAGTTGGAATGGCTGGTGCGGCTGTAAGTGCCAGCAAATCCGGCGGAGGTTGCCAGAGTAATATCTGTCCGCCCCCATGATGCGCTGCTGCCGGCGCTGTTGGTAACACCTTTTATGGCCAGAGCAGCCTCTTCCCCCGCTCTGGCGCGTGCGAGCAGGGCCGTGGTATCAGGCTCAGCGGGGTCTGCCAGTTCCAGCGTGTTGGTGCTGAACGTGCCCTGCATGGCCTCCGGGGCAAGGCCTGCGTACTGGTCATCGGGCAGAACGCGGGCCATGGCCAGTGCCTGCTCCACCAGTGCGCCAAGCTTGGCCCGGTCAGGGGTGGTGGTGGAGACAATGGCGTTTTTGCGGCCAACAAAAACCCTCAACCCCAGATCTGTCGTTTCCGAGCGTTCAAGCTCTTCGGTTACGCCATTGCGCACGCCCGCACCTACGGCGGTGCTGCTGACAAAAACGGCGTCTGCTGCATCCGCTCCGCTGGCACGGGCTTGGGCAACCAGATCGGCAATAAGGTCGAGGGGCTGTTGCGTCATGCTGCCAGTGTCTCCTTGATGCTTTGCAGGGACGGAATGTGGCCTATGGGGCCAAGGGCTGCAAGCGTGGGAGCGCCTGCAAAAATGCGGGCCGCTGCACGGCAGATATCTTCACGCGTGACGGCTTCTATCTTGTCGACCGTTTCCTGTGTGGGAATGACGCGGCCAAAAATCTGGAGCTGCCGGGCAATCTGCTCGCACCGGCTGCCCGTGCTTTCAAGCGACATGAGCAGGGAGGATTTAAGCTGCGCACGCGCACGGACCAGCTCGTCCGATGTAACGCCAAGTTGGACCTTGCGCAGTTCTTCCAGAGTTACGGGAATAAGCTCTGCACATTCCTTTTCCCCCGTGCCAGCATAAATGCCGAACACGCCGCCGCCTTCATACGGAGCATTGAAGGAGTAAACCGAATAGACCAGCCCGCGTTTTTCCCGGATTTCCTGAAACAGACGTGAGGACATACCGCCACCCAGCAAGGTGGAAAGCAGGAGTGCTGCGTAATAGTCGGGGTCATGGTAGCCGGTGGAGGGGAAGCCAAGCACAATATGCGCCTGATCCAGCTCCTTGACCTGACGGAACTCACCCCCTGTGTAAAGGGCGTTGTCCATTGCAGGGGCTGTTGTGGTGGGCAGGTCGGCAAAATGGCGTTCTACCTGCGCGACGACCGCCGCATGCTCCAGATTGCCAGCGGCTGCGACAATCATGTTCGACGGGTTATAGTGCGTTCCCATGTAGGACATGAGCGTCTCACGCTGCATGGTCTGGATCAGGCTTTCCGTACCCAGAATGGGGCGGCCCATGGGCTGGTTGGGGAATGCGGTTTCCTGGAAATGGTCAAACACCACGTCATCGGGTGTGTCGTTCGCCTGACCGATTTCTTGCAAAATCACGCCACGTTCGCGTTCCAGCTCGGCGGCGTCAAACGTGGAATGGGTCAGGATATCGCCAATAATGTCGATCCCAAGATCAAGGTTTTCCTTGAGAAGCTTGACGTAGAACACCGTCTGCTCGCGGGCGGTGTAGGCATTGATGTGCCCGCCCACGTTCTCAATTTCTTCGGCAATACGCAGGGCGGAGCGGCTGGTGGTGCCCTTGAAGGCCATGTGCTCAAGAAAATGGGATACGCCATTTTCCGCCGCAGTTTCATTGCGGGTCCCAGCGGAAATATAGGCCCCGAAGGAAACGGTTTCCACCCGGTCCATGCGTTCGGTCACAACGGTCAGGCCGGAGGGCAGGCGGGTCAGCTGGATGGGGTCTGTCATTCTTGTCCTGAGGAACAGCAGGGCCGCCACATGGGCAGCCCTGCGCTTGGGGGAGTGGGCTGGTTAGCCAGCGTTGGAGAGGACTGCTGCGCGCACCGCGTCTTTGATAGCGTTTTCGGTCGCGGGGACTGCGCGGTAACGCTCCTCACGCTCGAACAGGTCGGCCAGATGTACGGGGAGTGCCGGATGAATACCCGTGGCGGCCACCATGGCGTCGGGGAATTTGGCCGGGTGAGCCGTGGCCTCGGCCACCATGGGTATGCCCGGCTGGCGGAAGCGGCGGCCAGCGGCAATACCAATGGCGGAGTGCGGGTCGGCCATATAGTCCGAGCGCTGGTGCAGGGCGCGGATCTCGGCCTCGGTCTGGCTGTCATCCAGCGCCAGACCGGAGAAGAGGGTGCGCGCGTTCTCCCACACTTCTGGCGGCACATCCATGTGCCCCGTGCTGCGGAAGCCGGTCATGATGCGTGCACAGGCGGTGGCGTCGCGCCCGAGCAGTTCAAACAAAAGCCGCTCGAAGTTGGAGGAGACCTGAATGTCCATGGAGGGGGAGAGGCTGGGCACCACCCCTTTGATGGTCATGTCATTGGCATTGAGGAAGCGGGTCAGAATATCGTTGCGGTTGGAACCCACGCAAAGCTGGCGGATGGGCAGGCCCATCTTGCGTGCAGCCCATGCTGCCAGAATATTGCCGAAGTTGCCCGTAGGCACGGCAAAGGAGACCTCACGCTCGGGCGCACCCAGTGCAAGGGCTGCATGTACATAATAGGGAATTTGCGCAGCAATACGCGCCCAGTTGATGGAGTTGACAGCGGAGAGGTGCATCTCGCGCCGGAAGGGCAGGTCCGCAAACAGGCTTTTGACCAGGTCCTGACAGTCATCAAACGTGCCTTCAACCGCAAGGTTGGTCACGTTGGGCTCGCGCACGGTGGTCATCTGCCTGCGCTGCACTTCGGATGTACGGCCCTTGGGGTGCAGAATAATAACGGACAGGCGCTTGCGGCCACGGCAGGCCTCAATAGCGGCGGAACCCGTATCGCCCGAGGTGGCCCCTACAATGGTCACATGGTCGTCACGCTGGGTCAGCACATGCTCAAAAAGCTGGCCAAGCACCTGCATGGCCATGTCCTTGAAGGCAAGGGTCGGGCCGTGGAACAGTTCCTGCACAAACAGCCCGTCTTCAACCTGCGTCAGCGGCACAATGGCCGGGTGGTCAAAGCCTGCATAGGCTTTTGCACACAGGGTTTTGAGCGTGTCTTCATCAATGTCGGAGCCGGTAAAGCGGGCCAGAATGCGTGCCGCCAGCTCCGGGTAGGGCAGGGCGCGCATGGCCTGCCAGTCCGCCAGCGAGAACTCGGGCCATGTTTGCGGCAGGTATAGCCCGCCATCTTCGGCAAGGCCGGTCAGCAGAACATCGGAAAACGAGAGAACGGGAGCATTCCCGCGTGTGGAAATGTAGCGCATGAGGGCGATTATATCCTGAATGACGGATGCCGCGAAGTGGTCTTGTACGATATATTCGGGTGTGCCTAGCCCGGCGGGGGCGTTGTGGGCAAGGTCAGCCTGTAAATGGTGATCGGCCATGAGATGGAGGCCGAGGGCGCGCCAAAGGCCGTGCTGTGGTCAAGCTGGCTGGCTGAGACATACAGGTGGCCGTGCCCGTCCAGCCCCGGCGTTGTGGGCCATTGCAGGCGTGGGTCGGTGACCAGCCTGCGCGGCACCCGCCCGGTGGTGTAGCTGAGGATGCTCGATGTTGTGATGTCGGACCAGTAGAGCGTTCCGTCATCATCAATGGTCAGCCCGCCGAGCGAGGGGGTCTTGAACACTGTGTCACACTTTCCTCAAACGCTGCGGGCGTTATGTCCGGGTCGGTAAAAATGGCGGTGGACACGCGGGAGAGGTATTGCCCGGGTGCTTGCAGCACAAGCCAGGACCCGTCCGGGCTGACCGCGATCATGCTGGCGTCCACAGCTGCGTAGTGGCCCGTGCTGTCCCGCACCGGGCCGTTGGGTGTGACAATTGGGCGGCTGGCGACCAGGTCCGGGTGGTGGTCTAAAAAGCGTTTTGTTGTGGCGGAGGCTGTGTCGATCACCAGTAGACCGGCAACGCCTGAATCCGGCACATAGGCCGTGCTGCCATGGACTGCAATGCCGGACAGAATGCTGCCGGGCCGCAGGGCATTGGGGTCCACATGCACAGTACGGAGCACCGCGTTGGCTGCGGGGTCAATTTCTATCAGTTTGGGGGGGGCGTGCGGCGGGGTTTTTGCGGTTGGGCACACCGCTGTCGAGCACCCATATATGCCCATCAGCCGTTCGGGTCAGCCCGCCAAGGGCAACAAAGCGCTGGTCTGGTGCGCCCTGTGTTGCGTTCCACGCGGCATTGGGCCACGCCGCCAGTTGTCCGTCTGTATTGCGCACAAAAAGCTGGGGGCCAGTATTGCCAACCCATGCCGGGGCTTCCAGCAGCATGCGGCCGTCCGGCAGGGGGACAATGGCGTCCCATATCTGGCTGCTGGACTGCATGAAAGGCTGGAGCGCGCTGGCAGGCAGTTCCGCCACCTTGGCATATGCAACGCCCATGCGGGTGAGCCGCCCAGGGGTAGGGCCAGCATGGCTGTCAGCAGGCCAAAAACTGCGCGGCGGGAGCGGGGAGTAAGGCGGGGGGAGGAAGTGGTCATGCGCGCGGGCATCCGGTCAGTAAAACGTCAGGCATACAAACATGGGCATGAGTGTCCGCTCCATGCGCCTGCCATGCAAACGCCTTATGCGCAGGGCGGATGCGCCCGAATGCCGGCAGTAGGCGGGGACTACGCTGGCAGGGCGCAGGAGCGGGTCGATTATGCATCCGGCGCGCGGTCCACGTAGCGGCGGCGGATGTGGTTCAGATATGCCGAGGCATCCAGTGGTTTGCCGGTGGCATCGTTCACAATCTGGGCCATGCTAGCGCTGCGTGCGCGGCCATGCACGTTCTGGCGCAGCCATGCCAGCAGTGGTGCAAAATCGCCCTGACCAATGGCAGGCAGAATGGCGGGGTTGGCGGTGCAGGCCGCATTGCGCAACTGGGCTGCAGTCATGGCGCCAAGGGCGTAGCAGGGGAAGTAACCAAACAGCCCTGCAGGCCAGTGGATGTCCTGCAGGCAGCCGCGTCGGTCATCTGCACGTGCAGGCCCAGCAGGGCGTGCAGGCGGGTATTAAAGGCCGCAGGCAGGTCAGCCAGCGCCAGATCGCCCGAGATCAGGGCTTTTTCCAGCTCATAGCGCACAAGAATATGGGCAGGATATGTAACCTCATCCGCATCAACACGGATAAAGCCGGGTTCAACATGCGTTAAGTGGCGGTGCAGGCTGGTAGCGTCCCATCCTGCGGCATCATCCGCAACACCAAAGCCTGCACGGACCTGTGGAGCCAGCCAGCCTGCAAAGGCGGCAGAGCGGCAGAACTGCATTTCCATCAGCAGGGACTGGCTTTCATGCAGGGTCATGCCGCCGGACTGGCCTACGGGCTGGCTGGCCCATTGGGCGGGCAGCCCCAGCTCGTACAGGGCGTGCCCGGTTTCGTGCAGCACACCCATCAGTGCGGGAATAAAGTCCGATTCCACGTAGCGGGTGGTCAGGCGGACATCATGCGTGGCCCCGCCACAAAAGGGGTGAGCACTAACGTCCAGCCTGCCGCGTGTTGCATCAAACCCCATGCGCTGCATCAGGCGGCGGCCGAGTGCCTCCTGTTGCGCAACGGGGAAGGGGCCGGTGGGGGATAAAACCGCAGGCAGGCTTTTCTGCCGCTCCAGCACGGCGCCAATCAGCTCGGGCAGGCTGGCGGCCAGAGAGGTGAAGATGGGGTCTATATCCGTCTGCCGTGTGCCGGGGTCAAAGCTGTCCAGCAGGGCATCATACATGTTCAGGCCCATGGCCTCACCCGTGGCGCGGGCGCTCTCCCTTGTCAGGCGCAGCACTTCGGCCAGATGGGGCTCAAGGCTTTTGAAGTCACTTTCCTCCCGCGCGGTGCGCCATGCCATTTCACAGCGAGCGGTTGCCTGTGCGCTGGCTTCCACCAGATCCCCCGGCAGGGCGGTTGCCTGCGCATGCTGCCTGCGCATCTGCTCCAGATTGGCGGCGCGCCAGACGTCATCCCCCGCGTCGGCTTCCCCCAGCAGGTCGGCCATAATGGGTGCGGTCAGGATTTCGTGGCGCAGGCCTTCGAGCATGGCCAGATTTTCCGCCCGTCTCTCGGCAGCGCCCGAGGGCATCATGACCTCCTTGTCCCACCCCAGAATGCCCAGAGCATCATTGAGGGAGGAAAGGCGCGCAAAGTGGCGTTCGAGGGAAAGATAGGCTTTATTCATGCAGCCCATGGTACAGCATCATGCAGGTGAGCGAAACCATGCGTCAGCACCTCTTGTGCGTGACCGGGGCGCAAGGCGTGGAGGTGGGGCCAGCATGGGTGGTAAAAAAGCGCAGGCTTTGCCCCCGCAGTCGGTAGCAGACAGGCGCTGGCCTGTCTGGCACGGGGGGATGCGGAGCAGGCCGAATCCCTCCTGCGCGAGCATTTGCGCTCTTACCCGGCAGATGCGCAGGGCTGGCACGCCATGGCCTGTGTTGCGCGGGCGGGGGGTAATGCCGCCGCCGCCATAGCCCTTGCAGGCAAGGCTGTGGAGCTTGCTGCTGAACCGTTTTTTTATATCACGCTTGGGCTGGCCCTGCTGGAGCAGGGGCACGTGGAACCGGCGCGTGCGGCAGTCAATGTGGCGGTTATGTCCACACCGGCGGACCCCCGTGCGCATGATGCCATGGCCCGGGTTATGGAGGCTGCCGGGCGTTTGCCCGATGCCGAGCGGGCGCTGCAAAAAGCGCTCTCCCTCCGCCCTCTGGAGCAGGAGCGGCACATGGCACTTGCCGCTTTTCTGGCCCGTTGCGGGCGGGGGGCGGAGGCTGTAGCCGTATCGGCCCGCGCCCTTGCACTGGAGGGGGAGGAGGTGCTCGCCCATAACCTGCACGCCATGGCGCTTGAGCGCGATGGGCGTATGGCGCAGGCCGAGCCCCATTTTGCCGCCGTTGCCCATGCCATGCCGGATAACCCGCAGGCGCTGGCCAACCACGGTGCGGCACTGTTTGCCCGGCACAGATACGAGGAGGCGGAGCAGACACTGCAACGCGCGGCAGCTTTAGCCCCCAATGTGGCGGAAACCCGCACCAATCTCGGGCTTGTCCATATGGCGCAGGGCAGGCTGCATATGGCCGTGCAGGAACTGGAGGCAGCCTACAGGCTACGCACGCATGATGCCCGTCTGGCGCTGAACTATGGCTCGGTGTTGATGGACCTTGGCCGTAATCAGGCGGCACAGGATATGTTCGCCTACGCCATGGAGCATGCGACCACTGTGGAGGACCGGGCGCGGGCTGCGCTTGATCTGGGTGGGCTGTACCTTGCAACTGGCCGCTTTGCGCAGGGCTGGGCGTTGTGGGAGGCTCGTAGGGACCTGCTTGCGCCGCCCACAGGCACTGCCGCATTGCCGGAGTGGGACGGTAAGGCCACGGACAAAACCGTGCTGCTGTATGCCGAGCAGGGGCTGGGCGACACGCTACAGTTCCTGCGTTACGTGGAGCAGGCGGTCAGCAGGGCGCGGATATGCCTTATGCTCCCCCAAAGCATGCAGCGGTTTGCAGCCTGCCTGCTCCCCCGATGGAAAGGGCGTGTGCACCTAGTCTCCCCCGCGCAGGCAGGCGGGGCAAATGCCCGCTGTAGCCTCTTAAGCCTGCCCCACCGCCTTGGCGTGGCAGCACCATTTGCCTGGCAGCCTGAGCCTGCCTGTTTTGGCGGGGCTGGTGCTGTGCGCGAACGCAAGGGGCTGTATGTCGGGTTGTGTTGGTCGGGCAATCCTGCGTATCAGTTTGACCGGCGGCGCTCTCTTGACCCCTCTTTGCTGGCGCAACTGGCTGGTGTGGACGGGCTGTGTTTTCAGGCCCTGCAACCGAATGATGGTTTTGCCAGCTTTCCCTTGCCGCTCGCCCCCCTGCCCGAAGGGGACCTGCTGGCCACTGCACAGCTTGTGGCCGGTCTGGATGTGGTTGTGAGCGTGGATACCATGATTGTTCATCTGGCAGGCCTGCTTGGTAAACCAACCTTGCTACTGGACCGCTTTGGTGGGGACTGGCGCTGGGGCGCGGGCTCTGTTGTGGTGCCAGATTCCCCCGGGCAGGCTGCCACGCAAGGCGGTGCGTTTGCGCGCAGTCTGTGGTACCCTTCGGTGCGGATCACCCGCCAGCCTGCTTTTTCGGAGGGGGTGGCCAGTTGGCATCAGCCACTCGCTGTTGCGGCAGAGTGGCTGGCGCAGATGGCGCAGGGTGGTTGCCCCGACCAGATCTAGCTTTATGATGCAGGCATGACACGTATCTCTCCCGATGGCGCTACGCCAGCTATGGCGCAATGGTTCGCCCTCAAGGCAGAAAACCCCGAAGCTCTTCTGTTTTTCAGGATGGGTGATTTTTACGAGCTGTTTTTTGATGACGCCATGGCCGCCGCTGCCGCGCTGGACATTGCTCTGACCGCCAGAGGCAACCATGGGGGTGAACCCATAGCCATGTGCGGTGTGCCAGTTGGTGCGGCTCCGGCTTATCTGTCCCGCCTGATTCGTCGTGGCTTTCGGGTGGCTGTGGCTGAGCAGACAGAGGTGCCACACAAGGGGCGCCCGGCCAGCAAGGGGCCGCTTGCCCGTGCGATTGTGCGGGTTGTCACCCCCGGAACCCTGACCGAGGATGAACTGCTGGAGCCCGGGCGCTCCAACCTGTTGCTCGCTCTGGTCCGCCCCGAAGAGGCTGCCAGAGGCAAACGCAGTAAAGAGAGCGCGCCACAGGATGCAGACCAGCTTGGGGCTGCGTGGATTGATGTGTCCACCGGCCTGTTTGAGACCGCAAATCTGCCTGTAGCAGCACTGCCAGCCCTGCTGGGTCGCTTGGACCCGGCGGAAATTCTGGCCACTGCGGGGGTGGATCTGGGGGATTATGACGCCCGACGCGCCCCCGAGGCCACATTGCCTGCCGCAGCTAGTGCACGCCAGCGTCTGGCGGCAGCTTTTGACGTGGCGAGTATTGAGGCGTTCGGGACTTTCTCGGATGAGGAAAGCATGGCCGCGGCCATGGCGGTGGACTATGTCCGCCGCTCGCAGGCAGGCAGATTGCCACGCCTGACGCACCCCATTCCGCAAAGCCAGAGTGGCGTGCTGGGCATTGACCCTGCGACCCGCGCCAGTCTGGATATTCTGCGCGCGCGCGATGGGGGCGGGGAGCACACGCTGTTTGCCGCCATGAACCGCACGGTCAGTGCGGCAGGTGCGCGTATGCTGGCCGAGTGGCTGGCCTCCCCCCTTACGCAGGTGGAGGCTATTGCCGCGCGCCAGAGTGGTTGGTGGTGGCTCAAGGAACATGCCGCCCGCAGCACGGCCCTGCGTGATGCGCTCAAACGTGCGCCCGATATTGCCCGTGCATTGGGCCGCCTTTCTCTCGGGCGTGGGTTGCCACGCGATATGTCAGGGGTCAGGGACGGGCTGAGCGCTGCGCGTGAGGCGGCCCGTATTCTGCTGGGGCAGGGCGATGCCGCACAGTCTGCCGGGCTGCCGGTTATTCTGGCCGATGCCTTTGCATGGCTTGGGGCTGCACAGCCGTTGGAGGCCGAACTGCGCGTGGCGCTGGCGGAAGAACTGCCCGCCCGGCTGGATGATGGTGGGGTTATTGCCACAGGCTATGACAGCGCGCTGGATGAGCACCGGACTTTGCGTGATAACTCGCGCCGTCTGATTGCCGCCTTGCAGGCTGAGTACGCAACCCGCTTTGGTGTCTCCAACCTCAAAATCCGCCATCACGCACAGCTTGGTTATGTGATGGAAGTACCCGTGGGGGCGAGTGCGCGGCTCAAGGATAATGCAGACCTTATTCTGCGTCAGGGTACGGCCAGCACTGCACGCTTTGCGACGGAAGAACTGGCCAGCCTGAACGTGCGCATTACCGAGGCGGCGGAAAAAGCTGCCCAGCGTGAAAAAGCAGTGTTTGCGGAACTTACAGCCAAAGTGCTGGCCGAGCGTGACCTGCCCCGGCTCGCGCAGGCCCTTGCGGTGCTCGATGTGTTGCAGTCCTGCGCGGCGCTGGCGGCAGGGGGCACATGGTGCCGGCCAGAAGTCAGCGAGGACACGGCGTTTGACCTGCAAGGCTGCCGCCATCCTGTGGTGGAGGCAGCTCTGCCGCCGGGTACGCGCTTTACGCCCAATGGCTGCGTACTGGCCCCCGAGCGGCGCGTTATGTTGCTGACCGGCCCCAACATGGCCGGTAAGTCAACATTCCTGCGCCAGACCGCACTGGCCGTTATTCTGGCGCAAGGGGGCTTTCCCGTTGCGGCAGACAGTGCGCGTATTGGTGTTGTGGACCAGTTGTTCTCCCGCGTGGGGGCATCGGACGACCTAGCGCGCGGGCGCTCCACCTTTATGGTGGAAATGACCGAAACAGCCGCCATTCTCAATCAGGCCGGCCCACGCTCGCTTGTGGTGGTGGACGAGATCGGGCGGGGTACGGCAACGCTGGACGGGCTGGCCATTGCATGGTCCGTGCTGGAGGCCCTGCATTCAACGGTGCGCTGTCGTGCAATTTTTGCAACCCACTTCCACGAACTGTCACGCCTTGTGGATACGCTGCCACGTCTGTGCCTGCATACAATGGCTGTGCGGGAGTGGCGTGGGCAGATCGTTTTTTTACACGAAGTGCTTGCAGGATCAGCAAAAAAAAGCTGGGGTGTGCATGTAGCACGTCTGGCTGGTGTGCCGGTCAATGTGGTGGAGCGGGCAGGGCGGCTGCTGCGTGAACTCGAACGTGCTGAAAATACCATACCCGAACCCTTACCGCTTTTTGACACACAGAAGACATTACCCCCACCATGCGAAAATACGTTAAGTAAACGATTGATGGAGATTGATCCGGACAGTCTGACCCCGCGAGCCGCACTGGATATGCTGTATGACCTGCGCAGGCAGGCCGTGCAGGATGCCGCAGCGCCCACTGACGACTGAATCCCCTTTTCCCCCGACCGTTTTCAGGAGCAGAACCCGTACCCCTATGCCCACCTCTTCCGCACAGGCTGCCGCCGGGCAGCAGACCGACATGTCCGTTCTGGCGACCCTGACGCCAGAATCCCTTGCCGCGTGCCTGACGCGGGAGTTGAGGGATGCCACACCCGATGACGCGGCCATTCCCCCGCGGGATGAGGCCGTGGCCATTTTCCGGCGGCATCTGGGCCGGTATCAGGCTGATATTCGCAAGCGGTTTGAAAGTTACGAGCTTAAAGGGGCCGCCGCCGCTAAGACGCTGGCCTCTTTTGCCGATGTTATGCTGCGCGCCATTGTGGATCTGGCCGTGCGGGCAACGACGCCAAGCGAGCCGCTGGCCATGGGGGCCCGTGCCGGTTTTGCCGTAGCGGCAACAGGGGGCTACGGGCGGGGGCTTCTGGCACCATTTAGCGATATTGACCTGCTGTTCCTTATTGCGCAGGGGGCCGGCGAGCGCGCGCACCCTGTGGTTGAATATGTTCTGTATTTTCTGTGGGATCTGGGGGTCAAGGTCGGCCACGCCACCCGTACGATTGATGAATGTATTGCCGAGGCAGCCAAGGACACAACAGTCCGCACGGCCCTGCTCGATGCCCGTCTGCTGGATGGGGATACGGCACTGTTCGCCATGTTTGAGGCCCGCTACATCCTCTCCTGTGTGGAGGCGGGGGCTGCGGGCTTTATTCATGACAAGCGGCGCGAGCGGCTGGAGCGGCACCGCCGTTTTGGGGATAGCCCGTATCTGGTCGAGCCCAACATCAAGGAAGGCCGCGGCGGCCTGCGGGACCTGCAAACCCTTTACTGGATGTGCCGCAACACCTTTGGCACCCGCCATGTAAGCGACCTGCTGGCCCCCGAGTTTATATGGATGGGCCTGCTGACAGAGCAGGAAGCAGCGCGCGCACGTCGCTCGTGGGACTTTTTGTGGACTGTACGCCTGCATCTGCACTACGTGGCCGGGCGGGCGGAGGAGCGGCTGACGTTTGACATGCAGCCCGTTATTGGCGCGCGCATGGGCTACACCCGCCATGGCCGCCAGAACGGGGTGGAGCGCTTTATGCGCCACTACTTCCTGACCGCGCGGGAAGTCATGCGTCTGACCCATGTGCTCGAACCTGCTGTGCTGCGGCAGGCACAGGGTCCGGTCGCCAACGCCGCCAAGCCGGATGAGGCCATGCGGGAGGCAGGCTTTACCCTGCTGGATGGGCAGATATTGCCCGACCGGGGTGTCTCCTTCGATCAGGACCCCATTAAAATGATGCAGATTCTGGACTGGGCGCGCCTGCGCCGCCGTCCACTGCACCCACTCGCGCGGCACCAGCTTATCCGCTGGGAGCGCAGGGCCACCACCCTGCGTGACAACCCTGAGGCCGCCCGCATCTTCCTTGATCTGCTGTGTGGAGATACCACCGAGGAGGAGCGCCCTCGCAGGCGTGGTGCAGCGCTGCCGCCCCCCAGCGCGGAAGAGAACAGCCCCGTTTATTCGGCAGCCTATGGCAGCCATCCGCCATCGGGCCATTCCTACTGGCTGCATATCCTTAACGAGACAGGGATTTTCGGTCGTCTTATACCCGACTGGGCGCGCATTGTCGGCAGATGCAGTTTGATACGTACCACGTGTTCACCGTGGATGAGCACACGGTAGAGGCCATTCGCATTCTGGACGAAGTGGCTGCGGGACGCATGGCGGATGAAATTCCCATTGCCTATGAGCTGATCCGTGGCCTGCACTCGCGCCGTGCGCTCTACATGGCCGTGCTTTTGCATGACGTGGCCAAGGGTCGTGGGGGGGACCATTCGGAAATCGGGTCGGAAATCGCTGCCGAGCTGTGCCCACGCCTTGGCATGTCGGGAGAAGAGACGGAGACAGTCTCCTGGCTGGTGCTGCACCATCTTCTGCTCAGCCACACGGCTTTCCAGCGTGATATTGACGACCCCAAAACCATTCTGGATGTGGCGGATATTGTCCAGTCGCCCGAGCGGCTGCGCCTTTTGCTGCTGCTGACTATTGTGGACATGCGCGCCGTCAGTTCGCGCGTGTGGAACGCATGGAAAGCGACGCTCCTGCGTGAGCTGTACATGCGGGTAGCAGAAGTGCTGGCTGGCGGCCTGTCCACCACGGAGCGCGACGTGCGTGTGCGCCATGCCAAGGATGTAACGGCAGAAATTCTGGGCGAGGAAGGTGTTCCCCAGCGCGATATCGAGCACTTCCTCGGGTTGGGTTACGCAGGGTACTGGCTGTCGTTTGATTATGAGACGCATAGCCGCCACGCACGCCTGATCCGCGAGGCAGATTCCCGTGGCTCTCCTCTTACGGTTGAGGTGCTGCCCCTGCCAGCGCGTGGCGTTACGGAAGTGACCGTCTATACGGTGGACGTGCCGGGCCTGTTTTCCAAAATTGCAGGCGCACTGGCGCTGGCCGGGGCCTCCATTGTGGATGCGCGCATCCATACCATGACTCACGGCATGGCGCTGGATACGTTCTGGATTCAGGATACATCGGGTCAGGCGTACGAGGAGACACACCGCCTTGCGCGCCTGACATCACTCATTGAGCAGGGTCTGAGTGGGCAGCTTGATATTGGGGCTGAAATAGCCCGTGCGGGCTTTGGCCACATGCCGCTGCGCATGCGCGCCATCCACGTACCACCCCGTGTGGTGGTGGATAATGGCGTGTCCAACACCTACACGGTGATTGAAATCAATGGTCGTGACCGCCCCGGCCTGCTGCATGACGTAACCGCCGCCATGAGCCGGGAGAACCTCCAGATCGCCTCCGCCCATATTACAACCTATGGCGTGCGGGCGGTGGACGTATTTTACGTCAAAGACCTGTTCGGCCTCAAAATTACCGACAAAAAGCGGCTGGAGGAAATTCGCGAGCGGCTGCTGGCCGGGCTGAAAGAGGCGGAAGCCGAGGCATCCGCCTGTGCCAATGCCCGTTACTCAGCCTGAAGAATAACACTCTGCCCCGGGCTGACGGGGGATAACCCCCTATCCAGCCCGGTGCGCAGCGCCATGCCCTGCGTGCTGCGCGGGTCAATCAGCCCGGTGCGCAGGAAGAGGTCGATCAGCACAAGGTTGACGTTGAACTTGAATGCATCGGTGTCGCGCACAATGCGGTACGCTTCGCTCAGCGGGAGGAGCGCGAAGGATTCCACCTCGCCATCAGCCGCACTGGGTTCAAAGCTTTCGGGCAGGTACAGGTCATAGCAGTATAAAATATCGCGGCGCAGCCCCTCGGGGCGGTCCAGCGCATACACAAGCCGCCCGGCCTGCACAGCCTGTTCCGCCAGTGCTGCGGGAATGCTGGCTTCCTCGGCGGCTTCCTTGACCAGTGCTTCACGCGGGGTGTGGCCTGCGGGCATGCCCCCTGCCACCAGATGGTCCAGTTTGGAGGGGTCCAGCCTTTTGTTGGCGGCCCGTCGGCCTGTCCACAGGTAAAGCCCGTCTGCCTTGCGGACCAGACCATTCATGTGCACCCCGGTTGCCACAAACCCGAACAGGGGGAGTGCGCCGCGGTCAATGCGGCCCACAATCGGCTGGTCCATGTCCGTGCAGACGTCAAACAGTTCGTGGTGGGATTTGTAAAAACCTTCCTCCGCCAGAGTTTCCCCCAGTGCTTCCAGCTTTGCGGGGTGGGGCACGTTAAACCCCTTGTCGCGCGTGCCAAAGCCTGCGGCTTCCATGCGGGTGAACAACTCGGGGGCCAGCCAGCCCGAAGGGACGCCGCCAAGGCTCAGGGGGCTGCGTTTTCCCTCGGGGCTGGCGGTGTTGCAGTCTGTCAGGTGCCTCAGGAACGGGCTTGCATCGGAGGGCATGGGGGCAAAGGTCCAGTTCTTTTTGTGCCAAAACACGACTGCTGTTATCGGGGCATAAAACGGGCATGGCAAGGTGCCGGGGGGTTGCAAAAACCGCCCAACGTGCCACATCCGTGGGCATGTCCCCCCGTAGAGCAGTGTCTGGCCCACTGAACAGGCCGGTTTCCCATACTTTTTCCCGTTTGTTGCCGTACCTCTGGCCGCAAGAAAACAGGGCGCTGCGCTGGCGTGTTGCGCTGGTGCTGGTGGTTCTTGTGGCTGGGGAGCTGGCAACACTTGCCGTGCCGATTGTGTACAGCAAGGTCATTGACAGGTTCGTGCACCCCAACAGTCTGGGTATGGCTCCGGCATTGCTGATTGTGGGGTATGGGCTTGTGCGTCTTGTATCTGGCGCACTGACCAACCTGCGGGATTCCCTGTTTGCTCCGGTGCGCTTCCGTGTGGCGCGGCAGGCCGCCTATCGCAGCTTTGTGCATATGCACAGGCTCTCCCTGCGCTTTCATCTGGACAGGCGTACAGGTGGCGTTACGCGGGCCATAGAGCGTGGCACGGAGGCAGTGGAGACACTGCTGCGGATGCTGATGTCCCTCTCCCCCACGCTGTTGCAGGCGCTGCTGGTCATGTGTGTGATCTGGCGGCTGTTCAACTGGTCCTATGTTGCCATGATCGCGGCCATGATTGTGAGCTACATTGTCTTTACGGTGCGCTTTACCTCATGGCGGCTGGGTATCCGCCGTCGCATGAACGATACGAACAGCGAGGCCGCAGGCCGAGCGTTGGACAGCCTGCTGAATTACGAAACCGTAAAATATTTTGGCAATGAGGAGCACGAGGCCAGACGCTACGACAACGCACAGGCCCGCTACGAAAAAGCCGCCATGAAAACCCAGTATTCTCTGGGGCTGCTCAACTTTGGTCAGGCAGCCATTATTGCCATATCCCTTGCCGCAGTCATGCTGCTGGGCGGGCATGATGTGGAGAGCGGGCACATTACGGTGGGTGAGTTTGTTATGGTCAACACCTACCTGCTCCAGCTTTATGGCCCGCTTAACTTTCTGGGGTCCGTGTATTCGGGTATCCGCACAGCACTGGTTGATCTGGAGCATATGCTGGGCCTGACAGAGGAGGCGGTCGAGGTTGCCGACCCCGCAACACCTCTCCCCATTGCCACACGGCTGGCGGATGCGGCTCCTGCGCATGTGCAGTTCCGCGACGTGCATTTTGGCTACCGCCCTGAGCGTGAAATTCTGCACGGCGTCAGTTTTGATGCCCTGCCGGGACACAAGGTTGCCATTGTGGGCAGTACAGGGGCGGGCAAATCAACCATAAGCCGCCTCCTGTTCCGTTTTTACGATACATGGTCCGGCGCGGTGCTGGTGGATGGGCATGACGTGCGCTGCTACCGTCAGGCGGACCTGCGGGCCACCATAGGCGTTGTGCCGCAGGACACCGTGCTGTTCAATGACAGCATAGGCTACAACATAGCCTACGGGCGGCTGGGGGCGACCCCCGCGCAGGTGGAGGAGGCGGCCCGTCTGGCCCAGATCCACGATTTTATCATGACCCTGCCCGAGGGGTACGAAACACAGGTGGGCGAGCGGGGGCTCAAGCTCTCGGGGGGCGAAAAACAGCGTGTCGCCATTGCCCGCACGATTTTAAAAGACCCACGCGTTCTTGTGCTTGACGAGGCTACCAGTGCGTTGGACACACATACGGAAAAAGAAATTCAGGCTGCCCTCAAAACCGTTTCGGCCCGCCGGACAACCCTTGTGATCGCCCACCGGCTCTCCACCATTGTGGATGCAGACGAAATTCTGGTCATGGGGCAGGGGCTGGTTGTGGAGCGTGGCACACATGCGCAACTGCTGGCCGCACAGGGCCAGTATGCGGCCATGTGGGCTGCGCAGGCCACGGGGGAGGCCTGACCCACAGGCCGTTGCCATCGCGCCGAATCCGGTCGATGCTGCACAAAACGTAAGGAGCATAAACATGGCGGATACCCACGCACACGCCACGACAGAGCCAGAAAATGCAGCCGGTGCCGGACAGCACATGGATGTGCCCGAAGACCTTGCGCGCTGCGCCATGGTGGTCGAACATGCCATTGACCACCTGCGGAACGAAAAGTTCCCGCCTGTGGCTGTGGCCTCGGCATTGCTTGGTGGATCGCTGGGTGTAATGGCGCGCAGCATGGACAAGGAAACCATTCTGCGCATTCTCGACTCAGCCGCGCAAAGCGTGCGTCTGGGGGATGTTCATGCCTCTGTCATGGCCGATGCGGGCGATGAAAGCGACAAAGCCTGAGCTTCAACCCTTGACTGGAGGCGATGGCTCAGTCATAAGCCGCGCCAATCCTGAATGTGGTCGCCGGGCGTTTGTCTCGGCCCTCAAGTTCCTTTTTTGTTTAAGACAAGGATGAGACAATGTCCCGTCGTTGCCAGATCACCGGCAAAGGCGTGCTGACCGGAAATAACGTCAGTCATGCCAACAACAAGTCCCGTCGTCGTTTTCTGCCTAACCTGCAGGAAGCATCCCTGACGTCTGAAATCCTGGGTTCCGCCGTCCGTATGCGTGTCAGCACGCGCGGCCTGCGTACCATTGAACACAATGGTGGCCTGGATTCCTTCCTGCTGAGCACGCCTAACCGCAAGCTCCCCACGGAAGCGCAGGTTATCAAGCGCCGCGTACTGCGCGTGCAGGCCAAGAAACAGGCCGCCGCTGGCGCCTGATTCAGGGCTTTGTTCATCCGTATGGGCCGGGGGCTGCCACTTAGGGGGTAGAACCCGGTTTCTGCGGTTCAGGCGTCTGCCACTCCTTGTCAGGCGCTTTTGTCTATCGGCCGGTGTCCGGCAGCCGGCTTCCTGAGAAAAATATTTTCAGGTGGCACTTACGGCGTTCGGCGGCCACAGGCGCGAGGGTTTTCCTGTCGCGCCTTACCTGTTTTCTGGAGGTTTTCGTGTCCGCCACAACTGATCTGTCCAAGATCCGTAATATCGGTATCACCGCGCACATTGACGCTGGTAAGACAACCACGACCGAACGCATTCTGTACTACACCGGCGTGTCCCATAAGATTGGTGAAGTGCACGAAGGCAACACCACCACGGACTACATGGCGCAGGAACGTGAGCGTGGTATTACCATCACCTCCGCCGCCGTGACCTGTGACTGGAAAGATCACCGGATCAACATCATCGACACCCCCGGACACATCGACTTCAACATCGAAGTGAACCGCTCGCTGCGCGTGCTCGATGGTGCTGTGTTCATCATCGAAGGTGTTGCCGGTGTTCAGCCGCAGTCCGAAACCAACTGGCGTCTGGCTGACCGCTACAACGTTCCGCGCATCATCTTCATCAACAAGCTCGACCGTACCGGCGCAGACTTCTACCGTGCATTCGACACGCTGAAGGAAAAGCTGGACATCGTGGCTATTCCGCTGCAGCTGCCCATCGGTGCTGAAGACCAGTTCCTTGGTGTGGTCGATCTGGTGGAAATGAAGGCCATCATCTGGGAAGGTGGTGAACTCGGCGCGAAGTTCCACGACGAAGAAATCCCGGCCGACCTGAAGGAAAAGGCAGCGGAAGCGCGCCAGAACCTGCTGGACACCGCCCTGGCTGTTGATGAAGCGGCCATGGAAGAATACTTCGAAAAGGGCGACGTTTCCGTCGAAACCCTGAAGCGCTGCATCAAAAAAGGTGCGATTTCGGGCGAATTCCGTCCGGTTCTGTGCGGTACGGCCTTCAAGAACAAGGGCGTGCAGCCTCTGCTCGACGGGATTGTCGACTACCTGCCCGCACCGAACGACGTGGAAGGCATTCGTTGCGCTCCGCCCGAAGGTGAAGAAGAAAACGAAAACGCACAGCCCATCCTGCCGGTTGACCCCAACGGCAAGTTCGCTGGTCTTGCGTTCAAGATCATCAACGACAAATACGGCACGCTGACCTTTGTGCGCGTCTACCGTGGCGTTCTCAAAACCGGTGATACGGTTCTGAACACCACCAAGGGCCACAAGGAACGTATCGGCCGTATCTACCAGATGCACGCAGACAAGCGCGTGGAACTGAGCGAAGTGCACGCCGGTGATATTGCCGCGTTCGTGGGTCTGAAAGACTCCCAGACGGGTGACACGCTGGCAGACGCCTCTGATCCGGTGGTTCTGGAACGTATGTCCTTCCCGGTTCCGGTTATCGACATCTCCGTCGAACCGAAAACCAAGGACGCAGTGGAAAAGATGACACTGGCCCTGCAGAAGCTGGCTGGTGAAGATCCCTCCTTGCACCTCAAGACCGACCAGGAAACCGGGCAGATTATTCTGTCGGGCATGGGCGAACTGCACCTTGACATCATCATCGACCGTCTGCGTCGTGAATATGGTGTGGATGCCAACGTGGGTGCACCGCAGGTGGCATACCGCGAAACCATCTCCAAGCCGCACACGGAAACCTATACCCACAAGAAGCAGTCTGGTGGTTCGGGTCAGTTCGCTGAAGTCAAGATTGCCTTTGAACCGGTTGAACGCAACGAAGGTATCTCGTTCGAAAACAAGGTTGTCGGTGGTACCGTGCCGAAGGAATATATTCCTGCGGTTGAAAAAGGTATCCGCATGCAGGCCTCCACGGGCGTGCTGGCTGGCTTCCCCACGGTTGACTTCAAGTTCACCCTGCTTGACGGCAAGTACCATGACGTTGACTCGTCCGCTCTGGCGTTCGAAATCGCGGCAAAGGCCTGCTTCCGTGATGGCATGAAGAACGCTGGTCCGGTTATTCTGGAACCGATCATGGACGTGGAAGTGACCACCCCGAACGATCACGTTGGTGACGTGGTGGGCGATCTTAACCGCCGCCGTGGTATGATCCAGAGCCAGGAAACTTCGGGTTCCACGGTTATGGTGCGTGCTCATGTGCCGCTGAAGGAAATGTTCGGCTACATTTCTCATCTGCGCTCCATGACCAAGGGCCGTGCGTCCTTTACCATGCAGTTCCACCACTATGATCCGGTGCCGCGCAACGTGGCAGACGAAATCATGGCGCAGTCCCGCTAAGTTTTCATCCTTCGGGTTGAAAGCAGACATCAAGGCCGCTTCCTTTCGGGGAAGCGGCTTTTTTGTTGCCTTTTTTCAAGCAGACGTAAGGGGCGGGCCAGCATCTGCTCTGGCCACGCTGAGAATGAGAAAGAAGGAGAGGGAGGGCCAGAGATGCCCTGATATTTTCAGGCGGGTGCTATGGCCCCGTCAGTCTGGCGGCAAACGGTGGTGTGTCTGCCGCCAGTTGGGGGGGCGTATTAGCCAAACGCCCCAATGTCGTGCATCAGTGCAACGCTGATTTCACGCAGGAGTTCAAACATCTCACTCATGGGGGTGAAGATGTCGCGGTGCTCGCGCACGTAAATCCCTTCTTCACGCGGGCCGCGTGGTTCATGAAAATCAAGCTCGGATGGACCCGTGCCGGTGGGGAAAATGTGCTTCATTTCCTTGAGGACGGTCGGGATATCCAGGCACAGGATATGCTGCATCATCATCTCATGGTTAAAGCCGCCACGAGGCATAAAGAAGGGAATACGGCAGGCTAGCAGCCATATCCTCTCAATCAGCATGATCCGGATGGCATGCAGCAGGCGGATGCGCGGCTCGGTGCGCGGGGCATGCTGCCATGCCTCACGCAGGGCCAGATGGTCGGCCTGTATGCGGCGGAACATGGTGTGCAGCTCAGCTGACAGATTTAGCCCTTCCAGCCCGGTCATAAGGGCCAGAAAAGCCTTTTGCCGCTTGGGGGATGTCTCTTCCGTCGCCCGGTCCAGCCAGAATCCGGGGTCGAGCATGCACACAACGCTCTTGAGCACCTTGTCGTCCGAACTGGCCAGAGCATGGCGTGCAAAATCCAGCGCGCGGTGGAAGCGGGGGCTGGAGGTATTGAGTGTTTCAAACGTTTCTGGGTGGCGCTGGGCGGCGGCACCAAGACCTTGCAGCGTGTTGGCGCACCAGCCAAGCTGCTGGAGAATGGCGTTGTTGGGGATTGCCCGCAACTGGCCGGGGTGGGTAATGCGACTGCGGGTTGCGGCTTCCGCACTCTGGCGTGCTGGCGGGCGCGAGCCTGTGCGGTCGATAAGTGCCGGGCCGAATGCGCCGAGCAGGGCAGCGTAACCGGGATCAGCGACCAGCCTTTCATATTATCGATCACGCTGGAGAAAAAATCGGCCGAAAAGTCGGGGTGATCGTAAATCGGGTCGCTGTTTTGCTGGTCGCTAAGGAACAGGTTTTCCGCAATGGTGGCCATGGTGGCTGTGGCCAGTTCAGGGCTGCCAAAAAGCAGGTAGCCATCCCCGCCCTGAAAAGCGGTTTCCTCGCGGCAGTGAATGTTGCTGCTGGCAAAGCGTTTACGCACATGGGCGGGGGAGAGATAGTCCAGCCGGTCCGCCATGCGGAAGGGGTGCGCACCACGGCCTATGCTTTCGCCGTGCGTATCAAAAAACACGACTTCCACATCGGTCAGGTCCCAGCGGACCAGCAGGTCATGAATATGCAGGCGCAGGCGCTCAATCTGGTAGGAGGCCGCAAGCTGGCCAATGTAGCGCCCCGAATCCGAATAACCGAACTGGAAGCATATCCGCCCCATACGGCGCACATAGTCCCGCCATGCGGGGGAGCGTAGCGCTTCCTCCACAATATGTTCGCCCTTGACGAGTGCGTGTTCGGTTTCAAACAGCGGAGAAATTTCAATGCGGTCGGCAACGCCAAAATACGCGGCAATCCAGAGCGCGCTCAACAGGGTATAGCCTGTTTCGGTCTCCGCGATCAGGAAGCGTACGGGGGTGTCGGAATCCACGTATTTGACAATCTGGGCAATTGTCATCATCAGCCGCCCGGCCGAGGAGGGGTCGCTCAGCAGGGCGCCAAAATCCACGGGTACGGGGGTTACGCCATCCAGCGCGTCGTTCACGCGGTTGAGCAGGGCGCGGCGCTGGGCGGGGTTGGTCGGGTCGTCCAGCAGGTTGAGCTTCTGGCGGACAAAGTTATGGATCTGGCTGGCGTTAAGCCGCACATGCGTGTGGGCCAGCCCCAGACCGTGGGCCATAAACCCCGCACGGGCCACAGCCAGTGGCAGTTGCGCAGATGGCGGAGCCGCCTCTATGGCGGATTGCAGCAGGGTGTTCAGGTCGGATGCTGCGGTGAGCGCTGTTGTGCGCCCGTTGACCATCAGTTCCGCAAAGCGGGCGACGGCCTGCCCGTCTGTGGCCCCGTTGGGCACGGCGCTGATCTGCGCTTTTACGCAGTCTATGGCTTTTTGCAGCGTTTCGCTCAGCTCTGGGGCCAGCACACCCTCATGCGCAATCTGGCGCTCCAGCCGCATAAGCTGGAACAGCTTCATGCGCAGGCGCAGGCGTAGCGTGTCCCACCACCCTATGTCTGTTCGGCCGTCCGTATCGTAGCCGACCCAGCTTGTGGCAATGACCGGGCCGGGGCACAGCGTGCTCCATTCCTCCGGCCAGGTGTTTTTTGCGGTGGAGAGAAGGGCAGAATTCAACTGGTCTATGGCATCGCGCGCACGGGTGATGGCCTGCACTGCAAGCGTGAATTCTTCTTCCAGTGTTGGGTGGACGCTACGGCGGTGTGTTTTGAAAAAGGGTGCTGTTTCGGGCGGTACGTCGTGCGATGCGCTCTGGGCAAGTGCCTCGTACACCGGGTTGGCCAGTGCAAATGTTGGGTGGGCCGTAAACACGGCGGCAAAACGGGTGGCGCATACAAGCTCGCGGTATGCGGCAAAGGAGGGCTCGGGCAAGTTTGCGCACAGCTGGTCGGCAACGTGGCGCAGTTTTTCCTGCGCGGTATCCAGTGCGGCCCCGCCCACGTAGCGGTGCAGGCGGCGCGAGCGGCTTAAAAATGCCTGATCGCGCAGGGTCCGTACCAGATGCGTCACATCCTCGAACGTGATTGCCCCACTTTCCAGTGCATCACTCAGCCGCAGGGCGTTGCCCATAACAGGTTGGTGCCCTCCGCCGGGGTGCCGGTGGAGGACGTATTGGCAATGGAGGCGAGCACGCTCCCGATGCGAGGGGGAAGGGCAGAAAAATCCATGTTCATGGCGCGCTCTATATCCTTGCGGATTGAATCGGAAAAGAAACAAAACGGTCGGGCAATAATTTATACCCCCAGCTTTTCATGTCTGCTTTATGTGCGCAACCGCTTCACGCACACTTGGGTGGCGCGGGTGGAGTGCTATTCATGCTCCCATGACAGCGCATACCGACACGGAAGCAGACATCGCCGCCCGGCAGACACTCCGGCGCTACCAGAATGCGGCCACGGGGTTGCTGGTTCTGATGGGGGGGCTGACTGTTCTGGGCTACGCAGCCCCTGCTGAGGGCTGGGTTGAAGATAGTTTTTTTGTCGAGATGTTTCGCGCCGGGGCGCGGGCGGGTGTTGTGGGTGGGGTGGCCGACTGGTTTGCGGTTGTGGCCCTGTTCCGCCATCCGCTGGGGCTGCCCATACCGCACACCGCCATCCTGCCTGCACAAAAGGACCGCCTTGCTCGGGCTTTGGGGCGGTTTGTAGCCTCGCAGGTCTTTACGGCCAAAGAGGTCGAGCGTGTCCTCTCCAAGGTGGATGTGCCGGGCTGCATTGCCAATCTGCTGGAAGACCCGGCAACACAGGATGCGGTCGTAGGGGCCATGACGCGCTCCATGCCCCAACTGCTGGACCGGCTGGAAGATGGCCGTGCCAGCAACGCCATCGGTCGGATCATGCCCGGCCTGCTGGGGGGAAGTGACCTGTCCCCCGTTATTGCCAAAGCGTTGCGTAGTCTGGTGGATGATGACCGGCATCAGGAGGTGCTGTCCTACTTCCTCAGTCAGTTAAAGGATGGGCTAAAGGCCAAGGAAGGTGCCCTGCGTGACATGATCGAGGACCGCGTGCGTGAGCAGGGCGGGCGCATTCTGGGCTGGGCCATTGGTGGCTCCATTGCCACCAAGGTGCTGACAGCCGCAGCACAGGAGCTGGACCGAATCGACCCCGAAAACTCCAGCCTGCGGGAAGGCTTTACAAGCTGGGTCAGACTCCAGATCGACCGGATAGAGACAGACCCCGAGCGCGGACGGGAATTTACGCAGGCTGTGACTTCCGTGCTGTCGCACGAGAGTGTGGTGGGTTGGTGGGGTGACATCTGGCTGCGTTTTCGCCGGATGGTGGAGGCCGATGTGGAGGACCCGCAGGGGCGCACGGCATGCCTCCTGCGCGATGCTCTGGCGCGCATGGCCGGGCAGTTGCGTCAGGATGATGTGTTGCGCCAGCGCATAGTGGAGCGCGTGGACAGCACAATTGGTAAAGCCCTGCCATTTGTGCGTGACCAGATGGCCGAATTTATTGCACGGGTGGTTTCAGGCTGGAACGCGGTGGAAATTGCCGAAAAACTGGAGTTGCGTGTGGGCAAGGATCTCCAGTTCATTCGCTTTAACGGCACACTGGTGGGCTTTGCCGTCGGTGCGCTGCTGTTTGCAGCACTCAGGCTGACTTTTGGCATTAACGCCCAGTAGGTTTTCTGGTTATGCCAACGGCTCAACGGGGAGCCGTTTTATACTCGCATGGCACTTGAGCGGATATGGAAAGGCTTGCACCGCAGGGATGGGCGTAAGCTTGCATCAGAGGCGGTTATGCGGGGAGCCGCAGATCACATATGCGTTGAAAGGCCGGAATGGATCGCCGGTAACAGGACGTTTTGGGTTGACGTTGGCAACGCTTGTCGCCATGTATCCGAAACAGGACCATTCAGGTCTTTAATTAGGTGAAAGCCGGATTATGCTGAAACTTTCCCGTCTGGCGGACTATGCGATCGTCATCCTTGTTAAACTGGGAGAACAGGACGGCGTGGTCACATCCCCAGCTCTTGCTGCCATTACCGGGGTGCCTGAACCCACGGTGGCCAAGGTGCTCAAGGTTTTGTCCGCGCATGGTTTTGTGTTGTCCCAGCGCGGTGCAAAAGGGGGTTATCGTCTAGCCCGCTCACTGGCAGACATGTCTGTTGCCAGCGTTATTGCCGCCGTGGATGGCCAGATTGCTTTGACCGCCTGCGTGGGTGGGCGTGAGTGTGACACCGGTCTGTCGTGCGGTTTGTGCGGTAGCTGGGACGTTATCAACACGGCAATACGCTCGACGCTGGAAGGAATTTCGCTCGAGAGCATGCGCCCCAAGGAGGCATGTTCCACGGTTCTTACCCAGATCAACAAGCTCAACGCCACCCAGACAGTACGGGAAGGGGCCTGAACAATGCCAGCAGTCACACAAACGCGCGAAGCCGTAGAGAAGCTGGGCCAGTCCACCTACAAATGGGGCTTTGAGACCGACATTGAAATGGATATGGCTCCCAAAGCTGAATGAGGACATTATCCGTCTGATTTCCAGCCGTAAGGAAGAGCCGGAATGGATGCTGGAATGGCGTTTGGCGGCCTATAAAACTTGGCAGGCCATGACCGAGCCAAATGGGCCAAGGTCGCCTATCCTCCCATTGATTATCAGGATGCGCATTACTACGCGGCCCCGCGCAAAAAGCCCGGTCCCAAGTCCTTGGACGAGGTTGACCCCGAACTGCTGCGTACGTACGAAAAGCTGGGTATTCCCCTGCATGAGCAGGCCCTGCTGGCCGGGGTGGAAGTGCCCGAGGGCGAGCGCATGCCCGTTGCCGTTGACGCGGTGTTTGACAGCGTGTCCGTTGCCACCACCTTCCGCAAGACGCTGGAGGAGGCCGGGGTGATTTTCTGCCCGATCTCCGAGGCGGTCAAGGAACACCCCGATCTGGTGCGCAAGTATCTGGGCACGGTTGTGCCTGCGGGGGACAACTTCTTTTCTGCCCTGAACTCCGCCGTGTTTACGGATGGGTCGTTTGTTTACGTACCCAAAGGGGTGCGTTGCCCCATGGAGTTGTCCACCTACTTCCGCATCAATGCCAAAAATACGGGACAGTTTGAGCGGACCCTGATTGTGGTGGAAGAAGGTGCCTCGGTTTCCTATCTGGAAGGGTGCACGGCCCCCATGCGTGATGAAAACCAGCTCCACGCGGCAGTGGTGGAACTGGTGGCTATGGATGATGCCTCGATCAAATATTCCACGGTGCAGAACTGGTACCCGGGGGATGAGAACGGGCGCGGCGGCATTTACAATTTTGTGACCAAGCGTGGTGCCTGCCGTGGCGCACGCTCCAAAATTTCATGGACACAGGTGGAAACCGGGTCCGCCATTACGTGGAAGTACCCATCGTGCATTCTGCAAGGTGAGGGCTCGGTGGGGGAGTTCTATTCCGTAGCTGTCACCAACAACCACCAGCAGGCCGATACCGGCACCAAGATGATCCACCTTGGCCGCAACACGCGTTCCACCATTATTGCCAAAACCATCAGCGCAGGCCGCTCGGACAGCACATACCGTGGGCTGGTGCGGGTGCAGCCCAAGGCGTCGGGCGCGCGTAACTTTACCCAGTGTGACAGCCTGCTCATAGGCGACCAGTGCGGGGCACACACCGTGCCCTACATTGAAAGCCGCAATATGAACGCACGCATCGAGCACGAAGCGACAACATCCAAGATTTCAGAAGACCAACTGTTTTACTGCCGCCAGCGTGGCCTGTCCGAGGAAGACGCCGTCGGCCTGATCGTCAATGGTTTCTGCCGTGATGTTCTGAAGGAACTGCCCATGGAATTTGCCGTGGAAGCGCAAAAACTGTTGCAGATCAGCCTTGAAGGCAGCGTGGGTTAAGGGAGAGCAGAGTATGAGCCAGTTTTTGGAAATTTCCGGCCTGTGCGCACGGATTGATGCAGATGGACAGGAAAAGCAGATTCTGCGTGGTGTGGACCTGAGCATTCCATCCGGTGAGGTCCATGTGATCATGGGGCCAAACGGTTCTGGTAAATCCACACTGTCCTACGTGCTGGCCGGGCGCGAGGATTATGAGGTCACGGCAGGGACTGCCACCTTCCACGGGCAGGACCTGCTGGCCATGGAGCCGGAGGAGCGTGCGGCGGCGGGTCTGTTTCTGGCTTTTCAGTCTCCCATCGAACTGCCGGGGGTCAATAACGCCAACTTCCTGCGTACCGCAGTCAATGCCGTGCGGCGTGCCCGCGGGCAGGAGGAGCTGGATGCCGTAGCATTCCTTAAAATGGCGCGTGAGGCAGCCAAGGCGCTGTCCATGGCACCGGACATGCTCAAGCGTAATGTGAATGTCGGTTTTTCCGGCGGGGAGAAAAAGCGCAACGAAGTGTTGCAGATGACCCTGCTCCAGCCGACCTTTGCCATTCTGGACGAAACAGACAGTGGGCTGGATGTGGATGCCCTGCGTATTGTGGCAGAAGGTGTGAACCGCCTGCGTGCGCCCACATTCTCCGCTCTGGTCATTACACACCATCAGAAGCTGCTGGATTATCTGGTGCCCGATCGTATCCACGTTATGGCGCGCGGGCGCATTATTCTGTCCGGTGGGCCAGAGCTTGCACGCCAGATCGATCAGGAAGGTTACACCAAGTTTCTGGCGGAGGTGGCGTGAACGCACTCAGCAAAGATATGTCCGGCCCGTTGGCGCTGTTTGCAAACCGGCTGAACACCCTTGCCGGGCCGGAGCGGCAGGCCGCCGCCGGGGCTCTGGCCAGAACAGGTCTGCCTGACCGCAAGTCCGAGGCATGGCACTACACGGCCCTGCGCGCTCTGGGCAAGCAGGACTATGCGGCCCCTCCCGCTCAGGTGGATGACGGTGCGGTCCGTGCCTTGCTTGATGAGGTTTTGCGCGCGCATCCGGCCATGGCCGGGCTGCCGCGTGTTGTGTTTGTCAATGGCCGCCACGCGCCTGCCTTCAGCGCTCTGCCCGATGATGTGGACCTTGCTTTTTTTGCACAGGCCCCCCGGTTTGGCTTGCAGGCAGCCCCCGACCGTGACCCGCTTGTTGCCCTGAACACCGCTCTGGCGGAGGATGGTCTGTACTTGCGTGTGCCCGCTGGGGTGGATGGGGGGCATGTTATGCTCGTCTCCCTTGGTGTTGCGGGGGCGGAGCCTGTCTCGTTTCATCCACGCCATACGGTGGTGGTGGAAAAGGAAGCGCACCTGCGTCTGATCTGTGTGCAGGCCGGGCAGGGGGCGTATTTTCATAACCCCGTCACGGATATTGTGGTGGAAGATGGCGCAAGGCTGGAACATGTGACTGTGCAGACCGAGGCGGCGCAGGCCATCAGCCTTGGTACGCTGTATGCGCATGTGGGCCACCAGAGTGTGTATGACAGCTTTGTACTGGGGCTTGGTGGCCAGCTTGCGCGGCACGAGGTACATGCCCGTCTGGGAGCAACCCGTGGTGTGGTGCATGTCAATGGCGCACAGCGTCTGGCCGGGCAGCAGGTTGGGGATATTACCAGCGTGATAACCCACGCAGCATCGGACTGCACATCGCGTCAGACGGTGCGGAATGTGCTTGACGGCCATGCGCGTGGGGTTTTTCAGGGCAAGGTGCTGGTGGAGCGGGTCGCCCAGAAGACAGACGGCTACCAGATGAACCAGGCCCTGCTTCTGTCCGCGGATGCGGAGATAGACGCCAAACCTGAGTTGGAAATCTATGCAGATGACGTACGGTGCAGCCACGGTGCGACCGTTGGTGCGCTGGATGATGAGCAGCTTTTTTACCTGCGCAGCCGTGGCATACCCGAGCATGAAGCACGCCAGATTCTGATTGATGCATTTCTGGACGAAACCATAGCGCTTGTAACGGACGCAACTGCACAGACCTTCTGCCGTGCGGTTCTGGCTGCCCGGTTTGCCGGTAAGGGAGATGTGGCATGAGCACGCACACAACCCGCCCCGCCTCACAACTGGATGTGCAGGCCATTCGCCGTCAGTTCCCCATTCTTGGGGAAAAAGTGCATGACCGCCCGCTGGTTTTTCTCGACAGCGCAGCATCGGCTCAAAAACCCGATGCGGTGATCGAGAGCATGGCCAACACCATGCGCCACCAGTATGCCAACATCCATCGTGGCCTGCACTGGATGAGCGAACGCACGACCGAGGCCTATGAAGGTGTGCGGGACCTTGTGGCAGATTTTCTCAACGCGCCTTCGCGCGAGGAAATTGTGTTCACCCGCAATAGCACGGAGGCCATCAATCTGGTGGCCCACTCCTTTGGTGCATTGCTCCGGCCCGGTCAGGCGGTGCTGATCTCGCAGATGGAGCACCACGCCAACCTTGTCCCGTGGCAGATGCTGCGTGACCGCGCAGGGATTGAACTGCGCGTAGCCCCGATTACCGATGAGGGTGATCTGGACATGGAGGCGTACAAGGCCCTGCTGGCCGATGGCAAAGTCGCCCTTGTTGCCATAACGCATATGTCCAACGTGCTTGGCACCATAACGCCAGCGCAGCAGATAGCCGAGTTGGCCCATGCTGCCGGGGCTTTGGTGCTGTTTGATGGCAGCCAGTCCGTGGTCCACCACAGGACGGACGTGCAGGCGCTCGGTGCAGATTTTTATACCTTTACCGGCCACAAGCTGTACGGGCCAACCGGCATTGGCGTGTTATGGGCACGCCGGACGTTACTTGAAGACATGCCGCCTTTTATGGGGGGTGGGGATATGATCTCCACAGTTACCTTCGATCGCTCCACATGGGCCAATATTCCCCACAAGTTCGAGGCGGGCACACCCGCGATTGTGGAAACCATTGGTCTGGGTGCTGCAATCGAATGGGTTGGCAAAATCGGGTTTGACGCAATTGCAGCGCATGAGGCGGAGCTGACAGCTCACGCCCTGCAACGACTGGCCGAAGTGCCGGGGCTGAATATTGTGGGGCATCCGCGTGTTCGCGGGGGTGTTGTCTCCTTCACCATGGCGGATGTTCACCCGCATGATATGGCAACCCTGCTGGACCGCAACGGCATTGCCATACGGGCGGGGCACCATTGTGCGGAACCGCTCATGCGTCGTCTGGGCCTGAGTGCAACAGCCCGCGCCAGCTTTGGCATCTATACCCTCAAGGAAGAAATTGACGTGCTGGCAGATACGCTTGTGCGGATCAGGGACTTTTTTGTGTGAAGACCGCCACGGCAGAACGTGATGCTTTGTATGACCGGCTGATTGTGGAGCGTGCCCGCACGCCCCAGTATGCTGGACGGCTGGACAGGCCGGACGTACAGGGCGATGGCCGCAACCCTTTGTGCGGGGATAAAACACATCTGGATATTGTGCTTGATGGGCACCATATTCAGGCCATCCGGCACCAGACACGTGGGTGCGCTATCTGTGCTGCTGCTGCCGACCTTATGGCGGAGCAGGTACAGGGTGGCACCGTAGCGCAGGCGCTGGGTATGTCGGACCGGTTTATGGCTATGCTGGTCGGGACATCGCCGTTGGCGGTGGCAGATGACCAGCCTGCACCATTGGGCGCGCTAGAGGTTTTTGCTCCGTTACGCTCCCATAAAGCTCGAATACGCTGCGCAGAACTGCCTTGGATTGCGCTGAAGGAGGCTTTTTCTCATGTCGATGGTTGAAGAAGGCGTTCAGGCGCACACACAGGCGGCTATTCCTGCGCAGGAACGGCCTGAGCAGGACGTGCTGCACGCCGGGCACACTCCGGAGGAAGGCCCTGCTGCCAAAGTGGAGGGCTGGACCCCGGATGGTGATGAGCCCACCGTGACCGAAGCAGCAGCGCCAAAGGGCGAAGGGCCAGTCGGCCCGGCCTCCGAAGATGCAGTGATAGAGGCGATTGCCACCGTGCATGACCCTGAAATTCCGGTCAATATTTACGAGCTGGGGCTGATCTACGCGATTGATCTGTACGACGATGGGCGTGTGCATATTGAGATGACCCTGACAGCCCCCAACTGCCCGAGTGCGCAGGAACTGCCGATTCAGGTCAAGGATGCGGTGGAAAAAATACCCGGTGTCAAATCTGCGGAAGTGGACGTTGTATGGGATCCGCCATGGGATATGTCGCGTATGAGCGATGAGGCCCGGCTGGCCCTGAATATGTTTTGACTGAAAGGATGGAGTGACATGTCACAAACTGCGACCATTTCATCACCCAAAAAGGAACTGCCGCCACTCATGCGGCTGACCGATACAGCCGCGACCCGCCTGCGGCACCTGTATGCCACCGCCCATGCGGGCGAGTTGTTGCGTATTTCGGTTTCCACCAAAGGCTGTTCAGGCAAAGCCTATGATATGGAATTTGTAGCGCAGAGCGGGGAGGGGGATGAGGTTGTAAAAGATCATGGCCTGACCCTCCTGGTGGACCGCAAAGCCACACTCTTCCTGATCGGGACGCAGATGGATTACCGCGAGACCGATCTGGAAGAAGGGTTTGTGTTCATCAACCCTAATGAGAAAGGGCGTTGCGGCTGCGGCGAGAGCTTTCACGTTTAAAGCAGCACACGGCCTCGGTTTCGGCCGACCAGAGGAACTGGTCAATGACCGAAACCGTCTCCAGCCTGTAACCGGCAGTAGCCAGCATGCTGGCATCATGCTTAAAGCCGCCGGGTTACAGCTGACGTAAATTACGTAATCCGGCTTGCCCAGAGCGATCTGGCGCATTTGTAGCTTGGCCCCCGCGTGGGGTGGGTCCAGTACAACCACATCAGCCTTGCCAAGGTCCTTGCCCATAATCGGCTGTCGGTTCAGGTCGCGGCATGTGGGGGTAATGCGTGACTTGCCAACGGATTTAAGGGCGGCCAGAGCGGGTTCATACCCCTCGTAGGCCTGCACCTGGCAACGGTCGCCCAACGGTAGGCTGAGTGTGCCACACCCGGCGTACAGTTCGATCAGCGTTGCGCGTTTGCCAAGGCGGGCTGGTAGTGCGTCCAGCACAGCCTGCTGAATGGCATGTTCGCTTTGGGCGGTGGCCTGCAAAAAAGCACCGGGCGGCGGCGTGAGCTGATGCCCTGCAATGGTCTGATAAACAGGGGCACGTTGCACGGCTGTCTCATACGGGCCAGCCGCTTTGAGCCGCTGCCAGCTTATGCGTGGAATATCCAGTTCTTCAGCCAAGGCTGTCAGGCGCTGGCGGTCTGTGGCAATAAGCGGCGAATCGGTGCTGAGTAGAATATCCAGCCCCGAATCCAGCAGATTGATGTGCAGGTCAGCCGTTTTGTGCACGGCGTTCAGGCTGCGTAGGGTGGTCCGCAATGCAGGTAAGCAGGAGACAATGGCCGGGTGCAGTACTGCACAGCTGGTCATATCCGTAACGTCCTGGCTCCCCTTGGCGTGCAGGCCGATAATGATGCCCTGCTCGGTCCGCCTTACCGCCAGATCCGCTCTGCGGCGGCTGTTGGGGGGAACCTGAAAGCTGGTTATGTCGGAAGGAACATTAAACCCCGCCTTTTCCAGCGCATGGCTGACAAGGCCGGTTTTCCACGCCAGCAGGGCAGGCAGCTCCATATACTGCAAGGAGCAACCGCCACACTGTTCAAACAAAGGGCATGGAGGTGTTGTTCTCTGCGCAGATGGCGCCAGAATATCGACCAACTGGCCGCGTCCATTGCCTTGGAGTTGAATGGAGACCTGCTCACCGGGGAGTGTGCCGGCAATAAAAACAGGGCGCCCGTCTGGCAGGCGCGCTGCACCATCCCCCTGAGTTGCAAGATGGGAGATGGTGACTTCCAGAATGTCAGACACAAATTTTCCTTGGCTCAGGGGGCCGTGTCAGGGACTTGGTGCGTATCCTGCGCGGTCTCTGCATGTTCCTGCGCTCCCGGTGTTGCGGGGCGGGAGGAGTTGCGGCGGGGCAGCAGCATGAAGGCAGGCGTCTGGTCCCCAAAGCCTGCAAATTCACCAGCAGGTGCGGGCGGAATTTCATCACGCTGGTTACGGCCACCCTTATGCGGCTGGCTGTTGCTGCTGGAAGGCTGCTGAGACTGAGCGTGACGCGGCACGTCGCGTTCGCGCACGGGAGTACGCTCGCGCGTTTTCTCCTGCTCACGCACAGTGGGTTCACGCGTCGTCGTGCGGGCAGGTTCGCGGTCACCACGCTGGGGTGCGGACTTGTCCTTGCGGTTCTGGCCACCTCTGGAGGAAGCACCACGCGGGCGCTTTTCTTCCGACCATTCCAGTTGCGGCAGACCATCAATGGAAAGACGCGGGATGGATTTGCCCGTCAGTTGTTCAATGGCATCTGCCAGTGTTTTGTCATAGGGCGTGGCTATGCTGAAAGCATGACCCTCCCGCCCAGCGCGCCCGGTACGTCCGATGCGGTGCACGTAGTCTTCCGCATGGAATGGCAGGTCGAAGTTGAACACATGCGACAGGCCGCCAATATCAATACCGCGGGCGGCTACGTCCGAGCAGACCAGCACCTTGAGTTCGCCATTCTTGAATTTTTCCAGTGTGGAAAAACGGACAGACTGCGGCAGGTCACCGTGCAGGGCACCAACAGAAAAGCCATGTTTGGTCAGCGATTTGGTCAGGACATCCACATCACGCTTACGGTTACAAAACACGATGGCGTTCTGGAGGTCGGGGTCCTTGAGCAGCAGGCGAAGTGTTTCGCGCTTGCTGAACTCATCGACAATGACCATTCCGGTTGTGATGGTTGACGCTACGGAGGACTGGCGTGCGACCGTAATTTCCTTGGGGGAATGCAGGAACGCGTCAGCCAGCTTGCGAATGGGCGGCGCCATGGTGGCGGAAAAGAAGAGGGTCTGACGGGTTGGCGGGAGCAGACCGACAATTTTTTCAATGTCGGGGATGAACCCCATGTCCAGCATCCGGTCGGCTTCATCAATAACCAGAATTTTGGTGTGGTTCAGCAGCAGTCCGCCGCGTTCAAACAGGTCCAGCAACCGTCCGGGCGTTGCAATCAGCACGTCCACGCCACGGTTGAGCACTTCCTTCTGATCGGCCATGCTTTCGCCGCCAATCAGCAGGGCATGGTTGAGCTTGAGGTGCTTGCCGTACTGCACAAAGTTTTCGGCAACCTGAAGTGCCAGTTCGCGCGTGGGTTCCAGAATGAGCGAACGCGGCATACGGGCACGGGCGCGGGAATCGCTTAGAATTTCCAGCATGGGCAGGGTAAAGGAGGCTGTTTTGCCTGTGCCGGTCTGTGCAACCCCGAGTACATCGCGCGCCATGAGCACGGCAGGAATGGCCTGCGCCTGAATGGGCGTGGGGTGTTTGTACCCCATTTCCTCAATAGCCTGCAGAATGGGTTTGGAAAGTTCAAGGTCGGCAAAGGTTATGCCGGGTTCTTCGGTCACTTTTTCCGCGCCCATCACTTCCGCCTGTGCGGGTTCAGCGGCTGCTGCGTCTGTCACTGGGGCGGAGGGTGCTTTTTGCTCCGCCTCCACCACAACTTCAGCCTCAACGGTAGGTGTGGTTGCAGTCTTGGCTACGGGTTCCGCCTTGGTACGGCGGCGGGCCGGGGCGCGTTTTGCTTTGGGGGCTGCTTTTACAGCAGGTTCGTCCTGCTCGCCTACAGGCTCAACAGGCGATTTGGCATTGGCAGAGTCGGCCTCAGCTTGGGTACCGTGCGGCGGCGGGGCGCGCGTTTTTTGGGAGCAGGTTTGGCCTCAGCCTCAACGGCGGGCACGGTGCTCTCCACCTCTGCTTCCTGACTGTCCAATGCGATTGAACTGGCGGGAACCGCCGCCTTTTTCCGGCTGCGAGTTGTCGTCTTGCGGGGGCGGGCGGTTGTTGTGGCTGTCAATATGCTCTCGGAACTAGGTCTGTCGTTGCTTAGCTTGACTGGTGGCTTTGTTCATGGACCGGCAAAGACCGCTTGCCGTGTGTCCAAGGTATTGCAAAGCCACTCAGGCGCTAGTCCCGATAAAGGTCTTTGTGCTTAAAATCAAGTTTTTGGCAGGAATACTTGCATTCTTCACACAAAAGGATGTCCAAGGCTGGCGCAGAGCACGGCAAGGATTCCCAGTGCCACAATAATCAGCACCTGCTTACGAACCGAGTCGAAGCCGGATGCCTGCGGGCGGATGGCGCGGCGGAGCTTCTGGTATGTGCCCATGTACATCCGTGCGAACAGTATGGCCATAACCAGGCCCAGAAGCTGCATGGCGTTGGTGGTCCACGGCGCGTTGGCAAAGCCACCTTCGTGCAGAATAAGCAGCCACCCGGTAATGAGGGTTGTGGGGATGGCGTGGGTCAACCCCTTGAAAAAGCGCGCCATGGTTTGCAGGTGCACGGAGTTGCGCTGCGTCTGGTCCAGCAGGCTCAGGCTCGGGCGCAGCACAACAGCTGCATAGGCACCCCCACCCACCCACATGATGATGCTGACGAGGTGGAGGGTGAGCACAAGGCTCCAGAAAATGGAATGTGGCATGCTGTCTCCGCTTGGTACGGTTGGGGCTGGGGGGGGCAAAGCCTGTTTTGCAAAGCGTCATGCCCGGTGCGTAGCTGCCTGACTGATTGCCAAGGGGACGGGGCGGGTGCAAGGGGCTATTGTTGCCTGATGTCATTCACACACACTGTGCGGAGCCATACATGCAGTCTTGTTACCCATCATCCCTGAGCCTTTATACACCCGCGCAAATGGGCGAGGTGGACAGGTTGAGTGTTGCTCATGTGCCCGTTTCCACCCTGATGGAAAATGCCGGACGGGCGGTCGCGCGGGCGATCCGCCGCCATGAGCGGCCCGCCCGTGTGCTGGTGCTGTGCGGGCCGGGCAATAACGGAGGGGATGGCTATGTGGCAGCCCGGCACCTTGCCGCCATGGGCTGGCCGGTCAGTGTTGCAGAACTGACAGCTCCAGGCGTGGAGACGGATGCGGGCCGTGCCCGTGCTGCCTATGCTGGTCCATATGTGCCTTTTGCACCAGCGGAAGCGGCGCGGGCTGATCTGGTCGTTGATGCCGTGTTTGGTGCGGGCCTGAGTCGGGATGTGGGTGGCCTTGTGGCCGAAACGCTGCGTGCGGCCCGCAGGGTTGTGGCTGTGGACATTCCTTCAGGTCTGGACGGGGCAACGGGGCAGGTGCGCGGTTACGCGCCGCAGGCGGTTATGACCGTGACGTTCTGCCGCCTTAAGCCCGGACATCTGCTTTATCCAGCGCGGGCTATGCTGGGGCGTCTTATTCTGGCTGATATCGGTGTGCCCGATTCCGTGCTTGCGGCGGTGCCAGCCAATACATGGCAGAATGAGCCGGGTTTATGGAAGCTGCCAGTGCTGGGTGCGCAGAGCAATAAATATACGCGCGGTGTGGTCAGTATTTGCGCAGGGCAGTCCATGCCCGGTGCCACGCGGCTTTGTGCCTCTGGGGCACGGGGCTGTGGGGGCGGGGCTGGTGCGGGTGGCCGCGGGTGCGGCCGCTCCGGCCTACAGGCTTGGTCAGCCCGGATTGATAGTGGATGACGCACCGTTGGCCACCTTGTTGGAGGACGCGCGCAGGCATGTCTGGGTCTGCGGCCCGGGGCTGACCGAGGTAGAGGTGGAGGATGCCCTGCCTGCGTTGGTGGACTCGGGGCGCACGGTGCTGGCCGATGCCGGGGCGTTAACCGCCTGCGCCGGTCAGCCCGCCAGATTGCGTGGTGTATCGGTTATAACGCCACACACTGGTGAGTTTGCGCGCGTATTTGGTGCAGTAGGATGTAACCCGCCCGAACAGGTGCGCCATGCAGCAGGGGAGACGGGTGCAGTTGTGGTGCTCAAGGGCGCGTCCACACTGATTGCTGCCCCCGATGGGCGGCTCGCTATCAACACCCATGCTACTGCTGCACTGGGTACCGCCGGATCTGGGGATACGCTGTCGGGCGTCATTGCTGCCCTGCTGGCGGCGGGCATGCCTGCGTGGGAGGCGGCATGTGCCGGTGTGTGGCTGCATGGGGAAGCGGGGCAGCAGGCTGGGCCATGGCCCGTGGCCGAAGGCCTGGACCGTTACCTGGGGTTGGCCCGGCAAAAGGCCGAGCAGATGCAAGGGTAACGGGTGTTACGCATAAATCCATACGCGGTGTCTTGCCGTGTCCGGCACTTTAAGCTAAGTCCACGCATCTTGCCGACGGTGAGTAACGAGTGTGCGCGGGCGTGGTGGAATTGGTAGACACGCCAGATTTAGGTTCTGGTGACGCAAGTTGTGGGGGTTCAAGTCCCTCCGCCCGTACCAAATGAATTTTCATGCTCCCGTCCGCAGTCCGCCGCCGCCCTTTGGGCGTTATTGCAGCGGGTGAGTGATTTTTTGTACCGAGAGGAAGGCCTGGCCGATGCAGGTTACCGAGACCCTTTCTGAAGGGCTGAAGCGTGGTTTCACAGTTACGGTTCCGGCTACGGAACTTGAGGCTAAGCGTGATGCGCGCCTTAAGGAAGTCGCTGGCAATCTGAACCTGCCGGGCTTCCGTCCGGGCAAGGTGCCTGTTTCTCTGGCGCGCCAGCGCTATGGTGAGGCTGTCTGGGGCGAAGTGCTTGAGCAGGCTGTCTCCGATGCTATCCGTACCGTGTTTGAAGAGCGCGGCCTGCGCCCAGCTGGTCAGCCCAAGGTGGACCTGATCTCGGGTCAGGATGACAAGGGCGGCGATCTGGAATTTAAGGTGGAAAGCGAAATTCTGCCAGAAATCACCGTGCCGGACCTTTCCGACCTTGCTCTGACACGCCTGAAGACCCCTGTTGCTGACGAAGCCATCAACAAGGTGCTTGAAGATATTGCCAAGCGTGGCCGTACCTTTGAGGTGATCGAGGAAGTCCGCCCCGCAGCCAAGGGCGATGTTGTCGCTATTGACTTTGTGGGTAAGCAGAACGGCGTTGCCTTTGACGGCGGCACGGCTGAAGACGTGAATGTCGAGATCGGTGGTGAAGGCTTTATTCCGGGCTTTGCCGAACAGATCGAAGGCATGCAGCCGGGCGAAGAAAAAGTCATCACCGTGACCTTCCCCGAAGATTACGGCGCAGAAGAGCTGGCAGGCAAGGAAGCGACCTTCGACATCAAGGTAAAGCAGCTTAAAAAAGCTGTGGACGCCCCGGTTGACGAAGAGCTGGCCAAAAACATGGGCTTTGAAAGCCTTGAGCAGCTCAAGGATCTGGTGCGCAAGCAGATCGAGGGCGAATACGACCAGATGTCGCGCCTGCGTATCAAGCGTGACCTGTTGGACATTCTCTCCAGCAAAGCGGACTTCCCTGCTCCTGAAGGTATGGTTGAAGCCGAGTTCCAGCAGATCTGGAATCGGGTGGAAGCCGACCGCAAAGCTGGTCAGCTTGACGAGGAAGACAAGGACAAGGACGAAGACACCCTGCGTGCCGATTACCGCAAAATTGCGGAACGTCGTGTAAGGCTTGGTCTGCTGCTGGCCGAAATCGGCCGCAAGAACGGCATTTCCGTCAGCCCGGAAGAACTGGGGCGTGCGGTGCGTGCTGAAGCCATGCGTTATTCCGGTCAGGAAAAAGAGGTCTTTGAATTCTTCCAGAAGAATCCGCAGGCTGCTGAGTCCCTGCGCGGACCGATTTTTGAAAACAAGGTTGTCGATTATCTGATTGAACTCGCCAAGGTCACGGACAAGGATGTGAGCTTGGAGGAACTATCAGATATTCCCCCAGCTAATATCTGATAAAACGGCTCTGTCCCGCCAGTGTGAACTGGCGGGACATTCTTTTTGGAGCTGTTTTTCGTTTCTGGGGTGGCATATTGCCACTTTATCTCTATCTTGAAATCAGTGTGCCTGACCCTGGTTCTGTCCACGGCAGAGGCAGGGAGGGGTGATTAAGTTTTTTGTACGGGAATGAGTGGTATGAGGGATCGTGATCCCGTTGAGATTTTCAGCAATGCACTGGTGCCGATGGTGGTCGAACAGACCTCACGCGGTGAACGGGCTTTTGATATCTATTCCCGCCTTTTGCAGGAACGGATCATCTTCCTGACCGGGCCTGTCTATGATCAGGTTGCTTCGCTTATTTCCGCGCAGCTTCTGTATCTGGAAAGTGTGAACCCGACCAAGGAAATTTCCTTTTACATCAATAGTCCCGGTGGCGTTGTATCGGCTGGTCTGGCCATTTACGACACCATGCAGTACATCCGCAGCCCGGTCAGCACGGTATGCATCGGTCAGGCAGCCTCCATGGGCTCTCTGCTGCTGGCAGGTGGTGAAAAAGGGCGCAGGTTCGCTCTGCCTAACGCGCGGGTCATGGTGCACCAGCCTTCCGGCGGCGCGCAGGGGCAGGCCAGCGACATCGAAATTCAGGCCAAGGAAATTCTGATTATCCGTCAGCGCCTGAACGAGATCTATCGTGAGCACACAGGTCGCACACTTGAAGAAATTGAGCAGAAGCTTGAGCGCGACAGCTACATGTCCGCAGCTGAAGCCCAGTCTTTTGGTATTGTGGATGAGGTCATCAGCCACCACAAAGCGACGGAAGCAGATAAAAAGGATAAAAGTCATCCTTAATCTGGCATACTTTAATCGTCCTGTTACAATAAGGAGGCCGTCTGTCCTCAGGCATGCAGGAAAACTCCGGGGCTTGGCGTCCGGTTCCGTGGTGTCTGGGGTGATCGGGGGAGTGGGCTGATGAGTGCAAAGTCCGGAGATTCCAAGAACACGCTGTATTGCTCGTTCTGTGGAAAGTCACAGCACGAAGTGCGCAAGCTTATTGCTGGCCCCACCGTGTTTATCTGCGATGAATGTGTTGAGCTCTGCATGGATATCATCCGTGAAGAGAACAAGACCATGCAGGTCAAATCGCGCGAGGGTGTTCCTACTCCCAAGGAAATCTGCAAGGTTCTGGACGACTACGTTATTGGCCAGATGCAGGCCAAAAAGGTGCTCTCTGTAGCGGTGCACAACCACTACAAGCGCCTGTCGCAGGTGACCAAGGCTGGGGATGTGGAAATCGCCAAATCAAACATCCTGCTCATCGGGCCGACAGGCTCGGGTAAAACGCTGCTGGCCCAGACGCTGGCGCGTATTCTGGATGTGCCTTTTACAATGGCGGACGCCACAACCCTGACGGAAGCAGGGTATGTGGGGGAAGATGTCGAGAACATCATCCTCAAGCTGTTGCAGGCCTCTGACTACAACGTGGAACGCGCGCAGCGCGGGATTGTCTATATTGACGAAATCGACAAGATTTCCAAAAAGTCAGACAACCCCTCCATTACGCGTGACGTAAGTGGTGAGGGCGTGCAGCAGGCGCTGCTCAAGCTCATGGAAGGTACCGTTGCCTCGGTTCCTCCGCAGGGCGGGCGTAAACATCCGCAGCAGGAATTCCTGCAGGTGGATACGACCAATATGCTCTTTATCTGCGGTGGTGCGTTTGCAGGGCTGGACAAGATTATTTCCGCACGTGGCAAGGGAACAGGTATTGGCTTTGGGGCCGATGTTCGCTCCCTTGATGACCGGCGGATGGGGGAAATCCTCCACGATGTCGAGCCTGAGGATCTGATGAAGTTTGGCCTTATTCCCGAGTTTATCGGGCGTCTGCCTGTGCTGGCAACGCTGGGTGATCTGGATGAGGCTGCTCTGATCAAAATCCTGACCGAGCCCAAAAATGCTCTGGTCAAACAGTACCAGCGCTTGTTCCAGATGGAAGAAGTTGAGCTGTCCTTCACGGAGGATGCGCTCAAGGCCATTGCGGACAGGGCAATCGTGCGCAAGACGGGTGCCCGTGGGTTACGCTCCATTCTGGAGAGTATTCTCATGTCCACCATGTTTGATCTGCCGGGACTTGATACGGTCGAGGAGGTTGTCGTCAACCGCGATGTGGCGGACGGCAAAGCCAGCCCGGTCTATGTTTATGGCAAGAAAAAAGACGTGCCAGCAGAGCAGTCTGCCTGAGGCAGGCTGGAGTTTTGAAGTAAGCAGCACGAATGGGTCACCTGTTCGTGCTGTTCTTGCCTCTGCCCTATTGTTCCGGGCTGTGGGCATAACAACATAAGAGAAACACAGGGGTACTCTTTGTGGGTACCTTCTTCAGTGCGGGGGTATGCCGTCAGACGGGTGCCCCGGCACCGATCGTCCTTATCGGGAGGTCATGACGATGGCTGATAACGAAAAACCGGCACCACGGCGCAGGCGCAAGAGCGATCAGGTTGCACCGGTCGTGTCCGGGCAGTCCGCTTCTGCGGTTGACGCAACGGCAGTAAAAACCGAACCCAAAAGCACGCATGTGGCCGTGCTGCCACTGCGCGACATTGTGGTTTTTCCCCACATGATTGTGCCGCTGTTTGTCGGGCGGGAAAAGTCCGTGCGCGCGCTGGACTCGGTTACCAAAGATGACCGGCATATTCTGCTGGTTGCCCAGAAAGATGCCGCGCAGGATGACCCGACACCGGATGACATCTACCGGGTTGGTACGCTCTCCACCATTTTGCAGTTGCTCAAGCTGCCCGACGGCACAGTCAAAGTGCTGGTCGAAGGGGTGCGTCGTGTGCGCGTTAAGGCGCTGCATGAAGTGAATGGTCACTTCGAGGCGGATATTGAGGAAATGCCAGCCGAAGCGGCCGTAGGGCCGGAGGCTGAAGCTCTGGGCCGTTCCATCGTGTCGCAGTTTGAGCAGTATATGAAGCTCAACAAGAAAATTGCGTCCGAGGTTCTGGTCTCACTGAACCAGATTAACGATCTGTCCAAGCTGGCGGATACGGTGACAAGCCATCTGTCGCTCAAGATTTCCGAAAAGCAGGAAATTCTGGAAGCGCCAACGGTGCAGGGGCAGCTGGAAAAGGTTTTTGGCCACATTGAAGCGGAAATTGACGTGCTTCAGGTCGAAAAGAAGATCCGCAACCGTGTCAAACGCCAGATGGAAAAGACACAGCGCGAGTACTATCTGAACGAGCAGCTTAAAGCCATTCAGAAAGAACTGGGCGAAGGCGAGGACGGTAAGGACGAAACTGCCGAAATTGAAGAGCGGATCGCCAAGACCAAGCTCTCCAAGGAAGCGCGCGAAAAAGCCCTGAGCGAGCTGAAAAAGCTGCGCGGCATGAGCATGATGTCTGCCGAGTCCGGCGTGGTACGGAACTATCTGGACTGGATTTTGAGCATTCCGTGGAAAAAACGGACCAAAGTGCGCCATGATCTGGCTGAAGCAGAAGGTGTTCTGGACGCGGACCACTACGGTCTGGAAAAGGTCAAGGAACGCATTCTGGAATATCTGGCTGTCCAGAGCCGTGCCCAAAAGCTCAAGGGACCGATTCTGTGCCTTGTTGGGCCACCGGGTGTGGGTAAAACCTCCCTTGCACGGTCCATTGCAAAGGCCACGGGGCGGCATTATGTGCGCATGTCCCTAGGCGGGGTGCGGGACGAAGCTGAAATCCGTGGGCACAGGCGCACCTATATTGGCTCCATGCCGGGCAAGATCATTCAGGGCATGAAAAAGGCTAAGGTTTCCAACCCGCTTTTCCTGCTCGATGAAATTGACAAGCTTGGCTCCGATTGGCGGGGTGACCCGGCATCGGCCCTGCTGGAGGTTCTGGACCCCGAGCAGAACGGCACGTTCGCGGACCATTATCTGGAAGTTGATTACGACCTGTCCGATGTCATGTTCGTGACAACAGCGAACAGTCTGGATATGCCCCAGCCATTGCTGGACCGCATGGAGGTCATTCGTCTTTCCGGTTACACGGAGGACGAAAAGGTCGAGATTGCCAAGCGGCACCTCATCAGCAAGCAGGTGGAGGCGCATAACCTCAAACCGGGCGAGTGGTCGATCAATGAGGAAGCCCTGCGTGATGTGATTCGCTACTACACGCGTGAGGCGGGTGTGCGTAACCTTGAGCGTGAACTGGCTAAGCTGGCCCGTAAGGCGGTCAAGGAGATCGTCACTGGTAAAGCCAAAAAGGTATCGGTCACGGCCCGTAATCTGGAAAAATACGCAGGCGTGCAGCGCTTCCGCTACGGTGAGACCGAAGCTGAGGATATGGTCGGTGTTGTAACCGGTCTGGCCTGGACCGAAGTGGGCGGGGAAATCCTGACCATTGAGAGCGTTATGGTGCCGGGTAAGGGCGGAATCGTGGAGACCGGCAAGCTGGGCGACGTGATGAAGGAGAGCATCTCTGCGGCGTTCTCGTTTGTGCGGAGTCGGGCGGCCAGCTTTGGAATCGTCCCCACCATTTTCGACAAGCGTAGCTTTCATGTGCATGTCCCCGAAGGTGCGACTCCTAAAGATGGGCCTTCGGCGGGCGTTGCTATGGTGACATCTCTGGTAAGTGTTCTGACGGGCATTCCCATCCGGCGTGATGTCGCCATGACAGGTGAAATCACGCTCAGAGGGCGTGTGCTGGCGATTGGCGGGCTCAAGGAAAAGCTGCTGGCGGCTGTTCGCTCTGGCATCCGCACGGTGTTTATTCCGCAGGAAAACGAGAAAGATCTGGCGGAAATTCCTGACAGCGTGAAGAAGAATCTGGAAATCGTACCCGTTTCGCATGTGGACGAAGTTTTGGCGCGTGCGCTGGTCAGTCAGCCTACGCCGATTCACTGGGAAGACGTGCCGGATCCAGTGCCTGCCAACGGTGCCCAGACTGCCGTTCCAGTGCTGCCGCATTAACCAAAATGCATGAGAAGACCGAAGTTTGCGTTTGCTTGGTTGACGTAAGAAAAAACGGCTTCATAGTGCGTTCAGGCAGCGGAGAGGCGGACGAAACCCGCCCGCCGCTCCTATGAATTGAAAGAAAGTGAAAGGCGTAAGATGGAGAAGCCGCTTAACAAGCAGGAGCTCGTCTCAGCAGTAGCAGAGGCCGTTGACCTGCCGAAGCTAAGGCCGGAGAAGTGGTCGACGCCGTATTCGGTGCGATTGAAAAAGCTCTGTCCACAAAGCAGGAAGTGCGTCTGGTGGGCTTTGGCACATTTGTGACCGCAACCCGCAAGGCCGCTAAAGGCCGTAACCCCCGTACCGGCGAGGAAATTGATATTCCGGCTTCTACCTCTGTCCGCTTCAAACCGGGCAAGGCACTGAAGGACGCGGTAAGCAAGTAATCCGCCTTTAGACTTTGATTTCAGAACGGCCGGCAATTTCTTTAAAAAAGGGGTTGCCGGCCGTTTTGTTTTGTGACACATAGGGCGCGGGCGATTAGCTTAGCGGTAGAGCATCTCGTTTACACCGAGAGGGTCGGCGGTTCGATCCCGTCATCGCCCACCATTCCCAACATTTTATGTTGCGGCGCAGGATTTTAAAATTCTGCTTTTTGGCTCCGTGCGTGCAAAAGCATGGTGCCATTTTTTCATCAAAAATTGTTACTCACAACAAAGTGGCCGCAACCAAACGCGTTCGTGCATGGTCGTCTGCATGCTGCGGGTCTAGGGTGAATGCATCAAACAGCTTGTTACAAGCTTTTCATGCGTGCGGGAATTTTCCATGCAGTCTGTTCTAGCGATTATGCCCCGGTCCTGATTTTTGGTTGTATTTCGGTCGTTATCGCGGCCGCAATGCTGGGTATGGCCCTGCTCTGCGGGCACCAGAAGCCATACCCCGAAAACTCACAGCTTACGAGTGCGGGTTTGGACCGTTTGATGACACCAGGCGCCGTTTTGACGTGCGCTTTTATCTGGTCGCCATTCTTTTCATTATTTTCGATCTGGAAGTCGCTTTTCTGTTCCCGTGGGCCATCAGTCTGGGACGGATCGGGCTGTTTGGTTTTTTATCCATGCTTGGTTTTCTGGCCGTGTTGGGGATCGGCTTTTTGTATGAATGGCGCAAAGGCGCGCTGGACTGGGATTGAGGAGAGGCCAGCATGACCACACATCACGATGAAAACGCCATTATGTGGAACCGGGAGGCTTTGCCACCCGGCCCTGAGCAGGACGCAGTTGTTCGTGGCATTACAGGTGTTCTGGCAGAAAAAGGGTTTGTGGTTGCAAGCCTGGATAAGCTGGTTAACTGGGGGCGTACGGGTAGCCTGTGGCCCATGTCGTTCGGGCTGGCATGCTGTGCTGTGGAAATGATTCACGCTTACATGCCGCGCTATGATCTGGACCGTATGGGCATTATCCCCCGTGGATCGCCCCGCCAGTCAGATGTCATGATTGTGGCGGGTACGCTCACCAATAAAATGGCCCCGGTTTTGCGTCGTTTGTATGAGCAGATGGCAGAGCCGCGTTGGGTTATTTCCATGGGGTCTTGTGCCAATGGTGGGGGGTATTACCATTACTCCTACTCTGTTGTGCGTGGGTGTGACCGTATTGTGCCGGTGGATGTGTACGTGCCCGGCTGCCCACCTACTGCAGAAGCGCTAATCTACGGCATTATGCTGCTCCAGAAAAAAATTCGCCGGACAGGGACCATTCTCCGTGGCTGATATTTCTGTAAATCCAATGCAGGCTAGGCTCGAAGGGCAGTTATGCTCTTTGGCGTTTACATTCCTCTCAACCCAATCGCATGTCTCTTACGCAGCGGTGGAGAAGGGGGAACTGGTGGTGCACACAACACGTGCGCATCTTCTGGCATTCCTGACCCTTTTGCGTGATGACCCGCGTTATCGGTTTGAGCAGTTGATGGATCTGTGTGGTGTGGATTTTCCCGCCCGCGCAGAGCGGTTTGATGTGGTCTATAACCTGCTTTCGGTGACCTATAACCGGCGTATCCGCGTGGTGGTCACTACGGATGAGTATGGTGCGGTGCCTTCGGTGCATCATCTGTGGCCCTGTGCGACCTGGTGGGAGCGGGAATGTTACGACCTGTTCGGGGTTCTGTTCTCCGGCCAGCCTGACCTGCGGCGTATCCTGACTGATAACGGGTTTGAAGGGCATCCGCTGCGCAAGGACTTCCCGCTGACCGGGTATGAGGAGGTTCGCTACGACGTGGAGCGTAGGCAGGTTGTTAAGGAACCCGTTTCATTAACACAGGATTTTCGTGATTTTGATTTTGTTTCCCCGTGGGAGGGCATGTTGACCCTGCCGGGAGACGAAAAAGCACACGAGGTCCGGCAGGGTATGAAGAGGTCGGGCTGATGACCGAGCAGAAAAATACACCATCCCTCGCTTTTGCCCAGACTGTACTGCAAGACGATATTCCTCAAAGTCTTTTGCCAGAGCAGCAGGCGCTTGAAATTGAAAACAGGGTTGTCGAAATTGACTCCCATGCTCTTAATTTTGGGCCTCAGCACCCCTCAGCGCATGGTGTGCTGCGTCTGGTGCTTGAGATGGAAGGGGAGCTTGTTGCACGTGCCGTGCCCCATATAGGACTTTTGCACCGGGGTACTGAAAAGCTTATTGAATACAAGACGTATCAGAAAGCCCTACCGTATTTTGACCGTCTGGATTATGTCTCCCCAATGTGTGAGGAGCAGGCTTTTGCTCTGGCCACGGAAAAACTTCTGGGGATTGATATTCCAGAGCGTGCCAAATGGCTGCGCGTTATGTTTGCGGAAATTACCCGTATTCTTAACCATATTCTCAATCTGACTGCATGGGGCTTGATTGTGGCGCGGTAACGCCAGCTTTATGGGGCTATGAAGAGCGCGAAAAACTTCTGGAGTTTTATGAAGCCGCATCCGGTGCGCGCTTCCATGCCAACTATTTTCGCCCCGGTGGTGTTGCACGTGACATTCCTGCCAGTCTGGAAGACAGGATTGGGGTGTGGGCCAAGGAGTTTCCATCGTGGATTGATGAGCTTGAGGGTCTGCTGACCGAAAACAGGATATGGAAACAGCGCACGGTTGGTATTGGTGTTTTTACAACCGAACAGGCTCTGGCATGGGGGTTTAGTGGCCCCTGCCTGCGCGCTTCTGGCGTTCCATGGGATTTAAGGCGCAACCAGCCATATGATAATTATCATAAGGTTGATTTTAAGGTGCCAGTCACACGTCAGGGTGACTCCTACGATCGTTATCTGATCCGTGTTGCGGAAATGCGTGAAAGTGTCAGGATTATTGAGCAATGCCTGAGCCAGATGCAGCCGGGTGATATCAAGGTACAGGACCCCAAGTTCAGCCCGCCGTCCAGAGCGGAAATGAAGCGGTCCATGGAAGCGCTGATCCATCACTTCAAGCTTTTTAGCGAGGGTTATCACGTTCCTGCGGGCTCAACCTACACGGCGGTGGAAAGTCCTAAGGGAGAATTTGGCGTCTATCTTGTGGCCGATGGCAGCAACAGGCCGTATCGCTGCAAAATCCGTCCAACGGGGTTTGCACATCTACAGGCCATAGATGAGCTTTCGCGGCGCGGTATGCTGGCCGACATGGTGGCTATTATCGGGTCGCTTGATCTTGTGTTTGGGGAAGTCGATCGATGAGCACAGCCTGGACCCCGGCAGAACAGCCGGACAGCTTTGTATTCGATGCCGCATCGGAAGAGGAAATTGCTGGTGTTCTCAGCAAATATCCGCAAGAGCGCAAGGCAAGTGCGGTTATGCCACTGCTGTATATCGCGCAACGCCAGATGGGGCGTGTAACGGGGAGCGCCTGGGTGCCCGTAGTGGCTATGGATGTTATTGCCCAGCGCCTGGATATGGCGGTCATGCGGGTTTATGAGGTCGCGTCGTTTTACACCATGTTCAACACGCGCCCCATTGGGCGTTACCATTTGCAGGTTTGCACCACTACGCCATGCTGGCTGCGCGGGTCTGATGATGTGGTGGAGGCCTGCCAGAAAGCGACAGGTATCCAGCATTTTGGTGGCACCAGTGCCGATGGCCTTTTTACCATGACAGAGGTGGAATGCCTTGGGGCCTGCGCTAATGCACCAATCCTGCAAGTTGATGATGATTACTATGAAGATATGAATGCCGAACGCACGCAGGCCGTTATAGCCGAGTTGAGGGCAGGGCGGCGGCCAGAGCCCGGACCGACTGTTAACCGCAGTGTTTCGGCTCCTCTGGGCGGGCGCAAGACATTGCTGCCATCTTCCACGGTGGAACAGGAATAGGAGAGACGGCCATGCTGGCTGACAAGGACCGGATCTTCACCAATCTGTATGGTCAGAATGACTGGCGGCTGGAGGCCGCACGTAAGCGGGGTGACTGGAGCAACACGGCAGAAATTCTTGCCAGAGGCCGGGATACCATTATTGCACAAATGAAGGCCTCTGGCCTGCGTGGGCGAGGTGGCGCGGGCTTCCCCACCGGGTTGAAGTGGTCCTTCATGCCCAAACAGTCCGATGGACGGCCGCATTATCTGGTGATCAACGGGGATGAGTCCGAGCCCGGCACCTGCAAGGACCGCGAGGTCATGCGCCATGAGCCGCACAAGCTGATAGAAAGTGCGCTGATCGCATCTTTTGCGATGGGGGCTCATGCATCCTATATCTATATTCGCGGGGAGTTCTGCCGGGAATCCGAGCGTTTGCAGGCGGCTATTGACGAGGCTTATGCAGCAGGTCTGCTCGGGAAAAATGCAGCTGGCAGCGGATGGGATTTTGATTTTCGCATCCACCGGGGCGCGGGTGCCTATATCTGCGGTGAAGAAACGGCCTTGCTGGAAAGTCTTGAAGGTAAAAAAGGCCAGCCCCGCATGAAGCCGCCATTCCCTGCCGGGGTAGGGCTTTATGGGTGCCCCACAACTGTAAATAATGTGGAGAGCATTGCCGTTACGTCCACCATTTTGCGGCGTGGAGCCGAGTGGTTTGCGGGGCTTGGTCGCCCCAACAATGCGGGCTCCAAGCTCATGGCCATATCGGGCCATGTCAACACACCCTGTGTGTTTGAGGAAGAATTGGGCGTGCCGCTCAGGGATATTATTGAAAAACATGGTGGTGGTGTACGCGGCGGGTGGGATAACCTGCTGGCGGTTATTCCCGGTGGTTGTTCCGTACCACTATTGCCAAAAGCTGTGTGCGAGACTGTTCTCATGGATTATGACAGTCTGCGCGCGGAACGCTCCGGCCTTGGTACTGCCTGCATGATTGTTATGGACAGGTCGACCGATATTATAAAAGCGATTGCCCGGTTCTCAAAGTTTTTCAAGCATGAAAGCTGTGGGCAGTGTACCCCCTGCCGCGAAGGAACAGGCTGGATGATGCGCATGATGGACCGCATGGTTCAGGGCCGCGCGGATATTGAGGAAATAGATTTGCTGGAGCAGGTTACCCGGCAGGTGGAAGGGCATACGATCTGTGCGCTGGGGGATGCAGCAGCATGGCCCATACAGGGGCTTATCCGGCATTTTCGCCCAGAAATGGAAGCACGTATCCGCCAGTACAAGGCGGCATATGGCAGCACCGGGCTGGTGCAGGTGCCCGCCGGTGGCGCTCCGGCAGCAGTGGAGTAACGGCAATGGTGAGGGTAATAGTTGACGGCACGCCAGTAGACGTTCCTCCCGGTTCCAGCGCGTTGCAGGCCTGCGAGGCTGCAGGCAAGGAAATTCCGCGCTTTTGTTACCACGAGCGCCTGTCCGTTGCGGGGAACTGCCGCATGTGTCTGGTGGAAGTGGCGCGTGCACCCAAGCCTGTTGCCTCCTGCGGTTTTCCTGTGGCTGATGGTATGCAGATTTTTACGGACACCGAGGTGGTGCGCCGCGCCCGCCGGGCTGTTATGGAATTCCTGCTGATCAACCACCCGCTGGATTGCCCGATCTGCGATCAGGGTGGGGAGTGCGACCTGCAGGATCAGGCCTATGGGTATGGGTCTGGTATTTCGCGCTACAAGGAAGATAAACGGGCGGTCACGGACAAGGATCTGGGGCCACTGGTCAAAACGGTTATGACGCGCTGCATCCAGTGCACGCGGTGTGTGCGTTTTAGCACGGAAGTGGCCGGCACACCCGAGTTGGGGCTTGTCTCCCGCGGGGAAAATGCTGAAATCACCACCTATGTGGAAAAAGCCCTAACGTCCGAACTTTCGGGCAATCTGATTGATGTCTGCCCCGTTGGCGCTCTCACAGCTAAGCCTGCTGCGTTTCATGCCCGGTCATGGGAATATAAAAAGACCGACAGCATTGATGTCATGGACGCGCTGGGCACCAATATTCAGGTTCAGGCCCGCGGGGGGGAAGTCATGCGGATTGTCCCCCGCGTGAATGATGAGGTCAATGAAGAATGGCTGTCTGATAAAGGACGTTTTTCCATTGATGGACTCAAGCGTAAGCGGCTGGATAGGCCGTGGGTCAGGGTGCATGGAAAACTGTCTTCCGTATCATGGAAAGATGCGCTGATCGCTCTGGCCCGTCGGTTTGACGGTGTGCCGGGTGATAAGGTTGGGGCTATAGCAGGTGATTTATGTGATGCAGAAAGCCTGTGTGCAATAAAAGACCTTTTGCAAGGTATGGGGTCATCCAATTTGGACTGTCGGCAGGACGGTGCGTGGTATGATACATCAAGCCGCTCTGGCTATCTGTTCAACAGCGATATAAGCGGGATTGATCAGGCCGATGCGCTGTTGCTGGTTGGCACTATGCCCCGGCATGAAGCGCCGGTGCTTAATGCGCGTATCCGCAAACGGTTTGTCGAGGCAGGGCGGGGGGGCTTCCCCATTGGCATGATCGGCACGCCAACAGCGGATATGACCTATGATGTGAGTGTGCTAGGCAGCGGGCCGGATACACTGGCTGACCTGCTGGACGGGCAACATGCGTTTGCCGAGGTTTTGAAAAACGCCAAAAAGCCCATGATTATTCTGGGCCATGCAGCCCTGACCCGGCGGGATGCTCCAGCCATTTATGCTGCCTGCCGTGATCTTGCCCATGCCTGTGGTGCCATAACGCCGCAGTGGCAGGGTTTGAACATCCTGCACACGGCAGCGTCACGCGTTGGGGCGCTGGACCTTGGGTTTGTGCCCGGCCCCCATGGGTGTGATGCGGCCAGTATGCTCCGTGGCGGGGTGGAAATCCTGTGGTTGCTGGGGGCAGATGAGGTGCAGCTGGACCGCATTCCGCCGGAAACATTTGTGGTGTATCTGGGCCACCATGGGGATGCAGCGGCCAAGCGGGCAGATATTATCCTCCCCGGTGCGGCCTATACCGAAAAAGCGGGAACATACGTCAACACCGCAGGGCGGGTGCAGCGCGCATTCCGTGCCGTGTTCGCTCCGGGGGAAGCGCGGGAAGACTGGCGGATTATCCGGGCTTTTTCCGAGGTGGTAGGCCATACCCTGCCGTATGACACGCTGGAAGAACTGCGTGCACACATGGCGCAGATCAATCCTGTTTTTGCTTATGGCAACACGGCTGTTCCGTCTCTGGTCGGTGAGCAGGAAAGTGGGGCAACACCTGCCAGTGTGCGCGATGGCACGCTTATGGCCACACCTTTGCGCCCTGTTGTTCAGGACTATTACCAGACCAACACCATAAGCCGTGCCAGCCAGACCATGGCTGAGTGCTCAAGGGTTTATGGCAAGGCACCTGCGGTGGCGGCGGAGTAAGGGCAATGGCATATTTTTTCTACCAAACCCTTGCGGGCCAGATACTGCTGATGCTGCTGGAAACACTGGCGGTGCTGGTACCCTTGTTGATTGGCGTTGCTACCTGACCCTGATGGAACGCAAGGTCATGGCGGCCATGCAGCAACGGCGCGGCCCCAATGTGAATGGACCGTTCGGTCTGTTGCAGGCCTTTGCAGACGCGATCAAGATGATTGTGAAGGAAACGGTTATTCCAGCAGGGGCCAACCGGGCCTTGTTCCTGTTCGCACCGTTTTTGACCTTTTCGCTCGCCATGGCAGCTTGGGCAGTTATTCCAACGGGTAACGGGCTGGCGGTGGCCAACATCAATGTTGGTATTCTCTACCTGCTCGCCATGTCTTCCCTTGGGGTTTATGGCATGCTCATTGCGGGCTGGGCGTCCAATTCACGTTATGCGTTTTTGGGCGGTCTGCGCTCGGCAGCTCAGATGGTCTCTTACGAGGTGTCCATCGGGTTGGTGATCGTGTCGGTCCTGCTCGCTGTTGGTAGCCTTAACCTGAACGATATTGTGCTGGCGCAACGGCACATATGGTTCTGTGTGCCGATGTTCCCGATGTTCATCGTGTTTTTTATCTCCGCACTGGCGGAAACCAACCGTGCCCCGTTTGACTTGCCCGAAGGGGAAAGTGAACTGGTTGCAGGCTTTTTTGTAGAATATTCATCGCTCGCTTTCGGCCTGTTCTTTCTGGGCGAATACGCAAACATGATCCTCATGTCCTCCATGGTCAGCATTCTGTTCCTTGGTGGGTGGTTGCCCCCGCTGGGTATTGCGCCACTGACATGGGTGCCCGGCCCGCTGTGGCTGATTTTTAAAATCCTGTTCTGTCTGTTTGTCTTTATCTGGGTGCGCGCGACGTTCCCGCGTTACCGATACGACCAGTTGATGCGGCTTGGATGGAAGGTGTTCTTGCCGTTCTCTTTACTGTGGATGATCGGTACGGCTGGCTTTCTTATGGCAACAGGTCTGCTGCCCCATATGGGAGGGGTGAATTCATGAGCGCTCTTGGCACCACATTGCGGTCTTTCCTGCTTAAGGAACTGGCGGCGGGCATGGTTTCCACATTCCGTATGATGTTCAAGCCCAAGGTCACGCTGAACTATCCGTATGAGAAAGGTCCGTTGTCCCACCGGTTCAGGGGGGAGCACGCTCTGCGACGCTACCCTAACGGGGAGGAGCGCTGCATTGCCTGCAAACTGTGCGAGGCAACATGCCCGGCAGAGGCCATTACCATTGAGGCCGAAGAGCGTGATGACGGGTCGCGCCGCACCACGCGGTATGACATTGACATGACCAAATGCATCTATTGTGGACTGTGCGAGGAAGCCTGCCCGGTAGATGCAATTGTTGAAGGCCCCAACTACGAATTTGCTACGGAAACCCGCGAAGAGCTGATGTACGACAAAGGCAAGCTCCTTGCGAACGGAGACCGCTGGGAGTCTCTGCTGGCACGGAGGCTCGAACTTGATGCGCCGTATCGCTGAGCAGATGCAGACCACGTCAGGGCAGGAGGTTGGCCAATGATGGCACAGCTCGTTTTTTATGTTTTTGCGGCAGTGCTGCTGCTTTCGGCCGCCATGGTCATTAGTGCCCGCAATCCCGTTCATGCGGTTTTGTTCCTCATTCTGGGCTTTTTTAATGCTGCGGGACTGTTTCTGGTCGCGGGTGCCGAGTTTTTGGCCATGCTTCTGGTCATTGTTTACGTCGGGGCGGTAGCGGTTCTCTTCCTGTTTGTGGTGATGATGCTGGATATAGACTTCAGCCGCCTGCGCGAGGGGTTCCAGCGTTATGCGCCTCTGGGCCTGTGCATCGGGGGCGTGCTGCTGGCTGAACTGCTCATGGCCTTCAGCAACTGGCGCATGGCGCCTGCGGGTGTGGTCGCACCTTTGACGGTGGACCCGGCGCTGACCAATACAGCCGCTCTGGGTACGGTTATTTACACGCATTATGTGTTGCTTTTTCAGGCCTGCGGGCTTGTCCTGCTGGTCGCCATGATCGGGGCGATCGTGCTGACGCTGCGCAGCACCGCAACTGGCCGCCGCCAGAACATTGGTCGGCAGCATGCACGCACACGTGAAGAAACGCTGGAGCTGGTTAATCTACCACTTGGCGAAAATGTGTTTGAACAGGGCGGTTTCCTGCGCCCCAAAGGCTCCTATTACGAAATTGCGGCTCCCGGCTCTTATGGCGCGGGTGAGCCGGATAAGACGGAAACCGAGGAGAAGGGCGCATGAACCCGGCAATCGCGTCTGTGGGGCTTGGACCTTACCTGTTTGTCAGTGCTGCACTTCTGGTTCTGGGGGTGTTTGGCATTTTTCTGAACCGTAAGAACATTATTGTTCTGCTCATGTCCATGGAACTGATCCTGCTTTCGGCCAACCTTAATCTGGTGGCATTTTCCTCGGCTCACGGGGACCTGTCGGGGCAGGTCATGGTGCTGTTCGTACTGACCATTGCAGCGGCAGAAGCGGCCATCGGGCTTGCTATTGTTACGGTCTACTTCCGTAACCGCGGCTCCATCCAGGTCGAAGACGTGACGATGATGAAGGGATGAGCAGCGTTATGCAAACAGAACTCAACCTGTTTTCCGTTGCCGTGCTTGCTCCCATGGCGGGGGCTGTTGTCGCGGGGCTTGGCGGGCGGTTCATGGGCGATACCCTCGCCAAGGTCGTGACCATAGCCTGTATGGCTGTTGCAGCCCTATGTGGTGTGGGGGCTCTGTGCGGTGCGTGGCAGAGTGGTTTTCCACACACCAGCGTGCCATTGGCGCAATGGGTGCACGCTGGTGGGTTTGACGCCACATGGACCCTGCGGTTTGACACGCTCTCCGTCACCATGGTGGCCATGGTGCTTGTGGTGTCCCTGCTCGTGCATTGCTACAGCATTGGTTACATGAGCCATGAGAGCATGCCGACCTATCGGTTCTTCTCCTATCTGTCGCTGTTTACTTTTGCCATGCTTATGCTGGTTTCTTCCAATGACCTGATCCAGCTCTTTTTTGGCTGGGAAGGTGTGGGCCTGGCCAGTTATCTGCTGATCGGTTACTGGTATGACCGCCCGGCGGCCACGACAGCGGCTATCAAGGCATTTGTGGTCAACCGCGTGGCGGATCTGTTTTTTATTGTCGGTATCGGGCTGATCTACGTCCTGTTCCACACAGTGCAGTATGATGCCGTGTTTGCAGCCGTGCCAGATGTGCTGAACGTGCCTTATACCATATGTGGCGTATCCATCCGTATGCTGGAGGTCATCTGCTTCCTGCTATTTGTGGGCGCTATGGGCAAGTCGGCCCAGTTGTTCCTGCACACATGGCTACCGGATGCGATGGAAGGGCCAACGCCTGTATCGGCTCTGATCCACGCTGCAACCATGGTAACCGCAGGTGTGTTTTTGATGGCGCGCATGTCTCCCTTGCTGGAGTTTGCCCCCGGCACACGCTGCTTTGTTATTCTGATTGGTGCAACAACCTGCTTTTTTGCAGCAACCGTTGGCATGGTGCAGCCAGACATCAAGCGGACCATTGCCTACTCCACCTGCTCGCAGCTTGGCTATATGTTTGCAGCCGTTGGGGTGGGGGCGTATCAGGCTGCTGTCTTCCACCTGACTACGCATGCTTTTTTCAAGGCACTTCTGTTTTTGGCCGCAGGCTCCGTGATTCATGCCATGCACGACGAGCAGAACATGTTCCGCATGGGGGGCTTATGGAAAAAACTGCCCGTAACCTATGTGGTTATGTGGCTGGGCAGTCTGGCGCTGGCCGGGGTTTATCCGTTTGCCGGATACTGGTCCAAAGATGCCATTCTTAACACGCTGTGGGCGTCCGATGCCTCCTACAGCCATTATGCATGGGCCTTGGGCAGTATTACGGCTTTTCTGACAGCGTTTTATAGCTGGAGACTGCTGTTTCTGGTTTTTCATGGCACACCGCATGACGCCCATGCGCATGATGGCGCGCATGAAAGCCCGGCAGTCATGACTGTGCCGTTGCTGGTTCTGTCAGTGGGGGCGGTTGTGGCTGGCGCGGTGCTGGCACCATTCTACATTGGCGCACATCAGGGTGCTTTCTGGAACGGCGCTATCGTAAATGCGCCGACTAACCATATCATGGAAGCGTTTGAGCACGTGCCGTCCCTGATTGCCCTGTTGCCCAGCATTGCCGGGCTCGCGGGGATTGCGCTGGCTTTTGTCCTGTATGTGCGTGCGCCGCAGGTGCCAGCGGCACTCGCCCGCAGCTTTGGGCCAATCTACCGGTTCCTGCTCAATAAATGGTATTTTGATGAGCTGTACGACAGGATTTTCGTGCGTCCCTATGCAGCGCTGGCACGTGTGCTGTGGAAAGGGGCGGACGAAGGTGTTGTGGAAGGTCTGCCGCTGGACATCGTGCGTGCCACGCATGACAGCGCGTTGCAGGCTGTCAGGCTCCAGAGCGGCTCCATTGCCATTTACGCCTTTACCATGCTGGCAGGGCTTGTGGTGCTGCTGACTGTTGCGCTGTGCGGGTGATCTAACATGACCAACGCCACCATTCCGACCTTGTTCTCTTTCTATCCTCAGCGGAGTGCCGCGCGATGAGTGTGACAGTGTTCAACTGGGCTGTGGCCCTGCCCGAAATTGTTCTTGCTGTATCGGGTATCATCATTCTTGTAGCTGGTGTGCTCTGCAAAAAGGGGGAAGGTTTTTTCCTCGCTGCCATACTCAGTCTTGCTGCGTTTGTGCTCTGTGGCTTTCTGGTTGTGCTTGCGCCTTCAGGGGCAGGGTATGCCGCAACATTTGTGAATGACGGTTTTGCCCGGTTCATGAAGGAGCTTATTCTGGCGGGCGGGTTTGTGGCTGTCGCCCTGAGTGTGAGTTACCGCACGCCTGAGCGGCAGTCCCTGCCGTTTGAGACACCGGTGCTCATGCTGTTTTCCACGCTCGGGGCCATGCTTATGGCGTCTTCTGCCAATTTGATGACACTGTTTGTCGGGCTGGAACTATCTTCCCTCTCCATTTACATCCTGTGTGCGGTGGAGCGGGACAATGTCCTCTCCTCCGAGGCGGGGATGAAGTATTTTATTCTGGGCTCTTTGGCATCTGGCCTGCTGCTTTATGGTATTTCGCTCGTTTACGGGTATGCGGGAACCATGGAGTATGGCGGACTGGTTGAGGCCGTGCGTGCTTCCGGGCTGCCCCCCATGGGGCTGGTTGTTGGTATTGTGTTTGTTGTGGTGGGGCTGTGCTTCAAGCTTTCCGCTGTGCCGTTCCATATGTGGACGCCCGATGTTTATCAGGGTGCTCCCACACCGGTTACAGCTTACATGGCCGGTGCACCCAAGTTTGCGGCATTTGCACTATTCCTGCGCGTTATGGCAGGGCCGTTCGGTTCGGTTGCTCCGCGCTGGCAGATACTGATTGAGGCTGTATCTGTGCTGTCCATGGTCTATGGCGCTTTTGCTGCAATCCCGCAGACCAACATCAAGCGACTGATGGCCTATTCCTCCATCGGGCATATGGGGTACGCCATGATGGGGCTTGCCGCGGCCAGCACCGCAGGCACACAGGCTACCCTGATTTATCTTGCCGCCTATTTTGTGATGAATGCAGGTGTTTTTGCAGGCATTACGGCCATGCGGCGGAACGGGCGGGAGGTCAATTCCATTGCAGACCTTGCCGGGCTTGGCCGCACTGATCCGGGTATGGCGCTTGCTCTGGCTATTTTCATGTTCAGCATGGTGGGAGCACCACCACTTGCCGGTTTTTTTGGCAAGTTCATGGTTTTTGCAGCCGCCTGGCAATCTGGTCTTTACGCGCTGGTCAGCATTGGCGCATTGTCCAGCATAGTCGGTGCTTATTATTATCTGCGGGTTGTGAAAGTTATGTATTTTGATGCGCCAGCTCCTACGCTGGACCGCCCGGCCCCCAGTCTGCTGTTTGTGTCGGGCGGGATGGGTGTTGCCACTGTTGTTTTTGCCATCGTGCTTGGCCCGCTTATGTCGGTTGCGCATCAGGCTGCCCTAGCTCTGGCGGGATGAGCGGGCAAAGTGACGCATGGCGGCTGACCTGTTTTGACGAGCTGCCATCGACCTCCGATTACTGCCTGAATGCTTGCCGCACGGAGGAAGATGTTACTGGGCTTGCTGTGCTGGCCCGCCGCCAGACCAAAGGGCGCGGCAGCCGGGGCCGTAGCTGGCTGGACGGAGGGCAGGGGCTTGCGCTGAGCGTTGTGCAGGCTGCGGCCCAGGCTGGGCCGGACGCTCTGGGGGGCTGGCCCTTTGTCGCCTCTCTGGGTTTTTACGAAGGGCTGTTACGCGCTGTTCCCGCAGCACAGGGCCACCTGATGATCAAATGGCCTAACGATATTCTGCTGGATGGGCGGAAAATGGGGGGAATCCTCATTGAGCGGGAAGGTGATTATGTTCTTGTGGGGCTTGGGGCCAATCTGGCAACGGCTCCCCAGCAAAGTCAGCTGGAGCGGCCAGTAGCCTGTCTGGCGCAGTGTGGCATGGTCCCGGATGTGGAGACTGTGGCCCACCACGTGCTCGATGGGCTGGCCCTGTGGTGCAGGCAATGGCGACAAAAAGGGTTTGCTTCCATCCGGGCTGCGTGGCTGGAAAGGGCGCATCCTTTGGGGACCCCCCTTGTCGTTCAGGGCGGGAATACTTATGAGAAGGGGCTGTTTGCTGGGCTGGCCGAGGATGGGCGCCTGCTGCTGGATACGGAACGTGGAATGAAGACAATCGCAACAGGGGATATTCTGCTTATGGAAAAGGGCGCTTAGGAGTGCTACTTGTCATTGACGCAGGGAATACCAATGTTGTGTTTGCCGTGCATGATGGTGAGAAGTGGCGTGGTGTCTGGCGTATTACCATGCAGGCCCAGCGCACGTCGGATGAATATGGTGTGTGGTTGCAGGCGCTGCTCAGAACGCAGGGTCTGACGCCGGATGATGTTGAGGGAGCGGTCATTGGCACGGTGGTGCCTGCCGCGTTGTACCATCTACGCACATTGTGCCGTCAGTGGTTTGCGGTGGAACCTCTGCTTGCCTCGGCCCGGCTGGACTGGGGGTTCGCCATCAAGATGGACAACCCTGATGAAGTCGGGGTGGACCGTCTGCTCAACGGGCTTGCCGCGCATTACACCTATGGTGGCCCGCTGACGGTGATTGATTTTGGAACGGCCACCACGTTTGATGTGGTGGATCAGGAGGGAAGCTACTGCGGGGGTGTTATTGCGCCCGGCATTAACCTGTCGGTCGAGGCATTGCATCAGGCAGCAGCAAGGCTTCCACGTATTGGCATTGGCCGTCCGGTGGGGGAATCCGCCATCGGGCGGAATACGGTTGCTGCCATGCGCTCAGGTGTGTTCTGGGGGTATGTAGGGTTGATCGAGGGGATCGTTGAGAGGATCCGCCGTGAAGTGGGGCCTTCCATGAAGGTGCTTGCAACTGGCGGTCTGGCTCCGCTCTTCTCGGAAGGGACGACGGTTTTTGACCATGTGGATTCAATGCTGACCCTCAATGGGTTGCGCTTGCTGGCGGGGAGGAACCCCCTGCCGAAACTGACAGTAGAACGAGATTTTTTGGCTGAAGGATAATCAGATAATATGACAGAACAGAACGGCGATCTGGCCTTTCTGCCCTTGGGTGGAACGGGTGAGATCGGCATGAACCTCAACCTGTATCGTCAGGGCGATACATGGCTGGCGATTGATTGCGGTATTGGCTTTAGCGGGAATGATACGCCAGAAGCAGAAATTCTGGTGCCAGACCCCGCCTTTATTGTTGAGCGCAGGAACAAGCTGGCCGGGCTGGTTATTACCCATGCCCATGAAGACCATATTGGTGCTGTGGCCCATGTCTGGCCCATGCTGCAATGCCCCATTTACGTAACGCCATTTGCAAGTGCCGTACTGCGCCGCAAGCTGGCAGAAGCCCGCCTGATGGATGTGCCTATCCGCGTGATCATGCCGGGTGCGCGCTTTAACGTTGGCCCGTTTGACATCGAGTTCGTGCCGGTTACGCATTCCGTGCCCGAGGCGCAGTCCATGGTGCTGCGTACCCCTGCTGGTATTGTGGTGCATACGGGCGACTGGAAGTTTGACCCCGAACCACTGGTTGGCCCCGCAACGGACCTGAACCGTCTGGCCGAAATTGGCGAGGAAGGTGTTCTGGCACTGGTGTGTGACAGCACGAATGTTATGAAGCCCGGCCCCTCGCGCTCCGAGTCCGAAGTGCGCGTGAGCATGACCGAACTGGTCGCAAGCCTTAAGGGCCGCATTGCAGTGACCTGCTTTGCTTCCAACGTGGCGCGGGTGGAAACCATTGCCATGGCCGCGCAGGCGGCGGGGCGTACGGTTGTGCTGGTCGGGCGCTCGCTGCGCAATCTGGATACGGCTGCGCGCGAATGTGGGTACCTCTCCGGTGTGCTGCCGTTCCTGAGCGAGCAGGATGTGAACGATGTGCCCGATGACCAGTTGCTCATGATCATCACGGGCAGCCAGGGCGAGCCGCGGTCTGCCCTGTCGCGTATTTCCATGGACGTGCATCCCAATATTTCCCTCGGGGAAGGGGATACGGTCATTTACTCCAGCCGCATGATTCCGGGTAATGAACGGGCCATCATGGGTGTGCAGGACAATCTGGCCAAGCGCGGTGTGCGGGTGATTACCGACCGCGAACATTTTGTACATGTGTCCGGCCACGCCACAGGTGGCGATGTGCAGAAGATGTATGAACTGCTCAAGCCCCAGCATGTTGTGCCGGTGCATGGCGAATGGCGGCACCTGACCGCACAGGCCGCTCTGGCGCAGGAAATGGGGATTGCCCCTATTCTGCTTGAGGATGGTGATATTCTGCGTCTGTCCCCGGGTAAGCTGGAGGTGGTCGATACTGCCCCGACCGGTCGTCTGGCGCTTGATGGCAACCGCCTGCTGCCCATGAATGGTGGCGTGCTGGCTGCACGGCGCAAGATGCTGTTCAACGGCATTGTCATTGGCAGCTTTGCCGTGGATGACGAAGGCTTTGTAATTGGTGACCCCAAGGTCAGCGCGCCCGGCCTGCTGGACCCCGATGACCTTGAAAGTGTGCGGGTGCGTGAAGAGTTTGCCAACGCGCTGGACGTTATTCCCGACGAGTTGCGCAATGAGGACAGCGCCTTCCGCGAGGCTGCCAAAACAGCCCTGCGCCGTGCTCTTGGCCGCAAGCTGCAAAAGCGTCCGCTGGTGGACGTGCACGTGCTCCGCGTCTAAGCGCACAGGTTAACGCCAGAAAGCAAGAGAGCCCGGTTCTGCCGGGTTTTCTTTTGTTCGGGGCTGTTTTACAGCTCAATAACAGACAACACAGGCTGCCTCTCTTTTGCCGGAGGTCTGCCCTTACACAAGGCTGAATGCACATGCGTCTTTCGCGCAGCTTTCTTCCCACTCTCAAGGAAAATCCGGCAGAGGCGCAAATCGTCTCTCACAGGCTCATGCTCCGTGCTGGACTGATCCGCCAGACGGCTTCGGGTATTTATGCATGGTTGCCCGCCGGACTTAAGGTGCTGCGCAATATCAGCCAGATCGTGCGTGAAGAGCAGGACCGGGTTGATGCGCAGGAAGTGCTGATGCCAACCCTGCAATCGGCCGACCTGTGGCGCCGCTCCGGTCGTTACGATGCCTATGGGCCGGAAATGCTGCGTATTCAGGACCGTCACAAGCGCGAGCTGCTGTACGGGCCAACCAATGAGGAAATGGTGACCGACCTGTTTGGGCAGACGGTCAAATCCTACAAGGATCTGCCTCAGGTTCTGTATCATATCCAGTGGAAGTTCCGGGATGAGATGCGTCCGCGCTTTGGCGTGATGCGTGGCCGCGAATTCCTGATGAAGGACGCCTACAGCTTTGATGTGGATTATGCATCGGCTGTTGCAACCTACCGGCGCATGATGCTGGCCTACCTGCGCACCTTCCAGCGTTTGGGTGTGCGTGCTGTACCCATGCGGCTGATACGGGGCCGATCGGGGGCGAACTCAGCCATGAATTCCTGATTCTGGCCCCAACGGGTGAGAGCGGCGTGTTCTATGACGCAGCACTGGAAGATCAGGACTGGCTGGACGAGCCGGTGGATACCAACAGCCCAGAGGCGCTGGAAGCCTTCTTTAACCGTGTGACCACTCCCTATGCAGCCACGGACGAAATGCATGACGCCACCGCATGGGACGGCGTGCCAGATGACCGCAAGCGCGAGGGGCGCGGGGTGGAAGTCGGGCATATCTTCTACTTTGGCACCAAATACACGCAGGCTATGGACGTAAGCGTAAGCGGTGCTGATGGTGCACAGTTCTTCCCCGAAATGGGGTCTTACGGGATTGGCGTCTCCCGCCTTGCCGGTGCTATTATTGAAGCCTGCCACGATGAAAACGGCATTATCTGGCCAGATTCCGTGGCACCTTTCCGCGCTGCCATCTTGAACCTTAAGTCGGGTGATGCGGTGTGCGATGCGGTGTGCGAGCAGATTTACGCCAAAGCTCCAGAGGCATTTTTGTACGATGACCGGGCAGAGCGTGCGGGCGTGAAGTTTGCGGATGCCGACCTTATGGGCCATCCATGGCAGATTGTTGTTGGCCCCCGCAGTGCAAAGGAAGGGCGTGTAGAGCTCAAACGTCGTGCAACAGGTGAGCGGCAGGAGCTGAGCGTGGACGAAGCGCTGGCTCTGGTTCTGGCAGGCTGATAAGCATGTTCGGTCCATTCGAGCGTGCCGTGGCTGGTCGCTACCTTCGCGCACGGCGCGGGGAGCGGTTTGTCTCCATCATCGCTATATTTTCATTGGTCGGCATTGCCCTGGGCGTTGCCACGCTGATTATTGTCATGGCGGTGATGAACGGCTTTCAGGCCGATCTGATGGGCCGCATTCTGGGGCTGAATGGCGACCTGACCATTTATGGCGCAGGTCGCACCATCTCCCAGTATGAGGATGTGGCGCAGGAGGTCCGCAGTGTTCCTGATGTGCTGAGTGCTACTCCCATTATAGAGGGGCAGGTGCTGCTCAGTGCCGGGGGGTACAGTGCCGGTGGCGTAGTGCATGGCATTACGGCGCAGGGGCTGAGGGACCTTAAGGCTGTAAGTTCCTCCCTTGTTGCAGGCTCGTTGGACCAGTTTGGTCAGGGGGATGACTCCATTGTGGTGGGTGTGACCATGGCCGAACGGGCCGGGCTGTATATTGGCTCCCGCCTGACTTTGGTCTCACCCGAGGGGGCTGCAACGGCTTTTGGTACAGTGCCGCGGGTACGCTCCTACCGTGTCAGCGCCATATTTGATGCCGGGGTGAACGACTATAATTCCAGCGTAGTGTTCCTGCCCATGCACGCGGCCCAGATCTATTTTCAGATGCCGGGCAAAGTGACGCAGATTCAGGTTGCTACCAAAGATGCGCAGCATGTGCGCACGGTCACGCAGGCTATTACCAGAACGGTGGATGACCCCGGCCTGCGGGTGCTGGACTGGACAACTGCCAACAATGCCCTGTTCGGGGCCGTTCAGGTCGAGCAGAATGTCATGTTCCTGATTCTGACACTGATTATTGTTGTGGCGGCGTTCAATGTCATTTCCTCACTGATTATGATGGTCAAGGATAAAACGGCGGATATTGCCGTGCTGCGCACCATTGGGGCCAGCCGTGGTGCCATCATGCGTATTTTTCTGATGTGTGGCGCATCGGTGGGGGTTACCGGCACGGTTGCGGGAACAGCCCTTGGCATTGTGTTCTGTATGAACATCGAGCGTATTCGCCAGTTGCTGCAAAGCCTGACGGGTACAAACCTGTTCAACCCGGAGGTGTATTACCTTGAACACCTGCCAGCCAAGCTGGAGTGGGGGCAGGTAGGGGAAGTCATAGGCATGGCGCTTCTGCTTTCGCTTCTGGCAACATTGTATCCGGCATGGCGTGCAGCCAGAACAGACCCGGTCGAGGCGCTTCGCCATGAATAATACCGTTGTGCTGCGCCTTGATAGCGTACAAAAAACCTATCGCAGTGGGGAGCATGATGTGCTGCCCATTTTGCGAGGTGCGGACTTTACCCTGCATGCGGGGGAAATTGTGGCCCTTGTTGCGCCATCAGGCACGGGTAAATCCACCTTGCTACATCTGGCGGGGCTGCTGGATACGCCAGATGCGGGTGACATTATGATTGGTGGACAATCAACCAGAAACATGGCCGATGCCGGGCGCACCGTCCTGCGGCGTGATGAGATCGGGTTTGTTTACCAGTTCCACCATCTGCTTGGGGAATTCACCGCGCGGGAAAATGTCATGCTGCCGCAAATGATTGCCGGCGTGCCCAAACGGGTAGCCAGGCAGGAGGCTGAGCGTCTGCTGGGTATGTTTGGTCTGGCGCACCGGGTTGACCACCTGCCGGGCAAGTTATCGGGCGGGGAGCAGCAGCGCGTGGCCATTGCCCGTGCGCTGGCTAATGCCCCGTCGCTTTTGTTGGCGGATGAGCCGACGGGTAACCTTGATGTGCATACGGCGGATGCCGTGTTCACCGAGTTGCTTGATGCAGTGCGCAAGCGTGGTCTGGCCGCACTGGTTGCCACGCATAACGAAGAACTGCTGCCGCGCATGGACAGGGTTGTGACCCTGCGTGACGGCCTGCTGGTTCCGCGGTAAGATAAAAACCTCCACCCTGCTATGGCAGGGTGGAGCATAAGCATTAAGCTGCTCAGGCGGGGAGCAGGGCGCGTTCTACAGCACTGCGTACACGTGCAGATGTTGGTGGTGTAAGGCTGGAAAACCACGCAACAGGCTGGCCGTTACGCCCGATCAGATACTTGAAAAAATTCCATCTTGGCCGTGCCAGAAAACCAAGCTTCGCATCCAGCCAGCCAAAAAGCGGTATGGCGTCCTGCCCCCTGACCACGCTACGCGCTGCCATGGGAAAGCTCACGCCATAGTTTTTCTGGCAGAATGCCCCGATTTCTTCCGATGTGCCGGGTTCCTGCTGGCCAAAATCATTGCTGGGAACGCCAATTACCATCAGCCCGGCTTTATGGAACTGCGTCCACAATGCCTGCAGGCCTTCGTATTGTGGGGTAAAACCACATTTGGATGCGGTATTCACAATCAGGATGGGTTGTCCCCTGTAGGCACTCAGGTCAATGGTGGTGCCATCCAGTGCGGGTAGGGTAAAATCGTATATGTTTGTAGCCAAGGTGCTGCCCTCTTGCTGCTTTTGTGGCAGGAAAGACATCCTGTGTAGCGCACCACAAGAGAAGGAGCGAGATGTTATGAAGTCTGCGAGTAGTGGGTGGAAGCCTGCTGCCCTGTTGCGGGTTCTTGTGCCAGACTTCCACCACATCTTGTGCGCGGCAAGATCGTGTTCTGCTTTTTGTTGTTCATTATGTTGAACTCGATCCCGTATGTGGAATATGAAGATATGAGCCCCTCCTGTCAACATGGAAAATAAGAATAACATGTCCAAATCGCAGGATACGGTTCCCGCTCTTCGCCGGGCCGTTCGCATTCTTGATATGGTCAAGGACGCCGCCAAACCGCCTCTGGCGGCAGACGTAGCCAGACAGCTTGATTTGCCGCGCAGTACAGCGCACGGCCTGCTGGCTGTGATGCAGGAATTAGGTTTGCTGGAAAAAACGGTTACCCAAGGCTACCGGCTGGGCACACGGCTGCTCGACTGGGCCGGAGACGTTACAGAAAAACGTGATCTTGTGAGTGAGTTCTACCACGTGCTGGAGACTCGCACGGATATGGAAGCCTTTACCGTAACCCTTACCATGCTGGAGGGGGCGGAAGTTGTTTATGTTGCCTGCCGTAACAGCGCCACCGTGCTTGGGGCGTCCTTTAGGGTAGGTATGCGCCTGCCTGCCATATTTACGGCAACAGGCAATGCCATTCTGGCCGGTATGGATGATGCCTCCTTCCGGGAGTGGCTGGCGCTGCACCCGGTTACGACATGGCCCCAGCCGTTGACACCCAATGGCATATGCTCGGTAACAACCCTGGTCCGTGAAATTGGTGAAATCAAGGAGCGCGGTTACGCCGTGGACGATGAGCAGGTGCACGACGGGCTGTGGTGTTTTGGTGCGGCTGTTAAAGACCACTCCGGGCGGGCACTGGCAGGAATCGGGATTAGCCTGCCTCAGGCGGAACTGGGGCGGTACAGTGTTGAACGTCTTGGGGCTGTTGCCGCACGGTTGGCGGAGGCAGTCTCTTTCCGCCTGGGCTACCGCGTAGGGTAGGCATTTTGAGTATGGGCGGATGGAATAGACGTATGCATTTTGCCAGTGATCTGGCGGCCGGAATAAGCCAGAAAAACACACGCCGCAGGGGGCTGAGGGGGCTTGCCCTGAGTGCATGGATCGGATTGCTCCCCATAGCATTCTGGGCCACGGCACAGCAGGCCACGGCACAGCAGGCGAGTCTGCCCCAGACTTCCGCGCGTTATCTTATCAATATGCACGGGTTGCATGTGCTGACTGCGGCTGTCTCCTACCGGCTGGGCAATAATGCGTATAGTGGTCTGGCTCAGGTCTGGACATCTGGCCTGCTGGGCCTGTTTGTGCAGACTGACATGCGCATGCAGGGAACCGGGCGCTTTTTGCCCGATGGCATGGCAGAACCTGCGGAGTATGACAGTGCAGGAACCTACAACCATGAGCAAAGCCATCTGCACATGATTTATCAGGGGGGTGTGCCACGGATTACCGTGCAGGAGCCACCTCTGGACAACCGGGAGGAGGTCACTCCAGCGGAAAGGGCCGGGGCGCAGGATGTAGTGGCTCTTCTGGTCGGGCTGGTCCACCAGTTGCAGACCTCACACCGCTGTCAGGAAGCGCCACAGAAGTTTTTTGATGGCTTGCGCCTGAGCACACTGACCATGCGTAACACAGGGGCCGAACGCCCCCCATCGGCGCATCCAAAACATGGGGAGCGCAAGCCTGGACCTGTAATTTTGTTATGCAGCAGGTCAAGGGGTTCAAGGCAGACAGCCAGTTCAGCAAACTCAGGCAGCCGCAACTGGGACGGGTCTGGTTTGAGGACATTCCCAATATTGGCATGTCTGTTGTCAGGATAGAGATTGAGCACCCCAAAATGGGGCATATTGTCATGCGGCTAGATGCAACGCCAACGCAGAGCCCCTAAGCTTAGGGGGAAATAGGGGCTGGTTTCCGGGGGAAGACTCCAGCCCCTGCGGGATTATTCCACGGTTACGGATTTGGCCAGATTGCGTGGCTGGTCCACGTCGGTCCCTTTAAGCACGGCCACTTCGTAAGCCAGCATCTGCACAGGGATGGTTTGCAGGATCGGGGCGACAAAGTCGTGCACATGCGGGAGCACCACCATCTGCTCGGCAATGGCCGAAACCCGCTCGGCTCCCTGTGTATCGGTAAAGACCAGTAGGCGGCCACCACGGGCTTTGGCCTCCTGTAGATTGGACAGGGTTTTGTCGAACAGTGGCGTAGAGGGCACGCTGGCCACAATCGGCACGGTGCGGTCGATTAGGGAGATGGGGCCATGCTTCATTTCCCCCGCGGCATAAGCTCGGCATGAATATAGGAAATTTCCTTCAGCTTGAGCGCGCCTTCCATGGCTACGGGGAACATGCTGCCCCGGCAAGGTAGAGTACGTCGCGCGCTTCGGCCACAATGCTGGCCATCTGCCGGATGGCTGGCCCCTGATGGAACACTTCCGCCGTGCGACTGGGCAGGTCCATGAGTGCGGCGACAAGCGCCTCCTCCCCCAGTGGGTCCAGCGTGCCACGGGCGCGGGCAGTGGCAATGGTCAGGCAGGCCAGAACAGTCAACTGCGCGGTAAAGGCCTTGGTGGAAGCGACCGAAATTTCCGGCCCGGCCACTGTCCCCAGTAACACATCGCTCTCACGTGCCATGGTGCTGTGTTCGACATTGAGCACAGAGAGAATATGAATGGCTTTTTCGCGCAGGCTGCGCAGGGCGGCCAGTGTATCTGCTGTCTCCCCCGACTGGGAGATCAGGAGCCCCAGAGAGCCCGCTGTCAGCGGCGGGTTGCGGTAGCGCATCTCGCTTGCAACATCAATGTCCACCGGAAGGCGAGCGATTTCTTCCAGCCAGTAGCGCCCGACCATACCGGCATAAAAAGCGGACCCACAGGCGGTTATGACCGCGCGCGGTACTGTAGCAAGGTCAAACGGCAGGTCTGGCAGCACCACTTTGCGTGTTGCCGGGTCAATCATACGCTGGAGGGTCTGCCCGATCACCAGCGGGTGTTCGTGCAGTTCCTTTTCCATGTAATGGCGGTAACCATCCTTGCCAATGGCTCCTGCGGTCAGGGCGGTAATCTGTACCGGGCGTTCAAGGGGTGCCCCGTCAAAGGTCATGAACTCTGCACCCTTGGGGGTCATCACCACGCAGTCGCCGTTTTCCATATAGGCAATGCGGCGGGTTAGCGGTGCGAGGGCGAGGGAGTCCGAGCCAAGGAAGAGTTCGTCATCTCCAAAACCGACAGCCAACGGAGCGTTGTTGCAGGCCCCGATCATCAGACCTTCGTGGTCTGCAAAGATCATGGCGATTGCATAGGCACCTTCGAGGCGCTTGAGTGCCTTGAGAGCCGCATCCTTGGGGGGCAGGCCCTGTTGCAGGTGGTAGTCCACCAGCAGGGCAATGGTTTCACTGTCGGTTTCGGTTTCAAAAACCTGACCGGCGGCTTCAAGCTCGCGGCGCAGGGTTTCAAAGTTCTCAATAATGCCGTTATGCACAATGGCTACGCGTGCTGTGCCATGGGGGTGGGCATTGCAGGTGGTGGGGGCTCCGTGTGTGGCCCAGCGTGTGTGGCCAATGCCGGTTTTGCCAGCTAAAGGCTCGCGCTCAAGCAGGCTGGCCAGGTTGTCCAGCTTACCTGCGGCCCGCCGACGTTCCACGCGCCCATCAACCAGAGTGGCGATACCTGCGGAATCATACCCACGGTACTCCAGCCGACGCAGGCCTTCGAGCACAATGGGGGTTGCATGGCGTAACCCGACAACGCCGCATATTCCGCACATCAGCAGTTTTCCTTTTTGGCTTTAAGAGCCTCTTTGAACAGTTTGCCACGCTCTGGCTTGGTGGTCTGGCGCGAGCGCGCTACGGCCAGCGCATCTGCAGGCACATCTTGCGTAATGGTGCTGCCAGCAGCAATCAGGGCGTTATCGCCGATCTCCACAGGAGCAACCAGCACGGAGTTGGAGCCCACAAAGGTGTTTTTGCCGATGGAGGTGGTGTGTTTGAATACTCCGTCATAATTGCACACAATGGTGCCCGCCCCAATATTGGAGTGCGCACCGACCTGCGTATTCCCTATGTAGGAGAGGTGGTTAACCTTAACGCCGGTATCCAGCACAGCACTTTTGAGTTCGACAAAATTGCCTATCCGGGCATTTGCGCCAATTGTGGTTTGTGGACGCACGCGGGCATAGGGGCCAACAACTGCGCCTGAATGGACTTCACACCCTTCAAGGTGGCTGAAGGCACGAATAATTGCACTTTCATGCACAATCACGCCGGGGCCAAAAACAACGTTGGGTTCGACCAGCACATCGGCTGCCAGTTGGGTGTCTTTGGCAAGGAACACTGTTTCTGGCGCAACCAGCGTGACGCCATTGTCCATGGCATTCTGGCGCAGGCGCTTTTGCAGAGCGGCTTCGGCCTGAGCCAGTTCGCTGCGCGAATTCACGCCACGTAGTTCGTCTTCCGCAGCCTCTACCGCACGGACCTGTGCGTGTTCGGCTACGGCCTGATCGACCACATCGGTCAGGTAGAACTCGCCCTTGGCGTTGTCATTCCCGACTGCCTGCAACCAGCGACGAAAATCTGCGGCATCTGCACACAATACACCCGCGTTGCACAGGTCTATGGCGCGTTCCTCTGGCGTGGCATCGGACCATTCCACAATCCGCTCCACATTGCCTGCGTTGGATATAATGCGGCCATATTTGCCGGGGTCTGCGGGGCGCATGGCCAGCAGGGCCAGCCCTACGCCGGGTTTGCGCCGTTCTTCCAGCAGTGCGCCGAGCGTCTGGGCGGAAATAAGGGGATTATCGGCATAGAGTACGGCCACGTCCCCTTCTCCAAACCATTCCTCGGCTTGCAGGGCTGCATGGGCCGTACCCAGTCGTTCATGCTGGATGACTACGGGGTAGGGGGCCGCCACTTCGGCTACATCTGCCATGTCCGGGCCGATGACGACCACCAGACGGTCAAAAACTTCTGCCGCGTTGGTAAGCAGATGTGCCAGCATGGGGCCACCAGCAAGGTGTTGCAGAGCCTTGGGGCGGGAGGATTTCATGCGGGTGCCCAGACCGGCGGCCAAAAGAACCGCTGTGGCAGGGCGGAATGAGGGATCAGACGTCATAACTGATGCGGTAAGCCAAGCTCCGGCATGTGTCAAACGTCTCGCTTATGGAAAAACTCCATGCCAATATCATAAAAGTTTTCTAAAATTTACGAGGCGGAGGAACAGAATGCCTGCTTTGCGTCTGGCCGTGTTTGATATGGATGGGACTCTGCTGGATTCCTTGCCCGATCTGGCGGAATGCTGCCGTGAAATTCTGGCCCAGTGCGGCCTGCCTCTTCTGTCCGATGCACAGGTGCGCACCATGATCGGTAATGGTGTGCAGGTTCTGGTGGAACGCGCCTTAAAGGCCAGTCTGGCGCAAAAGGAAAAAGAGAGCGGGGTCGCATCATCTCTTCCCATGTCGAGTGAGGAGGCTGTCAGTCGTTTTATGGCTGCGTACACCCCGCGTGCTACGCGGCTGTCCCGGCTGTTTGTCGGGGCCGAGGATGCGCTGCGCAGCCTGCATGCCCAGAACTGGAAGCTGGCAGTGTGCACAAACAAGCCTGAAAAAGCGGCGCGGCGTATTCTGTCTGACTTTAACCTTGGTTCCCTGTTTGCCGCAGTGGGGGGAGGGGACAGTTTTGTCGCGCGCAAACCAGATGCACGGCATCTGCTCGGCACGATTACACAGGCCGGAGGGATCGCAGCCCGTAGCGTAATGGTGGGGGACATGTCCCCTGACTATCTGGCGGCGGAAGGGGCGGAGTGTCCGTTTGTATTTGCCCGCTGGGGGTATGGTCCGACCGAACTGGCTGCCAGAGCCACGGCGGATGCCGCCGCTATGCGGGATATTCCCGCTCTGCTGGAGCGGATCATGCCTGCCTGATGGCGTGATCCGGTCAGTTAGCGTCCGTATTGTGCCTTGAGAGCCGGGGCCAGTTTTTGCGCCAGAATAATGTCGGCTTCCTTATCCACATCCACTGCGGCGCGCCCGTCTGACAGGGGGACCAACTGGGCATGTGCGCTGGTGAGCTTATAGATGCGCGCATAAAGTGCCTGAGAGGAAAGCCGCCCCATAACCGCACGCAGCAGGATTCCAAGGCCAAGGGTCCAAGCAACGCGGAGGGGGTGTTTGCGGTTTTTTTCCACCGTGCGCCACAACTGCGCAACGCGGGCTGAAACTGAGGTTTTGAAGTAGAACAGATTACAGCCCGAAAAAACCATGTCCGTCAGGCGGATATAGGTCCGCTTGGTCTGGGGAACGCTACGCTGTATGGCGGCCTGTGTGGCTACACCGACGGCAATATCGGTCTGGAGGGCGGTTTTACTGAGCAGTTCCTCCACCCATTCGGGCTGGAGCAGTGCGTTGTCCGCTGTGGTGACAAGTAGAGGCGTACCCTGCCGAGCAAGGCTGTCCAGTACGCTGGCACTTGGCCCTTCAGGGCATGACGGAACAACCTGTACCTGTGCGGGCAGTAGGCCCGCCAGAATGGATGGGTCTTCCAGACAGACAATAATTTGGGTGATGGCGGGAACAGCCAGCAGGGCGTTGACCACCCGTACAACCATGGGCACTCCATCAATGGGGAGCAGCGCCTTGTGTGAAACGCCCCCGGCTACGGCTACAGGGTCTGGCTTGCCGGGGCGTGTCCCGGCAAGCACAAGAGCGGTAAGGACGGGGGGCGTGGTCATGCTGCGCGTTTCTGCTCTGGGCGTGCGCCATCGGGCCGGTCACGCGGAGGGGCTCCGGTCAGGTCCATCACCCATGGGTAGCGGGCGGCCTCGGCCACGTCATAGCCCAGATTGAACACGGTGGGGCTACGTGGGCGCGCTTTGGCATCCACGTAATAGGAGCCAAAAATCCGGTCCACCACAAAGCTGGTAATGCCAAAGTTGCCATCTTCATCATGGAAGTGGTGCAGCACGTGGCGGGCTTTCATGCGCTGGATCACGCGGAGCGGGGTTTGTAGTTCAGGTGCTGGATGCAATGAAAAAATTCGTAAATGCAGGTAATTGCAACACCTGTGCCAAAGGCTGCGGCAGCCGTCCCCACACCACCGATCAGGTAGCCGATGGGGAGGGTAATAAACGCAATGGTGGGAAGGGTTGTGACCGGCGCGCCAAACAGAACATCAAGCAGATGCGGGTCCTGATGGTGGTCAAAGTGGATGCGCTTCCACAAGGTGGCGGTCCATTTGATTTTGTACAGCACACGTCCGTGCAGAACGTAGCGGTGCAGTAGGTACCACACAACAGGGTACACCAGCACAACAGCGATCATGGCGCAGAGTGTTCGTGTCCAGCCTGCAAAAAAATGGGCAGAAACAAACGCGCTGGCAATAGCCAGAGCAAAGTACAGCAGAATGGTCGGATACGTCAGATAGGCGATCCACAGCTGCCGGAGATCCATCTTGCCCAGATCAAAACTACGGCCAGTCTTGAGGGAGGGATTGTTCAGAGTTCCGCTCATCGTGTTTCGTTCCTTAGAAGCACTGTTAGCGCTCCCAATGTAAAAATGATCAACGCGGGCACCGTTGCAACCGGAGGCGGGAGCAGACCGGCGTTACCCATGGCCCGCAGCAGTCCCTGCACAACAATAAACAGCAGTCCCGCTCCCAGACACCATACTGGTAGCAAACTGCGCGTTCCCGTTCGTGGAGGGATATAGATTACTGGCATGGCGATCAACAGCAGAACCAGTAAGGACGCCGGGCGTAGGAACCGCTCCATAAGCCCGGCCTTGAGAAAGCCGGGGCTGGAATCGGAGGGAACAGCCCCACGCAGCATGCCAATAATTGTGGATGTGGAGAGGGGAGGATTGCCCGATGACAGGCGAATAAAATCATATGGCCGCAGAGTCGTCTGCCATGCATGTCCGCTCTGGCGTCCAGCCGGTCAACTTTCTGGCCCTTCAGGTCAATGTCTAGTCCCTCCACGTTGTAAAGGGTCCAGCCGTTGGCTTTTGTGTAATGGGCTGTCTTGGCGTGCAGGATTTTGCTCAGCATATGCTCCGGGTTACGGACATAGACGTCAACCGTACCTAAAATGTTGCCGCCGTCAGCCACATAGCCGATGCGGTTCAGGTTTGTTCCGTCATGGAACCAGAAGGAATGACCGTCCTCCGGGCTTGGATCTGTACGATTCCACCATGCAGCGAGCGCCTGTTCGGAGAGAGGGGTTATCTGATCATCCAGCACAACCCCCGCCAGACCGAGCAGAAGGGTTGCGGGGACAAGGTATTTATACAAACCAAGGGTGGACAGCCCTGCGGCCCGCAGGATAGCCATTTCGCTGGCAAGGGTCATCTGGGTCAGCATGAGCAGCGCGCCAATGAGCGTGCTCAGGGGGAGGGCGCCGGATAGCAGGAATGGTACACGCATTGCTGCATAATCAAGAATGCCCATAACCCCCAGATGGCGTTGCAGGATCGGGGTTGTCTGCTCCAGCAGTGCCAGAATTTCCAGCAGGCTGACCAGTACACAGCAGCAGAACAGCACGCGCGTGAGCAGGGCACCGGACAGGTAGCGCAGCAGAACGTGACGTGAGGTGAGTTGGAGCTTGCTCATGGTACGGTTTTCTTTATGCCGACCGGGGGCTGCCCGGTTGTGCCCTGCGGGCGTGCCAGGGATGGAGCGTACCTGAGCGGTAAAGCAGAAGGGTTACGCACAGAACGGCAAAAACAAGCGCGGGAGCCCAGATGATGAGCACCGACAGTTTTTTGTCGCAACCATGCTGTGCCCGAATTGCAGAATATGGTCGAAACTGACCATGAGAATAAATGCAATGGGCAGGCCAGCGTTATTACGCTTGCGCTTGCGGGACATGGCCAGAGCCGTTGCCAGAAGCGGAATAAAGGGAATGGTCAGGCTGCGCGCAAGCCGAAAGTGCAGCTCCGACCACATGTGCGGTTGTGAAATACTGCCATCCTGACGAACAAGAGCACTGATCAACTCCGGGGAGGTGAGTTCGCGTTCATCCTCCCCCCGGCTCCGGAACGGGGGCGTCTGGGAGGCATGGGTGAGGTAGCGCGTGGAATGCTCGAACATGGTCAGGCTGGGTGGCTTGTCCTTGGAGTCAGAGACAATAATCCCATCCTCCAGATCCAGCTGCACGGTGCTGCCGTCCGAGGCTATGCGGATATGGCCTTTGCGCGCGGTAATGCTGCGCTCGATGTTGTCCGTCGTATCATGAATGAACACATTCCCCAGTTCTGAGCGCTCTGTGTGACCTGCTCGGCAACAAGGGTCAGATCAGCGGAGGGACGGGCAAACATGCGCGGCTGCAGGCGGGGGGTCCAGCCGGTGTGGCTGGCAAAGTAGTAGGCAGCCCGAAAATCATACCGTGCATGGGGCTGAATAAAACCATAGAGCAGAAAGGACACAACCCCCAGAGCCAACCCCAGATGGATATAGGGGCGGGTAATGCGCAACAGGGACAGGCCACTGCTGTTGGCTGCGTCAATTTCTTCATTCTGGCTCATGTTGCGCATGACGGCAAAAACCGACACGCACAGCGCCGCAGGTATGGCCAGTCCCAGATAATGTGGGAGCAGCGTGGTCAGCAGTTCAATAAACGTGCCCAGATTGTTGTTGCCTGCCGCCAGCAGGTTGAAAAGCACCAGCAACCGCTCAAGCAGAAGGGCGGTCATTACCACGGCCAGAGCAATGCTGAACGGCGGAATGACCTGATTTATAAGGTAGAGGTCAAGCGTTGTGGGCATAAGCCGCTTGGCAAGGCGGCGCAGGGCGGGCGCATTGAGCATGGAGAATGTCATACTGCGGTTTGGGCAGGCTGGCGATGCAGTGTGTATACTCTGGGTGCGTCACAGTCATGCATCAAGCCGTCTGCCCCTAGGGCCCTGCGCTGCACGGCAATACCCCATGTGCTGGGGTGGGCTGTAATGGCAATTCTGTTCCAGCCTGCTGCTTTTTCCGGACTGTCAGCAATGTGGGAGGCGGAGGTTGTCCCGATGACAGGCGTATGCGTGCCCGCAATGGTGCAAAAACTCGCGCGGTGGGAGTGACCATGCAGCACCAGTTCCGCTCCTTCTTGCTGGACGATGTCCTGAAATACATTCAGGTCGTTCAGCCCTTTGCGTTTGGCCACCAGTTTGGCCACCGGAGGGTGATGTAGCAGCACAACCCGGCATAAACCAGCCTTGCCAAGGTTTTTCAGCACATCGGCCAATTGCTCAAGCCGCTCCCGGCCCGCCTTGCCCGTTGCCAGAAAAGGGGGGGATGGGACTGCGGTATTGAGCCCGATCAGGCAACATGGTCGTGGATCAGAACGCCCGGGGCTTTTTCATCGTCCGCCATATGCAGCCATGGAGCCCACAAGGCACGTTTTTCCAGATTTTTTTCACGTACCAGCGCTTCATGGTTGCCAGGCACAAGCAGGGTCGGGGGGAGTGACTGCTCCTGCAACCAGCGCTGTGCCGCACGGAATTCGGACAACAGGCCCAGATTGGTCATATCCCCCGTAAGGGCCACAAGATCAGGGGCACAAAGACGGATGTCATGCATGACCTGTGCCAGAGGGACGCTGGTGTGCAGGTGCCTGCGCCGGCTCAGCCAGCTTATCAGGCTCAGCACACGCTTTATTCGCCATTCCCGCCATGTCGCAGGCCTGCCAATGGCAGGTGGGGGTCAGAAAAATGGGCGAGAAGAACACTGGCCAAGAAAATTAGGTCTCCAGTTCGGTGCGTTGTCAGCTTACAGGATGTGACAAGCGCGCTTAGGCTCTTTATACCACTGAGCCGAGCCGGGGCAAAAGCACCGGTCTGCAACATGCGCATTATAGAGTAGCTGAGTGCCTGACCATCTAGCCGTTATTTATAATCCGTTCAGCCGGAAAAATCTGAAAAATGGACCTCAGGAGATCCAGAGTATTCAGGCATTACCGGGTGTGCTGTTTTTTGCTCCCGATACAGATGCCGCGTTGCAGGCGGTTATTGAGGAACTGCGTACACACACTCTCTCCTGCATAGTAGTAGATGGGGGGGATGGTACAGTCGGCAAGGTGCTGAGTGCACTGCATGTTTCTGGCTGGCCAGCAGACACATGGCCACCTGTTGCAGTTATTCCCTCGGGCAATACCAATCTGATTGCAGCGGACGTTGGTTACGGCAGGCGTGGGGTGGACGCGTTACGGTTTTTGCAGACCGAACTGCAGAACGGACAGGCGATACTCAAGATCAAGCACCGGCGGCCACTGGTTGTGCAACGCGCGGGGTTTGATAAGGCGGCAGTGCTTGGTTTTTTGGCGGCATGGGTGCGTTTGGGCGGGGCATAGAGATTGCTCACCAGCCAGCGGTGCTCAAGCGCTACGCGCATGACATGGCTGTTGTTGCCACTTTGCTGATGACCGTCATGCAACTCCTGCTACCTAGCAAACGTGATGGCTGGCTTGCTGGCGCGCCAGCAAGCCTGACGTATGATGGTACACCCAGCGTGGTGCAGAACCACTTCATGCTGCTCTGCACCGCGTTGAACACGCTACCTTATGGCGTTTGGCCATTCTGGCGCGCAGGTGGGGCAGGGGGAGACGGCATGCATTATCTTGATGTGGCGGCCTATCCACCCTCCCTTATGCGGGCAGTATGGACGTTGCTGCGGGGCAAGGCACCTGACTGGCTGCGTCGGACACAAGCTTACCAGAGCGGATCGGTGCAGGAGCTGGGCATGCAGACAACCGAAAATTTTGTGCTTGATGGTGAGATTCTTGAGCCGGGAGAGAATAAGGACTTTACCATTCTGTCCGGGCCTGTTGTGTCCTTTCTCTACGCGTAATGGCTGAGCGTCATGGATAAGACCCGCAAGCTTCTCCGCCAGCAGGCTATAGGGCAGGTTACGCACACTCTTGCGCAGGAACTGACAACACCCGTTGCTCCCGAGGTTACCCTGTTTGTGGAGCAGATGCTTGGTCCGGTACGCCCTTTGGGGGTTCTGTTCTATGGGTCTGGCCTGCGCAGCGGTATTGATGAGGACACCCTGCTCGACTTTTACATCATAGTGCGTAGGCAGGCAGATTGGCCCCGCTCTGTGCTGGCCTGCATGGCTAATGCGGTGTTGCCACCCAATGTTGAATACTATGAACTCCAGGTGGCCGGCCGGGTCATGCGGGCCAAGGTTGCCATACTCACACTGGCGCAACTCCACGCGCTTACCGGGTTTGCCAGCCTGAACACGACAGTCTGGGCGCGTTTTTCCCAGCCGGTCAGGCTTGTCTGGCACAATGATGTGCAGGCGGAGCAAGCCATAACCCACTGTATTGTGCGGGCCAATGTTACTGCGGCCAGATGGGCAGCCTTGCTTGGGCCGCGCAAAGCGAGCCCTGTAGCGTTCTGGAACGCGTTATATGCCAGAACCTACAGAGCAGAGCTGCGCGTTGAAAACGGGCAGAGGAGCAGCGGACTGGTCGAGGCAAATCTGGAGCGGTACGAGCACTTACTTCTCCCTTGCTGGCAGGCTGCGGGCATAGAGTTTGACGTGCAGGCAGATCAGGTGACGCCTGATTTTTCAGACAGGCAGCGGCACGAGGCCCAGCGGCAGTGGGGCTTAAGGGCCCGGCTGGGACGACCGCTGAATATTCTACGCCTGATCAAGGCCGTATATACATTCAAAGGGAGTGCCAGCTATGCCGCATGGAAAGTCAGGAGGCATAGCGGCATAGATATTACTCTTAGCCCCTTTGCGCATAAGCACCCGCTGCTGGCAGCGCCGCCAGTGCTGTGGAAGCTCTGGCGGCAAGGGGCATTTAGGCAAAGCTAGAAGCGTTACGCTTTGTTGGGCTGCAAAGGCACACCACATTCTTCCGCCGCCTGGCGGAAGATCGCAAGAGCCTGATCAATCTGTGCAGCCGTGTGTGTTGCCATAACAGAGCAACGTAGCAACGGACGGGAGTCCGGTGTGGCCGGGGGCAGGCTGAGGTTAACGTACACCCCAAGTTCGAGCAGCCGGTTCCACATGGGAATGGCCTGCTCAACTGTTTCCAGCGTTACAGCAATAACCGGGCTGACCCGCGTGCTGGCGTTCAGTCCCATGCTCATGAACCCTGCATGCAATTGGGCTGCGTTATCCATAAGCTGGCGGCGTAGTTCAGGTTGGGCCACCATGTCTTCAAGAGCTGCGCCGGTCGCCGCAATCACTTCGGGGGGAAGGGAGGCGGTAAACATGTAGGGGCGACAGTTCAGACGCACCAGTTCCAGTTCCGGGTGGTCAGACACACAGTACCCCCCAACTGTTCCTAGGCTTTTGGAAAAAGTACCGACGACGAAGTCAACATCTGCTTCCACGCCTTCAGCTTCTGCCGCACCACGTCCATGCTCGCCGAGCACACCAAAGGAGTGGGCTTCGTCAACCATAAGATACGCGCCAGTTTCACGCTTGACGGCAGCAAACTCGGCCATGGGGGCCACGTTGCCGGTCATGGAGTAAATACCTTCGACAACAATCAGCTTGGCGCTGTTGGGCGCGTCCAGACGTTTAAGGCGCTTGTACAGGTCGTCAGGGCTGTTGTGCCGGAAGCGAATAACCTGTGCCGCACTCAGGCGGCTCCCATCGTAAATGCTGGCGTGGCTGTCAGCATCGAGCAGCAGGTAGTCGTCCTTGCCTGCCAGAGCCGAGATCATGCCCAGATTGGCTTGATACCCGGTAGAGAACACCATTGCGTCCCGCCGTTTGAAAAAATCGGCAATCTGGCGTTCCAACTGGCGGTGGAGGGACTGCGTGCCATTGGCAATACGTGAGCCTGTTGTGCCAACACCACATGTTGCCGCTGCTGCCTGCGCAGCCTTGATGGCCCGCTCTGACTGGCTGAGGCCAAGGTAGTTATTGGTTCCGAACAGCAGGGTCTCCCGCCCCTCTATGATTCCAACAGTAGAGGAGATCGGTTTTTCAATGACAACAGCAAAAGGGTTACGCCCGCCAGCTGCGACGACCGCGCCAAGAGCGCCTGCAAGGCCCTCAAATTTGGAAAAAAGGGACGTCATCCACGCTTACCCTTTGTTCTTCAGGTCAACAATGCAGGCGGCAAGATCATTGATCGTGCGAATGTCGGCCAGCTTGTCCAGCGGAACGGAGACATCTAGGCTGTCTTCCACTTCCATGACAAAATTCATGACTGCAAGGGAGTCAAACGCCAGATCTTCCATGATCTTGCAGTTGCCGTCGATGTCGCGCGGGACTTTGGGGTTGGCAAGAAGCTTTTGGATGATCAGCGCGGACACGCTTTCAACGGTTTCGCTCATGTTGGGTCCTTCATCCTTGTATGGCATTTATATTAAGCCGAGCTTCTGCCCGCTGTGGCCGCCTTATGAGAGAAAAAACCAGATTTGACTAGTCTTCCCCTCACAGGCAATGGCCCGGATTTATCAGGCTACTTCTGGCTGCTGGGCAAATGCCCCGTTCACATACATTGTTCTGGCCTTGGCGCGCGTCAGCTTGCCAGAGGATGTCTGGGGCAGAGTGTGTGGGGGGACCAGTTCCACGCACACATCAACCCCATGCAGCCTGCGGAAGAGGCTTACGGTTTCCGCCCGCAGGGCTTCGCGTGCTTCGGGGTTAGTGGTGCGGCACTGGATCAGGGCCACGATTTCTTCCTGATTGTCTTTTTCAAGGGAGAAAACGGCCACGTCGCGGCTGCGCAGAGCCGGAATATGGGTTTCAGCCGACCATTCCAGATCCTGCGGCCAGATGTTGCGGCCATTGATGATAATCAGATCTTTGGCGCGGCCGGTTACAACAACCTGACCATTGAGCATGTAGCCAAGATCACCAGTGTTCAGCCACCGCTCCCTATCCAGTACCTGACTGGTCTCTTCGGGCATGCGGAAGTAGCCGGACATAAGGCTTGGTCCACGTACATAAATGGTGCCGACTTCCCGGTCCTTAAGCACATGTCCGTCAGGGTCACGGACTTCCATTTCATGCTTGGGCAGCACCTGCCCGCAAATCACAAAGGTACGGCTTGGGGTGGCAGGGGTTGCCGGGGCGCGGGCAATGCCTTTGCTTTCCAGCAGGGGCAGGTCAACAGTGTCTGTTTCTATGCCGCTATTGAGCGGGACAAAGCTGATGGCAAGCGTTGCTTCAGCCATACCGTAGCTGGCTACAAATGCCTTTGCGTTAAATCCGGCAGACGCAAAACGCTCTGCAAACTCTTGCAGAATATGGGCGCGGATCATGTCCCCGCCGATACCCGCCACACGCCAACCGGACAGATCCAGCCCAGCCGCCGCAGGGCGGCGGGCACAGAGTTCATACCCAAAAGAGGGGCTGTAGGCGATGGTGCCACGGTTGCGGCTGATAAGGTCAAGCCAGACGTGAGGCCTACGCGCAAACTCACGGGTGGGCAGCAGGTCAACCGTCAACTGGCATGTCATGGGGGTCAGGAAAAAGCCAACAAGCCCCATGTCATGGTAAAGCGGCAGCCACGACACGCAGCGATCCCCGGTCTCACGGACCTGCAAGCCATCGTGGGCAATAGCCGCCACATTGGCCATGCCAGAACTCTGGGAAACGCAAACCCCCATGGGGAAGCGGGTGCTGCCAGAGGAGAACTGAAGGTAAGAAAGCGCATTGGGCTCGACAGGCTTCAACTCCAGATCGGGGACTGGCCGGGCCATCAGTTCGCTTGGCGAGCCTGCAAAGACCAGCCCTAGTCCGCTGACAATATCGTCCGTCCAGCCTTCAATAATGGCGGGAATTACAACGGCGCTGGCCTGTGCGCTGGTAATCATGCCGCGCAGGGTGGTCAGATAAGCGTCCTTGCCACCAAATGCGACAGGCAGGGGCAGAGGAGCGGCTACAAGACCTGCATACTGGCAGCCAAAAAAGATACGGGCAAAATCGCCATCACTTTCGGCAACAATGGCGACCCGGTCACCCGCCTGTAAGCCCATGCCTAGCAGGCGCTTTGCTGTTTCAATGGCCTGTTCGCGCAGGAGGCGGTAAGGCAGGGCCTCAAGCAGAACCCCTTTGCCCGAATAGATATTGAACCCGGCAGTACCCTGCGCGGCATAGTCCAGCGCCTCTGGAAAAGTCGCAAAATCACCATAACGGCGCGGCTGTCCAGACGCGGAAGGAAGCGGCTGGAGAGTTGCTTCCGTGGTGGGTGCAGAGGCTGGGTTCATAATGTTCATCAGGTGGCCATTCGAAGAAAATCAGAAAATGCGGCGGCGCCAACCGGCGCAGTAAGCTCGTCCCCCAGAAAGGTCGAACGTCAGGCGTATATAGTCTTTTTGCAGATTTATGAAAGTATCATGCTGCTTGGAAAGCCATTCAACATCTTCATCAAGTGTATCAAAGGTCGTGATTACAGGGGATGTCCAGTGCGTGCAGATGTCCGTAAAGGCCTGTATTACTGCTCTGGTTTAAAGTCAGATTTCCCCTGATTTTGCGATCTTTCATGCAACCTGTTTTGCGGGTTATCGTGCCATCATTGCCTTTAGGTCAGGGCAATGATGGCAAAAATATGGATTGTCGTACGGGGTGTTAGTGAAACCCGAACTCTCGCTGAGCGTTATAGGAACGGGTAGGCCAGACTGTAGTAAGCAGTGCCGCTTATGTTTCGGCGTATGTCAGGCTGATATAGAGCTTGGATGCGGTCGCTTTAATGCGAAACGTAAAGTAACAAATCGTGTTGCGAATTCGGGATGAGCTCTTGCCCAAATTCAGTGGGTAAGGTGCGGTTTACGATTCTATTGAGTGGCTCATTATCATAGAGCGGTGTCAGCGGCTGTGCGTCGTGCTGGCATGGTTAATTGCAGCTGAAATGCCTCTGATAAAAAATGT
>NZ_BAJU01000004.1 GCF_000613865.1 Acetobacter okinawensis JCM 25146
GGATCTATTAATTTATTGAATTGAGCGAGAGGTTGTGATTCACAGGTTTACCGATGGAGGGTGGGCCTGTGAGCGATGTGTTTATGCTGTCTGAGAGCCAGATGAAGCGGATTGAGCCGTTTTTTCTTCTGGCGCACGGAGTGCCATGCGTGGATGACCGGGATCGCTTATGTGATCCGCAACGGCCTTCAGTGGAAAGACGCTCCGAAAGCGTATGGTCCGCACAAGATTTTGTATAATCGCTTCATCCGGTCGAGCCGCCTGGGTGTCTTCGACAGGATATTTGTCGCCCTGACAGAACAGGCTGGCCGTTCGAAGCGCCTGATGATTGATGCAACACACCTTAAGGCACACCGGACATCGGCGTTCCTGCTCAAAAAGGGGCTTTTCCTCGCCATATCGGACGAACAAAAGGCGGACTGAACTCAAAACTTCATACCGTGTGCAATGGTCAGGGCCGACCTGTCCGGCTGCATCTGACTGCGGGTCAGGTTAGTGACTTCAAAGGCATAGACGTGCTTCTGGCAGACCTCCCCGATGAGACAGAAGAAGTCATCGGGGACAGAGGCTACGACAGCAGCCAGATCAGGTTATCGCTTGCAGACCGGAACATCACAGCCTGTATTCCGCCGAAGAAGAACCGGAAATCAAAGCCACCTTACAATTGGCATCTGTATAAAAAGCGCCACCCCATCGAAAACATGTTCAAAAAGCTGAAAGGCTGACGACGTGTTACAACCAGATACGGCCGCTGCGCTCATACTTTCATATCCGCAACCCATATAGCTTCACCCGTCATCTTCTACCTCAAAAAATAACTCCTAAGCCTCGTATTTTATCGTTTTTACTGATTCGATGTTTGGTGGCTCCACAAACGCGGTGTGCGAGTAAAACCGCCAGCAAGATTAACAATATCATCAACAATATTGGAGCCATGCTTGGCCAGCCGCCCGGCGACACATTCCATTGCCGGAATTTTAACCCCAAGATTGATAATCTTCAGTTGGCCACTATCAAGATACTCTTTAATCATCACAACCGGCAAAAGCGCCAGACCTATTCTGTTACACAGCATGTTAATAATTGTTGGCACGGAGTTCATGGCGCATATCCTGTGGTGCACTATGCCCTCACGCGCCAGCAAACTCCGTAAAATAACATGCGGTACCGTATTGCGTGAGAATGTCATGATCGGCATGGCAGGCAGGGTGTTAAGATTGGCCCGCTCGTCCGTATCCAGTTGAATCTGGGAGGAGCAGACAAGCGCCATTTCAAAATAACATAAATGCGTTTCCACCAGCATGGGGGAGTTGGTCGCACCTATGTATAGTCCTATATCCAACATACCTTTGAGAATTTTTCTCTGGATTTCGTCAGACACGCTCACATCAAGATCAACCGTAACATGCGGGTATTTGTCCGACAGGGAGCACATGAGCGATGGGAGCCATGTGTGCACCACCGTTTCCACAGCACCAATGCGGATAATACCGCGCTCCTCATTATGCCCTTTTATGGTTGCAATCGCCTCGTCCCGCAGTTCAAGAATACGCTCTGCATACTGGAGCAGCGTCATCCCCACTGGTGTTAGCGTAATGCTTTTGCCTGTGCGGTAGAAGATTTTTGCGCCCAGCCCTGCTTCCATCTGCGCAATACGCACGGAAATGGCAGGCTGCGTCATGCGCAGGGCTTCCGCCGCCGCCTTGAAGCCCCCTAGCCTGTCAATCCAGATAACGGCTTCAAGACTCTTGAAATCCATAAAACATCCATTCCGGCAACATCCCCACCATGCCAAGCAACAGGTAGGCGCAACAGCGCAACGAAAAAATACAATATTCCCCCGTGTATTGCGATGCTTACTTGTCGTTGACGATGGTTTCAATTTCCTTCGCGCAGTGCAGGAGCGCCCAGTCCGCATCTGTTCGACCCCATAGCATCAGACCTACAGGCTTGCCCGACACGGGCAGAGGGATGGAAATGGACGGCATGTTCAGCAGATTGGCAATACGGGTGTTACGCAAAACCAAGCTGTTGATGGCATGAAAATGCTCTGGTTCCGCCAGATCAGCCGCCAGGGGCGCCACAACAGGCACGGTCGCCAGCATAATGGCGTCTACCCCCTGCATAAGCTGCTGCATATGGGCAATCGTGCTCTTACGGAGCTGTTGCATGGCAAGGTAGTCTGTTGCTCTGGCATGGTACCCCGAGCGGATACGGTCCCATATTGCGGGGTCCAGCAAAGCTTTGTCCGCATCAGACAGAGCGCCCAATCTGGCTGCCAGTTCAATACTCGGGAACGTGCCGCGGGCATCAATCTGCGCCAGTTCATCCATTACTGGGGCAATGTCCATGCTCTGCAACAGCACGCCATTTGCCTCCAGCCTGTTTTTGGCCTGCTGCAACGCCTGTGCAACCGCAGCTTCCGTGCCATCGGTTATGCGGCCATCATACACAATGCCTAACCGGTAGGGAGCACGTGCAGGCATGACCGGAACATAACCGCCGGATAGCACAGCAAACGCCTGCATACAGCCTTCTACCGTAGCCGTAATCGGTCCTACCGTATCCAGCGTCTCCGACAAAGGGAATGTCCCTGCGGTTGGCACCATCCCCGACGATGGTTTGAACCCCACAACCCCACATAAGGCCGCAGGAATACGCAAGGACCCGCCCGTATCGCTCCCCAACCCGATATCCGCCAGCCCCAGTGCGACAGAAACCGCAGCTCCAGAGGAAGACCCTCCCGGAATACATGCAGGATCGGCTGGATTGGCAGGCGTGCCAAAGTAAAGATTATTCCCAATGCCGGAAAACGCCAATTCGGACATGCTGGTACGCCCGATGATAATCCCGCCCGCCGCGCGTAGCCGCTGGACTGCCAAGCGTCTGCCAGTGCCTCGGTGGCATGGGAAGCCAGCAGGCGGGAGCCCGCGCTGGTTTTATGCCCCCTGATGTCAAACAGATCCTTGACCGAGACAACCACACCATCCAGCGGCCCCAGACACAGACCAAGATGCCTGCGCCTGTCCGCCTCCCGGGCTTCGTGCAGCGCACTTGCCTCATACACTTCTGTAAAAACAAAACGTGTTCGGGCATCTTCCTGCTTCAGTCTGGCAAGGATGCCACGCACCCGTGCTTCGCTCACGCCAGAAAGTGGGACCTGTGGATGTGTCATATCGCTCTCGTCTGTTCTTCAAGCCACAACAGGCAGGCAGGCCACAGTATAGGTATGCGACAGGGTTTTTTCTTTTACGGGATCAAACAGTTCAACCGTTAACTTGGGCGTTGGCACAATGCCCCCAATGGCCACAGTTGTACCACAGAACATGATCGTCCCGTTTTCCAGCAGGCCCGATGCAATCTGCCGGGGGCACTGCTGCATCAGCACCTCTGGGCGTAGCAGGGAGGAGAGCTGACCATTCTGGTAAAGAATACGCGTGTCACCATCATGAAGATACGAACGTAGGTACAGATCATCCCAGTAAGGCTGCACATCTTCGTACCGCCAGAACTGCTGGCCAACCACCTTGGGGCAAACCTGCTTGGACAGGGCCACGCTAAAATTCTCGCAGGTCCTGTCCGTATGGTCAGACCCGATGCCCACAAGCAGCCCGTCGCGGGTCGCCAGCAGAACTGGCTCTGCCTCCCCCGATGTATTGTCCCCCACAACGGCAATGTTATGGGCTTGCGTCAGACGGTCCACAGAGACCTGATAGAACAGAGGCGTTGTAGAAGGAGGCGCCACACCTAGTAAGGCCAGTTCCTGAATATGGTGCTCCACATCCTCTTTGTGCCGCCCGGCCCAGCCAGCAATAATAACGTCTGTCACGCCCACATCATGCGTAATATCAATGTGCATTATTATGTTTTTCCTGTGCGAAGTACTGTCCCGCTATTGCAAGCCCCAGAAGTGTCACTCCGGTTGCGGCAATAGCGTAAAGAGCAATTGTGAATGAGGATGAAGTCGTGCGGTACAGCACGGTCATGATAAGGGGAGCAAAAGCCCCGCCTCCGGCCAGACTCCCAAAAGTATAGGAAATTGAAGAACCACTATACCGGATTTCTGCTGGAAAGCAGGCAGTTATAAATGCTCCCTGAACAGCATACATAGAGGCATGAACAATGAGTCCACCTGTTACAATCAGGATAATGGCAGCAGTATGCCCCGTGTTCATAATTGGAAAAAACAGGCAGATCACAGGCACGGACGCCACAAGCCCCGTCATATAAACAGCTCGGACCCCCACCTTGTCCGCCAGAGCGCCAAAGCCCGCCGTAGCCGGAACACTTAAGGCAGCCCCTACCAGCAGCGCACTCAAAATGACCGAGCGCGACAGCCCCAGAACCTGAGTTGCGTACGTCAGGCTAAAAACAACAAGCAGCGCATACAGAACATCCGGGCCAATCCGCGACATGGACGCAAGCAAAAGGGATTTTGCATGATGCCGGAATAGGTGCAGAACCGGAGAGGCTACTTTTTTCCCGCTGCTCTGTAGTTTTTCAAACTCCGGTGTTTCTCCCACGCCATGACGTATCCACAACCCCACACCGGCCAGAATCCCGCTCAGAGCAAAAGGTAGACGCCACCCCCAGGACATGAACTGCTCACTGCTGACACAGGCTGCCACAATGGCAATCACGGCGGAAGAGGCAACCGTGCCCGCCCCCGGCCCCATTTGCGCCCACGAAGCATGCAGGCCGCGCCGCTCCTGCTGGCCATGTTCTACGCCCAGCAACACAGCACCAGCCCACTCCCCCCCAAGCGCAATGCCCTGAAACAGCCTGAGCATGACCAGAACAAGAGGGCTGGCCAGCCCTATGGCCCGGTAGGTCGGCAGCAGTGCAATAAGCCCCGTGCAGGCCCCCATAAGCACCAGTGTAAGTGTCAAAACCGTTCTGCGCCCCAGTCGGTCCCCCAACTGGCCAAATATCACGCCACCAAGCGGGCGGGACACATACCCGACAGCATAAGTGGAAAACGCCATAAGTGTGCCAACCATGGGAGATGTCTGGGGGAAAAACAGTTGCCCGAACACCAGCGCCGCCATGGTGTTGTAAATCATGAAGTCATACCATTCCAACGCAGTCCCTATCATACTGGCGAAGGCAACGTGCCTCATGGAGTGTTGGGGGGGGCGGGGGTCAGTAGCTTGTCTGGTCATGGCACTCCGCCGCATCGTGGTAAGGACCATGCCAGCAGGACATGCTCCTTACGATAAGGCAATATGGTCTGTTCAAAACTTCAGGGATGTTTTGACGTAATACATGCCACCATTAAACCCGTATGGAGAATTTCCGGCGTAAGTAAACGCATTTTGTAATGCGGCTCTGGATGCCGAGTTCGCCTTGGTCGGGTAATGGTTGCCCAGGTTATACGCGCCAACCGCAACATGCCACTTTTGCAGAATATCGTACCCAAGCTCCAGATTGGTAATGTACGATGGCCCGGCATAGGTCCACTGGGATTGCTGGAGGGAGGGAGAGGCAACCCAAGTGTAGGACCCAAAACGCTGCTCCTGCACACGGATCGAATAGGGGCCTCTGTTCCACAGCACCGTCAGGTTTTCAATATTCCGTGGTGCGGAATGCAGGAGATACTCCTTGTTGGTCCGGTTAAAGGTTGTAAGCCCCATGCCCGCCAGAATAGATGGCGTGCTGTTGTAATGGCTGATTTGTGTATCCGCTATATTCACGGCAAAGCGGAACTGGAATGTGCCCAGCCTGTCCGTTTTAAGCGTGTAGGCAGTTGCAATATCTCCACCATTGGTCGTGGTGTTTACCGGATTGCTGTAATACGAGGCATACAGAACACCCGGCAACCCGGCGCCGGAGAGCAGGCTTTCCACCTGGCTGCCTCCAAACTGCGATGTATTGAACAGCCTGTCTGCAATGGAAATACGGTAAATATTTGCAGTCAGGGTCCAGTTGGGCAGCAATGTTGCATCCACACCAAAGCTAAAGCTGCGGGACTGCTCCCCTTTAAGCTTGGTCGCACCAAGGGCTTTGGCCCAGGGCGAATTAACGGGTAACTGCGCCGTGCGGTAGGTGGGGTAAGTAGTTTCGGCAAAAAATGCCTGTTCGCCAAGTGTCGGAGCACGATAGCCGGTGTTAGCATTGGCGCGAATGGCAAAATGATCGTTAAAATTATAGCGCGTTCCAACCGACCCCGTAGGATGGGTACCCACATCGTCATAACTGACAACATGGCCGCCAAATGTCCACTCCCAGCGTTTTGTGGCGTACATGTCCAGATTTATGGAACCGTCATAAATACCACGATTGATGGTGCCGCCAGCTTCTTTGGGCACACCGAACTTGTCAACCGCACCGGCGGAGGCCATCTGCCCTGCATTTGGACCATCCAGAATTGGCACCCCACCATTCAGCACCGATGCCTCATCCCCCGCACCCACCTGATACGTATCGTAACGATATTCAAACCCGTAAGACAGGCTGATCGGGCGTGGCAGACTGGGGGAGTGGAAAACCTTTGTCGCCTTCAGCCCTGTTGCCAGTTCTGTAGAAATAAAGAGGCTGGTGTTGAATGTTGTCGGGCTGGCAAGACCCATGGTCGGGTTATCTGTATCTGTGATCTGGGTTTTCATGGAATCGCGGCCATAATTTACGTACGCGTCCCACTGCATGCCCAGCAGGTTACGGGCACGAATACCGTTATCCACCTGAAAGTCGTATTCTTCCGCCAACGCCTGAGGCTGCATGCCATTGGGATAAAAAGAACGGATGACGTTATCATTGGAATATGCGCGGTACGTCTGCGCCTGCACCATGTCCTTATGGGCAAAGGTGGAGGTATTGTAGAGTTCAAGACCGTTGCCAATAGGATAGGCCGCGTTGGTGCTGACCGTTTCCAGCAAGGTACGTGGAGAACCCGCTATACGCTGGACATCACGATTGGCGGTCTGGTTCCGCGGGTCCCCGGCAAAATAAAGATTTCCCAGATAATCACCCGAACGGTTGGTAGAAAGCTGGTTCGCTATCTGTGCAGCAACATTCAGGTAGCCTCCATTACGGCCAAGGGCCATTCCGTAATCCGCACTTCCGTCAAACGACTGCCCATCCCCCACATAATATCCGCTGTTCTGCAGGTTGATGGTGCCGCCTTTTGTGTTCCGCTTGAGAACAATATTCACCGCCCCCGCTTCAGCATCCTGACCGTACAGGGCACTCGCGCCTTCAGTAATAATTTCCACATGGTCAATCGCGCTCATGGGAATAAGGGAGAGGTCAGCCGGGTCCGTGCCATAGTTCGGTCCAGACTGGAAGTAATTGAAGTTCGCATCAACATGACGGCGCTTGCCGTTCACGAGCATCAGCGTCTGGTCGGCCCCAAGGTTGCGCAACTGCATGGTCTTGTTCAGCCCGTTCCCACCAATCCCGCCAAAGGGAGAGGACGTTACCGCGGGCGAAAGCTGGGCAATAGCGGCCAGAATATTGGTCTGTCCCGTCTCCTTCAACTGTTCCGCGCTGTAACGAAAAACCTGTGCGGTGCTGTGCTCACGCGTGGAAGGAGATAGAACAGTGTTGGCAAGCCGCGTTCCCTGCACGGAAACATTTTCGCTGTCACGCGCAGTAACCTGCCGAATGGCCTTTGCCCGCTTGGCCGTTGTATAGTCTGAATCCTTCTTTTTCTGGTAAGGTTTTTTTGCAAGGTTTGGCGCATCCTGCACAGACGCAGCCTGCCCCTCCTGAGCACACAAACCGCAAGCAAGAATGAACACCCACACCAAAGGGGATAAAACATTGCTATTTCGCAACGATAATGAAGAGGTACGAAGGTGCAACATTCCTGATCTACTCCCTATTCCATATCGCCAGGTTTTAAGATGATTCGCACGAATCATTCATTCCGATGTCGCATCTAAACAATCCACCATTCGAAAATAAAGATTTATATGCTTATTCGATTGGATAAATTTTATTTATGCAAACACGCCTTCATGCCTCGTCCACAACGCTGCATAAGAATTTTTGTTTTGAATTCAAGCCTGTCTTTTTTCTCTCCATTCATTGCAAAAATGCATCACGCAAAAGGAGATGCGCTTTTATGCACGGTCGAAATGACATGCCTGCACGTTTAAATCCGAAAGCATGCACTTTGGCAGATAAAGCTGGAGGGTTCGAAAAACCCACCAGTTTTGGGCCTTTCTGTGTGATTCCATATCCCCTGCGTTGATTGGAGATATGGTTCATGAAGCAGTTTGGTTTCTTTGACGTTGAAGATAGACACAAAAATTATCGTTCCATACTTTACGGATTTTGTCGCTCAGCTCTTTGTCTGTCTGGCGGCACACACAGGGATTTTTCTGTCTGGCAACGGTTGCATAATAGACAGATGGTGCAATCGGCAGGATCTTGCAGATTGACCCGACACCATATGTCTGCAGGTGCTCATCAATGAAGCGCGTCATGGCCTGAACCGGCGGTCGAGCTCCGCCTGCGCAAAATAAGCCGAGGCCTTACGCAGGATTTCATTGGCCTGCCGCAGTTCGCGGTTCTCTCGCTCCAGTTGCCTGATCTTCTCTCGATCCGGCAGGTCACTCACCGCAGATGCATTGGCCCGCTCATGCAGACGGGTCCATTTGGACAGCGTGTCAGGGTGAATATCCAGCTTTGGGGCGATCACCATCACCGCAGACCACCGCGAAGGATGGTTCTTCTCTTCCTCCAGAACCATACGGGCTGCACGTTCACGAAACTCAGGTCGAAAACGCTTCGATTTGTTGCTCATGACTATCTCTTACCTCACGGGTCTTGCTGTCTCCACAAAACCCGGGGCAGTTCACGATCGAGGTCATGCTGAACCCGGATGGTCAGCTGTGGACTGACCGACACGGGGGGAATTCTCTCCGCCGCCGATGCTGAACGCATTGTGCGTCTGGTCGCTCACTATGCGGGAGCCGAGGTGCATGCTGGTGCCGCCGCGTATCAGCCGAACTGCCAGGTGGTGAGCGGTTCGAAGGACTACTCCGAATCAATCAGCCAGTAATCTGACGGGCAGATGTGCCATCGGACAGGTAACGACCGGTCTGATTCAGATTAAACTGCTTGACCAGCTTTTCCAGTTCTTCGGCCTGCATAGCCAGCGTGTGACTTGCTGCGGCACTTTCTTCCGCTACAGCAGCATTCTTCTGCGTTGTCTGCTCCATACTGCTCACGGCGATATTCAACTGCGAGATGCTGCTTGCTTGATCATGGGCTGCGCCAGCAATGTTCGTAATCAGACTTCCGATTGTATTGACCTGCACGACGATACGGTGCAGCACATCGCCGGTTTCCATTACGGACGATACACCAGCTTTAACCTGTTCGCCTGAGCTGGAGATAAGGGCTGAAATCTCCTTGACTGCTTCAGCCGATTGATGAGCCAAATTGCGAACTTCACCGGCTACAACAGCGAAGCCACGTCCTGTTTCCCCTGCGCGTGCGGCCTCCACACTGGCGTTGAGAGCGAGAATATTGGTCTGGAATGCAAGGCTGTTGATCATGTCAACAATTTTGGCGATAGACTGTGATGACTGATCAATGCGCGTCATGGCCTCTATGGCATTGTTCACCACGTCTTCAGCATGTTCTGCATCGGAGCGGGACGTTGTCACCACCGTATGCACAGTCTGGGTTTCTTCAGTTGTTTTCTGCACACGCTGGGTAATCTGCATCAGGGCTGCAGATGTTTCTTCCAGCGTGGCGGCCTGCTGCTCTGTTCTGCGGGAGAGGTTGTCGCCGGCGGTGGCCAGCTCAGCCGTCGAATTGCCTATACTGTAGGCCGAGCCGGAAACAGAAAGCAACGCCTGCCCCAGTTGTTTGACGGACAGGTTGAAATTCTCGCGTAGTGGCTCCAGTTCGGCCGCAAAGGTGGTCTGGATACGAACGGTAAGATCACCTGCGGCCATTTTCTGCAAGCCATTGGCCAGACTGTCTGTGGCGAGCTTTAACTGACGTGCAGCCTCTTCTGTTCGTTCCTGCGCTGCCTGACGTTCGGCCTCTTGTTGGTAGCGTGCTTGTTCGGCTTCTTTTTCCAAGCGAGCCTTGTCGATGGCGGCCTGCCGGAAAACCTCCACGGCGCCGGCCATGGTGCCCACCTCATCATGCCTGTTGGTGCTAGGTACGTTGATGCTGGTATTGCCGCCCGCCAGCGCTCGCATGATGGCGGTCAATCTGACAACGGGAGTAGCGATGGAGCGTGCCAGTCCTATGCCGACAAGTGCTGAGATCAGGGTTGTCAGGCTCCCACCGATGGCAAGGGTCAGTCCGCCGATATGGAATGCAGCATTCGCTGCCTGTGTACGTTGTGCAACAACTGCTTCTTCCTGCTGATCAAGCCTGCCGATGATCTTGCGAATATCCGTTAGTCGGGCGGTGCTGGCGATTTCCGTGCGTGTCTGGTTCAGCAGGGCCGGATTGGACATAGCGGCAACGGTTTGTGCCATCTCGTTGTTGAAAGTTTCAATAGCTTGTTTGAGAGGTGTGAGTTCGCTTCTGACAGTTTCGGGTGGTAGAGTGGCTTCCAGCGTGGCAAGGTGCGGCGATATAGATGCCTTATATTCATCAATGCGGCCAATAAACTGTTTGTTGGCGGACGCTACATAACCGCGCATCGCGTTCTGGCTTTCAACCAGCGTATTCAACAGGTCATTGACCGTATTGATAGTCTGATGCGCCTGATCACTTTCCAGCTTGGCATTGCGAATTTGCCCAAGCGATGTAAACACGACGACGGAAAACAGAAAAACAGTTGCCACGACAAGGGAAAAAGAAAGCACTATTTTCCCTGATATACGAATGTTCTTGAGCATTTCAATCCCGGATGCAGCGGATTAAGACCAGAAATGCAGGTATATATAGGGCAGGACTCTTAAGTCAAAGTGGGCATGTCCACATGCCTTGAAAATTACTCTTGATGCAGACGCGTTTCTATTAATTTTAGCTACGAAACGCGCCATTCCACACCATAAACCGGATTGGCGTCTCAGTAAGGCAATGCCATATCTCGGTTATTAATTCTTTCAAAAACAGGCTTTGTAGTATTATGGAAATCCTGAAGCGAAAATTTATTGTAACTAATATCTTTATAACCCCGAACGAACATAACTCCATCACTAAGATCTGATAATGCTGTCCAGACCGTATATTCAGAAACGGTTTTTCCGGCTTCTTTTTGTGTCTCGCCCCCTAACGTATCGGTGGTAATATTCTTCATACGATCAAAACGATTCATGATATGTGCAAGAATATTGATCGCATCTCCTGTCGACTGAGCAAGGGGTGCGTAACTGGTGTAGTAAACGCCACGAATAAAACGTCCGACAGATGTGTCTGACGATGGCAGGTCTGCAGCTGCAATCCCACTATCAGGCTGAACCACTTTCATACCTCCCAGAAGTGCAGAGGATCTGTCTTTGTTAGTCAATTGCGTGTAATTATTCAGGTTCTGGAGATGCCACGGGAAGTCTGGACCGTTTGTCATGACCTTTGTGGGATTGTCATAAACATGAAATTTCCCATTAAGCGCTTCTACGACAATACTTCCTCCTTTTTTGTCATAAAACGCAAAATGAAAGGGTGATTTTACTCCGCCCAATTTGGCCAAAACTGGAGACCAGAAATGCCCTTTATTCACGGCGTCTCTGACGTCCTCTACCGTTGCAAAATTGGCGAGTGCCCACTCTCCTAGTGATGTTACAGGGATAGAATCATGGTAATCCGATGTTGTTAGCGGAGTCAGTGTCGCCTCAGGCACCATGTTGGCGCTGAAAGACAGACCAGCACCGTTCATGCCCTCAAGCATGTTATGATCGTCACCATCCTGATAAACTGAAGTTGTAATCGCCAGAATTGGATAGAGAGCCTTATAATGTGCACCAGCATCACCACTAGGTGACTTTTTCTGGAATGCAGTCTGAGCAGGATAGAAAGTCAACCAAGACGGTAAGTCTTCTGGTAATTCCAATGTGCGCCCATGATAAACATGCTCACTTTTATCTGTGATCGCCAAGCTTGAACAAGCCTGCACAATTGAAGGAAAAAGAACAGTAGAAGATAATATTGCATTGACAAGAGACTTGATTTTCATGGTTTTCTTCCTGGAGCTATTGTTCATAATTTCACATGTGAGGAAACAGGATTATTTTCTCGACAGAAAATTTCTCACGCCATAGTAAAACTTATCTCCACGTCAAAGGACACATCCCCTAGAACAACATATCCTACGTAGAGTTTCCATGAATAATCGGAGCGCTGAGGAATCTAAATCTCGACGACAAACAGAGCTACGCCTAAAATAATATGAGCATGTTCATGAAAAAGGCTCATATATGTCTCGCGAGAATTTTAATGACCTGATCGCGTTTCTGGCTGTGGCGCGTGAGAAGAGCTTTACGCGGGCTGCTGCAAAGCTGGGTGTGTCCCAGTCGGCATTGAGTCACACGGTTCGTTTACTGGAAGAACGTCTGGGCCTGCGACTGCTGACGCGGACGACGCGCAGCGTGACGCCCACGAATGCAGGTGATTATCTCATTCGCAACATTGGTCCACATTTCGACCAGATTGAAAGTCAGATTGCCTCATTGTGCGAGCTACGGGATGCGCCACGCGGCCTGATCCGTGTGACTGCAACGGACGATGTCATAGCCTATATCCTCAGGCCGAGGATTGACCAGTTCCTTAAAAAATATCCTGATGTAAAAATCGAGATCAATGCGGATCTCAGGTTGGTGGATATCGCTGCCGAGCGTTTTGATGCCGGTATCAGGCTGGGAGAACAGGTGACCAAGGAGATGACTTCGGTGCCTCTGACACCAGATATTCGTTTTGTCGTTGTGGGCACGAAATCTTATTTTAGAAAGAACACGAAACCGAAGGTTCCGCATGATCTTCTGAAGCATCAATGCATCACGATGCGTCTGCCAACACATGGTGGAATTTACGCTTGGGAATTTGAGAAGAATGGTCGGGATGTTAAGGTTCGTGTTGATGGCCCTCTGATATTTAACAGCATTTTTCCTGTGCGCGATGCCTGTCTCGACGGCTTAGGTCTGGCGCATATGCCGGAAATGGTCGCGGAGAAATATATTGCCGATGGCCGTCTGATAAAAGTTCTTCAGGACTGGTGTCCCTATTGGACTGGATATCATCTCTGCTTTCCCCACCACCATCAGAATAGCATGCCCTTTTCTCTTTTTGTCGAGGAAATGCGTTATGAGCCGGATGCTTCTTTGCATTCATGAGTAAAATCGATGACCGTATGCATTAACAGGGGGCTAATCGAAAGGGGCATGAGACGCTATATTAAGAAAACTTTGGCTATTTTGGCGTGAAAATGGACAAGAAAATATCATGAAGGCAATTTATCCAATTGTATGTGCTCTTGCCGTGACCGGGGCAGGGCAAGCCATGGCAGCACCAACGCTGGAACAGGCTGTTCATTCCCCCACGCGGGATACTCGGTTCGTTGCGCGTGACCCGATCCGGCACCCTTTGGAAGAATTGCAGTTTTTTGGCTTGCGTCCGGATGCCAGTGTTGTCGAAATCTGGCCGGGTGGCGGCTACTGGACGCAGATCCTTAGCCCATATCTGCGGGACAAAGGCGTTTATACTCTGGCTCTTGGTCCTGAAGATGGAGCGGGTTCAGCCTTCAGCCAGATGGTGGCAGCTCACCCCGAACTCAAGGAAACGTTCAGGACAACACAGTTTGACGGCGGCCATCTCGATTTTGTTGCGCCTGACAGTGTCGACTTCGTTCTGACTTTTCGTAACCTGCATAACTGGATGGAAGCCGGGAATGCACCACAAATGCTTGCGGCTATCCATCGGGTTCTGAAGTCGGGTGGTATATTCGGTGTCGAAGACCATCGTGGCCACACAAATGCCCCGCAGGATCCGCATGCTCAGGATGGGTATGTCCGGCAGTCTTACGCAATTTCTCTCATTGAAAAAGCAGGCTTTAAGCTTGTTGGTTCATCGGAAATCAACGCCAATCTGCGTGATACGGCCAACTGGCCGAAGGGTGTTTGGACACTTCCTCCGACCTTCGCGCTGGGGGATAAGGATCACGCCAAATATGCCGCAATCGGGGAAGGAGATAATTTCGTCCTCAAATTCCAGAAAATCGACCGTTAAAAATCCGGAGACTATCCATGAACAATAACGTAGCAAATAAGATCGTTGTCATAACAGGTGCCAGCAGTGGGCTGGGGGCGGAAGCTGCGCGACATCTGGCTGCACTGGGTGCGACTGTCGTTCTGGGAGCGCGGCGCGAAGACCGGATCAAGAAGCTTGCAGAAGATATTGCCGCCAAAGGTGGTAAGGCTTTGGCGATTGAAACGGATGTGACAGATCGCGCTTCGGTTCAGAACCTCGTTGATACGGCGGTCAAGACTTATGGCCGGATTGACGTGCTGCTCAACAATGCGGGCGTCATGCCTCTATCACCACTTGAAAAACTGCGTGTTGACGAGTGGGATATGATGATCGACGTTAACATCAAGGGCGTTCTGTATGGCATTGCAGCTGCTCTTCCGCACATGAAAACGCAGAAAAGCGGTCAGATCATCAACGTGTCATCCGTTGCCGGTCATCGTGTTCTGGAAAACAGTGCTGTTTATTCGGCCACAAAATTCGCGGTGCGTGCGTTGTCCGAGGGATTACGGGCTGAAGTGAAGCCATACAACCTGCGCACGACGATCATTTCACCGGGGGCAGTCCAGTCGGAACTGCTCAATGGCGTTCATGATGAGGCAACTGCGGAACAGCTCAAGAATTTTGTGCCTGGTATTGCGATCAGTGCTGATTCGTTTGCACGATGCGTGGCTTTTGCAATTAGCCAACCGGAAGATGTGGATATTAACGAAATTCTTTTCCGTCCCACAAAACAGCAGATATAAGATAGAGTAGACAAACGCGTTAAAATTCAGAAAGGCCCGTGTCCCGAAAAGGACGCGGCCTTTCTTATAGGCTAGAGAAAATTATTAAAAATCTCATTTATTAAAAAGCAGAGACTGAATTCTATATAACTCTGGCTGGCTGCTATGAACCCGTCATTCATGAATATTACTCATGATCATGATCGTTTTATAGGGACTAGTCTGGATGCCCAACGTTCCTTACATTCTTTTATGAACACTGTCAGTCATCGTGAGCAAAGCGAGAACGTACGAAAATAATGTTGCAGATGAAGGGAGTCTGCTGATTTCACTCGTTGTTTTGCGAAATACCCGTGCCTATAAATATTCGTAATATTGAGGTGTAATGGATACTCTCTCTCAAACATCGTCCGACATACACAAGGACTCTGACAGGCAGACAGGCGCTTGGGGCGCTGTGCTCGCCATGTCTCTTGGCGCCTTCGCGCTTGTTGCATCGGAGTTTATGCCTGTCAGTCTGCTGACACCCATTGCAGCCGACCTTCATATCAGCGAGGGGCAGGCGGGGCAGGCAATCTCAGTCTCCGGCGCATTTGCAGTTTTAACCAGTCTTTTTATTTCTTCTTTAGCTAAAGGGATAAATCGTAAAACGCTGCTGTTAGTCCTTATTGGGATGATGATTGTTTCAGGAACTGTTGTTTCTTTGGCACCTAATTACGTCATCTTCATGCTCGGACGGGCGATGATCGGTGTTGTTATTGGCGGTTTCTGGTCAATGTCTGCTGCAATGGCAATGCGTCTTGTCGAAGAGCAACATGTGCCACGTGCGCTTGCGATCCTGAATGGTGGCAATGCTCTTGCAACAGTTATTGCGGCACCTGCGGGCAGTTTTCTCGGTGGTTTGATTGGCTGGCGTGGTGCTTTTTTTTGCGTGGTGCCGGTGGCTGTCATTGTTTTCGTCTGGCAGTTTTTCAGCCTTCCGTCCATGCCCAGTGAACGACATCAGCAATCTGCAAGTGTGTTCGCCCTGCTGGCGCGGCCAATTGTGAGAATGGGAATGATTGCAGTCAGCCTCTTTTTTATGGGACAGTTCACGCTCTTTACCTATGTCAGACCGTTCCTTGAAGATGTGGCTCATGTCGATGTGTCTACGCTGTCTTTGCTCCTGTTACTGATGGGCATTTCCGGTTTCATTGGTACTGCGCTGATTGGTGCCATGCTGAAGAAAAGCGTCTATCCCGTTTTGATTGTTATTCCTGCTCTGATGGCGTTTCTGGCATTTGGCCTTCTTATGTTGGGAAAATGGATTGTTGTTTCTGCCATAATACTGGCAGCGTGGGGTCTGTTCGCGACATCCGCTCCCGTTGGCTGGTGGACCTGGTTGGCCAGAACAGTCCCCCAAGATGCTGAAGCAGGAGGCGGGCTGATGGTTGCTGTTGTCCAGCTTGCCATAACGTTGGGGGCAACCTCTGGCGGTATTCTGTTTGACGGGGTCGGGTATCAGGCGACCTTCGCTGCCAGCACGTTTGTGCTTGTGCTCGCAGCTCTGCTGGCTTTCATGACAATGAAGACTGGGCGATCAACGATGACGAAATGACATGTGTGAACGTGTCACCAAGCTATTTCTCTGCGACGAAGGATAGAGATGTCGTGGTATTCGTTTTGGTCACTCTAGGGTTGTCTCCACTCATGGAGGAAGTAACTTTGTCAGTGCAAGAATGCTCATTTTATTATAACGCTTGACTTGGCGAGTACTGTGCTACGCACATCTCAATGATGTGCGCGAACCGCGTTTATATGTTCTGATGCTTACCAGGACGGCATTCTGTATTTTCAGTGACGCTCGGTAACCTCAATGCCTGAGTTAATCACATTGCTCCGGCGACAAGTCTCATTAAATAACGATAGATAGGCGTTGTTTACCGTCTGCACGGGCTTGTGCAAAATATGATATTGATTCGCATTTGCGTTTGTGGAAGTGTTCTGCCTAGTTAACGTGTGAAGCCTTGTCGCGTTTGTAAAAACGTCGGGTGTGAGGGCTTTGTGCAGTATGGAGGGGCCGAATGTTTATTGCCATGAACCGTTTTAAAGTCCGGCCGGAAAAAGAAGCTGAGTTTAAAAGTCGTTGGCTTGATCGGGAGGTGTTGTTGAAAACTGCTCCCGGTTTTTTGATGATCCAATTTATGCGTGGCGACGTGCTGCCTGATCACGTGACTTATGCATCCCAGACCATTTGGACATCGCGCATAGCTTACGAGGCATGGCGTAAGTCAGAACTGTTCCATACTGCTCATAAAGATATGGGGCAGGGGGAGGCTTTAACGCTCGAAAAGCGCGAATTCAGTGGTTATGATGTGCTTCGCACGGTCGAAGCGCAGGAGCAGGCTGCGTGATGAAAATGCACAATGCAGCGCGCAGGAGCCACAATCCGCAGCGAGATATGGGGCAGTTTTCTCGCCGGTTTGTGGGCTCTATGTTGGTTTCTGGCGTAGCCGCGGTTTGTTTGCCGCATGCAGGGTGGGCGCAGGGGAGCCGTTTAAACACGGTAAATGGCGCTGAAAACCGGAGTATAACAGACTGCCGAGGGCGGCGCGTAACGCTCCATGGAACGGCACGAATTGCCAGCATTGGTGACCCCATAACCGAAACATTGTATGCACTTGGGCGATCAAATGCGATTTTGGCTGTGGATCAGACCTCCACATGGCCCGAAGAGGCCCAAAAGGAGAAAAAAGCTCTTGGCTATATGCGGGCTATTTCATCCGAAGGGGTGTTGTCTTTGCAGCCAGATCTTGTGTTGGCTATGAATGACGCCGGTCCACCCACAGCCATGGATCAGCTTATAGCATCTGGTGTGCCCGTTGTGTTTGTGGATGCTACTCCTTCCCCCGAGGCGATTGAAGGGCGGACCCGCTTTTTGGCGGACATAATGGGCGCCCAGGCACAAGGCGAGCAATTGTGTAGCAGTATTGCCAAGCAATTTCGCCAACTCGCAGCATGGCGTGCCTCACATACATGGATGCCGCGTGTGTTGTTTGTTATGCGTATGACGAACAACCGCCCTATGGCTGCAGGTAAAGGAACAGCGGCAGATGCCATGATCCGCCTTGCGGGAGGGATTAATGCGGGGGGCGATATGCAGGGTTATAAAATTGTAGATCAGGAAAATCTTGTAGCCCTGCAACCCGATGTTGTTTTGCTTATGGACCAGACTGCAACACCTATCCGCTCTATTCTGCAGGCAGATCCCGGCTTCAAGCTTACGCCAGCAGGGCGAAACCAGGCTTTTGTGGCCATGGAGGGGGAGCGTCTTCTGGGGTTTGGGCCGCGTACACCTCAGGCGGCTCTTGATCTGGCCAGAATGTTAGCTGCAATGGAACATCCTGCATGACTTTAGCAAAACGGCGTGGGGCTCTGTTTTTGTGTGCTCTTTTACCGCTGTTGCTGCTTGTTACGGCTGTTTCGCTTAATGTCGGGGCAACCGGAGTGCATCTTATGGCGTTATGGCAGGGCGATGCTCATGGAAGTCTTTATGCCGAACGGGTCGTATTAACCCAGATCCGTGGTCCCCGTGTTATCATGGCGGGACTGACCGGAGCAGCATTGGCGGTCGCAGGGGCTGTTATGCAAGGGCTGTTCAGAAATCCTTTGGCTGATCCGGGCTTAATTGGCGTATCGTCCGGGGCCGCGCTGGCAACGGCCTGTATGATCGTGCTGGGTGGTGCCGGGTTGGATATGGCAGTTGGGAGCATGCACGTCTTTATAACCGGCACAGCTTGGTCCGTGCCTGTAGCTGGCACCATGGGTAGCTTTGCTGCGGCATGGTTACTTTACCAGTTTTCAACGCGCGGAGGTGTGACCTCTGTAAGTGTGATCCTTCTAGCAGGTGTGGCTCTGAGTGCGTTTGCAGGTGCCTTAACGGGCATCCTTATTTTTTGTGCCAACGACACAGCATTACGCGACCTGACTTTTTGGACCATGGGGAGTTTTGCTGGAGCAACATGGCTACGGATTGGCATGTTATGCCCTTTTTTGCTGGTGGCAGGGTGGATAACGGCAGGATTGACCATGCCCCTGAATGCTCTGTTGTTAGGGGAAAGTGACGCGCGGTTAATGGGCTACCCGGTAGAGCGTATTAAGCGGCTGGCCATGCTGCTGGTCGCCTGTAGTGTGGGGCCTACGGTTTCCTTCGCTGGGGCAATCGGGTTTATCGGGGTTGTGGTGCCTCATCTGGTCAGATTGGTAACTGGGCCAGACCATCGTTTTGTGCTGCCGGGCAGTGCTTTGCTGGGAGCCGCGTTGTTAATTGCGGCAGATACGCTGGCACGGGTTATTGCCATGCCAGCAGATGTACCAGTGGGAATTGTGACTGCGGTGCTGGGCACGCCCGTTTTTGTCTGGTTGCTTACCCGTGCCCATGAGCGCGAGGTGCTGGCATGAGCCTCTCCTTGCATAATGTAGGCTGGTGCGCTGGCGGTAAAACTATAGTGCACGATGCCTCTTACGCTTTTGAAGCAGGGAAGGTTACGGCCATTATTGGCCCGAACGGTGCTGGCAAGAGTACATTGCTCCGCCTTGCTAGTGGCTTGCTGCCAGTTGGGGGAGGTGTTGTGCATCTGAACAATGTGCCCATAAGCGATCTTTCCCCGATGTATCTGGCGGGTGGTCGGGCTATGTTAACGCAGGATAGCCCGCTCCGCGCCCGGTTTACACTACGCGATCTGGTGGCAATGGGGGGGCAGGTGTCTGCACCGCTTTTGGGGGCGTCCGCCCGGCTGGAACTGGCCGAACAATTGCTGAAACGCGTAGGGCTGGGCGCATTTATCGAGCGTGATATTATGGGTTTGTCCGGGGGGGAGCGTCAGAGAGCGCATCTGGCACGGGTAATGATGCAACTGGAAGCCGCAGTGCATGGCACGGACAAATCGCCGGGCTTTTTATTGCTGGATGAGCCAATTTCCGCTCAGGATTTGTCCCGGCAGTATCTGGTGCTTGATCTGGCACGCGCCCACGCCCGGCGTGGCGGTGGTGTGGTGCTGATTATTCATGACCTGAACTGGGCTGTAGCCTGCGCGGACCAGATTGTTGTGCTGCATGATGGGCGCATCTATGCGCAAGGGCCACCAGAGCAGGTTTTGACTAATGCGTTGGCCAGCCACGTGTTCGGGCTGGAGGAGGGGCAGGTACACAAACATGTGGCTACCGGCAAACCCTACATTCTACCGCATAATATGATTTGCCAATAATAATCGTGAGAAAGAAAGTGTCCATGTCTCAATACATTGCAATGAACCGTTTTTTGGTTGCGCCAGAAAATGAAGAAGCTTTTCAGAAGCGTTGGCTGGATCGAGAAGTGTTATTAAAAACAGTTCCAGGTTTTGTTAGTTTCCAGTTTTTGCAAGGGCCGGAAAAAGAGGAAGGGCGGCTTTACGCATCTCACACAGTATGGGATTCATACGATGCTTTTGTCGGTTGGACTCAATCCGAGCAGTTCCGTCAGGCTCATGCTGGCGCAGGGCAGGGCCGTGCGCTGACCGCTGGCCCCCCGGTGTTTGAAGGGTTTACAGTTTTACAGGCGGTTACGGCCTAATACTGCCATATTCTCGCGGAAAATATTTTCAAATGGCCTGAAAAATATGGGTATTTTCAGGCCATTTTTCGGGTGTTTTAGGCTGGTGTGTTGGCTTTAGCGTTAGATGCAAGCAAATAAGCCTTAACCCGTAAAAAACCAGCCCGAGCGCCTACCACAGCCAAAGCGGAGTCAAACCCCGCATGATCAATAGCGCTTTTGAACGCATTCCACGACGGTCCTCGCCCATCAGGGTCGGCGGCAAGATGACGTGCGCCAAATGTTTGAGTAAAGCCCAGTTTTTCGGCCAATTTTGTTAAAAAATTGGCCCCTAGTTTGGATCCTTCGGCAACATAGAGCCAGCCAATGGCTGTGGAGGCATCTTTGTCATCCGCAGGGCTCGCCTCATCTGGAATCGGAAGTCCAAGGTCCTTCATGTCCTGACAAACCTGCGCAAAGCGGTTTCTGGCACTCAGGTCAGGAATAATCTCTACAAGCTGGGCATGGTTATAAAGTGCATTGATATCCCTATGGAACTGATATTGGAGTTGTACAAAATTCCGGTATTTGTCTGCGCTGGAAAACAGGCCTTGCGCCATAATGCCTCTATCCAGATCCTCATGAATTGTGTGAGCGGCGTCTTTAAGGCGTAGAGAAAGGGAGAGTGTATCAGACATTCTGGTCATTTTAAGAGCCTCTACGACATAAATGGCAATTTGGAAGATATGATAGCGTGACCAATTTAACGCAAATGAGAATCATACGCAATAAATGCTTGCCGGGCGACTGCATCGTGTGCATCATAAAATGGTAATGATTCTTAATAGCAACTAATGGATGCACAATGACAAGGCCGCCGCTTTTCTGTCGGGTTGTGCATTACCGAATGCTGGCAACAACAGCACTGGTTTATGCCTGTACAACACCCGCTCTTGCCGCAACACAGGACTCCTCCGCACCGACTGGGGCGGGGGCTGTTACTCAGATCAATAGCGATAAAAAGGATCAAAAGTCCAAAGCTACCGGTTCCACTACTGTAATGTTAAGAGCTGTAAAAGTCGGTGGAACAGCAGATATTCTGGATTCCATGAAGTACAATCCTGACAAGGATCATAGCGCGGTTGGCAAGGCGAGTGTGCTCACCACCACAACAACGCTCAAGACACTCCGTGACCGACAGATAGATAGTCTGGAAGATTTTGCGCGACGTGTTGATGCCTCCGTGAATTATAGTAGTGGCAATTCAAGCATTAACATTCGTGGCTTGGATCAGAACCGTATTCTGACCACCATAGATGGCGTGCGCATGCCCTGGGCAAATGATGGTGCCTATGCTGGGTCCTTTAGCTCGGCACAGGGTGGGGTCAGCAACTTTGATTTTAACTCCCTTGGCGCCATTGATATTGTTAAAAGCGCTGATTCCAGCTTTTTTGGTACAGGCGCTCTGGGTGGGGTTATTGCCCTGCGTACACTGGACCCCGAAGACCTGCTTAAACCTGGCAAAACCTTTGGTGGTCTGACCAAGTTGACTTACAATGGTGCAAGCGAGGCGGCATTGCTTAACCAAGCTTTTGCTGCTCGCTACAAAAATACGGTATTCTTGCTGCAAGGAGGATACCAGAACGGGAGCGAGACTGGAAACCGTGGTGAAATCGGCGGGTATGGTCGTACACGCACTGCCAAAAACCCAGCGACGTATGATCAGGGAAGTTTTCTGGGTAAAATCCGTCATTATTTTGAGGGTGGTCACAGGGTTGGGTTGACGGGGGAGTGGTTTGACAAAAATTACGACGAACGGACCAGAACGTCGGAAACAACGGCCACAAATGTTTATCGTACCCGCAGCGAAAACCAGCGTTCGCGCGTATCGGGACAGTATGACTATCAAGCAGATAGCCCAACAGCGCTCTTCAGCGAAGCTCATTTTCTCGCATATTGGCAAAGTATCAAAACCGATACCGATATAACCAATACAGACCCGGCCAGGCCAACAGCCTATGTGCACCAACACCTGACTTTACCTGTGGAATCCTACGGGGTTACGGGTTCAGCGACAAACAATATCTTTACCGGTCCTTTGCACCATGTAGTGACATATGGTGGGGAAGTCTTTTTGACTGATACGTACCAGACGCAAACGGGTCAAAGAGCTGTGTCCAATGCCTACACGCACGATAATTTTTCGGATATGCCCAAAGTACATGGCACGGACATGGGAGCGATTGTACAGGATCGTATTGGTATAGGCCGAGGGGAGTGGCTGCATATTACACCGGGGTTCCGGTTCGATTACTTTCAGCGTGATACGCATAATACCGCCTCCTACATGGCTAATGCAGGCTATGCAGGGTTACCACATGGCGCTCATGGTTCCCATTTTTCGCCTAAAGTTCTGGTTGAAGCCCGTATTGCCAAAGACCTTGTTTTGTATGGACAGTATGCGGAGGCATACCGTGCACCATCTGCAACGGAAGAATATCTGAACTACAGCACGCCGCCTGTTTATCAGGTAGTTGGTAATCCAGACCTGAAACCTGAAAGTAGCCGTGGGTGGGAAGTCGGGATGAAATATGGAAACTCGGAACGAGGTGCCAAAATTTCTTTCTATGATAACCATTACCATAACTTCATCGATATGATGGGTATAAGTGGCTGCACAGGTTATATGCTGTGTTACGGTTATACAAATCTGGCGCATGTGCGTATTTACGGGGTAGAGGCCAGTGGCAACTGGTCGTTTGATGATCATTGGCATATGTGGGGATCATTGGCGTATGCAGATGGCCGTGATCAGGATATGAACTTCCATCTTAGTTCGGTGGCACCTTTCCGTGGCATTATTGGATTTGGCTATAAAACTCAACGCTGGGGGGCAGATCTGTCTGGCACATTTGCCAGTGGTCGGGATAATGCAAAATATCTCACATCTACAGGAACATTGACGAACCAGTGGAAAACCCCTGGCTACGTTCTGTTTGATCTGAACGGTTGGTACAGTCCATCTTTTTACAAGCCGCTACGCATTCAAGCCGGTATGTACAATATTTTTGATAAAGCCTACTATAATGCCGCGTCTTTACCTTACGGTCAGTCGTCCACCTCGCTGTCTGAACGGTATTACACGCAGCCCGGGCGTTCATTTAAAGTTACTGCTAGAATTGAGTTCTGACGAAACATATGGAATATAATAAATTTTGAAAATTATTCCATGAAATAAAGGGCAGCCTATAAAATAGCTGCCCTAATATTTAAGTTATCTCTAGGGCCAGTAATGGCTTGACCCAGTCTGCTGCGGCAGCGATGTGGATGACGGCGAGGAACGATGTTGCTGTTTTTTCGTATCTGCTTGCGACATTACGCCACTCCTTGAGGCAAGCCCAGAGGTTCTCAACGAGATGCGGGCACCAATAGACCCATTTTAGGCAGGAGACCGCCCCATCCTGTCGTTTCGCAGGAATGGCGGGCCGGGCTCCTATGTCCATATCCGTTCACGAAAGGCGTTCGACGCGTAGCCCTTGTCCGCCACGCCCCACAGGGGAATGGCGGAAAGGCTGTCGAGCGTGGCTGGTGCCAAGGGTAGTTCATGAGCCTGTCCGGGGGCCAGCGCAAAACCAAAGGCTTTTTCATGTCCATCAGCGATCACGCAGACTTTCGTGCCATAACCGCCGCGAGAACGGCCAAGCGCTTCACGATGGTCTCGCTCTTCGAAAGAGGCTCTTTTTTGGGCTCCCGCCGCTTTGTGGTGAGTCCTGATGTTCGTGCCATCCAGAAAAGTCATTCCGAATGCTGCTCCGAGTTGTTCCTGAACCCGTTCGAGCCGGCGTTCCCATACGCCGAGTTTCGCCCAGCGGATGGAAAGCTGTGCTGCCCGCCACCACGGACCCAGTTCAGCAAGGATACTCCGCCATTTCGCACCATTCTCATGGCGCCAGAAAATCGCTGCTATCGTGCGCCGCAGATCATGGGGCGGCGTTCTTGCCTCGTGGGCGAACCACCTCAATCAGAGGTTCCTAGATCGCCCATGTCTCGTCCGTAAAAGTGCCTGTTCCGTCTCCTTCTTTCATCCCTACAATATGGGACGAATTTCAAGATCTAACAGACCCTAAACTCAAGGGGCAGTCTCACTGTAAGGAACGTGGACTGCCATGGGCAATATGCGAGATGTAACGCCCAACAGGGAAAAGTGCTTCATAACGTATTTACGCATCAAGCATGAGGCGGGCCACCATGCTGGCATGAGCGCCAGGCCCCGGAGGTGCGAAGGCCTGCCCTGCAACGAATGCCCCCTCCATCAGCAGCACCAAACCGGAGGTGAGCACTTCAGGGTCGCGTTTGCCCAGAAGCATGACACGTGAGGATATCCAGTCGGCCATCGCCTGCTTCAGTCGCGCGGCCTCCCGGCGGATGGGGTGCTCGCGATTAGGGAACTCCAGAATTGCGTTGGTCAGCCCGCAGCCGCGATAGGCTGGGTGGGAGGCCCGCTCGGCCAGACCGTCGAAATAGAAGAGGAGTTGGCCGCGCGGATCGTCAGGGCAGGCAGCCTCTGCCTCCTCGAAGCGCTTACGACAAGTCAGGAAGAATTCATCGAGGTAGACTGCAGCCAAGCCGTCCTTGGACTCATAGGCGCGGTAGAGCGAAGGCTTGGTGACGCCCGCGTTCTGCACGATCTCTTCAACGCCGACGCTGCGTATTCCGTTGTTGTAGAACAGTTCACGCGCTGAGGCTCGAATACGTTCGGCGGCGCTGACGCCGGTGAGGGGGCGCTTCATAATATATTTCCACTTGACGATGTTACCGACCGGTACCTACGGTGGCTGTATTGTAACTTACCGGTCAGTCATATGAGCAGAAACTTTCACATCCGCAAGGGTGCCGTCTTTGTGGTCGTCGTGGCGCTCACCTTTCTCTCCTTGCTGGTGTCGGCCGGTGTGCGTGCAACGCCTGGCGTCCTGATGATGCCCCTGCAAATGGAATTGGGGTGGAGTAGGGCAACAGTCTCCTCGGTCGCAGCGTTTGGCATTTTCCTCTACGGCTTTGTGGGACCGTTCTCGGCAGCGCTGATGCAATCGATCGGCATCAGGCGCACGTTAATCGGAGCGCTCCTGCTGATCGGCGCATCATCCGGGCTTTCGCTATTCATGACCGCACCGTGGCAATTCTTTCTCACCTGGGGTCTGTTGACCGGCCTCGGTACCGGTGCCGTTGCGATGGTGCTTGGGGCTACGGTCGTTAATCGCTGGTTCGTGGCGCGTCGCGGCACGGTCATGGGTCTGCTCGCGGCGAGTACGGCAACAGGGTCGTTGCTGTTCCTGCCGGCATTGGCCTCCCTAGCACAGACGCATGGCTGGCGAGGGCCGGTCGTTGCCGTAACAGCTGCATGTCTGGGTTTGGTGCCGCTCGTCGCGTTGTTCCTGCCAGAGCACCCCGAGCGTCTGGGGCTGGTGCCGCTTGGTGCGCAGGAAGGGTATGTCCCTCCAGCACGTCCGTCACATCATCCGCTGCGCATTGCGGTGTCGGCATTGCGTGAAGCGATGGCGACGCGGGATTTCTGGCGGCTGTTCCTGACGTTCTTTATATGCGGCTTCACGACAAACGGGTTGATCGGCACGCATTTTATTGCGATTTGTGCTGATCACGGCGTGGGTGCTGTCCCAGCCGCAGGGTATCTCGCGCTCATGGGGTTCTTCGACCTCTTCGGTACCACTGCCTCGGGCTGGCTTACTGACCGGGTGGACGCGCGGAGGCTACTTTTTGCCTATTACGGACTGCGTGGCTTATCGTTGATGGCGCTACCGTTCGTAGACTTCCATGGCGTAAGTCTGATGCTGTTCGGCGTATTCTACGGTTTGGACTGGATCGCGACGGTACCGCCGACACTTCGACTTGCCAATGCCGCTTTCGGCGAGGCTCGCGCACCGGTCGTATTTGGATGGATCGTATTCGGCCATCAAATCGGCGCGGCCCTAGCTGCGTCACTAGCAGGTGTACTACGACAAACACAGGGAAGCTATCGTGACATGCTGGTGATGGCCGGACTTGCCGGAGTGGCCGCTGCGCTGATGGCACTGCGGATCGGGCGATCTCCGGCGCAAGGTGTCAGCATAGCTGCGGAGTGAGGCGGGCCGCTACATGCGGTGTCACCTTCATTTTGTGCTGCGGCAAGGCTTTGGATGTATTGGAGCGGACACTCCCGGTCAAAGGCTTAAAACCAGCAGGATAGGAAGAAACACTCATAATCGTGTTATACGTGCTGGATCGGCAACAACCGGACGGCGACGACCATGCAAGCGTTTCCCCTTGATCAGGCTTTTACGTTTCTGGAATCCGGGCCGGTAACGCTCGTAACCACGCATGACAGTGGGCGCGACAATGTCATGACGATCACCTGGACCATGGTGCTGGATTTTGACGCGCGTTTCGCCATCACCACTGGTCCCTGGAATTATTCATGGAAGGCGATTGAGAAAACGCGGGAATGCGTGCTCGCTATTCCATCTGCTGACATGCTCGACACTGCCGTGGGGATTGGTCTCTGCTCTGGCAGGGATACGGACAAGTTCGAAAAATTCGGTCTTGCCCGCCGTAAGGCGGACAAGGTGAAAGCGCCGCTTCTGACAGAATGTCTGGCGAACATCGAATGCCGCGTCATCGACATCATCGCGCCGTATGGCATCGTCATTCTTGAAGGGGTTGAGGCCCATGCCGACCCGCATCGCAAGGAACGCTCACCCCTGCACGCCATTGGCGATGGCACCTTTGTGACAGATGGGTCTGTGCTGGATCGGCGCATGATGATGCGCCCGAAACTACCACCGAGCGTCCTGACACATAAATCATAATCCACACATGATCATTCCCACGGGGTCTGCCGCGAAATTTCTACTTTAAAAAACACTCTGTAATGTTGCCATGAAGTTTCGTGGTTCTCCATAATAGTTATAATAATAAATATTGCCGAGGCGCTGATAGTAGCGCATATTGGAGATGTTGTTGATATTAACAGCAACATTCAACTTGGGATTGAACTGATACCCGACCTGTGCGTTCGCCACCACGTAAGCGCCCTGCCTGACAGTCCGAGTTGTGCCAAATGTACTGCTCTGGGCCGTTAGACCACCCCCAACACTCCAGACATTTTTTGTTTGCTCAGGAGCAGCAAATCGATAATGGCTCCAGAGCTTGAAAAGGTGTTTGGGGGAATTGGGAGCATAGGCGCGTCCTTCCAGTGCAGCATTACTGTCTTTTAGAATGACGTTATCATTATACGTGTAGCTGGCATTGATATCCCAGCCGGAAAGGATGCGGCCGATCATTTCCACCTCAACACCCTGACTTCGTACCCGACCTGCCGCACGATAACAGTCGCTGTTTCCATTACGCCCACAGGTGGGTGCAAGATCACCGTCAATCATTGCTTTGTTGCGTTCAATAATCCGATAACCAGCCAATGTTACATTCAGGTTATGATGGAAGAACTCTCCTTTGAGCCCTGCCTCAATCTGCTGTCCCAGATCCGGCTTTAAACGTCCGGTTGGTGTATAACCGGACTGTGGCGTGAAGGTGTCTGTGAAACTGGCATAGGCAGAAACACTGGAGATAATATTCCATACAAGCCCCAGATAGGGAGTTGGGACGGCGTTATTTTTCAGACTAATGACATAAGGCGTGTTTGTGGAAATATTCCTGTATTTATATTCATAAAAACTGATCCGTCCTCCCATAAGTAAATGCAAGGACTTCAGTAGTTCAATCCGCAGAGAACCATACATGCCTTTCTGCCGTGTCGGCTCCCGATACATTGTGGTGATATCAGGCTGTATGGCGCTTGAAATCGCTGGTGAAAAAATATCCAGTCCAGCAAGCCCCGTATTCACACGTGAATTCTGTGTCGCTCCTCCGTCTGTCATGACATCAGAGTCATAATTTCCACCAATTACCAGATCATGCTTTCGACCAAACGCATGAATAGGACCTGAAAAATAGAGATCAATACCGTCGTACTGATCGTGTACCAACGAATTTGCAACAACAAAATTGGCTGTTTTCGTCGCAGTCACTGCACTATTGAGGTAGGTATAATGCATGCTCGTGTCGGTAATACGATGTCGACCGGTCAGACGGGTACGCCAGCCTCCGCCAAAACGGTGTTCCAACTCTCCACCCAGTTCGTACATGGGCGATGTTGTATGCCCCCAGTCTGCTCCGACGAAACTGTTCCGGTTCAAATGCAGGTCACTGCCATCTGCTGCACGGGGCAGGCCCATGAAGCGCGTGGTATCGTTCTTCTGCCCGGTTGCATTCATGGACAGGGTTGTGTGGTCGGTGATGTGCACATCAATATCGGCATAGGCTGTCCAGCGCCGGTCGTGTGCAGCTTGATAGAAGAAGTCGCGATCTGTGCCAGCAACAACAAATCTACCGGTGACACGTTTTGAAGGTGTTATCGGACCTGTGATATCGGCGTCAGCATGAAAGTTATTCCATGAACCACCGCTGAACGATCCCTGCGCTTTAAAATGGTCCAGAGGACGTTTTCGCACAAAATTAACGCTTCCGCCGGGTGGAGAAGACCCTTGAAAAGTCCCGTTAGGTCCACGCAGCACTTCAAGCCGGTCGTAAATGGCAAGGTCAAACTGCTGGGCCATTTGTAGCCCACCTGACGACGGTACACCATCAAACTGAGGTGTTAACGTGTAGCCACGAGCCGCAATGCCAGCCGTACCATCACCGTACAAGTTGACATTGACGCCAGGCACCTGTTTGAGCGCATCATCAACTGTATTCAAATTCTGATCACGCATCTGCTGTCGACTGAGAACGGAAACGGATTGTGGAATCTCATTCAACCGCATGAGCATTTTTCCCATGGAAACAGCCTTGACCACGTAGCTGCCGGTACCATCAGTTGTGGCGTTTTTCTTCCCTTCTCCCCAGACCACCAGACTTTCTACACTGCTGGGCATATCATTTTCGGCAGATATTTGGGTTTTCTGCACATGTTTAGTGTGACGTTTTTTCTGATCTTCAGTTGAGTAATAAGAGTAAGCGGCTTTTTTCTCGGTTGTATCATCTGTGTCAGCCGCCTGGGCAAACGTGACAGGAAGTCCGGCACTCACGCTCCATGCCAGAACACTGTAGCGACACAATTTTTGTATCGTTACGCCAATTCTTCCGTCCGTTTCCATTTGGCCACTCCACCTCTCAAGATAAAAACGCAACTAAGAATCACTCGCATATCACGAGTTTGTGAATTTTCCAAGATTTATGACGTTCGGCTTGGCGGCTCATGACAGTATGAAAGGAATAAAGACGCAGCCTTACCGATTGATCATGCTCTGGAGGCGGAAGGGATAGGCGGCACTTTTACCTGTGTTATAATCCCCACGCCATTCACTGACGAAAGAAAAGGGGCCTGAAGACGTTGACTGGAAAGGCCCCGCAGGTTGAGCCGATCAATGCTTCTGCCGAAGGTGAGCAGATATGGCTGAACGTAATAGGTAAAATGGAAGAAACCTGGGGCCAGTTGATAGGCCAGCAGGTGGAACTGGAACGCAAAAATGCGGCTCTGGAAGAAGCGCATGCCTTCATGGCCAGTGTGTTTGAATCCATGTCCGATGTGCTGATCGCATGTGATACAGCGTTGCGCATTGTGCGTACGAATACGGCAGCGGAAAAACTTTTTGCACCTGCTGGGCAAAGCATTGTCGGTGTGCGTTTGGAGGATTTGATTGCATCTGCGTCAGGGATCAGCGCTATGGATGTTGCCCGTTGCATGTCACGGCGGCAGGGTCTGGAAGACGCCGAGTTTCAGTTTTCTACCTCTTCAGGGGCCCTGCCTTTTGCCGTAAATGGCACTTTGTTATACGACCGGCGGAAACGTCTTTGCGGCATTGTGCTACTCGGCCGCCCATTGGGTGAGGTCAGGCGGGCATATTCAGAGCTGGATCAGGCGCATCGTCACCTCAAAGCGGCCCATGTGCAGTTGGTGCAGGCCGAAAAAATGGCCTCGCTCGGACGGCTGGTTGCCGGGGTAGCGCATGAATTGAATAATCCGATCTCATTTGTGTATGGCAATGCCTATACACTCAAACGCTTTATTCCGAGGTTAATTGCGTATCTGGAACATATTCACGCACAACCCGCCGCATCTTTATTTGCACATGAGCGTCAGACGCTGCGGGTGGATATGGTTACTTCCGAACTGGGGAGCACTCTGGACGGTATTGTGGAAGGTGCCGAGCGAGTGCGGGATATTGTTGCTGATTTGCGCCGCTTTTCGTCAGATAAACGGAGTGCTGGCGCAGTGTTTGACATGGCAGCTGTGGTGCGCAAGGGGCTGGAATGGGTGCTTGCCAGCGCGGACCGTATGGTGGAAACCCGCGTGGATGTTGAGGAGCCGCTGGAGGTTGAAGGGCATGCAGGGCGCATGCAGCAGGTGGTTATGAATCTGGTACAGAATGCGCTAGATGCCATGGAAGATATTCAGCATCCAGTTTTGTGCGTTACGGCAAAGAGAGATGACACGCGCGTGCATATCCAGATTGCTGATAATGGGAGTGGTATCCCTCCCGACGTGGCAAGCCATATTTTTGATCCGTTTTTCACGACCAAGCCAGTCGGCAAGGGGACGGGGCTTGGGCTTGCCATATGTTATGGTACCGTGTCTGAGCATGGAGGGCGGCTTACCGCGCGCAATGGAGCGCAGGGAGGAGCCGTTGTAATGTTCGACCTACCAGCTTTTGCTCCGGATGGTGCATGCGCTGTACTGCCGGAAAAAGGGTAACAAAGGTATGGCTTTTACGGTTCTGTGGCTTCAGTCTGGCGGATGTGGTGGTTGCAGCATGTCACTCCTGTGCGCGGAAACCCCGGATCTTGTAGCCAGTTGCGCGGAGCCGGTGTGGAGTTTTTGTGGCACCCTAGTTTGTCCGAGCCAAGTGGTGCCGAGGTCAAGGGGCTGCTGGCTGATATTCTGGCCGGTCGTGTGCGCATGGACGCCCTGTGTCTGGAAGGAGCAGTCCTGCGTGGGCCGGAGGGCACAGGGCGTTACCATGTTATGGGCGGCACCGATCTGCCTATGATGGAGTGGGTCAGCCAGTTGGCCGCTGTCGCCCGTTACGTTGTGGCTGTTGGCAGTTGTTCGGCGTACGGCGGTATGGCCGCAGCATCCCCCAATATTCTGGATGCCTGTGGGTTGCAGTATGAGGGGGTTCACTTAGGCGGCGCGTTGGGGGCAGATTTTCGGGCGCAATCCGGTTTGCCGGTTGTCAATATCGCTGGCTGTCCGACACATCCAGGGTGGGTAATAGAAACACTGGCTCTGCTCGCGCAGGAAAACCTGAGTGTGGAGGATATGGACGCGGTAGGTCGGCCCCGTCTTTATGCTGATCAGCTTGTTCATCAGGGTTGTACACGCAATGAGTACTACGAATACAAAGCCAGCGCGCGTGAGCCTGCCCAACTGGGCTGCATGATGGAATATATGGGGTGCGTTGGCACACAAGCTCATGCAGATTGTAATAACCGCTTATGGAATGGGGAGGGGTCATGCACTCGTGGGGGTTATGCCTGCATTAACTGCACGGCTCCCGAGTTTGAAGACCCCGGTCATCCCTTTGCACAAACGCCGCGTATTGCCGGGATTCCTGTCGGGTTGCCGACCGATATGCCAAAGGCTTGGTTTGTCGCGCTCTCCACGCTGGCAAAGGCGGCAACACCAGAGCGCGTGGCCCGTAATGCAGCCAGCGACCACTTACTTGTTCCGCCACATATTCCGGGCAGGGAGGGGTAGGCGCAGGTATGGTGGAACAGACTAAAACCCGGATGGTTGCAGGCCCTTTTAACCGGGTGGAAGGGGATCTGGAAGTCCGGCTGGATGTGGTGGGGCATCAGGTGGAAAGAGCATGGGTGAACGCACCGCTCTTTAGGGGCATAGAGCGTGTGCTGGAAGGTCGCTCTCCAATGGACGCACTGGTTATTGCGCCGCGTATCTGCGGCATCTGCTCCGTCTCCCAGTCCCATGCTGCGGCTTTGGCTCTGGGGGGTGTTATGGGTATGGTACCAACCTATAACGGCCAGCTTGCAACCAATCTTATTTTAGCGACTGAAAATCTGGCAGATCATCTTACGCATTTTCATCTGTTCTTCATGCCCGATTTTGCCCGCCCAGATTATGAGGGACGGCATTGGTATAGCCGGGTGCATGAACGCTTTGCCGCGCTGCGGGGAAGCGCTGTGCGCAATATTTTGCAAACGCGTGCACTTGCGTTGCATGTCATGGGTATTCTGGCTGGACACTGGCCGCATACGCTGGCCATACAGCCCGGTGGTTTATCTCGTGGGGTGGAAAAGCAGGAATGTGCACGTTTATGGGGCATTTTGGGGGGTGTACGCGCTGCGTTGGAGGAGACCCTGTATGGAACACGGCTGGAAGATGTGACGGCCCTTGAGGCCCCAGAGGATCTTTGGCAGTGGGAGGGTAAGCAGAATGGATCAGATTTTGGTCTGTTCTTGCAAATTGCCCGGGATCTTTCCTTGCAAAAAAGCGGACGGAGCTATGATCGTTTTTTAAGCTTCGGGGCTTATCCGGGATTTGAGTCTGACTCCACGCAACGTCACTGGCGCTCAGGTATTTTTGAATCTGGTTCCTTGCGTGCGCTGAACATTCATGATGTGCGTGAAGACCACGCCTTTAGTCACATGGCAGAGACTGTCCAGCCCCTACCGCCGTTTGAAGGCACAACCGAACCGCAAATGCGTGATGACACAGCCTATACATGGTGCAAGGCCCCCCGTATGGCAGGCCAGCCGTGTGAGACAGGTGCTTTGGCCCGTCAGCTCATGGCAGGTCAGCCACTGGTACGCGGACTTGTTGCCGAAGGCGGAGGGAATGTTCTGTCACGCGTGGTTGCACGACTTATTGAAGTCGCACGGCTTGTGCCGTTGATGGAGCAATGGGTCCGCGCCCTGCAACCGGGCGCACCATGGTGCCACGCCCAGCCAAACGCCGTACCCGATGGGCGCTCCATAGGCATGACGGAGGCCGCTCGCGGCGCGCTGGGGCACTGGTTGTGTGTGGAAAAAGGAGTGATCTCCCGCTATCAGATCATAGCTCCGACAACATGGAATTTTTCACCCAGAGATAGGGCCGGTGTGGAAGGGCCCCTTGAATACGCCTTGAGAGGAGCGCCCGTGCGGGCTGGCGAGCAGACACCTCTCTCCGTGCAGCATATTGTGCGCTCGTTTGACCCGTGCATGGCCTGCACGGTTCACTAATGCCCGATTGCGCCGAGGAAATTTTTGTAACAGGGTTGGTGCAGGGCGTTGGTTTTCGGCCTTTTGTATGGCGTCTTGCGCAAAAACTGGGTCTGCATGGTTATGTGCGCAACTGCGGAGACGGCGTGCGTATTGTGGTGGCAGGCCCGCCAGACCAGCGAGCGGCATTGGTCGAAGGTCTGGCTTATCCCCCCGCACGGGCTCGCATTGTCACAATTGAACGTAGCATGGTGGCAAAGGGGGGCTGGCAGGGTTTTACCATAGAGGCCAGCCAACCCGGTGCGGTACAGGTGGGTATTGTGGCAGATATGGCGGTCTGCACGGCGTGTAATGCAGAAATCGCAGATAAAAACGACCGTCGCCATCAGTATGGATTTACAAATTGCATAGACTGCGGGCCACGTTTTTCCATTGTCACTGGGGTGCCGTATGACCGTACTCGCACGACCATGGCAGGTTTTTCCATGTGTTCTGCCTGCGGAGCTGAATATGCCAACCCGCAGGACAGGCGCTTTCACGCCCAGCCCATTGCGTGCCCCGTATGTGGCCCCCAGTTAACGTTTACCTCTGACCAGCACGGAAGCAGTCAGGTTTTAGGGGATGCAGCACTCGATAGCACTGTGGCCAGCCTGTTGGCAGGGCAGATAGTGGCCATAAAAGGGATAGGGGGATTTCATCTCGCCTGCCTTGCCTGTTCGGAGGTTGCCGTAGACGCACTGCGTGCCCGCAAGCATCGTCCCACACGTCCACTTGCAGTTATGGTACGGGATATGCCTATGGCGGAGGTCTATGCCAGTTTATGCGCGGTGGAATGTCAGGCGCTGGAGGATGTTTCTGCCCCGGTCGTATTGGTCCGCAAGCGGAGAGCATGCTCCTTGGCGCCTAATGTGGCACCGGGTATGGAGCGGGTCGGGCTACTTTTGCCTTATACGCCCTTGCATGTTTTGCTGATGCAAAAGTCGGTCAGCCACTGGTTATGAGTAGTGCCAACCGCTCAGGGCTACCACAGGCTATACATAATGCCGCAGCACTGGCAGATTTACAGGGTATTGCGGATGCATGGCTTATGCATGACCGCCCCATTGCCCGCCGTCTGGACGATAGTGTGGTGCGTGTGTTGGACGAGCAGGTACGTGTCTTGCGCCGGGGGCGGGGCTGGCGCCAGAACCACTTGCTCTACCCGCTCTTTTAGCAAAGTCCCCCCCCATTATGGCCATGGGAGGAGATTTAAAAGCAGCATTCTGCCTTACACAGGCAACCGGGCTTTGTTGTCCCATCATTTGGGAGATATGGGACAACTGGCTACGGAGCAGGCCATGTTGACGGCTCTTGCCGACTATAGAGCACTCTTTGGTCAAACACCTGCGATCGTAGCAGTGGATGCACACCCAGGGTACCGCAGCCGTGCTCTAGGGCAGAAACTTGCGGAACAGCAAAGCTGGTTACTTGAAACAGTCTGGCACCATCATGCGCATATTGCCGCCACCATGGTTGAGAACGGGTGGCAGCAGGGACCTGTTCTGGGACTTGCACTTGACGGCACGGGCTATGGGCCTGACGGTACTTTATGGGGATGCGAAATTCTGGTGTGTGATTATGCTCACATGGCCCGCGTAGGTCATCTGGCCACCGTACCCATGCCCGGGGGAGAAAAGGCCGCGCGCGAACCTTGGCGCATGCTTTTGTCACATCTGGACAACGCCTTAGGGGTAGAGGGTGCCAGCAAAGTGCAGGCGCAGTTGTGCGCACTGAAGGAAAAACAGGTGGATACCCTGCGTTCCATGGCCCGTGCAGGGCTAAATTCCCCGCTGACCAGTTCAGCTGGACGCCTGTTCGATGCCATGGCAGCCCTTGTCGGGCATGCCCCGCCAAGCATGAGTTATGAGGGCGAGGCCGCCCTACAACTGGAAGCTCTAGCTGAACGTGCTGGAGGGACGTGCGCACCCTTGGAATTTGGTGTGCGCATGCGTGAAAAGCTGCTGGAAATTGACCCAGCCCCCATGTGGCGTGCCGCATTGCACAGACTTGCAGAGGGTAACAGCAGCGCCGAACTGGCATGGGCATTCCATGCCGGACTGGCCCATGTTCTGGCACGTGCCTCGGCCCAGCTTGCCCGACATGCGGGTCTGAGCACGGTGGCACTTGCTGGCGGGGTTATGCATAATGGTGTGCTTGTTAGCATGCTGGTGCCGCTTTTGCAGTCGTCTGGGCTGCGTGTGCTTATGCCTGCACAGGTGCCTGCAGGGGATGGAGGGCTGGCTATGGGGCAGGCCGCAGTGGCAGCATACCGGCACCGGCAGCTCTAAAATTTTTAACGCACCCAATAAAAGTGGAAAGCTGGCAGCCAATTCTGTCGGCCAGATTGTGCCATTGGTGCGCTAAGGCCGGAACAGTCAGCATTTTTTAAGGGTGGCACACTTCTTGCTTCCTCCTTGTAGGTAATTGCGGACCTGTTCTGGTTCGCCGCCTGAGGAGGACGTCTTCATTGATGGCTGGACTTGAAACGTTTTACGACGTGATGCGACGGCAGGGCATTACCCGTCGGTCGTTTATCAAATACTGCTCGCTTACCGCCGCTGCCCTTGGGTTGGGGCCGGAATTTGTGCCCCAGATTGCCAGTGCAATGGAAACCAAACCCCGCCTGCCCGTATTGTGGCTGCACGGGCTGGAATGCACCTGCTGCTCTGAAAGTTTTATCCGCTCGGCGCATCCGTTGGTCAAGGATGTGGTTTTGTCCATGATCTCGCTTGATTATGACGATACCCTCATGGCGTCTGCCGGGCACCAGGCCGAAGCCATTCTGGACGAGGTTATGGAGAAGTACCACGGCAACTATATTCTGGCCGTGGAAGGGAACCCACCCCTAAATGAAGATGGTATGTACTGCATTATTGGCGGCAAGCCATTTGTAGAGCAGCTTAAAAAAGTAGCCAGCGGAGCCAAGGCCATTATTTCATGGGGGTCATGTGCCTCGTATGGCTGTGTGCAGGCGGCAAGGCCCAATCCCACACAGGCAACTCCTGTGCACAAAGTCATTCTGGACAAACCCATTATCAAGGTGCCCGGTTGCCCTCCTATTGCTGAGGTTATGACGGGTGTTATTACCTACATGCTCACATTTGACCGTCTACCCGAGCTTGACCGGCAGGGGCGGCCCAAAATGTTCTACTCTCAGCGTATTCACGACAAATGCTACCGTCGCCCCCATTTTGATGCGGGTCAGTATGTAGAAAGCTTTGATGATGAAGGCGCTCGCAAGGGTTACTGCCTTTACAAAGTCGGCTGTAAAGGCCCAACCACCTATAATGCCTGCTCTACCGTGCGGTGGAATGATGGCGTGTCCTTCCCCATCCAGTCCGGTCATGGCTGCATCGGTTGTTCCGAAGATGGGTTCTGGGACAAGGGGTCATGGTACGCAAGGCTACAGAATGTCGGAGGCTTTGGCATAGAGGCCAGTGCTGACAAGGTTGGCATGGTTGCCGCCGGAGCCGTTGGCGCAGGCCTTGCTGCCCATGCCGCCATAAGCGCGCTCAGCCGCGCACGTTACAAAGGGGATGACGCCCAATGACCACGCTCCAGACACCAAACGGTTTTGCTCTTGATAACGGCGGAAAGCGCATTGTGGTGGACCCTCTGACCCGCATTGAAGGACATATGCGGGTTGAGGTTAATGTGGATGAGCAGAATATTATCCGCAATGCGGTCTCCACCGGCACAATGTGGCGCGGTCTGGAGGTTATTCTGCGTGGACGAGACCCGCGTGATGCATGGGCTTTTGTAGAGCGTATCTGTGGCGTGTGCACAGGTTGCCATGCTCTGGCCTCTGTACGTGCGGTAGAAGATGCGCTGGATATTCGTATCCCTACCAACGCATTTCTTATCCGCCAGATTATGGCCAAGGTTCTGGCATGGCATGATCATGTAGTGCATTTTTACCATCTGCACGCGTTGGACTGGGTTAACCCGGTCAATGCCCTGCGGGCAGACCCGCGTGCAACGTCCATGCTGCAACAGTCTGTTTCCCCCAACCATGCAAAATCTTCTCCCGGCTATTTCCGCGATGTGCAGAACAGACTGAAAAAGTTTGTGGAAAGCGGGCAACTCGGCATTTTCAAGAACGGTTACTGGGACAGCAAAGCCTATCTGCTCCCACCTGAAGCCGATCTTATGGCTGTAACGCATTATCTGGAAGCACTCGATTTTCAAAAAGAAATTGTAAAAATCCATACCATTTTGGGGGGGAAGAACCCACACCCCAACTATATGGTTGGCGGTGTTCCCTGTGCCATCAATATTGACGGCGATATGGCGGCTGGTGCGCCGCTGAATATGGAACGCTTGAACTTCATTAAGCAAAAGCTTGATGAAGCTTATGAATTTTCACAAAATGTGTATGTACCGGACGTGATTGCCATTGCCAGCTATTACAAGAACTGGCTCTACGGTGGTGGCCTAGCAAACCACAATCTTATGGATTATGGCGATTACCCAACTGTTCAGGGTGACAAATCCACCGATCGTCTACCCGGCGGGGTAATCCTGAATGGCAATTGGAACGAAATCCATCCGATTGATGCCCGTGATCCACAACAGATTCAGGAATTTGTCACCCATAGCTGGTACAGTTACGGGCAGGGCAGGGAAGATATTGGCCTTCACCCGTGGGATGGGGTCACCGATCCGCACTATGCTCTGGGCAGTGGGGCCAAAGGCACACGTACCAATATTGAGGCAGTGGACGAAAACGCTAAATATTCGTGGGTCAAGGCACCACGTTGGCGTGGTAATGCGTGCGAGGTTGGACCTCTGGCGCGCTATATTCTGGCGTATGCAAAAGGTGTGCCCTACGTTAAGGCACAGGTAGATGACGCGCTAGGTCGCTTTAATGCTCTGGCAGGCACCAGCTTTACTCCGCAACAGGCACTGCCAACCACCATTGGCCGCACGCTGACCCGTGCGCTGGAAGGGCATTATTGTGCTCAGCAGTTGCTGGATGATTATGATGCCCTGATTACAAACATCCGGAATGGCGATCTGGCGACAGCAAACATGTCCCGCTGGGACCCGGCAACATGGCCCAAAGAGGCCAAAGGCGTGGGTCTTGTCGCCGCGCCACGCGGCGGTCTTGGCCATTGGATCAAAATCAAGGATGGCCGCATAGAAAACTACCAATGCGTGGTGCCAAGCACATGGAATGCAGGCCCGCGCGATGCTAAAGGCAATATCGGCGCATTTGAGGCCTCGCTTCTGGGTACCCCCATGGCCAACCCCGAACAGCCGGTGGAAATTCTGCGCACCCTCCATTCATTTGACCCCTGCATGGCCTGTGCCACGCATGTCATGGCACCAGATGGGGATGAACTTGCCCGCGTAACAGTGCGCTGAGGGGAATAGCCTGATGGTTCCATCCAAATCAAATATCCTGACTGATGAGGATTTGCAGGGAACAAACCTGCAAGGGCAGAATGCGCGCACATTGCGTGCGCGCAAGCTCACCACAATTTATGTGTATGAGGCCCCGGTAAGGCTTTGGCACTGGATTACTGCTGCTTCCATTGTTGTGCTTGTGGTTACGGGGTATTTTATTGGCTCTCCTCCGCCCTCACTATCGGGGGAGGCCAGTAACCACTTCCTGATGGGCTGGATCCGGTATCTGCATTTTGCTGCGGCATGGATTTTTGCCGTTGGGTTTGCCGGGCGTGTTTTATGGACCTTTATGGGGAATATTTACGCGCGGGAGCTTTTTTATATCCCATTCTGGCGCAAGGATTACTGGAAAGGTCTTCTGGACGAAATACTGGTCTACGCCTTTATTAAAAAGCAGGGCGAAAAAACAATCGGGCATAATCCACTTGCCCGTACAGCCCTGTTCTTCTGTTTTACCTTAACCGGCCTGTTCATGATCATCAGCGGCTTTGCGCTGTATTCCGATGGTACTGGTATGGATAGCTGGGAAGGCAGGGTTTTCGGCTGGGTCATGCCCTGGCTGGGAGGGAGCCTTGGCACCCATTTCCTGCATCACTGGGGTATGTGGGTTATTATTCTATTTGTTATGATCCATATCTACACCGTTACCCGGGAGGATATTATGTCCCGGCAGACGTTGCTATCTGCCATGACCAATGGCTACCGCTCTTACCGGGATGATCGCCCTGAGTGAGAGGTTATTGACCACAAAACAGATCATTCTGGAAATCCAGTTTCCACAAAATCCTACCATCACATTTACGTGTTGGTAGGATTTTTGTATTTAGCCGGTTGCATATCTGCCATTCTGGAAGTTGGCACACTTCTTGCTTCTATTTGATTAAGGGAGGGGAAAGCACGGACCTGCTCAGGTTGGTTCGTTATTTTCCACGCAAAGGTGGCAGGAGGTAGCAGGCGTGGTGGCAGACACTGTTCTATATGGTGATGAACGGAAAATTCTGGTGCTGGGCATCGGGAATATTCTGTGGGCGGACGAAGGGTTTGGTGTCCGCGCAGTGGAATACCTTGCCGCACAGTACCGTTTTGGCCACGACGTGCAGATCATGGATGGCGGTACGCAGGGGTTATATCTGCTCCCTGTGCTCGAAGACCTGGAAACCCTGATTATTGTGGACGCCATAGATTTTGGTCTGGCACCAGCCACCTTACACCATGTGGAAGGCTCTGCCGTGCCTGCAACCATTGGCGCGAGGAAGATGAGCCTCCACCAGACCGGTTTTCAGGAAGTGCTGGCATTGCTGGACCTGCGTGGTCATGCGCCACGCTCCATTCATCTGGTGGGTGTTCAACCCGTTACCATGCAGGATTATGGCGGCGGACTGACTGAGGCTGTCGCCCGTCAGGTGCCGCATGCCGTACGTATGGTGTTGGACCTTCTGGCGCAGCGCTATGGTGTCTACCCCACTCCTGCGCAGCGCGCCCCCATCCCGGGTGCCGGGGTCATGACACAGGCCATAGCACGCACGGCTTATGAACAGGGCCGCCCCTCTGCAGAACTGGCCTGCCGTTACGGGGATGAGCGCGTGCTTGCACGTAAGGAGGATTATAATCCATGTGCCTTGGCATACCCATGAAAGTTTTGCGCTTCGAGGGAAGTGTGGCGTTCTGCGTAGTTGCCCCCCGGCCAGGCCAGCAGCCTGTCAGGCACGCGCAGGTTGATACCATATTGGTGCCCGATGCATGCGAAGGGACTATCTGCTGGTTTTTATGGGCATGGCACGTGCACGTATGGAACCAGAGGAAGCCCGCAAACTCCAGGACGCCCTTGAGGCTCTTGCCGCATTGGCCGCAGCACCCGCGGGCGCTGCCGAGCAAATTGTAACTCACGGGTTTGCGGACCTGTGTGACGCACCACCGCGTCTTCCCCCCCATCTGCAGGCTGCATTTGATGCAGGGCTTACGGAGGCCTGAGTAAGAAATGTCCGTTCTAGATCTTCCCTTGGTACAGGGGCTGACGGTCCGTCACGGTATGCCTGTCCTGCATGCGCTGGAGCAGGCTCAGGCAGGTTATGTACTTCTGCTGCTACCCAGCCACGCAAGAATACATTTGGAAACACCTGACCTTGCAGCCATTTTGCCGGACCTGTTGCAGTTGGGGGCTGCTTGCTTACAAGGGGCCCAGCCTGTCAATGGCGCTGTAGCCGATGCCGGGCTGGAAGCCGCTCTTGTGCGCACGGAGCGTGATCTATCCCTGCCTGCGCTGGTGTTGCTTGAAAACGGAGAGGTTAAAGCCAGCATTTCGCGCATGCGGGACTGGGATACTTATGTCAGCAGGTTTGGAGCATTGTTTGCAACGCCCAACGTGGCAGACGGGGAGCCCGTAGCATGAGCGCATCTTTTATGTTTCCTCCAGTCGGGTTTGGTCCGGGCTCGCAAATCGGGCAGGAGGACGAGGAGCTGAACTATCTGGCCATGCCCTCGGGCGTGCATGTGTACGAACCCCACGTGCCAGAGATTGATGACCCGGCCATAATGGTGGCGACACTGGCTTTTCTGGACGATTTGCAACAACAGGCACAGGCATGGCGCGCGGGGGATGCCTGCCTGCTGCCATGGCATAACCTGTCCCCCGCCGTGACAGCTGCAGTTCATGACGCTCTGGGGGAGGGAGAAGTCTCAGCCAGACTGGAAGATGCCGCAGGGTTGGTCGAGGTGCAGGAAACAGTGTTTGCGGGCATATGGGCCCTGCGTGCCTATAGTGGCTCGCAGCGACAAGATGTGCGCGAACAGGTAGAGGTTTCGGCCTTCCCCAGAGCGCTGCTGGCCCGTGCCTTCCCGCCCAGACCTGCGCGCCCAAATATTGCTGCGGGAGTGGCGGACGGAATTGTTAATGCTCCTGCCATCCTGACAGAACTGTTCGACCGGAGCGAAAACTGGCAGCCTCAGCACCACCCACATGTTGTCAACCTTAGCCTGCTGCCGCACACGCCAGAAGATATGGCCTTGCTAGAAGCCACTCTGGGCCGGGGACGACTAACCATTCTTTCGCGCGGGTATGGCAATTGTCGAATAGAGGCAACCGCCACGCCACATGTCTGGCGCGTACGGTATTATAACTCCATGGACACGCTTATTCTGGACACGATAGAGGTATCAGCCGTGCCGGAAGTTGCCTGTGCGGCAGCAGAAGATATTGCAGATTCCGCCATTCGCCTCCGTGAGATATGCGCCGTGCTGAGGGAGGAAAGCACCTCCCCGCAGGAAAAACAGGCATGAGCGGCCTTACCCCTCGTTTTGAAGGGTCCTATATGGGCGATGCCACGCGGCTGGCAGATGATGCCGTCATGGAATGCAAGATATGCTGGAGTGTGTATGACCCGGCAGAGGGGTGTGAGGTATGGCAGGTGCCCCCGCATACGCCATTTTCCAGCCTGCCCGACTATTGGCGCTGCCCCACATGCGACGGCGCAAAAGAGCAGTTTATGGTCGTGTCTGCTTCCCCCTTGCCGCCAGATCTGGAAAAGTCGGCCAATACCGGTTCCATGATGCAGACGGAACAAAAACACATGTCAGACCCCGCCAGCAGTTTTGCCCGTGCGCTGGAAGAGGTGTTTACCGATATTTATGCCAGCAAGATGCGTGGGTTGCCATTTGTAAACGAGGCCCTGCATGTCAAGGCCGTAGGATTCTGCACGTTTGAAGGGCAGTTGGTGGGAGCGCTGGTGACCCCGTGGTTCATGAATCTGATTGCGTTCCCCAGTGCCGGGGCAGACTGGTCTGGTGTGGTTTCAGGGAGTAAAAAACTGCTGAATTTCCCGTCCGGTTCATACGAATTTACAGCAGTCCTGCGCGATGGAGGGGCAGAAGCATTGCGGGGGTACTGGGCGTGTTCGCTGTTTTCGCCCGTGTTTAATTTTACGACCATGCTACAAGCAATTGATACGGCACAAGCCGCAGTAAGGGGCTTGCTGGACCCAGCGCTGAATCCTCAGTCTGGCGCAGCACACACCGCGAAGCATACTGCGCAGGCTGATCAACTCCCAGAAAAACCAGATATGGGCCGCAGGAGCCTGTTGGTCGGCCGCCCAACAGCGCGGGCAGGGGCGTAGGGATGATTGGCACAATTTGCCTAAGCGGGGGGCAGTGCGGCCAGCCTTGGCATATGCAAACACAGAGTGTCGTTGACGCCGGGCTTTTGTGTGCTGGTTTACCACCAGAGCAGGCCATAGCGTTAATTGGTCGGGTTTTTGGTCTGTGTCGGGTGGCTCATATGGCAGCCAGTGCACGAGCCATGGGGCTAGCCCTGCCAACTGTGCTCGATCACGCCCGTATGCAGGACGAGGTTTTGCAAGATCACGCCTTGGCGCTGCTGGTTACACTACCAGTGCATCTGAATCTGCCCCCCAGCGCGAGCGCCTGTGCCGGGTGTTACAGGACCGGCAGACCGGGCAGGCTCTGGCACGGGAGTTGACCGGTTCTAATGTCAGTCTGGCGCACATGAACGCTCAGGCGTTTGAAGCATGGCTTGCAACCGGCCGAACGGAAAACAGTGCATTTCTACCTCGGTTGTTCAACCGTTGCCAAAGTGCTTTGGCGGCTGCCGGGGCGGTGGTAAGCATGCCAGAATTAACTTCGCAATCCGTGCAGGCATGGCTTGCGCATGAACGGGGGCAGGGTGCTCCAGTCATGGCGTATGATGCGAGTATCTGGCCCGATTACGCACATTACCCCGTTATGCAAGCTCTGCTCGGAACCGGAGAAGTTACACCTTTTGCACGGTTGGTAGCCCGGTTACTGGAGTTTCTGGCTTGCCTGGAAGATCAGGCAGAAACCATCTTTGCGCGTGTGAATCCTTTTAGGGCCAATATGGAGCGCGGGGTTGGGGTAGCAAGGGCTGCACGTGGCATGCTGGTCCATGCCGTGCAAATGCACAACGGATTGGTAACAGACTATCAAATCCTGTCACCCACATTCTGGCATATGGCAGAGAACGGGCTTTTCCGGCAGGCTGTCTCCCGCCTGCGCTCGGGCTGCGCTAAGGTGTCGCTCGAGTGTGTGTTGGCAGCGCTTAACCCCTGCGTACCGGTTACGGTGGAGCTTACGCAGCATGCATGAAATGTCTTTATGCGAGAGCTTGTTAGGCGTGATTGAAGAAAGCGCGCGACGGGAAGGCTTTACAAGAGTCAGATGCATAAGGCTGGAAGTCGGACGCTTTGCCGGCGTGGAGCAACCCGCCATGCGTTTTGGCTTTGAGGTTGTGGCGCGTGGCACAGTGGCCGAGGGAGCAAAACTGGAGTTTGTGGACGTACCGGGGCGCGCATGGTGCTTTGATTGCGGGCAGACAGTAACATTGGAAAACCGGCTTGACCCATGCCCTAACTGTGGGGGCGTGCGCCTGCAACCGTCAGGTGGGGCTGACATAAAGCTGAAAGACATGGAGGTAATCTAATGTGCACAACATGCGGTTGTAGCGGTGATGGCGCAACGCTTGAAGGTGGAGAACATGCCCACTCCCATGGTGGGACGCACCACCATCATGACCATACTCATCCACACACGCACGAACACGAGCACGCGCATGACGGAGCGGATGAACATGACCGTCTGGATTATGGCAGTGGACCAGCACGCTCCCATGCGCCGGGACTGTCACAAGCGAGAATGGTAGAAATCGAGCGCAATATTCTCTCCAAGAACGATACTTATGCCGCCAGTAACCGTGCCCGGTTTGCACAGAACGGCAACCTTGCCCTCAACCTCTTGGCAGGTCCGGGGGCAGGCAAGACCACTTTGCTGGTCGAAACGCTTAAAATACTGGCAGGCACCATAACGTGCTCAGTTATTGAGGGCGACCAGCAGACCAGTAATGACGCAGAGCGTATCCGGGCTACCGGCACACCTGCCATTCAGGTCAATACCGGCAAGGGCTGTCATCTTGATGCCCATATGGTTGGGCACGCTGCTGAACATCTTGATGTGAGTATGGGCGGTATTCTGTTTATCGAAAATGTTGGCAATCTAGTATGCCCGGCAGCGTTTGATCTGGGAGAAAAGCGACGGGTTACGCTGCTCTCCGTAACAGAGGGGGAGGACAAGCCTCTTAAATACCCGGACATTTTTGAAAAGGCAGATATGGTTCTTCTCACCAAGACTGACCTGCTCCCCTATCTGGATGTGGATTTGGCGGCTCTGGAAGGCAATGTAAGACGCGTCGCACCTGCCGCACGTATCCTGCATGTTTCCACGCGTAACGGACAGGGCATGGCGGAATGGCTGGGCTGGTTAAAGGACGAGCGTCGAGCACTGCTGGATGCTCTGGCTGCGCAGGCACAGGCCCGTGCAGACATGCTGCGCGCAGCGGAGTGAATATAACGTGGTAGCACCTGCCTGCATTTTGGTTGTTGATGATGAACCGCGCTCCGTGGAAGTTATTGCACGTATCCTGCGTGAGGAATTTGAGGTTCTGAGCGCCACCAATGTGGAGCAGGCCCGCGCATTGCTGGAGAGCAACTGGGTTCACGCCATTTTTTGCGACCAGCGTATGCCGGGCATGAGCGGGGTGGAGTTTCTGGCAGAAGTCCGCACCCGCTGGCCGGATATCGTGCGGATGATAGTAACCGGTTATACCGAACCGGATGACATGATAGAGGCCATTAATCAGGCTGGCATCTACCAGTATATTACCAAGCCGTGGCACCCCGACCAGCTCTTGCTGGCCGCGCGGAATGCCACGCAACTCTTTGCCATGCAGCGTGAGTACGAACGTCTTTCGCTCGAGATCAGGCTTGCCCCACCTGTAGCGGAGGGACGTTTGCGCCAACAGCGGGAGCGGGTGGCGGGTAGCTACCATTTTGATTCCATCATCCGCACCACTGCCAGCCCAATGAGCGATGTTTGCCGTCAGGCGGCCAAGACAGCGATATTTGATATTCCGGTCCTGATTGAAGGTGAGACCGGAACCGGCAAGGAGTTGCTGGCCCGTGCGGTGCATTACGCAAGTCAGCGCAGCGCTGGAGCTTTTATTGCCGTCAATTGTGGGGCCATACCAGATGATCTTCTGGAATCAGAGCTGTTCGGCCATCGTAAAGGGGCTTTTACCGGAGCTCATGCCAACCGCCGTGGCCTTGTGGAAGAGGCAGATGGTGGTACGCTGTTTTTGGATGAAATTGGAGATATTTCTCCCGCGTTTCAGGTCAAGATCCTTCGTTTTCTGCAAGAGGGAGAATTCCGTCCCCTTGGCACTAACGAGACGACACGCGTGAATGTACGTGTGCTGGCCGCAACGCATAAGGACCTGCGGGCAGAGGTTAGGGCTGGGCGGTTCCGGGAAGATCTGTATTTCCGCCTGACTGGCATGGTGCTGAGTATTCCTCCATTGCGGAGTAGGCCTGCAGACATCCATGTTCTGGCGCAGCACCTGCTGGATGCTGCCTGCGCACGGCATGGCCGGCATGTACGCGGTTTTGCTCCGGGTGTTATGGATGTGCTTGTACGTTACGCTTGGCCCGGTAATGTGCGTGAACTGCAGAACGAAATTTTGCGTATGCTGGTGCTAGCCGAGAGCGACAGTCTAGGGCTGGATCTGCTGTCCCCTATGCTCATGGGAGTGGAACCTGTTTGTGCAGCACCTCCAACACTGTCTGCTCCCGAACCAGTCACGCACGCCAACGGCTCCTTGCAGGAACGCATGGATGCGCTGGAAGCTGATGTGCTGATGCAAACCATTGCCCGGTGTGGGTGGAACAAAAGCCTGACAGCGCGGGAGCTCGGCCTCTCCCGCGTAGGGTTGCGAGCCAAGCTTGAACGTTATGGCATTATTCCCAATGCGGGAAAGCAAAGTTTACAGAAGGGAAATTCCTGAAATGTGTCTTGGCATTCCCGGCCGGATCACGGCAATTGTGGATGAACAGGCCATGCTGGCCGAGGTGGATGTGTCGGGTGTGCGCAGGCAGGTGGATGTGCTGTGTGTTGCGCAGCAGGGTAAGCCACTTGCGGAGCTGGTGGGAGCATGGGTGCTTGTCCATGTAGGCTTTGCCATGAGCCGGATAAACGAAGCAGAAGCGCAGGAGACCCTGAGGCTGCTTGCCAGTATGAACGAACTGGCAGGGGAACTGGACGCCATGCGCAACAGCGCGGGGGCCTGAGCCATGCAATTTGTCAAGGAGTTCCGCAACCCGCATCTGGCAGAAGCACTTCTGGCGCAGATCAACCATGTGGCCCAGCGCATTGGCTGCACCCGTAAACGTCCAGTGACGGTTATGGAGGTGTGTGGTGGGCACACCCATACGATCTTTCGTTATGGTCTGGACCGGAAGCTGCCTGATAATATCGAGTTTGCACATGGTCCGGGCTGCCCGGTCTGCGTCCTGCCCAAAGGACGCATAGAAGATGCCATAGCCATAGCGCACAGGCCTGATGTGATTCTGGCTACATTTGGGGACGCAATGCGTGTCCCCGGTGGCAGTGGCAGCCTTTTACAAGCCCGCGCCGCGGGAGCCGATGTGCGCATGGTATATTCCCCGCTTGATGCGCTGGCCCTTGCACGCGCCAACCCGGAGCGGCAGGTTGTATTTTTTGCTTTGGGGTTTGAGACAACCACCCCCTCAACCGCTCTTACAATTTTACGGGCACATGCCGAAAATATCAGTAATTTTTCTATCCTGTGCCAGCATATTACCATTATCCCCACGCTGCATGCATTGCTGGAGCAACCAGACTTTAATGTTGATGGGTTTATTGGTCCTGGTCACGTTTCCATGGTGATCGGCACACAGCCATATGCCTTTATAGCGCAGGACTTCAAACGCCCACTGGTTGTCGCTGGTTTTGAACCGCTGGATATCCTGCAGTCTCTGCTTATGGTAATGAAGCAGATCGAGGCAGGAGACGCGCGAATAGAAAATCAGTACGCACGTGTCGTGGCATCACAGGGCAATCTGGCTGCGATGGCGGCGATTGAGCGAGTTTATGAGGTTCGGCAAGCATGCGAATGGCGTGGCCTTGGCCAGATTGCCGGGTCCGGTCTGCAATTACGAGCTGAGTGGAGCCACTTTGACGCAGAAAAACGTTTTGCCATGCAACCACATCATCTGGCGGATCAGGAACAGTGCCGCTGCGGAGACGTGCTGACAGGGCGCATCAAACCACCGCAATGTCAGGCTTTTGGCCGGGCCTGCTCCCCAGATCACCCGTCAGGTGCGCTTATGGTCTCCTCCGAAGGGGCCTGCGCTGCTTATTATGAATATCATGGTGTGGGGGAGGCTGCATAATGTCCGGCACTTTAACTGGAATTGGTGCTGATGGTCGCATTACCCTTGCTCATGGTGGTGGCGGCAGCGCCATGCGCTCTCTGATAGATGAGGTGTTTCTCGCAGCTTTTGCACAAGACCCTGCCGCTGCTCAGGAGGATCAGGCTCGTCTGGACCTGAACGCTCTGGCACAGCAGGGGGATCGACTGGCTTTTACAACAGATGCTTTTGTGGTGGAGCCGCTGGAATTCCCCGGTGGCAATATTGGAACACTTGCCGTGTGCGGTACAGTTAATGATCTGGCTGTAGGCGGGGCAACGCCTGTGGCCCTGTCTGCTGCATTTGTACTGGCAGAAGGGCTGGAGCTTGCCGTGCTCCGTCGGGTTGTGCAGGCTATGGCCCAGAGTGCTGCGCGGGCAGGTGTACGCATTGTTACCGGAGATACCAAGGTTGTACCACGCCACGCCTGTGATGGGCTGTTTGTAACGACAAGTGGCATTGGCGTTATTCGGCCCGAACACTCCATAAGCATTGCTGCCGGGCAGCCGGGCGATGTCGTTATGGTTAATGGCACACTAGGTGACCATGGAGCTGCCATATTGTGTGCGCGCGGAGATCTGGCACTTCAGGCACAGCTGCACAGTGACTGTGCGCCTCTTAATACTCTGGTCGACGCTCTGTTAGATGCAGTGCCCGATGTACATTGTATGCGCGACGCCACGCGTGGCGGTGTCGCCGGGGTGCTGAGCGAACTGGCTGAAGACAGTGGGGTGCTGGTGACTATTAAGGAGGCCTCTTTGCCAGTCCACCCCGAAGTGGAGGGTGTGTGTGAAATTCTGGGTCTGGACCCGCTGTTTTTAGCCAATGAAGGCAAGCTGGTTGTGGTTGTTCCACCATGCCATGCGGAGCATGCACTTGCTGCCATGCGAGGCCATCCATTAGGCTGTAATGCTGCAATAATTGGCACGTTACAGGCCAGTCCAAACAGGCGGGGCGCTGTCCACCTTGTAAATGAGTTCGGTGGAACGCGCGTTTTGACCATGCCATCTGGCGAGCAACTGCCAAGGATTTGCTAGCATGCCGCAAGACCCATCTGCTCCGGCTGGGAGCCTCTTCAGCATGACCGCACGTTGCATGCAGGGCTACAGGCTTCTGGTAGCTTTATTGTTTTTAAATGTTCTTGCATGGACACTGGCATGGTTCTGTTTTGGAGGTAATGGCACACTTTTGGCCTCTGCATTGCTGGCATGGATGTTTGGTTTGCGTCATGCCATGGATGCGGACCATATTGTTGCCATTGACCTTGTCACCCGTAAGCTCATGGTCTCTGGCCGTTCACCACTGGGGGTAGGGTTCTTCTTTTCTCTTGGGCATTCTTCCGTCGTGTGCCTCGCGGTATTCTTTCTGGCTGTTTTGCCGACACATGACTGGCTTGAGCGCTGGCATCTGGTGGGTGGGAGTGTTGGTTCGGCTGTATCCATAGCTTTTTTGTTTCTTATGGCGGCGTACAATGTATACGCGGCGTGGCGTCAATGGCATGCGCTCATGTATAAAACAGCTATCCCCGATACACTCTCTGGCGGTGTTATGGCGCGCCTGTTTGTCCCGGTTTTTCGGCTTATAGGGCGGTCATGGCAGATGTATCCCCTTGGTTTTCTGTTCGGTCTGGGGTTTGATACTGCAACCGAGGTTGGCTTGCTTGGCTTGGCAGCAGCCCAGAGTGCGCAGGGGCTTGGGGTGTTGGGAATCCTTATGTTCCCGTTGCTCTTTACCGCTGGTATGTCCGCCATAGATACGCTTGATGCCGTGTTGATGATGCGTGCCTATGGCTGGAGTGCACAAACGCAAACCCGCCGTCAGATTTATAATCTGGCTATTACCGGAGTGTCTGCTCTTGCCGCCATCGGGGTGGGAGTGACGGAGTATGTGGCTGGTTGGGGGGAAGACGGTGTAACCGGTTCGGCAGTTATGCAGATCGCGTCCCGACTGACCGAGCATTTCCCACTCTTGGGAAGTGTGATTCTAGTGGTATTTATGGCGCTGTGGGCTGGTGCTTTTATGTGGGATAAAACGGTGGCCCGACGGGAGACGGGCATGGAACCCATGCCACATACCCGGGGTTGAACCAGCGCCATGCGCGCAGGTCTGGAGCAGAAGGTCCGCCATAAACAGGGCGTTGCCGTAACACCCAGAATGCGCGAGGCGCTCCGGTTACTACGTCTGCCTCAACCCGATCTGGAAGCGTATATAGCCCAGCAGGTTGAGCAGAACCCATTTCTGGAATTGCCGGATTGGGAGTTTGATCACGCGATAGATCGTACTGACCCATCTGGTGCTTACTCCACTCAGGATGTAGCCGAACGACTGGTGGCATGTGATGCCTCTGTTGAGGAGCAGATACTCCGTCAGATTGCACTTTCCGTTCGACCTGCATGGCTCTGTCGTCTGGCGGCGCTGCTGTTGGAAGAGGTGGATGAACACGGCCGATTATCTCCCGCCACGCTGGATGCCTTTTGTCAGAGTCGGGGGGTTGCTCATGCCTGTGCGGAGGAGGCACGGCAGTACCTGCTCAGTCTGGACCCTGTTGGAGTTGGTGCTTTTTCCGTTGCTGAATGTTTTGCCGTGCAGCTTGATGATGAAGGGCTACTGAACGAAGCATTTAGTCGATTGCTGGGTCATTTAAACCATCTGGTAAAAAAAAATCTGAGCGGATTAGCCGCTTTATGTGGTGTGAATGCGCAAGAGTTGGAGCAGATGCTCCAGACGCTGCAACGGCTGGAACCATATCCGTACTGTCAGCAGGTTGTAGAGCCAGCACTCCTACGCCGGGCTGAACTACGTGTTGAGCGTGATGATAAAGGGGAGTGGCATGTTTTTGCCAATACCGCTTCAGAGCAAGGTCTGATGCTGAATACGAACCTGCAAAGCCAGCTTTCTCCACACATGAGCGCGCGTGAGCGTGGTCAGGTCAGAGAATGGATGACTGAAGCATATTGGCTTTTGAATGTCGTGACCAGAAGGCGTGAAAGCCTTGTTCTGTTAGGTCAGAAAATCCTTTTACAGCAGAGAGATTTTTTAAATCTAGGCATAGAGGCTTTAAAGCCCCTAACCATGCTCCAGATTGCTCAGGACATGCAGGTTCATGAAAGTACAGTCAGCCGACTTGTTGCTGACAAATATATCTCCACACCAGATGGCGTGTTACCGTTACGTTTCTTTTTTACCGCTGGTGTTGGTCAACACAAGCAGGCTCCCCTGCGCGCAGCAGTAGCAGCCAGAGCCTGCCTACGCAGAATTGTGCGGGAGGAAAAACCGGAGAACCCTCTTTCAGACAGCGCTTTGGTAGAGGCTCTGGCGCAGCGAGGGTTTACACTGTCACGGCGCACCGTTGTTAAATATCGCCAAATTATGGGAATAAGATCATCATTTTCTAGAAAATTACAAAATTTACCAATGTGAAATCAAAATAAATTAGGATTTTAATCCCATAATTATTAATCCACTCGGGTTAATGCCGAACCTTTATGGAATGCAATATGAGTGCTCTTCAGGCTTACAATCTCATATTGTGGGTTTGTTGGTGTCGCATGGTGTTGGTATCCATTGACCATAAAAGGCGCAGTATGTACGCCGCAAATACGGCCACTAACGTAACCCGCCTCGGAATTCCAAGATACAATATCGCCAATTTTAAAGGTGTCTGATGGCATGATGCCCTCCTGTTGTTGAAACTTTGAAGATCAATGGAATTTGGCAAACTGTGCCCAATTATTTATGCATGCGTATTTTTTTTACATCTGATGTCTGCGGAAATTTTTATAATATCAGGATATTTACTTAAGAAAGTTGTGCAAACTGAAACCGCCCCCTCATGGCAGCAAGGGAATTATATCACGAAGACAAATTAAGGTTGCACTAAAATTGTAAAAAATACGCTCAGAAATATTTCCGGAATCTCATTGTATGCTTACAATAGATCAGATGGCTAAAAATGTATGGAGATATTCTGTGTCGCAATATGCTTACCTTCCGCAATGGAAAGATGAGATCAGTCGTAGCCCAAGCGCCGTTTACCTGACAATTGTGGATGCTCTGGCTCTTTCCATCCGCAAAGGTGATCTGAGGGAAGGGGACAGGTTGCCCCCTCAGCGCATAATTGCAGAATATCTTGGGGCCAATCTGACGACCGTAACCCGGGCCTTTACCGAGGCGCGCCGACGCGGTCTGATTGATGCCACAGTCGGACGGGGCACTTTTGTGCGGGTTGGCGCGGGCGAGAGTCATTGGCGGCATACAGGACCAGCCGTGGTCGACCTGACCATGAACCTGCCACCCATTCCACAAGATCCACCATTACAACGGATGATCCAGACTGACATCACAGCCATCCTAAAGCAGCAGGATCTGAATACTCTCATGTCTTACCGCGTCACAGGCGGAACACTGGAGGAGCGTCAGCTTGGCGCAAAATGGATTGCCCCTGTTATCGGTCACCGGCGCACGGACGAAATTCTTGTATCCCCCGGTGCGCAAAGTGCCTTGGCGGCAATTGTCAGCACACATACACAACCTGGCGATGTTATTGTGACAGATCGCATTGCCTACCAGGTATCCGTACCATAGCAGCACAGTTTGATCTTATTCTGGTCGGTGTTGACAGCGACAAAGATGGCATGATGCCCGGCCAGCTCGACCAGATCTGTGCGGAACATCATCCCCGATTGCTTTATTGCATCCCAACAATCCACAACCCCACAACAGCAACCATGCCCTTACAAAGACGCATGGATATCCTTAAGGTCGCCCAGCACCATCACCTCCATATTATCGAAGACGACCCTTACAGCCTGCTGATGGACAGCCCACTTCCAGCACTTGCAGCCCTAGATCACGGCCGTGTCAGTTACGTGGCGACACTCGCTAAAACCCTGAGTCCGGGCTTGCGTACGGCATATATCGCACTCCCCAGTGCCGACATGACCCGGCGCGTTACGGCGGCTATCCGTGCCATAGCCTTAACCAATGCTGGTCTGCTGAGCGCGCTGACCGCACGGTGGATGCAAACAGAGCAGGCCCATACCGTCCTGCATGCTATCCGTAAAGAACTGCGTCTGCGCCAAGCTATTGCCCGCAAAGTTCTGGGGGAGGAGCACTGCATGAACCCCGATGGCCCCCATGTCTGGCTGAAACTGCCCGACTGGTGGGGTAGCGCTGACTTTGTCGCTTATGCACGCAGGCGTGGCCTGGCCTTGGTCCCCAGCACGGTCTTTACCATTAGTGGTGAACCTCCCCAGCGTGCACGGATCGCATTAGGCAGCGCGCCAGATACCTCAAGCCTTGAGGAATCCCTCCATGGGGTCCTGTCGGTGCTGCAGCACAAACGCTCTCCAGGCTTTGCCGATATTGTGTGACCTGACTGCATGCCCGGAATCTCTGATCGCACCAGATTCCGGGCCACGGCCTGCAGGAGCATGGAAAACAAAAAAACATTCATTCACAAATGCGTGATTTATAAATATAAGAAAAACAGGGGGTTATAGAAAATTCCCTCATTTGTATGCAGTCGTTACATTTTTTGTATGGACCTGTCTTTATCAAAACCTGACATGCGCCTTAGTTTGTTTTGATTGTACCCAATTTTTTAAGCATACAATATTTTACCTCTCTCTGATTCTCGTGCCACGTTTTCCCACGCAACGCGGTCAGCCCCGGCCTTTTGCCACGGACCGCAGCATATGGGAGAAATATCATGCCGAACGTCGAACATGCTCCGCATAAAGATGGCGATTGCTTTGTTAATTATGAAAACAAGGTTTTCGAAGACGTAAAAGCCAACCCCGGCGAAAAAGCCTTATCACCTTTCATACCGTTGCAAATGAAGGCTCGGTCGGGTTTGTCAATCTTCTGCAGGCCACACGCCTGATCCGCAAAGGTTTTGAAACATCGGTGCTGCTGTATGGGCCGGGTGTAACCCTTGGCGTGCAGCGCGGCTTCCCCCGTCTGGGCGATGAGGCTTTTCCGGGGCACATGAACTGCAACAAGCAGATTGCAAAAATCCTTGAAGAGGGCGGAAAAGTTTATGCATGCCGCTTTGCGCTTCAGGCCCTTTACGGTTACGGCGAGCAGAACCTGATCCCCGGCATTACCCCCATCAACCCGCAGGACGTGCTCGATATTATCCTGCTTGCCCGTCGTGACAACGCCTTCATTCTGAACACCTGGACTCTCTGATAGGCCAAAGGGAGGACCGCAAGCCATGTCCCGTATTGTTCGCGCTGCTGCCATCCAGATCACTCCCGTCCTTGGTGACGATGGTCTGGGTACAGCCCGGAAAGTCTGTCAGGCCATCCGCGATGCTGCCGAAAAAGGTGTAAAGCTCGCGGTCTTTCCTGAAACCTTTGTGCCGTATTACCCTTATTTTTCGTTCATTCAGCCCGCTTTCCGTTTTGGGGGCGAACATCTGGAACTTTACGAACGCGCTGTTGTCATTCCCGGTCCGGTAACAGACATGGTGGCCGAAGCTGCCCGCGATACCGGAATGGTTGTGGTGCTAGGCGTAAACGAGCGCGATTTTGGTACACTCTACAACACGCAGATCATTTTTGATGCAACGGGCCAGATCCTGCTCAAACGCCGCAAAATTACACCGACTTACCATGAGCGCATGGTCTGGGGGCAGGGGGATGGTTCAGGCCTGAAAGTTGTTGAAAGTGCGGTGGGGCGTATCGGGGCTCTGGCGTGCTGGGAGCATTACAATCCTCTGGCTCGCTATGCGCTGATGACCCAACATGAGGAAATTCATTGCGCTCAGTTCCCCGGCTCATTGGTTGGTCAGATTTTTGCTGATCAGATGGAAGTGACCATTCGGCACCATGCGCTTGAATCAGGCTGTTTTGTCGTCAATGCCACCGGATGGCTTACGGATGAGCAAATTGCCGAGATAGCAGGCAACCCTGCGCTCGAAGGGCCACTACGTGGTGGCTGCTTTACCGCCATTGTCTCGCCCGAAGGCAAACTACTGGGAACACCCCTGACCCAGGGCGAAGGCATGGTGATTGCCGACCTCGACTTTGCTCTCATTACAAAACGTAAACGGATGATGGATAGTGTGGGCCATTATGCCCGCCCCGAACTGCTCAGCCTGCTACAGGACCGGCGGCCAGCCCATACCGTTCATTACACTGATGAAAGTGCTTCATTCCCGACGTCGGCAGATACAGAGGTGGTGGCACCATGAGCGTTCCAACATTGGGTACGATTTCTGGTCGCAAGCTTGTTACGGATCTGCAGTCCTTGGGCCTGCAGATTGGCGAGCAGGCAGGTGGCATGACCCGCAAAGGCGGAGCGGGTCCTTCCGATCACAAAACAATTACCATTGCGGGACAGACGATCATGGTCCCGGTCTATACGTCTGGGGCCCGGCGTTCCCCGTTTCAGGCCAGTCAGCCAGACCAGAATGGTGCCAGCACGCTGGTGCGCGATGGACAACCGCTCGGCACGATCCATTTTCCGGCAGCTCCGCGTTTTTATGGGCTCACCACGGCAGACGGGATTCCTTACTGGAAAATCGCCTTGCTGCATGGGCGCGACACACTGGCAACCACGGTGCACCAGACCTGCATCCGCTATGCTGACCGGCGAACATCCTGCCAGTTCTGTGCAATTGGTCAGTCGTTGGAAGCGGGGAGGACCATCGCCTATAAAACACCAGCACAACTGGCAGAAGTGGCAAAAGCCGCCGTGAAATTGGACGGTGTGCGTGACATGGTGCTGACAACCGGCACTCCCAACATGGTTGACCGAGGCGCTGCCGTGCTGGCGGACTCAGCACGTGCTATCCGGGCTGCGGTTGACCTGCCGCTTCAGGTCCAGTGCGAGCCGCCACGTGATCATACTTGGTTCCAGAGACTGCGCGATGCAGGCGCCGACAGTCTGGGCATGCATCTTGAGGCCGCAACACAGGCTGTGCGGGAGCGGATTATGCCCGGCAAGGCTACGGTTAGCGTGACCCGTTACATGGATGCTTTTGCGCAGGCCGTACCTGTTTTTGGGCGCGGGCAGGTCAATACCTACATTCTTGCCGGTCTTGGCGACAGTGCCATGGATATTCTGGCTCTGGCTGAACGGCTGATTACCCTGGGGGTATATCCTTTTGTGGTGCCATTTGTGCCCATTTCCGGCACCCCACTGGAAAACCATGCTCCGCCATCTGCCGAGTTCATGAAGTCCGTTCTGGCCCCACTAGGCCGGATGCTGCGTGAAGCAGGCATGAAATCGACAGACATCCGTGCGGGATGTGGCCGGTGTGGTGCCTGTTCCTCGCTGTCGGCTTACGAACAATGAGTACGCTCTTTGACGGTATGGAAGACAGGCCTTTCATTCCCACGGAATATGTGGTGCGCCTTGCGCGCACACCATGGGAACGGGCTGGCTACCACGCCCTGCGCCGCGATGTGTTCTGCACCGAGCAAAAGGTCTTCATGGAGGATGACCGGGACACTATCGATCAGGTTGCCATCCCCATTATTGCTGCCTGCTGCATGGCGGGGATCCCGGACCGGATTGTAGGGGCTGTGCGTATCCATGAATCCGAACCCGGCGTGTGGCGCGGCTCCCGTCTGGCTGTGCACGCAGAGCACCGCAAGCTTGGGCGTATTGGGGCGGAACTCATCCGCATGGCAGTCAGTACGGCGCATGGTCTTGGGGCTACGCGCTTCCTCGCTCAGGTACAGGAACAGAATGTTCTGTTTTTCCGCCGCCTGCACTGGAAAAGTCTGGGGAGCGTGATGCTGCATGGCCTGCTGCATCACGACATGCAGGCAGATTTATCCCGCTACCCTGCGCATGGGCAGGACCAGACATGGCTGCTACGCCCACAACCCCGGATACGACAGGTCGCGTGATGGCGCACGTGTTAACCTCGTTGCTGCATACTCTCCGCAACGCCCGCGCTCTTGCGGGCAAGCAGGATATTGCGCAGGCGGCGGCAATCCTGGAGCCCGACAACTCCGCAGCCATCCGCCTGGGAGATGACTGCGCGGCCATACCCGATGGGGACGGCTATCTCCTTTTGGCCAGTGAAGGTTTTCAGGACAGCTTTGTCCGCGCCATGCCGTGGTTTGCCGGGTATTGCGGCGTAATGGTGAATGTGAGCGACATTGCTGCAATGGGTGGCCGCCCAGTGGCTGTTGTTGATGCGCTATGGAGCGATACGTCCGAGGCTGCGGCATCTATTCTGACCGGGCTGCATGATGGTGCACGCACCTATGGCGTGCCAGTTGTGGGCGGGCATACCAACATGCGCAGTACCCACAACTCGCTTTCGGTAGCCATTCTCGGTCGTGCGCGGCGTCTGCTCACCAGCTTTGATGCCCGTCCGGGTGAAGTGCTGATTGCGGCAATCGACCTGCGTGGTCGCTGGCATGATCCGCACCCGTTCTGGGACGCCAGCTCCGCATTGTGCGGCCCCGAAGGGGGAACCAGACTGCAGGAGGATCTGGGGCTTCTGCCACGCATTGCTGAAGACGGTCTGAGCCGGGCGGCCAAAGACATCAGCATGGCCGGGGTGCTGGGAACAGCCCTTATGCTGGCAGAATGTTCTGGTGTGGGTATGACCATCACACTTGAGAACATTCCGCGCCCTGAGTGTGCCCCTATGGAGCGCTGGTTGTCTGCGTTCCCCAGCTATGGCTATCTGCTGACAACCCACCCAGAGGATGCAGCAGCCGTTATGGCCCGCTTTCACGGACGGGGCATTGCAGCGGCTGTTATCGGTCAGTGCAATGGCTCCCAGCGGCTTGATGTAACATGGAATGACAGGACGGAAACGTTCTGGGACCTTGCACAAACCCCGCTCATGGGGTTTGCGCGATGAGCCTTTCCATTGGCATTCTCACCCATTCGACCAACCCGCGGGGTGGGGTCGTGCATGGTATGGCACTGGCGGAAGCGTTGTGTGCTGCCGGGCATGACGCAACCCTGATTGCCCCGGATGTAACGGGGGCGGGGTTTTTCCGTAAGCCCCTCTGTGCAACTCACTGCATTCCGGCAGCACAGGTACCTGATCTGCCAGCATTGGTGGAATGTCGTATCGGTGAAATTGCAAATGCCCTGCGGCATAAGGCGTCCTTTGATGTGCTGCATGCTCAGGACCCGATTAGCGCCAACGCTCTTGCGCAACTGGTGCGCGAAGGCTGGCTTGGAGGCTTTGCGCGCACAGTTCATCATCTGGACAGCTTTGCACACCCCGGCGTTGCAGCGCGGCAGATACAGGGGCTGACAACTGCAACCGAGCTTTTTACGGTCAGCCAACTCTGGCAGAGCAGAATTCTGAACGACTATGGGCGGTCCGCACCTGTTGTGGGCAATGGCGTTGATCTGGCCAGATTTTCCCCAGAACTGGAGCCGCACGATCATACATTGCGTGCCCGTTACGGGATCGCGCAGAACGTACGCCTTGTTCTGGCAGTCGGCGGGATCGAGCGCCGCAAGAACACATGGGTTCTGCTTGAAGCGTTTGAAGCACTGCACCGGGAGCATCCGGACCTGCATCTTGTTATTGCCGGGGGTGCATCCTTGCTGGACCACTCCACTTATCGTCATCTGTGTGACGAGCGGATAAGGCACGGCGGTCTGGCGGAGGCCATAACCATAACGGGGACTGTTGCGGATGAGGACATGCCCGCACTCTATCGGCAGTCGTCCGTGCTGGCCTATCCGTCACAAACGGAAGGCTTTGGTCTGTGTCCGCTTGAGGCACTGGCCTGCGGGTTACCCGTAGTCGTTCCTTCCGTGCCGCCGTTTACGGAACATCTTCAGTCTTTTGAGGCACTCTGGTGTCAGCCAGACCGCCCCGAGACACTTGTTTGCGCGTTGCGTCATGCCCTGAGTGCTCAAAGCCAGACCTGTTTTGAGATCAGCGGCCCAGCAACGGCCCGCCGTTTCGACTGGCATAGCGTTGCCAGTCGGCACCTTCCCGCATACCGGCGTCTGGCGGCTCTGCCGCACGCTGGTGTCCCTGCTTCAGGAGCTTTGTCATCATGCCCGAAATGACCTTTCGCGTGCGTTGGCCCGATGGAAAGGAGAGTGAGTGCTACTCCCCATCGCTTGTTATTCAAGACCACTTCACGCCCGGTCAGGATTACCCGGTCCGGGACTTTTTGCAAAAGGCAGAAACAGCCCTGACACAGGCCAGTGACCGGGTTCTCGCGCGCTATGGCTTTGCGTGCAGCCGCGCGCTTGGGCAGCTTCAGGCTATCCGTCAGACCTGCACGCCCTTTCTTAATCAACCCAATGCGCAGGTGCGCGTCCTGTCATTCAACTCCTGAGACGAAAGAACGACCATGACACAGAACGAAAAAAGCATTCCCGTCATTATCGTAGGTGGCGGACAGGCTGGTTTGTCCATGAGTTGGTATCTTTGCCGCGAGAAGGTGGAACATATCGTCTTTGAGGCAAAAACAGCCTGCCACTCGTGGGATGATGAACGTTGGGATAATTTCTGCCTGGTAACCCCAAACTGGCAGTGCGAGCTCCCCGGCCACCCGTACAAGGGGAATGACCCGCACGGTTTTATGGTTAAACAGGAAATTATTGATTACGTAAAAGGATTTGTGGACTCTTTTACACCACCCTTGCGTGAGCACACCGCTGTTACTTCCATCACACGGCATCAATCTGGTGGCTACCGCGTGGTGGCTGGTCAGGAGGTATGGCACGCACAGCACGTCGTCATTGCATCAGGCGCGTATCAGGATGCAGTTATTCCCGGCTATGCCAGTGCAATCGACCCCGCCATCTATCAGGTTCATTCGCAGGATTATCGCAATGCAGCCGAACTGCCCGAAGGGGCTGTGCTGGTGGTAGGGAGTGGCCAGTCCGGTGCGCAGATCGTTGAAGATCTGTTCCTTGAAAAACGCAAGCTCCACCTGTGCGTTGGTTCTGCACCGCGTGTTTCGCGCTTCTATCGTGGACGCGATGTTGTGGACTGGCTCGCAGATATGCACTTTTATGACCTGACGGTGGATAACCACCCTTTGCGTGACGGCGCACGGGACAAGACGAACCATTATGTCACGGGCCGGAACGGCGGCCATGATCTTGATCTGCGTCTTTTCGCCCAAAAAGGTGTTGGTTTGCATGGCTCGTTGGAAAACATTCGTGATGAAGTGGCCCATTTTGCGCCAGACCTGAAAGATAATCTTGACGACGCAGACAAGACCAATGCCGACATCAAGAAATCCATCGACGCCTACATTGCCCGCGAAGATCAGTGCTCCGACCGAAGCACCTTACGTGCCGGTATGGGAACCCAATGACAAAAACATTCCGCTTGATCTCAAGGCCGCCGGTATTACCTCGATCATCTGGTGTATTGGTTTTCGTCCCGACTATCGCTGGATTGATGTGCCCGTTTTCAACGGAGCCAACAAACCGGTCTGGAACCGTGGGGTGACCAATGCGCCGGGCTTTTACTTCCTTGGTCTCCCATGGCTACACACATGGGGTTCGGGGCGTTTCTCCGGTATCTCGCGTGATGCGGCGTGGCTTGCCGGCCAGATTACCGGCAAAACTGTGCACGTAGCCTGAGCGGAGTTCAAAACCATGCTTCCATGGACTACGTATGAAGCCATGTATGACGCAGCCATAAACCAGCCAGAGCAATTCTGGCTGGATGCAGCCCGGCGCGTAACATGGGAGCAGCCACCCGTCACTACGTACCACACACGAACAGATGGATGGCATGACTGGTTTGCCGGTGCCACGCTCAACACATGCCATAACGCGGTGGACCGACATGTAGAGAGCGGACGGGGCATGCAGGCAGCCCTGATCTGGCACTCATGTGCAACAAACGAGCGCCAGATCATCACCTATCAGGAGTTGCTGGGCAGGGTCTCCGGGTTTGCCGGTGGCCTGCGGTCGCTCGGGGTAGGGCAGGGGGATCATGTTCTGATCGTTATGCCTACGATGGTCGAAACGGTCATTGCCATGCTGGCCTGTGCCCGGATTGGGGCAGTGCATGTGGTGGTTTTTGCAGGTTACGCGGGGGCAGAGCTTGCCCAACGGATTGATGATGTGGCACCAAAAGTCATCATTATCGCCAGTTGCAGCTTTCAGGGGCAAAAGGCTGTTCCATCCACACCTGTTCTGAATGAGGCCCTTGCAACAGCAAGGCACAGACCGCAGGCCTGTGTGGTTGCGCAGCGCACAGCCTGCCCGGCAGCCCTTATGCCCGCACGGGATCATGATTTCCATACTCTGGAGCACTCGGCAGCAGTCGATCCGGTCATGCTGCGTTCTGAAGACCCGTTATATATCCTGCATACATCCGGGACAACAGGCAAAGCAAAGGGGATTGTGCGCGACAATGGCGGCCATGCTGTAGCGATGGCCTTGTCCATGGACCTGATCTATGGCTGCAAACCCGGTGATACGTTTTTGACTACATCGGATCTGGGGTGGGTTGTTGGTCACTCGTATGGCGTTTATGCGCCGCTGATCAGCGGTTGCACGAGTGTGATCGTGGAAGGTGGTGCATCGGCTTCTGCCATTCGTGCTCTCTGTTCGGATTACAAGATCAGGTGCCTGTTTACGACGCCCACACAAATGCGACTTATGCGACAGGAAAGTCGACATCTGTCAGGGGTTATCCTGCCCGCACTTGCCCATATTTTTGTAGCCGGGGAATATGCGGACCCCACACTACTGGACTGGGCGCGTTCCTATTTCCGCAAACCTGTGGTCAATCACTGGTGGCAGACGGAAACCGGGTGGAGCATTACTGCGCATTTTTTGGTCTGGCTGAGCAGGAACCCGCCTCACTCAAAAACGACATAGGACGACCCGCACCCGGGTTTGACCCGGTTATTGTGCCATGTCACCCGGACGAACCCTGCGGCGAAATTGTCCTGTCCCTGCCGCTGCCCCCCGGCTGCCTGGCAGGGATATGGAAGGATGGAGACATCCATGCACCTGCCGTATATCTTGATGAAACCGGTAGGTACTATCGCACCTTTGATGAAGGAATGATCGATGCCACCCGCGCTGTTCATATGCTCGGGCGCTCTGATGATGTGATCAAAGTTGCCGGGCGCCGGATTTCGGGCGTACAGATTGAGAAGATCATTGCCTCCCATCCTGCAGTCCACTCCTGTGCTGTAGTTGCCGTTCCTGATGATCTGCGAGGGCAGCGACCTGTTGCTTATGTAGTCCCCCTTGACGCTGCCAGTCCTCCATCTTGCGAGGAAATTATTGGAGCGGTGAGCCTCGCACTTGGCAGATGGGTAGGGTTGCGGGAGGTACGCTTTGTGGAGCACCTGCCAACCACAGTATCGGGGAAAATCAAACGGCGGCATCTGAGTACCTGCTAAGCAGGCAAAGGCAGGTTACTGATCTGTTTTTGAATTTTTTCTGGCATGCAACTCCGGCCAAGAAGAAGTCGCAATGCCCATTGCCGGAAAATAAAGTTTGGCTAACTGCCGCTCATCCACCGGCATGGGAGTATTGCTGGAAGGACGAACACCATTCTGGCGCAACAGAAATGCAACAAGAGCCACTGTATCTTGTGAAGATAGAGTGCCGGGGGCCATGAGGGGCATGGCGCGGGATATGTATCCGGTCAGTTGGGCTAATGGCGCATTGGCCCAGCGAGCAGTAAAATAACTCCCCAGATCAGGCACATCATGGCCGCCCTCAAGGCTCGTACCATGGCACATGGCGCATGTTCCGGCGTAAACTTGGGCACCGTGCGATACCTGCTCGGCAGAAAAGGTAAGAGCCGCTCCATTGCTGCTTCGGTTGCTTGTGGCTGCTCGCTGTTGCGTATCGGCCCGTGCTGCTCCAGCAAAGTGCAGGCAGGCCACTGCCCATGCCATGAGGAGCGAACGCTGGAAGAAAAGAGGGCGGGAAAACATGGTACCGTCCTTATCCATTACGTGGCTGAAAACGGGTAAAAAGATCACCAATAATGGTAACGGCTTTTTCCGCCTCCGCACGGTCGGCATGTTCAAAACTGTTACCAACCCCATCCATGTCTCCAAGGCCATACATGTCGTATCCTTGGATCATCACCCCATCGGATTTGGAGATCATGGCGACCCCTTTGTATTCCAGAGCATAAGGGGCATCAGGCTGAGGGGGGAGCCAGCTTGTCTGGCCGCGAACGGGAATGAGGGATTTATCATTCCACCATTCCCGCGCAGCATAGCCGGGGCAGTTGATAACCACACGCTCGGGCAGGTCCGCCAGATCGGCCGGGCTATGGAACTCGCGGATAACAATCCGCCCCCCGGCCTGATGGAACTCCGAGAGCAGCAGATGGGAGTAAGCACCAAAATTATAGATCATGAGCGGTGTGCGCCGCGCATAGGCTACGGGAAAGGGGTTGTCCGCCCCGGCCAGCAGTTCGGGTGCGGGCGTTACGTCTGCAATCAGGCCCGCATATGAGGCAAACTCAGCACTGCTCTGGGGGGCACCTGTGGTGGCAAAGGTGCCTTTGCCCGCATCGGTCGGGGCAGGGGCGTGGTCGGCGGCATCGAGCGGCGTGTCAGACAGGGTAAAGTTATCACGAAAATCAATCGGGTTGCCGGGCAGGCCCAAATAGTCGCGATAGGTCTGCAGGGAGTAACGGGCCATCTGCTCCCATGTTCGGGCAAAATTTGGGCTGGCCTGCGCACTCAGGGCAATGCGGGAGTCCGGGGTCCAGCTCCCGTTGGCCCGCACAGAACGCGTATGGGGCAAAAGATCGCGGGTATAGATGGTCACATCCAGCCCCGCGCGCAGTGCGGTCAGGGCCGATGTCAGGCCGATAATACCACAGCCAATAACCGCAACTCTGCGCTCCAGTGTTGCCGCCGCATGCCCGACCGCCAGATATGCTGCCCCCCAGGAGAGTGACCAGCACTGCCGCCGTGGCCGTAATTATGCACAACGGTTTTGCCTGCCACATGTTCCACGTCCATGCGTGGCCCCGCCGGGCGGAAGGGGCGGAGGCAGACCTTGATGTCCATGATCTGGTCGGCATGGGCGCGAATAGGCACCAGCCGGGGGATGGTGCCATGCAAGGCCGTGCGGCCAAGGGCCGCGGCTGCCTGGGGGGCGGTTCCGTCTGGTGTGGCACTCCAGCCACGGCGTGCAACCCCCATCATCCCGGCAGCCAGAGAGGCCGCAAACAGGTCTCTACGTTTCAAGCTGTATGTTCCTGACGTGTGTTTCATCACGCGCGGTCCTGTCTGTCTGGGCGGCTGGGCACGCCAAATCTGGCGATAAACAAGGGGAAGAGCTGGTCTTCCCCTCAGGTAACATACTGGTAGATATGGTTTTTAGTTTTTGTAGTCGGGCTGCTCCCTGTCCAGTTTACGGCGCAGGGCTTTCCAGATCATCTGCCCCTGATCGGGGTCTGTTTCAAACTGATTTTTTGCACGCAGAAGTTTTTCTTCTGAGGGAACGTGCAATGGCACGCCGGTAGCTTGGGCCGCAATCTGAATTTTGCAGGCCTGCTCCATATAATATATGCGGTAAAAAGCCTGTGCCACGGTGCTGCCAACAGTCAGCAAACCATGGTTTTGCAAAATAATGGCGTTGTGGTTGCCAAGGTCACGTACAAGACGCTCACGCTCACTCAGGTTATCATCAGCCGCAATACCTTCATAGGCATGGAAGGCCACCGAACCATAAAATTCGATATTGATCTGATTCAAAGGGAGAATACCCTTATCCTGCGCTGCAACCACCATGCCGGGTACAGTGTGAGTGTGGATGACGCAGGCGGCATCTGGCCTGTTGGCGTGGATGGCCGAGTGAATAACAAAGCCGGCAGGGTTAATGGCCCAGCTTGTTTCTTGTTGCGGAATACCATCGGCATCTACAATGACCAGAGAACTGGCTGTAATTTCTTCAAACAGAAGGCCGTAAGGGTTCACCAGATAGCGGTGCCCACCACCGGGTAGGCGCAGGGAGAGATGGGTGTACACCATATCGGTCATCCCAAAATGGGCAATAAGCCGGTATGCTGCGGCAAGGTCTTCGCGCAGTTCCTGTTCGGACTGTTGGATGGTCATGGCTTTATGATCCTTGAATATAAAATAACTATCTCAGGCAGAGGCAACGCGCTTGAAATGGCCGAATGTGGCAGTTTTGCGTGCTCCTTCGGGGAGTTTGAGATCGCCTTTTTCAACCTTGCGCACAAGATACTGGTACGTTTGCAGGGCTTGCGACCACATATGCTCCCCAATTGTAATGGTTTCGTATGATGCCTCATCGCCTTTTGCAAAGGCGGGCAGGGGGCGGATCTGGGTATGGTAATCGCAGGCATAAAAAAGTGGGAAAGAGTAGCGTTCCTCCGCCACCTTGCGAACCCTGTGCGCTGTTGCCACAAATTCCCCCGCGGTCATGACTTCGAGCATATCGCCGATATTCACGACAAACGCACCGGGAATAGGGGGGGCGTCAATCCACTCCCCATGGCCGTTCATAACTTCCAGCCCCGGTTTATCAGCCAGAAGGATTGTAAAGCATTCGTAATCGGTATGGGCGCCAATTCCGGGTGCGTCCTGCACATCGGCATCATACGGATAGTGAATCATGCGGAGTTTGGACGGCGGGAAGTTGGCAACGGTATCAAAATATTTTTCGTCCAGCCCCAGAGCCAGGGCGAACCCACGAAAAAGGGTGCGCCCCAGATCAAACACTGCACGGTAGTAGGCTTCCGCCTTTGTCCGAAAACCGGGAATATCCGGCCAGTTGTTTGGTCCCAGCAAAGGCGTGCCTGCTTGCACCAGAGGATGATTGGCGGGCACCTCGTAGCCAATATCAAAGGCTTCCTTATGGTCCGGGCGACCGGCGGAATAGACTTCTTCTCCTTCGGGCACAAAGCCTTTGTGGGTGGCGGACGCGCCGATGTAGTACTCCATTTTTCTGTCAAAAGGCTGGGCAAAAAAATCCCGCGCAGCCTTGCGAACACCTTCAATCAACTCCGCACTAACCTGATGGCCGGAAATATAGAGGAAACCGACATTGCGTGCGGCCTCACCCAACTGTTCAGCAACAGCCTGACGCTGAGCAATGTCGTCGCTGTACAGGCCCTTGATGTCAATGACCGGGATGCGGGTAAAGGTGTCAGTGGTTTTGGAAACAGACATCAACCCAGTTCCTTATTTGCTGCCAGTATCTGACAGAACATGTTGAAAGTGCGCGCGCTCGGTCTGGCCTGTCCAGATATTGAGTGACCACAGGTCGGCTACGGGCATGTTGGTAAACGGCAGGGTGTGCAGATAACCATCCGGCCCACATTCGGGCGTCATGGTGGTAGTGGTGTATCCACGTGCACGCTGGCTCAGCCATATCTGCTGCCAGATACTCTGGTGAAAGCGCAGTGCCGCTGCATATTCCGGTGCGCCGGGATGGGGCGCCTGTGGCCCCTGATCATAGCCAACCCGTGCCTGAATATGGTGCACACGTTCCACAAAAGTGGACAGGTCATCTGCCGGGTCATTCAGCAGGCGCTCACAGCACACAACCCAGTGGCTTATGTCGGCCGTAAACAACACGTCTGGCAGTTGCGCAATAACGTCCAGTGTTACCCATGGTGTTGCCAGAATGCGGGAGCGATGTGTCTCAAAACAGCAGAGCAGGCCAGCCGAATGGCAGATCGTCTGTGCCTGAGCCATAAATTCCACCTGCTGACTGGCTGGCCAGCGGTCGTTCCCCCCAAGAATGGTTACAAACTGGGGTTCCATGAGCAGAACGCGATCCACCGCATCTCGCAGGTCATTCAAGTGGTCCTGCACTGTGGCACTCTGGGCGGGAATAACGCCGCCGCCCGTCATGGCGATGGCAATATAGGGCGCACTCGCGTCTTGCAAAATTGTGGCGCACGCACGGGCTTGATCAGCAGTGGCTGGAATACGGGCTTCCAGCCCTTTAAAGCCTGCCGCGCGGGCTTCCGCCAGTGGATAGTCCCACCGGCGGTTGTCTCCCCATAAAGTCCGGAAAAGTTCAAGCTGCATTTACGCGTTCCTGATACAGGCCAGTCGTTCAGAAGTTGTAGTGCAAGTCACAACCAATCCAGCGGGGTGTCTGGATGTACTGTACGCGGTTGCCGTCATTCCCGGTAAAGGAATAGTTGCTGCGGGCATTGTTCTGCAGGTTGTCTACATAAACTGCAGCGTTCCACTTGCCGGTTTTGGGGCCAAATTCCATACGCAGACCAAGGGAGCTGATTTTCCCGTTCTGTGCATTGGGGTCACCCAGAGCGGCCCACATGTTATCCTTCCATGTAAAGCTAGCTTGCAGGGTGGTGCGATAGCGGCTGATGTCTATGCCGTAACGCGCCACAGCACTCCATGAAAAACGCGGAGAGAACGGGAGAGAAGAGTTCTTGGTAACAAGAGCGTTGCCCCCATCATCAAGCACGGTGCTTTTGGATTGTGCATCCAAATATGCAAAGGATCCGTGCAGATCAAGATTGGGAATAACATCATGGAACGTGCCGGAAATTTCGCCCCCACGTGTGCGTGCACGCGGAATGGTACCCAATGTGAGTGAGTTCAGGCTATTCACCGGGTCAAAAACTTCAAAGAACAGTGTCTGCCGGTTATGGTATTCATAATCAAACAAAGAGCCTTCAAGCTGCACTTTATTATGCAGCAAGGAGGATTTAATACCAATTTCGTAGGCGATCAGGTTTTCAGGTTTAACGTAATCAAGTGCCTGCGGCAGCAGTACAGGGGCCACAAAATAGGATCCTGCTTTGTAGCCATTGGAGATTGTGCCATACGCATAGGTGTTCGGCACAATCTCGTAACGCAGCCCAACACGCCCGGTAAAGCGATGGTAACTATGGGTTGTGTTCAGGTAGCTAAGCTGGGAGCTACTGGCAGAACCAACAGGATAGCTTCTGGTGCCACCATTAAAGCCTCGTTCATCATAGGACAGGCGGCCACCAGCAAGGAAATCGAGCTTTTTGGTAATGTTGGTGACTGTATTGATGTACAGCCCGGTGGACACGTTCTGCTGGGAGAAATGGTTTGTAAAGTTTGCATGGGGGTCTCTGGTAGCCCCACGGTAGCTGGTGTATTCCCCATCGATCTTGTCGTAAGATTCGTAAACACCTACGGTCAGATGAAAGATTTTTGCCAGATTCATACGCAGGTGCATGTCATGCGACTGCGCGATCGCCGTGTCATTCCAGCGATAGTCGGCAACCTGCGTGTCAAGCCCGTCGTAGTTATCCAGATCATTGCGACGGTAAAAATCGATCCCTGTCGTGGAAGAAAAAGTGCCAAAGTCAAACGCCTTGGTGTAATTAACAGACACGCCACCGCCATTCTCGTTCCGGTGTGGAGGAGAGTTCCCCACATTAACGGAGTTGGCGTTGGGATGAAGACCAGCCCCGCCGTCGCTGGGGGATGAAATATCCTGCGGGGAGGTCGAACGGCCTTTGTCGCGCGTGTAGTGGATGTTAAGCAACACGGAAGATGTGTCATCCACCACAAATTTGGTCAGGTTGCGCAACGCCAGCAGGTCCTGCGAGCCGTAGCGATCTCCTGTATTGATGTCTTTTTGCCAGCCATCACCTTTGACGTAGTTGAAGGCAAAGCGGTTGAAGATTTTATTTGTAATGGGCGTATTAATAGCAAAGCGGCCATGGTTGGTATTATAGCTGCTGTAACCCCACTCTGCATAACCACCAAACTTGTCGGACGGCTTTACCGACTGGATGTTGATGCTGCCACCCGTCGTGCTGCGCCCCATGTCAAAGCCCTGAGGGCCTTTTTCTGTGGAGACACTCTCAATATCAAGCATTTGTCCGGTGTAGAAAACCGGGAACGGGGCCAGCAGCCCATCCAGATAAATGCCAATGCCCCCCATGTTGGTGCCCACGTAGTCATCCAGCCCAACGCCACGGATTGAAAAAATAGGAGCAGAGCCGGACACAGCATTAGAAGCAGTAACACCGGGAGTGAAGGAGGCAATATCCTTTGGGCTCTCAAGATGAAGAGCGCGCAGCTCCTGCCCGCTGATCACGTTAACTGTGGCAGGTTGAGACAGGTAGCGATGCGTGTGGGTCTGACTGACCTCGACTTCTTCAGTAGAACCATTGCGTGGTGCTGTGTTTTTACGTCTGGAAGGGGCAGAGGCATGTTTGCCGTTTGCGCTTACGTGGCTTTTTGCAACAGGCTGGCTACTGGCAACAGGTGTTGCGGCGGTTGCCAGTGTTGAGGTCGATGCCAGAAGCAGGCAGGGCAAAGCTGGCAGGCTTACATATCTTGGCACCGAAGCCAGAAGGCGGAAGGACCGACGTAAAAAATATGATTTCATGCCCGTTTTCCTGTTTCATTCCCGTTGGAACCGGCTCCTGGGGCGCAAAGATGACCGGTCTTTTCGTTTTTATTTCATAACGAAATATCCCCTACATTCGTTTGAAAATGACTAAATCATACTTTTGTTGATTGGCATGCGGGAGATGCAGGCGTTCAATACCGGAGCATCTGGTTAAGAAAATTCTGAGCACGGTCTGTTTTGGGGGTGGTGAAAAAAGTTTCAGGGGGAGTGATTTCAACTATTTTCCCTTGATCCATAAAAATAATACGATCTGCAATACGGCGGCTAAAAGCCATTTCATGCGTTACGCAAACAGTTGTAATGCCTTGTTCGGCCAGTTCATCCATAATACTGACTACGCCAACAATAGCCTCCGGGTCTAACGCTGCTGTAGGCTCATCAAACAGCATGACCTGTGGCTGCATGCACAGCGCGCGCGCAATAGCCACACGTTGCTGCTGCCCACCAGAAAGCTGGATGGGGTATTTGTCTGCCTGATCCGGGATACCCACCTGCTCAAGGTAACGGCGTGCAAGGGCCGTTGCTTCGATCCTGCTCATGTGTTTGACCCGCATGGGAGCAAGAATACAGTTTTCCAGAACACTCAGATGCGGGAACAGGTTATAGTTCTGGAAAACCATGCCCACCATGCAGCGGAGCTGAATAGGGTCTGTTTTCTCGTTGATCAGCTTGCCATTGATGGTCAACGTACCAATGTCGTGTGGTTCAATGCGGTTGAGGGTGCGGATCAGGGTTGATTTCCCTGACCCGGATGGTCCAAGGACCACAATTTTCTCACCACGACTGACATCAAAATCCACACGGTCGAGTGCGACAAATTCACCAAACAGTTTGCTCATACCCCTCACGGAAATCATGGGGAGGTCTGTGGTTTCATGCTGCATTGGAAACAACCTTTTTACGGTCTGACCAGGCAAAACGTCGTTCGACCCGTTTTTGCAGGAAAAGAAAGAAAAATACCATAACCAGATAATAAACAAGCGCCGCCGCATAATACTCAGTAAAAGCAAAAGTGCGTGCAACCTGTATCTGTGTCACAGCCAGAAGTTCCTGCAGTGAAATAACAGACGCAAGAGAGGTAATTTTTAGCAAATTGATAAATTCGTTTGATGGTGGGCGGGAGGGCAATGCGGAAAGCTTGAGGAAAAATAACACGCCAGTAAATATCGCGCCGGCTCAACCCCAGAGCACTGGCGCCAAGCTCCTGACCAGGGTCCACAGCACTGAGTGCGGCCCGGTTGATTTCCACCTGATAGGCTGATTCATTCACGGACAATGCAAGAATGGTGGCCAAAAACGGCGTAAACCACTGTTCCCGAAAAATGGGAAAGAACTGCGGTACGGCGTTCCATATAAAAAGAAGCTGAAGCAGGGTTGGTGCCGCACGAAAAAGGGAGACATAACCTTCCAGCACAATTTTAAGCACCGATTTCTGCGGGCTGTTCAGCACAATGGCAATCGGCACCGAGATGGTGATGGCGATGATGTGTGAAATCAGGGCCACGCTCAGCGTAATGAGTGCACCATGAAGAAAAGCGGTGGAGGTAAGGGCGGAAAAAAAGGCATTCCAGTCAAACATGGAACTGGCACTCACATTTGCCGCACCATTTTTTGTGGACTGGTCTGTAACAGACCATTTGGTACGAAGTGCTGACAGCGTGCCGTCTGTTTCCAGCGCACTGATCGCTGACTGAAGCTGCGTCTGATCCGCCGCATTCGGGCGCAGATAAATGGCAAAATGGTGATAATCAGGAATATCCGGGGTAATCAAAACATGGAGCTTGTCCCCCAGCTGGCGCATACGAAAGAAGAGCTCAACGTCCTGACTGACAAAGGCAAACACACGACCGATCAGGACCTGCTGCACCACCTGTTCTTCAGTCGGGTATTGCTGAATAATCATGGGGGGCTTGCCAGCCGCTACAAGAGTATCGTTGATAAGCCCCAGTCTGGTAATATAACTGGTGCCGGATTCAACGGCGATACTTTTGCCTGCAAGTTCATCCATGCTGGTAAGGGAAGGGGTGCCCTTACGGCCAACAACAACCAGTGCGGTATCCTGATAAGTGACCGCATCAAAGCTTTTTTCCCGCGCGGGTGTGCGGATAATACCACTCATGACCAACCCGCACCGCTGGGCGGAAAGACTGGGGAACAGGCCAGTAAAATCCATGGTAATGACGGACAGGCGAGCCTGCCAGCGGTTGGCCAGAGCCTGCGCTACGTCAATATCGAACCCTTCCGGATGGCTGACATCCTGCCCTTTAACAAAGGTCATCGGCGGGAGTGTCGGGTTTGTACAAATGGTCAGTACGCCATTTTGCACGAACGAAGGAACCGGTTCGGCCTGAGCCAGTCCGTGCAGCCCAGCAGTTGCTACAAGGATGCCAGCAAGTGCCGCAGCAAGGCGAAAGTGCCGCGTGAGCGGCAAGAAGGAGAAAAAGCTGATCATCAATAGGAAGCTTCCAGAAGGGAACGGAACGTTTCGACCATCAGACTGGTTTCGGGCGAGGTACGTGTCAGTAGGTGACAGCAGGTAATCAGGCGCAGGTTGTTGAACGCAATCCGGCGCAGGAGCCTTGGGCCACAAGGGGGGCCGCAAAAACTTCGGGCAGAAAACCAATATAACTGCCAGAAAGAATAAGCAGTGCGCGGGCATCCAGTTTGTCGGCTTTGGCGCGGTAGGTAAAATGATGGCGTATGCTTTCCCACATATCGGATGTGGCCACTTCTCCAACACTCACCATGCTTTGGCTGGCCAGAACGTCCAGAGTGATTTCTTCTTCCGGGACATCGAACAGGGGATGCCTCGCGCCGCAGAAAAGATAGGATGCCTCAGCGACAAGTGGACGACAGCCCTGAGGAGCACGCCCCTGCGCGTAAAGGGCAATACCCGCCGTAGCCTGACCGTTCATCACTGCCACTTCCACTTCCTTGGTGGAAGCGGAATGCAGGTGCATGAACACACCGGGGTGGCTTTGCGTAAAGGTGTGAATGGCTTTGACTAACGGCGTTTCACCATGGGTCTGTATATTGTCGGGCACGTACAGGGTAAATGTGCCGCTCAGCACGCCACTTGCCTGATTGATCTGCTGGCGGAAGTGCTCAAGATTTATAAAAAGCGAGCGCGTTGCCTCCAGCACTTCCCGTCCTTCATCAGTCAGCGCAAAGCCACTACGCCCACGCAGGCAGATTGTCAGGCCAAGGCGGGTTTCCAGTGCCGAGATGTCAAGGCTGATGGAGGATTTGCTTTTGCCTAGCGTAATTTCCGCAGCACTGAAGCCCCCCTGTTCGGCCACTGTGTGAAAGACGCGGAGCAGCCGCAGGTCAATCTCGGAAACATGCCCCTGAAAACCACGTGCTCTTTTTCTTGGGCGGGGTGTTTTGTGGCTGCTTCCCGTCATGGTCTGAATGCTCCTGTAGAGTGGGGCGTCAAGGAGGGCAGGTTGCCCCAACCTCCTGTTTTTACGGGCAAACCGTTATTGTTCTTTTATCAAAATAATTATGGCGTGGAAAATATATGATGTGAAGGGCGAACTGTCTGCCCCATATAAACATGAGAGAGCACAAGAGCCGTAGAATGACGGTTTTCTGCGTTATTTGCACATAATTGCGAAAAAACTAAAGTAAACTCATGTCTGTTCGTATTGGGGTCGTAACAAGCCTCGGATAGCTTGCAGGAGCAACTTAGATACCTTGAGGATTTTCAAGACATGGCAGCGAACAGATGGTTTATTGATAGTGAAACCGGTGTGCTGACAGATGTCCTTCTTTGCCCGCCAGATTATTACGAATGGATACCAAGCAATGACATCGCCATCCAGACAATGGCGAATGGTGGCAGCATAGACAGGACAATCCTGCACAGCCAGTTTGACGAGCTGGTATCAACCTTGAAGGGGGCTGATGTTTCCTGCCATTTTCTTGCACCGCACAAGGATATGCCTTACGAGGTTTATACCCGTGACAGTTCGCAAACAACGCCTTTTGGCACGGTTGTTACCAGTCTGTCACGCTCGGAGCGGGTGGGGGAAGAAAAGGAAATCCGCACTTTTTACGCTCCGGACGAAATCTGGCGCACCTGCACCGCAGGGCGTATAGAAGGGGGGGATATTCATATTATCCGCCCCGGTCTGTTGGCTGTGGGGGTAAGCGGAGGACGCACGGACACAAAAGGCGCGGCCGAGTTTATCAGCTGGTTTGAAGAGGCTGGGTGGACCTGCCGGATGATCCATTTTCCCGAGCATTTCCTGCATCTGGACGTTATTTTCTGCATGGTGGCAGAAATCTGGCTATCGCTGCGGTGGACGTGCTGGATGAGGCTGATCTGGAGTGGTTCCGGGCGCAGGGCATTCGCATTCTGCCCGTAACCTACCGCGAAGCCATGCGTGATATGGGCTGCAACGTGCTGGCTCTGGGGCGGGACCGTGTGGTAAGCCCGCGCCATTCAACGCGGATCAACGCAATGCTGCGGGCCGAAGGACTGAGTGTTCTGGACCCTGAGCTTAACCAGTTCTCCCGCGGCGGTGGTAGTATTCATTGCATGACCATGCCCCTGCGCCGTCAGTCTCTGCAGACCGCGTAAGACAGGTCTTATAAGGAGCAAGGTGGATGCCAGCACGTATTGTTATCAGCGCAGACGGTAAAAAAGCGTTTGAAAGTTGGCGTCTGGCTTTTGCTTCGGTCGCTCCACAGGTCAGTGTATGCTCATGGTATGATCCGGCCTATACCGCCGGAGAAGATGATTATGCACTGGTCTGGAGCCCCCGGCCAGACCATATGGAACGCCTTGCGTGCATGAAGGGAATTGTGTGCACGGGGGCAGGGGTTGATCATCTTCTGGCACATGCAGACTTCCCACGCCATGTGCCACTGGTACGGATGGGGGGAGAGCAGACCGCCCGCCTCATGGCCGATTATGTGCTGTGGGCCGTCATCGGTCTGCTGCGAGATGCGCGAACATGGGCAATGCAACAGCAGCAGGGCCTGTGGCGCAACAATGTATGCAGTCGCACGTCCAATACGACCCGAGTAGGCATTATGGGGCTTGGGCACCTTGGAGCATATGTGGCTCAGGCGCTGGCCCACGTCGGTTTTTGCGTATCTGGCTGGAAACGAACGCCCGCGGAACTGGATGGCGTAACTGTATGGAGCGGCGTGGAGGCACTGCCTGATTTTTTGGGCGAACTGGACGTTCTGATTAACCTGCTGCCCGCAACCCCCGCAACAGACGGACTGATCGACACGTTCTGCTCAGCCATCTGCCTAAAGGTGCAGGTTTTGTAAATGTCGGCCGGGGGCGCCACGTGGTGCAGAGTGATCTGCTCCGTGCATTGGATGATGGCACATTGTGTGGTGCGGTGCTGGATGTGGTAACCCCCGAGCCTTTGCCAGATGATAGTGCACTTTGGCACCACCCGCGTCTGACCATAACGCCACATGTGGCCTCCGAAGCGTCGCGCGAGGTGCAGGCCCGTTATGTGGCCGATGTCGTGGCCTCTCTGGAGCGGGGCGAAAAGCCTGCACTACTGTGTGACGTAACGCGTGGCTACTGAAGACAAAACAGCTTGAACGGGAAATGGACAGGATATGAGCCAGTACGCCAACCTGACAATCAATGGGCAGGACCTGTGGCAGGATCTTGTGACAACCGCAGCTTTTGGCGGCACAGAAAAAGGTGGTATATGCCGCCTTGCCCTGTCACAAGAAGACAGGCAGGTTCGTGCTTGGTTTGAGCAGACATGCAAGGCACTAGGCTGCACGGTAACCTATGATTCCATGGGCAACCAGTTTGCCCGCCGTGCTGGCACCCACAATGATCTCCCCCCTATTATGATGGGAAGCCATCTGGACACACAGGTAACTGGTGGCCGTTTTGATGGTATTCTGGGTGTTCTGGGTGGTATTGCCGTACTTCGGGCACTGCATGCAGCCAACATAAACACGGATCATCCACTTGAAGTCGTAAACTGGACAAACGAAGAAGGTGCCCGGTTTGCCCCTCCCATGCTGGCCTCTGGCGTTTTTGGTGGTGCTTTTACCGAAGAGTTTGCTGGCAGTCGGGCCGATACGGACGGCGTGACCTTGCGGCATGAGCTTGAACAAGGTGGTTTTGTTGGCCAAGAGCAATGTGGCCAGCACCCTGCGGCGGCGTATTTTGAACTGCACATCGAACAGGGGCCGGTTCTGGAGGCCGAAGAACGCACCATAGGCATTGTAACGGGCGTGCAGGGAATGCGCTGGTACGAGGTTATTGTGCGTGGTCGCTCAGCCCATGCCGGCACAACGCCTATGCCCATGCGCAAGGATGCACTCCTAGCTGCGGCCCGCATGATTGAACAGGTCAACGCTGTAGCACTTGCCCATGCGCCAGAAGGGTTAAGCACAATTGGTATTATTACCGCCCTTCCAGCCAGTAGCAACGTGGTGCCAAGGGAAGTGCGCTTTACTGTGGACCTGCGCAATCCGTCTGAATCGGTTTTGCAGGTTATGGAAGAAGATTTTTTACAGCGTATGCAGAGCTGTGCTGAAGCAAACGATGTACAGGTTGAAATTGTACCAACTTGGAATTCTCCCGCCGTACATTTTGACCCGAGATGTATTGATAGCGTTAAAGCAAGTGCAGGAGATTTTGGCTATACCATGCGCGAGATTGTTTCCGGTGCCGGGCATGACGCCGTATATGTCTCCCGGGTTGTCCCAACAGCTATGATCTTTGTGCCATGTCTGCATGGCATTAGCCATAATGAGGCAGAAAGTGCGACGCCAGAGGATGTGACAGCAGGCAGCAATGTGCTTTTACATGCAGTTCTAAAGGCTGATAAAATATTCTAGAAAAATTTTAAAACAGAAAATACTGTTTTTCGGGCCAATATTTTCCCGGACCCAAAAAGGGGGAGCGCACTCCCCCTTTTTATTTGAGCAATGGACCAACGCTCTCCATGGCTTTGCAGAAAAGCTGCACGTCATGGGCCGACCCAACGGTGATTCTGGAGCATGTTGGCCATATAGCCCAGCTACGCCCAATAATAACATTGTTTTGCGCAAGCTTTGCAACAATTGGCTCTGGTGCCTTACGCCAATCAGCCATAAGCATATTGGCATCACTGGGAATGGTGCTGACACCATAATGGCTTAAACATGCCTGCATAACCTTACGGTTCTGCCTTGTTTCAAAACGGCGTTTTTCAATCTCTGTCCTGTCTTTCAGGCTATCAGTGCCAATGGCAACTGCCGGAACAGACAGCATGGTTGTCTGGTAAATACCATCATACCGCATCATTCTGTCATGCAGACTGGGGTGCGCAATACTGAACCCCAGACGAAGCCCCGCCATGGCAAATAATTTGGAGAATGTGCGCAATACAATCAGATTACGGCATGAACCAAGAAGGGAAACCGCAGACGGAGCATTGCTGAAATGTAAATACGCCTCATCCGCCACCAAAACGGCATTTTGGGGAATATGGCGTGATAGCCATGCAATATCTTCCAGTGGGGTAAGAGTGCCCGTCGGGTTGTTAGGGCTGCATATATAATACATTCCTGCATGTGGGTTAGCCTTGAGCATGGCCCGCACATCTGCCTTATAACCGTTGTCTGCCCGCAAAGGAACTTTGGCTAAGGGAATTTGCAGCCATTCCGCAACGCCCCAAACCGTTTCGTAAGTAGGGTCACAGGTCACAAGCCCCTGTGTTGGCGAGCAAAAAGAAATGACCGTTCTACACAGTGGGTCGCTGGAGCCGGGCCACGGGGTTATCAACTCTGGTGAAATATGGTCGTAGGCCGCGGCTGTTTCAACCAAAGTCTGCCGCTCTTGACCTGTCAGGTAGCGATTGCCATTCAGCAATGCCTTTTGCCCGGCTGGCAGAGCAGACGGGAAGGGACCAGTCCAGAACTCGTTACTGTTGAGCAAAATGGAACCTGGTGGGTAAATGCCGCCAACAGGCAGGGTATCGGCCCGACTTTTGTGCCATGGCATGCCTGCCATAAGGGAACCAACACCCAGCATAAGAGAAATGCGGCCGATTTGCCGGCGGGAAAAACCGCGCTCGTAAAGCTCTTGCTGAGCCTGTGCTGGCAAGGGTGCAACCATGGCTATCTCCTTTGAAACATCGTTACAGTCAGGATGTGGCTATGACCAGAATAAGAGGATCACCAAGGAGGGAGAAATAGGGGAAAGGGAAGTTCACTTTTGTTATAGCATTAAGCGAGAATGATGTTTTGATTGCATGCAAAAATACAATTACTCCAACATAAGAAAAATTTTAAATATATTGGAAATCATGGAAGCGGCACAGTAAGCGGACGAGGCTTTGGTTTTTGCGCCTTGACTGCCAGAGTGTCGAGTTCCGAGAGAAAACGGGACCGATCCGCTTTTCCAAATCCGCTGCCTCCCGGCGTTATCATGCCAGCGGAACGCAGGTCGGTCATCAGGTTCCTCATGGCCAGTGCCATGCCTATTGTGCTTTCATCCAGCAACCTTCCTTTTGGTTCCAGAACATAGGCTCCTTTTTCAACACAACGGGCCGCAAGTGGTATGTCTGATGTAATAATGATGTCTCTTTCCAATGTATGTTCGGCAATCCAGTCATCGGCAACATCAGGCCCATGTTCTACAACAATACGCTCAACAAGAAAGGTATCGGGGACGGCAATCATACGGTTGGAGACGACAAAAACCTGTAGTTTATAACGTGCAGCAACACGGTATATTTCATCTTTTACGGGACATGCATCGGAATCAATAAATATACGGACCATATTCCCACTCTACCGTAAGGTACGCAGCAAGTGCGAGAAAAGACGTCAACATGGCATGGAGTAAACTCTTCACTCCATGCCCCATGGGATATGTGGCCTAATCACAGCTCTTGTGTGCGCCTGTGATTGCCACGCAACCTCCACTACACACCCACGAAGATGCAAAACATGCAGTTATTCATGCAACCCTGGCGCTTCACGCCCTGTGCGGGCAACGTATTCTGTATACCCCCCATCGTAGCGCAGTAATCCCTGTGGAGTGAGTTCTAAAACACGGTTGGACAAAGCTGCCAGAAAATGCCGGTCATGCGAGACAAACAGCATTGTGCCATCATAATCGGCCAGAGCAGCTATCAGCATTTCCTTTGTTGCGATGTCCAGATGGTTAGTCGGTTCATCCAGCACTAGAAAATTTGGTGGGTCAAAAAGCATCATGGCCATGACAAGTCGGGCTTTTCCCCACCGGACAGGACCCGGCAGCTTTTATCCACATCATCGCCCGAAAAGCCGAACCCACCTGCCAGTGTGCGCAATGCGCCTTGAGCAGCAAGGGGAAAAGTATCGCTCAATGTTTCAAAAACAGTACGCTCTCCATCCAGCAGGTCCATGGCATGTTGGGCGAAGTAACCCATTTTAACGCTGCCACCCAGTGTTACGGTTCCGGCATCTGGTTCTGTCGTGCCCGTAACCAGCTTGAGAAGGGTGGATTTACCGGCCCCGTTCACGCCAAGTACGCAACAGCGTTCCTGGCGTCGGATAAGCAGATCAAGGCCTTTGTAAATAACGCGGCTTCCGTAACTTTTGTCCACACCACGCAGATTAACCACGGAATCCCCAGAGCGTGGAGCCTGCGGGAAGGTAAAGGACAGGGCCTGCCTGCGCTTGGGTGGCTCCACCCGGTCAATTTTATCCAGCTTTTTAACCCGGCTCTGCACTTGTGCAGCATGAGATGCACGCGCCTTGAAGCGCTCAATAAATGCAACCTCCTTGGCAAGCATAGCCTGTTGGCGGTCAAACTGGGCTTGCTGGTGTTTTTCGTTCAGTGCCCGCTGCTGCTCATAAAATTCATAATCACCCGAGAAACTGGTGAGTGTTCCGCCATCAATTTCAATCACCTTGTTGATGATGCGGTTCATAAAAGCCCGGTCATGGGATGTCATGAGCAAGGCACCATCGTACCCGGCTAAAAACTGCTCAAGCCAGATCAGGCTTTCAAGGTCCAGATGGTTGCTTGGTTCGTCCAGCAGCATGACATCGGGCTTCATGAGCAGGATGCGCGCCAGTGCGACACGCATTTTCCAACCACCGGACAGGCGCCCCACATCCCCGTCCATCATTTCCTGGCTAAAGCCCAGCCCATGGAGGACCTCACGCGCACGACCATCAAGCGCATAGCCTCCCAGTTCTTCAAAACGGGCCTGAATTTCGCCAAACTGCTCCAGTATGGTGTCCAGTTCATCCATACGCTCAGGGTCGGCCATAGCGGCTTCAAGCCTGCTTAGTTCTGCCCCCACTTCCGCCACGGGGCCAGCGCCATCCATAACCTCGGCCACGGCGCTGCGACCCGTCATTTCCCCCACATCCTGATTGAAAAAACCCACAGTTATGCCGCGGTCAGTCAGAACATGGCCTTCATCTGGTTCTTCCTGCTTTGTAATCATCCGAAAAAGGGTGGTTTTGCCAGCACCATTGGGGCCAACCAATCCAATTTTTTCTCCCTTCTGCAAGGCTGCGGATGCCTCGATAAAGATCACGCGGTGACCATTATATTTGCTGATATTATCGAGACGGATCATAGGACCTCGGAAAATGCAGGGAAGGGGATGTGGGCGACAGACTGCCTTATCGCCTAACATCGTAGCTTCGTAAACCGCTGGTCGCATGGTGGTCCGGGGAATACGGGTCAGAACTTCTGACAAGGATGCCGGTCTGGGGCGGTATACCCCAGACCCGGCACCACCGTATCAAAACCTACCCTGAGCAGGAATGGGCTTGAATATGGTAGGAATTCAGGCCGAAGTGTAGTCGAGTGTTACCGTGGCTTCGCTGGTCAGCACCCGAAAAACAAAACTCTCCTGCAAATACAATTCAACGGTCTCGGCTGTATGGCTCAGATAACCGATTGAAAAGTCCTGACCAATATCAAGAGTAAAGTCTCCCCCGCGCATGGATACGACAAATGCGCCTTCCAGAGCGGGTGCCCAGATAATTTTGCCGTCAATCATGCTTTCAATGTGCTTTTTGACGGGGTACCCATCATCGTCCCCACTGCTGACGGCCAGATGAGCCTGCGCACCCAGCACGACTGAATAAGGACCATTAACCCCGGCCAGACGCAGAGCGTTCAGTGCTTCGGCAATGGCATGGGGGTAATCTTTCGCCATAGCAGGAAGTTTGAGGTGAGGGTTGGAGGTGCCTTTCCGCATACCGCAAATACCCGCTGCCTCAAAACCATTGAAAATGGCGTGGTCCTCGGCAAAGGCAATTTTCTGGGCAGCGTCTTTGACTGTTTGCCAGTCTGAATCAAGTGCCCCACGCTCCACCGCATCAATCTCATCGCGCGAGAGCGTGAAGGGGACGCGTAGCTCGACCAGAGGTAGCACTTCACGCTGTGTGGCCAATACCCCATTGTCGGACACATCTACTTTTTTGCCTCGCCCGGTTCCAACACCGGCAAACGCCGTACCCTTGGGCTCAGGTGTATCCACCACACGGCGGCCCGCAAGGTGGCGGCGAATGGTCCGGCTGGCCTCCTCCTCAATCTGAACCCATGCTTCGGCGGAAATGGGAGCAAGGTGTTTGTGCAGATTGTTCATATCAGGCGTCCTTATCTTTTAATGATCCAATGCCAAGGGAACCGTCGTGTGTATTGCGCGAGGGGTGGGCCTGCTCGCTCGCCAAGACGGCAGGCTGTGGCTCCTCGATTACCATGTCCGGTGCTGCGTCCAAAAACTCACTTGTCGGTGTAAAAAAGAGTGTTCCGGTCACTGCGGTGCTGACGTCAAGCAATCTGTCATAATTGCCGGGGGGCTTACCAATAAACATGTTCTGGAGCATCTGCTCCGTGCGGGCAGGGGAGCGGGCATAGCCAATAAAATATGTGCCGAATTCCCCCTTACCCACAGTCCCAAACGGCATGTTTTCACGCACGATCTGAAGCTGCTCACCATTCTCTTCAATATTGGTGAGCACATTATGAGCGTAGCTGGGTTTTTCTGCTTCTGGCAGTTCTATGTCCGAAACCTTTTTGCGACCGATGATATGCTCCTGCACCTCTGTTGGAATGGCATCCCATTTTTTAAGGTCATGCAGATATTTCTGGACGATCACATAGCTCCCGCCTGCAAAGGCAGGGTCTTCGTCCCCAACGATTGTCGCCTGTGTGGCAACTGCGCCAGAAGGGTTTTCCGTTCCATCGACAAATCCAAGGAGGTCTCGGGCATCAAAATATTTGAACCCATGTACCTCATCCACCACGCTGGCTACCCCCTCCAGCCGGGCAACAAGCGCTGTTGCAAGCTCAAAGCAAAGGTCCATTTGGGTCGCGCGGATATGGAAAAGCAGATCACCTGCGGTAGATGGCGCATGGTGCACACCCGTAATCTCACGGAAAGGGTGCAACTCCTTGGGGCGCGGATTACCAAAAAGCTGATCCCATGCCTGTGACCCAATGCCTGTGACACAGCTGAGCCTGCCATCCGGAATCCGAAAGCCGATGCCACGGAGAAGGGAGGAGATATCCCCCAGCAGGTCCAGAACCTGAGGCGAGGCCGGGGTCTCTGTATTGAGGGTCAGAACAAGGAAAACTGCGGCCTGTGTCAATCTTGGATCAACAAGTTGGGGTGTGGACGACAAACTGGAGCTCCTGACAAAATCACACGTGACAGCAACAGGAACTAACATAGGCTTCTGCTCAGGCATGGCAAGGGCAGGGTGCATGCTGTGCGTCCGCAGGCATCATGAGCTGTTTGAGAGCTGCGCTCACTCAAGACTCGCAATGCGGATCATTCTCAAAAAAATATTTCAAGAGTCGAGGTAGACAAACCCTGAACTCTGAAGGTTTGACGCATTAAGGCACTGCATTTTGTACGTGCGGAATACTATATGTGGTGGTATGAACTTTAAATAAGCACAATATGAATGATTTTTGGCGGCAAATCACAGTGCGTGCCAAAAGATGGAGCCAGGGCATGAACGGGCATTTTTCACTTGCGGAGTCTCTTGTGACACAAACTATCCAAGCCCGTTTTCCGTTTGAAGGGGCCTATGGTGCACAATCAGGCATTGCTCGCCAGCTTGATCCGGGCATGGGGGAAGCCGTGGGGCGGCGCACCGTTTTCCGCCCATCAGACAACGAAGATTTTGGCGCAGTGGCCGACCGGGTTGCCCAAGGCAACACCGGGCTGCTGGCGGGAGTGGATAAGCGGGAGGTTATGCAACTGCGTAACGCCATAGCCTCGGGCGCGCTACTGACTTCTGGCCGCCACCTCCAGCATGGAGATTCAGAGCAGTCCACACGGAACATGGAAGTGTTCACCAACTGTGCGACTGCCATCTGCTCCTTTGCCAAATTCTATTTGCTGCTGAACGGTTCGGGCGTTGGTCGGGCTTATGATGATGAACTGTGCATTGTAGACTGGGCGCAGGTGCCGGAGTTACATTTTGTGCTGGACGTGCAGCACCCCGATTACCCACGCGACCGCGCAGCCCTGCTGCGTTTTGGGCTGGAAATGCAGATACTGCCATGGGGAACAATGCCAGATGCCTTCGACGCCGGGATGGAGGCACAGGTCACACAGTTTCTGGAGCAGTCCCTTCTACCTCTAGTACCAGAGGTGCCGAACAAGATCGTGCATGTCATAGACGATAGCCGTGAAGGCTGGGCCAAAGCGGTGGAAGCTATCGAAGCCATGGCGTTTGCCCAAAATCGGGACTACCACCTTGTGTTGGACTTTAGCCGTATTCGCTGCGCGGGTAGCCCTATTACAGGCATGCAGGGGAGACCGGCAGCAGGCCCGGTTTCGCTTCTGCGTGGGTTGTTGAATGTCTATCGCAACGTTATTGAGCCAGCGCGCAGGAACGGTATGCCCCGCTGGGAGCAGGCACTGCGGGTGGATCACTATTTATCTGTTGAAGTGCAGGTTGGGGGTGCGCGCCGTGCGGCACGCATGGCCACCAAATCCTGGCGTGATGCAGACGTGCTGCATTTTATTCGTGCAAAGGAGGAAGGCGGGTTATGGACCGCCAACCATTCGGTCATGGTCGATCAGGAATTCTGGGGGTATGTCAACGCCACCACAGCTGCCAGTCCCTTGGCTGAGCATGCGCGGGCTGTTTTTGCAGAAGCGACCCGCTGCGCATGGATTAATGGTGAACCGGGCTTTATTAACGGTGACAGGCTGGAAGATAACCGCACAGGAAGTGCGCGTGACAAGCCTGTCTATACGGATGGTCGGGATTTTTGCTCCGCACGATACCGTGCAACACAGGCAGCAACCCTGCTGGCAGAACTGGCGGAGTGCGCTGCAAGGGCCCATTTTCCCGTAACGACTAACCCATGCGGCGAAATTACATTGCATGTTACAGGTGGGTACTGCGTAATTGGTGACTTCGCTCCTTTGCTGGCCTGCCCGATACCATTAGACGCGGTTACACCGGGGCGTCATGCGCCGGAGCTCGCAGAACAATGGGATGCACGTGTCCGGGATTCTGTGCGATTAGGCGTTCGTTTTTTGCTGCGAGCAAACCGGATGGATGCGTTGTACGGGCAGGAAGTCGCCCGTACAAACCGCATCGGCATTGGCCCGACAGGATTGCATGAATGGGCTTGGCTACGCTTTGGGCTGGACTTCCACGATATGCTGGATGAGGAGCACGCAGCACCGTTCTGGCAGGCCGTGTGTGAGCTTTCCACCATCGCCAAGGCAGAAGCCAATGCCTATGCGCAGGAAACAGGCACGGCCCGACCGGTAACGGTCACCACCGTTAAACCTGCGGGCACAACTTCCAAACTGTTTGGCCTGACAGAGGGCGCACATCTACCCGCCAGACGACAGTATTTGCGCTGGGTACAGTTTAAAGGTGTCCGGCGCGAAGATGGTGTGTGGGAGCACGGTGCTGACCCGTTACTCCGCACTTATGAGAGCAAGGGATACCCTGTTCGCTCATTGCGCAGCTTCCCCGGCATGAGTGTTGTCGGCTTTCCTACGGTGCCGTTGATCCAACGTCTTGGTATGGGGGAGCGTGTTCTTACGGCCCCGGAAGCGACCCCGGAAGAGCAATATCGCTGGCTGAGCCTACTGGAAAAATACTGGATTGGCGCAGAACAAGGCAATCAGGTTTCTTACACGCTTAAAATTTATACAGATCGCCATGATCTGGAGAGTTTTCGTGCCATGGTGGCGCAGAACCAGCCCAAAGTGCGGTGCTGTGCCGTGCTTCCAAGCCGTGCGGATTCTGATCTAGGATACGAATATCTACCGGAAGAAGAGGTCTCCCCCAGCAGATTTGCAGCCATTACGGCCAAAATCAAGGATGACAACGTGCGCGAAGTTGTAGATTGGGCGCATCTGCAATGCGCAAGTGGAGCCTGCCCATTATAATAATTGCAGAAAGCATAAAGCCCTTACGAATTGTTATAACCATCCCCCCGTGCGGCTCTCGGACACGCGCGGGGTGTGGTTTAGTGCGCATATGGTCGCTATCAGGCAGCCATCTGCGCACGACGAAAGCGAATAATGCTGCGTGAAAGCTTGCCTGCAGCCCAGTTAGGCATTTTGCGCCATGGGGTCACAACATCAGCATATTGACCATCAACCGTGACTGTTCTGCGCTGTTCCGTGCCAACCCATTCTGGTGCCCAAGCGGTCTGCACGGTGGTAATCCACTGGTCCCCTTCCACACGATAGCGGCCAATATACGCGACCAGTGTTTTCATTAACTGGGCACGATCGGTATCAGTGGTTGCTGCCAGACGATTACTACCCTCAAGATTGAAAGCCACCCAGCCATCGGGGGTAAAAACAACACGACCACGCGGGGCAGCCCATGGCGTTAATAAAATTGCCGGTCTCTTTTTCTTCCACCTTGTAGGAGACGAGTTCCCACGTGCCGATAAGGTTCTGCCTCAGAGCTTCTTCCTTCGTGCAGGGCAGCTCATTGTCATTATCCATAATCCGCTGGGCGGTCGCTTGCATTGGCATAGTCTCATTCCGTTGCTAGTTCGTATCGTCTATCGGGGTTTTGACAGATCCGCAAAGGAGATTTTGCGCTTAATGTTGTTCGTTGGAACAAACATGCCTTTCATTTCACTTCTTCGGTAGTGACAATTAAGGAAAAATAATATTACGCTAAACGCAAAGATAAGCATGCACCCGACACTCAGGGAGAACCTTACCCATGCCCTATGATGAAACAGGGGATTTGCGTTTTTTCATCAGTCTGGTGGACGCCGGTAGTCTTTCTGCAGGCGCGCGTAGCTTGGGCACATCGCCCGCTGCCGCGTCACGCCGTCTGGCCCGGTTGGAAACACGGCTGGGAAGCACGTTGGTCATCCGCAATACGCGGCATTTTGGGCTGAGTGAGACGGGCAGGCTATATTACGAGCGCGCCCTGACCATTGTTGCTGATATTGACCAGTTGGAGGAGGAAATATCTTCCAGCACCAATGCGCCACGTGGCACATTGAGCATTGGCGCACCGGTAGAACTGGGGCGTAGGCAGATTGCCCCTTTTATTGAGGAATTCAGTGCCAGACATCCTCGCCTGATGATCAACCTGGCTCTTGCGCCAGAAGGCAACTATGATTTTAACGATTATCTGGATGTGGTGCTCAGACTGGGCCTGCCAGAAACACCGGGAGCGGTTGTAACCCGCCTTGCCTCCACAATGCGTGTTTTATGCGCTTCTCCCGCTTATATCGCCCGCCGCTCCATGCCTACACATCCTCGGGACATTCCAAAACATGACTGTTTGTGCCTACGGAAAAACAAAACCATGGCACTACTCAACAAATGGGTTATTGGGAACGAGACAGAAACCGACGTGGTTATGGTAGAGCCGCGCCTGTCTACAACCAATGCTGAAATCATTCATGACTGGGCTCTCTCGGGGCAGGGCATCGCCTACAAACTACTATGCGACGTTTATCAGGATCTGGAAGAAGGCAAGCTGGTACGTATTCTACCTGATTTGCAGGGCGAAAAAATTGATCTGTACGCCGTTCTGCCAACACGGCAGCATACCCGTGCCAGTGTTAAAGCATTTCTGAGCGATTTGCGCCCCTATATCCGAACGGCCGGTTTTTTGTAAGCTCTCTTACTAGGCAGCCTTATTTCCCAAAACACGATGCGAAACACGAAAAAGAGTCTCCCGCAGCCATCGGTGCACCGGGTCCGTATCACGCCGGGGATGCCATGCCTGAAACGCATCTATACTGGGCAGTGGGAATGGAAACCGAAAAGTCGCCAACCCCAGCGCCTTGACCGATATATGGTCTATGACAATACCGGGGAGTGGCAGAATAAGGTCAGAATCCTTCAGGCTTTCCACCATGCAATGGTAATTGGGAACCACCATGGCTATGCGCCGGGCAAGGCCGTACTGGGCCCGCAGAACCCAGTCAATCGGCCCCTGCGCCCGCCCCCGACGGGATACGCTGATGTAATCGTACAACACCATGTTCTGCGGTGTCACAGGCGTTGACAGTATGGGGTGATCCTTGCGAACAACACCTTGCATATGATCGCGAAAAAGGGTTTGCCGCCTGATTTCAGGCTTCATCACATCTGTCGCACCAATATACAGGTCAACGCGCCCATGCCTTAGTGGGTCAGAAGCCGGGTCATCCACTTCTGGCGCCCAGATAACCTCACATCGTGGACATTCTTTTTTAAGGGCCTGCAAAAGAGGCAGAGCAAGAGCTGCCACAACCAGATCATTTGCGCGGATGGTAAAAGTCGGGGCCATGTTGGCCAGATTGGCGAGCGCGCGTGTTTCTATCAGGCTGTCAGCGTTACGGACCAGTTCCTGCACACGGTCAAGAATGCCCAAAGCAAAAACGGAAGCACTCATCCGCCTGCCTGACTGCACCAGAATAGGGTCCGCAAAAGCCACGCGTAGCTTGGCCAGATGGCGGCTCATGGCGGGTTCACTCACCTTCAGTCGTCTTGCGGCGAGCGAGACACTCTCCTCCTCAATAAGAACCTGAAGGTAGCGTAACAGATCTAGGTCGTAGCCTCTCATCCTTACAGAAATAGACTTTATCTGGCGCAGGCACCATCATTTATCATTCCAGAAAGTGGAATCGTTGCTTACGGTTAATGAGGGTTGTCTCTACATCCCGGATCGTCAACATGCCGGGTATGACAAATGCCGTTCCTGCACTAGCGGCGGGGGAGCCTGTTATCCATGCTTCACCGCCGCTGCCCTCTTATATTCCTCCGTTTGGTCTACGCACGGTTGTTGGCTGCCTTGGCATGCTTTTGGCTGTGCATGTCGCTGGGTTTAACGAGCACGTAACGGAAATCGGTCTTTCCGACATACGTGGCGCCATGCACATAGGGCATGATGAAGGCACGTGGGTCATCGCCATTTACGAAGCGTTCAATATTGCTGCCATGGCTTTTACGCCGTGGTTCTACATGACGTTCTCGATCTATCGTTTTTCCATTTTCATGACAGCAGTTCTGGCACTGCTCTCCATTCCAGCACCTTTTATGCCTGATGTTGTTTCGTTGTGTATTTTACGGGCATTTCAGGGACTTGCCGGGGGATGCCTGCCGCCAGTGCTCATGACCGTCATGCTCAAATATCTACCTCCGCAGATCCGTGTATTCGGTATTGGTGGTTATGCCATGAGCGCGACCTTTGGCCCTAATCTGGGCCTACCACTGGAAGCATTCTGGTTCGAACACATGGGCTGGCATTGGCTGTATTGGGAAATCATACCAACCGCGGCACTTGCAATTGGCATGATGGCATATGGCCTGCCTCGTGATCCCATGCATTTTGAACGGTTTGAAAAATTCAACTGGCTGGGCATTCTTGTGGGCCTGCCTGCCATCTGCTCGCTTGTTATTGTGCTGTATCAGGGGGACCGGCTGGACTGGTTCCGATCATCCATCATTACCAATCTGACATTCTGGGGTATTGCCGCCTTTATTGTGTTTGTTATTAACGAGGCGTTCCATCCCAGCCCGTATTTTAGAATTCAGTACTGGCGTTCACGCAACATTCAGGCCGCGCTGCTGTCTCTGGTAGGTATTCTGGCCATCTGCTCCATTATGGGGGAAATTCCAGCGACCTATCTGGAGGCCATACGTGGCTACAGACCCATACAGGCTGCCCCCGTATCGCTGGTAGTCGCCTTGCCACAACTGCTTATGCTGCCCCTGATCGCGTGGATATGTAACAACCGCAAGGTGGACTGCCGTCTTGTGCTGGCAGGCGGCATGGTATGCCTTGCCGTATCCTCGTGGCTAGGCACATGGCTTACGGTCGACTGGGTCCGCGACAATTTTTACCTGCTGCAGATATTGCAGGTTTTTGGCCAGCCCATGACGGTTATTCCAACCCTCATGCTCGCAACCATGGCCATGGGCCCGGCGGATGGTCCCTTTATTTCCGGCATGGTCAACATGCTTAAGGGGCTGGCCAATGCTGTGGCGTTTGCTCTGTTTTCCGCCGCCACCCGCAGGCGAGAACAATACCACTCCACCATGCTGCTGGACCAGCATGGTACACATCAACTGGCGTTGGGGGGGATGGACAACCCCATTACACAGCAGCTTGGCGGCACCTCCCCCGATGGTGCGCATGTCGCATGGAACGGGTTGCAGGTTTTTCATACCTTTGTGCATGAGCAATCGCTCGTTCTGGCATTGGCCGACATCTACTACGCGCTGATCTGGGTCTGCCTTGGGTATGCAGTCATGAATCTTGTGCTGCCACACCGTGTGTATCCGCCCCGTGCGCCATCCCCCAACATTTCTGCCCGCTAAACCGGAACAACAAGACCATGATTTACAAAAAACCGCTGCTTTATGCAGGATGCGCTGCAGGCGCGCTTGCCCTTGTCGCATGGGGCGGGGCGCGTCTGGTTAATGGAGATGGTGTGCACCAGTACACCAATGATGCCTATATTACGGCCGATTTTACCACCGTAGCTCCCAAGGTGGCTGGCCGTATAGACCGCGTGACTGCGCAGGATAACGAACGCGTACACGCAGGTGAGGAACTCGCACATATTGAAGATGATGATTACAAGGCTGCTCTGGACGTTGCCAAAGGGAACATGCTGGCCGCTCAGGGCGATGTTGCCAACCTAAGTGCGGAACTTGCGCGCCAGGATGCCCTTATTGCACAGGCGCGCGCGGCGGTAATGGCGGATCAGGCCGAACTCCTGTTCGCGCGCCAGAACACCACCCGCTATCGTAATCTTTCCTCCGGTGGTGCGGGCACTATTGAGCAGAAGCAGTCGTCCGAAGCGCATGAAAAAGAGGCGCAGGCCGCTATCGCCCGCGACCAGGCCGGTGTGGAGGCTGCCACCAGACAGGTTGCGGTTATTCAGGCCCGGCTGGAGCGGGCTCGTGGCGCTCTGCTGCATGCTCAGGGGGATGCCAGACAGGCGGAACTCAACCTTTCCTACTGCTCCATTCCGGCACCAGTAGATGGTGTTGTCGGGGAGCGCGGCGTGCGCGTTGGGGCATATGTCCACCCAGGCACGGGTATTCTTGCCGTCGTTCCCACACAGGCCGCTTACGTGCTGGCCAATTTTCAGGAAACACAGCTAACTCACGTACAGGCTGGCCAGCGTGCAACCGTATGGGTAGATACATTCCCCGGTCACCCGCTGGCCGCGCACGTGGACTCACTGGCCCCAGCGACAGGGGTCGCCTTCGCTCCTATTCAGCCCGATAACGCTACTGGCAATTTTACCAAGGTGGTGCAGCGCATCCCGGTCAAGCTGATATTTGATCCGGGCCAACCTCTGGCTGACAAGGTGAGGGTTGGCATGTCCGTAGAAGCGAAAATTGACACAGCCTCCCAACCGGAAGGAGCGCATGCTCATGATGCACGCTATCTCTGGCAGTAATGGCATGAGGCAATTTTTTCTTGCGGGCCTTGGACTTTCTATTCTGGCTGGCTGCACAGTAGGGCCGGATTATCATCCGCCACAGGTCAAGGCTCCCGCAACATGGCGCGTCACCCAACCGCCCGCACAAAGCCGTGTCAGTACCGCCTCAACTGATCCTGCATGGTGGACCCTGTTCCATGATCCCCTCCTGACCCATCTGGAGCAGGAGGTTGCAAGCTCCAATCTGGACCTGCGAGCAGCCAGCCTGCGGCTGATGCAAAGCCGGGCTGAGCGACGTATTGCCAGCGCGGCGCAACTCCCGCACATGGAGGCCAATGCGTCTTATGCACGCGAACGTGCCAGCAGCAACGGTATTCTGGGGCTTATGGGTAGCATGGAGCAAGCTGGAGCGGGGAGTATTGCCAATGGCACGCAGGGGTTTGGTCCTGCGGCCCTGCCGGGAAATGTGGGGAACCCCTCCTTCAACCTGCCGCAATACGGCATGAACGCATCGTGGGAAGTGGACCTGTGGGGACATGTCAGACGACAGGTGGAGGCGGCAACAGCCGCTGTAAGAGCCACGGAAGACATGCAACGTGATATTCTTGTCTCCCTCATGGCCGAAACGGCGCAGACCTATATAGACCTGCGCGCAACACAGGCACAGATTGGCATTCTGGACCACAACATAGCCATTGCCCGCCACAGTGTGCAGTTGACGGCCATGCGTCTGGAGCAGGGTGCGGCGACCCGTTTGGATGTTGCAGAAGCAACGGGGCAGTTACACCTGTTTGAATCCCGCTCGGCTCCCTTACATGCACAGGCCACACATCTGCTGAACAGCCTGAGTTTTCTGGTCGCGCGTGAACCCGGCGCGCTGGACGCTGAACTGGGACAACCACAAGCTTTGCCGCCCATACCTGAATTTGTACCCATGGGCCTGCCGTCAGAACTGGCGCAGCGACGGCCTGATATTCGTATGGCTGCGGACAGGTTACATGCCGCCACAGCCAGCATAGGGGTTGCTGTGGCTGACTTTTTCCCACGTGTCACATTATCTGGAAGTTTGGATGTACAGGCGCTTCAGTTCAGTGGTCTTGGGTCATGGGCATCCCGCCAGTATGGTTTTGGCCCGACAGCGACCTTGCCAATTTTTGAAGGCGGCCGACTGACAGGGCAGCTTCACTTACGCAAGGCCCAGCAGCAGGAAGCATCCGTCCTGTTCCAGCGTACAGTACTTAAGGCCTGGCAGGAAATTGATGACGCAATGGCCGACTTCACGGCTGCACAAAATAGGCGAGATGCTCTAGCTCTGGCCGTGAAGGAGAACGAGACAGCACTCACTGTCGCCAAAGCACAGTATGTGCAAGGGGCATCAGATTTTTTGAATGTGCTGACTGTGCAGAATGCCCTGCTTGCCTCACAAAGCGCCTTGGTGGAGGCGACGGCCAATGTGGCTGGGTCCATTACACATCTGTACCGTGCCATTGGTGGAGGGTGGGAAACGCTTTACCCTGAAACCGAAGGAAGAAAAACGCATGCCTGAGAACAACCACGCAATGACTGTCCGGCGAGCGGACGGTCTGGGGCAAGCGCATTCGGATACATTGATACTGCGCTGCCATTTTGCCTTCGCAGATTATAAAACCCCAGAATATGGGCACGAAGGACGGCTGAGAGCGATCAATCTGGGCTCTCTCCCCCCCAATGGGTCTTATGCGCTAGGAGCTCAGGCCAATGTGGATATTATCACATGGCTACAGGCAGGGAGCGTGCAGGCCGAAGCTGAAGGTTTTGTACCCGAGACCATACACGCAGGCGGCCTGCACCTGTTATGTGCGGGGACAGGGGTAAACGCCACGACGTGGCAGGCTGGGCAGAACGGTGCCTCCTTTATCCAGTTCTGGCTGCTGGCCGACACAGAAGGAGACAGCCCTAAACAGGAAAGCCGTGAGGAATTTCCACAAATGGAGGATGGTGGCTTTCGTATTATTGCCTCAGGATTCCCCGAGGATGACCCCGAGGCAATGGAGAGTATTGCAGATGGAGCACCCGTTGCCTTGAGTGGCCGCAACCGCCTGTTACATGCACAGATTCCCAAAGGGCAGGGAGCGGCCTACCAGACAACGCAGGGGCGGGACCTGCATATTCTGGTTGTATCGGGGGAGGTTGCGCTGTCCGGCACGGTTCTGTCGTGCGGTGATGGTGCCATGCTTGAACAGGCCAGCAATGTAGTGGTGCTGGCTACACAGGATTCCATAGTTCTGCTGACAGACATAGCCGCATAACGTCAGGTGTTCAGCCAGTATAGTGCAATGGACTGCTCAGTCTGGGTTCGTCTTTATAGTCCAGATGACGCGGCAATGCTCTGGCACTCCCTGAAAGCACGGTTTCCTCCATATCCAGATCATGGGTCAGCAAGCGCTCGGTTTCGTCGCTCACCAGTCCTTCATGCCGCATGCGGGTCAGGGCTTTGCGTTCGGTTCGGAGCAGGTGGAGGCGCAGGGCCGCTTCAAACCGCCGTCTGGCCAGAGCCGTCTCCCGGTGTGCTGCATCATGCGTGGTGGATGTATCCTCATCATGTCGTTTTTCGTCCTGCGTATCTTCCAGTAACCTGAGCCGGAAGCGATACTCAGCAATCAGGGCCGCAGTGACTTCCGCACGCTGCTGTGCTGCCGTTTCATCCAGCTGTTTTGTAACAAGGGCGGACTGGCGCTCCATTTCAGCAATGGCCTCAAGAGCCAGTAGGCGGCGCACCTCATCTGCCTCCCTGTTTACCGGATCGCCCCCATCATGCCGGAGCGAGCGGCTCAGGGCAGGCAAAAGCACGGCGGCCAGCAAAAGGGAGGTAATAATGACCCCCGCAGCAAACGTAACTAACAGGTCCCTCATGGGGAATTCCGGCATGCGTCCTGCGCAATGGGGAGGGAGAGAATACCCGCCAGTGTTACTGCGCCACGTACGCCGCCTATGGTCATGGCCGCTGTCTCCATAAACGGAACCGGGACAGGTTTGTGGCCACGGGCTTTTGCAATCAGTTCGCGCCCGCCACCAAGAAGAAATATCCATACCAGCCGCAGCAGAAGCAAAACGCAGGTCAGCAGCACAATAGTGCTGATCAGGGACCATGTGCTGTCCCCTGCCTTGTTGGCCATGTAAATGCCCTGCTTGGCAATATCGGGCAGTTGCAAGCCCAGAAGCAAAAAAACCAGACCATTAAAAACAAAGGTAATCATTTCCCACACTGCACTACCACGCAGGCGTGTCGCGGTTTGTGCTGCCCCAAAAACGCGGCTCTGGTTCAGGCTCAACCCGGCACTGACCGCAGCGAGAATGCCCGACAGCTCCATGTGTTCTGCCAGCAGGTAGGCGGCAAACGGCAACAGGGTCATCAGAGTGATCTGTGTTGTCGGCTCATCAAAACCATGGCGGGAAAGAATACGATTGACGAAATTAAAGCCAAAGGTGAGCACGATGCCCACAACAATGCCCCCCACAGAAACCAGCACAAACCCCACAGACGCATTAAGAACAGAAAACGTGCCGGTTATGGCTGCGGCAACTGCAAATTTAAAACAGACAAGCCCCGATGCATCATTAAGCAGAGCCTCGCCATGCAGGATATGTAAAAAACGTCGCGGAACATTGTCGCGTCTATCATGCCCCCTACTGCTACAGGATCGGTGGGAGAAAGAATGGCGGCCAGTGCAAATGCCGCAGCAAGAGGCACAACAGGCAAAAGCCAGTGAATAAAATAACCACCGACGAGCGTACTAAAAATAACCAGCCCAACAGCCAGTAATAGAATAGGCCAGCGCAACTCCCGAAAATCACGCAGGGGCATCAGATAAGCATCTGAAAAAAGGAGTGGCGGAATAAACAGTAAAAGAAAAGTTTCAGGCTCGAACTCTATGTGCAACCCAAGGAGTGATGCCACAACACCGCAGGTAATAAGCAGAAGTGGTAGGGGAACTCGCAACAGCCGTGCGACTGGCCCAGATACGGCAGTAACAAGTAGCAGCAGAAGAACGACTGAAGTTATATGCATTATTGGGCTCGGCCTGCTTGATCTTGTTTTGTTGATGATCTTCTTTCCAAAAAATATGTTTGTCCATATAATTCGACCCATCAAAACCAGTTTTCATGAGAAAAATATCAATTTTTTGTTGGTATTTTACGAACTGAACTGGTTTCAGACCTGCCAAGAATTTGATCATTTTGTGACAAAAGCTGTAAGCCAGAATACTGGCTGATAAAGACAGCGGGAACTCATGCTCAACACGCTGCGTTCGTGCCTTATCAGTCACGACAAGAAGGTGCGCCTGACTTGGCGTATGGTGAACAGGTGCGCTATGGTTTAGGGTCTCAAACTAATGCGCAATCAGAGCCTGCGGATCAGTTTTTTCCATTCTTCCGTGGCGCATGAATGATTATGAGTGTTTATTTTATAAGGACATGCACAGTGGTTATAGCTCGCAGCAAGCGTTTTGTTCTCCTCTCATGCGCAATGGCTTTGCTTCCGTCTCTGGCACATGCGGCCGACACGGCTTCTAGCACCCTTGTCGGTACAGATGGAGCAACCCATGGCACAGTCACGATTACCGATGCCCCTAAAGGCGTTATCCTAAGGGTGGAGGCAAAAGGCCTGACACCGGCTGGCATGGCATGCATTTCCACGAGAAAGCAGCATGTGATGCCCCCAAATTTACAAGTGCAGGGCCACATGTCCATGCCAGCACACCGGTCGTTCACGGTCTGCTCAACGCAAATGCGAACGATGCAGGCGATTTGACCAATGTGTTCGTCGGGCCAGACGGCACCGCTACGGTCGAACTGTTCTCACCCCTCGTGTCCCTCAAGGCAGGGAAGGGGAAACCTGCATTGCTTGATGCGGATGGCTCTTCGCTTGTCATCCACGCCCACCCTGACGATTATCAAAGCCAGCCTATTGGTGGGGCAGGGGACCGTGTGGCCTGCGCGGTCATCAAATAATAACTGCACATACCTAGCAAGCATGAGCCTCAGTGGGTCTGCCGCCTTACATGGCGGTGGTCAGGCCCACTGAGGTCAAGAAAAATACACGCTCCCCTCATATATCCGAAGGAAGTCGGTTGTCTCATGTCAGGCTGTGCGGCATGAGAAGGCTTACAAACGCGTATCTTCAGTTTTGCAGGTAGTCATAATGTCAGAATACACCCCTATCGGCCTTGGTCATGAGGCCACAACCACAACGGCCTTGACCCACTCGGGCAACTTCCATGTTGACGAGACACTGGGTTACGTTGTGTTGCATTATGCGCTTGCCCCGATGGGAGATTTGCGTGCCCGTATTCTTGATGGCACATCAGATGACTGCCTGAAATTCTATCGCTCCCGCAACCCTGAGCAAATTCAGGCCGCAGATATCGTTTTTGACGTCGGTGGCATTTATGACCCCACCAAGGGGCGTTACGACCATCATATGAAAAACAAGCCCCTGCGCGATGATGGCACCCCATACAGTGCAGCAGGACTGCTGTGGAAAGACTATGGGAAGGCTGCCGTGCGCAACCTTGTTAGAACACAGGTTGATGACGCTACGATTGCAGCAATCTGGCAGAGCATTGACAAATCATTGGTCGTGCCAATCGATCAGGATGACAACGGCGTCGCCAAAATGGGCAAATTGTCTTTAGCTGATATTGTCTCCGCTTGCAGTCCGCCGTGGGATACGGCAGAGCTCCACGGACCAGAAGAAGCCAAACGGCGTGAAACATTGGGTTTCGCCAATGCAGCCACTGCGGTTGCTTCCCATCTGGTCAACACCATTGACCGTGTCCGTGCCAGCTTAAAGGCCATGGATCGCGTTCTCTCTTCTTACGCTGCGGCAGAAGATAAACGTATTCTGCTTATGGACACGGGCATGCCCACCGAAAAAGTTATTTTCGAGCATGACCTGCCTGTAATTTATGTTGTCTCTCCTACGGGGGGAGGGCAATGGAATGTCAAAGCTGTGCCACCAGAACGTGGAGCTTTTGGTCAACGCATCTCCCTGCCAGAAGCGTGGGCTGGGCTGGATGGGGCAAAACTGGCCGAAGCGTGTGGTGTCAGTGATGCAGTATTCGCCCATCCTGCGCGTTTTATTTGTGGGGCAGCCAGCCGGGAAGGCGCTTTGACCATGGCAAAACGCGCGCTGGAAATTGATGCGGCCCTAAAGCAACAAGGCTAAGCTATTACGCGCTCCTCCTGCCTCAGGCTTTAAATGCTATGGAATGCCGTTGTTGTTCTCCTCCCGGCATTTAGCGCCTGAGCAATAGTAAAGCTGAGCATGACCCGTAACCGCTACTACACCGGACCTGTTACCGACCATTTTAACGGGTCTCGGTTTTTTAACCCCGATCAGGTGTCCACCGATCGCTCTTTACGCGACATCTGGCAATGGCGGAGGACTTCCCAGCCCGCACAATGGCCAACATCCGTGGCTATTAACTCTGTTGTACCAGAAAAAAATGTAGCTGGGCTGCGTGTCACCATGGTTGGTCATGCAACTGTGCTTATTCAACTGGCAGGGGTGAACGTTCTGACCGACCCTGTCTGGTCAGAGCGGGCTAGTCCCGTGGCATGGGCAGGCCCAAGGCGGGTTACTGCTCCGGGCGTGGATTTTGAGCACCTTCCCCCCATTGATGTTATTCTCATCAGTCATAACCATTATGATCACCTTGATCGCACAACGCTCCAGCGCCTTCATGCGAGCCATGATCCGCTGATAATTGTACCGTTGGGGAACGATCATATTATCAGAAAAATTCTGCCTCACGCACGGATCATAACAGGAGACTGGCACGATCAGGTGGAGGTCAATACGACACTCAAAGTTACGTTGACACCAGCATACCATTGGTCTGCCAGAGGCATTTTTGATAGGCGCATGGCCCTGTGGGCTGGCTTTTGGCTGGATACACCAGAACAAAAACTCTGGTTTGCGGGAGATACAGCCTATGGGGATGGAGCGATCTTCCGCGATCTCCACACCCGGTATGGCGCGCCGGACGTCGCCCTGATTCCCATAGGTGCATACGAACCGCGCTGGTTTATGTCCGGGCAGCACGTTAATCCACACGAAGCCGTGCGAATATATAAGGACATACATGCCACGCAGGCGCTGGGTGTTCATTGGGGCACATTTCAGCTGACAGACGAGGCCATACAAGCCCCCAAAGAAGCCCTTATGGCTGCACTTCTGGCAGAAAAATGCAGTTTGGATCAGTTCAAGGCGGCTGAACCGGGAGGGGTTTATCCATTTGCCTGATCAGGATATCCGGGCATAAATAACAACATTTATCGTGATATAAAAAAACAACGATTTTCAGAATTATATAATTGACTAGCGTGGAAATATGGGTGATACAAAACCACACGTTAACAGCGTGGCAAGCAAGGAACTTAGCAAGATGTCAAACCCGTTTGGTCGAATGTGTCGGCTTGGCCGATGTAGTGATGTTGCCAATACCAACACCTGACCAGTGGGTTTAATTGCCTTCTGGGTCAGATATTGCCCAGAAGGATTAAAATGATGTTTGAATCACGTATTATTGAAATCAATGGCACGTTTGTTGGTGCGATTATTCTTGAAGAAGACCGCCGTACCCGTCGCTTTTATGCTGCCCATGAAAGCGTTCAAAGCCTGCATAACAAGCGCTATCCCAGCGGGCAGGACCTGCGGACTTCTGTTATCCGTAAATTCAAAACCACTCTTGAACAGTATAACCAGAACATAGCCTGAGCAGGTGGTGCGTTCCGCAAGCTCTGTGCCTGCGGTATACGCCGTGCTTTTCCCATAACCATTTCATGTGCTCTTTAGGTAAATTTGGATAATGGTGTGTTTCTCATGTTTTGAATGATGCGATTCCAAAACAAGGTATTCTGTTTTGTCGAATTAAAGTATGTCCAAATGAAAATTTTAAGTTCTGGGGGAACTTATGGCTGTGTCTGTCCGGGCGAGTATTCTGTTAACAACAACGGTTTCTAGCCTTTTTTTGCCTTCCGTCGCCATGGCTGCATCATCAGACGCTGAAAATGCAGCCCTAAGGCGCGAAATTGCCGCAATGCATCGTGAGATGATGGGAGAAATCCATCGTCTGCAGGCGCGTGTCGACAAATATGAACATGCCTCAGCACAGCAAAGCCATAGGGTTACCCGTAAGCCCCATACGCTGATAGCCGGGAATGAGGATGATGCTCAGCCCCGGTTCAGGGAAGACCCGGTGGTGCCTGCGCGCACTGGGCCGCGTAGCCCCAACGAAAGCCGCATAGCCCTGCCGGAAAGCCCCGTACAGTCATGGGGTGCATTCAAGGCCGCTTCTGCTCGGGACGAAAGTGTGGATGTGGGCGGAATCAAGATCGGGTTCCCCAAAGGTCGCCCAACCATTGCGTCTGACGATAAAGCCTATGCTTTTTCCATTGGTCTTCTGGCGCAGGAAGATTTTGGTGGCTTTATGGGCGTTGGCCAGCGTGGACATGAAACAGCAGGGAATTTTAACAAATTTACCGAAAATGCCCGTCGTCTTCGCCTTTATCTATCCTGGCGCTATAAAGACTGGGTTGTTAACGTAACGCCAGACTTTGGTGCTAATAACAGTGATGGTAACGTAAGCCTTTTCGAGGCCAACCTGAACTACACGGGATTGCATAACACCACCCTGACTGTCGGGTATTTTCAGCCACGTATGGAAGAAGACAGCGCAGAGCGCTCCGGTGCGTTTGAGTTTTTGGAACGCCCGACTATTGTTGATCTGGTGCGCAACATTGCCGGTGGTGTTGGGCGGTTTAGTGTTGGTGGTGAACATTACGAAAAACGCTGGCTGGTTGCGGGATATTTTACCGGACAGAAGTATGGTGATCGCACCAACACAACCTCAATCACAGACAGCCAGACAGGCGGTGTGTTCCGAGCCACAGGTCGGCCTTATGTGTCCAAGAATATTGATGTGCATGTTGGTGTTGGTGCAACAGCAGCCTTTAAGGTCAACCAGACAAGCAGTGGCAGAAATTATACGGGACTGAAGGACAACCCCGAGGTGCCGCTGGGCGAAACCCAGTTGCTGACATCTGGTGCCTTAACCAATATTTCCCAGGTCTGGGCAGCGGGGCCACAGTTTGGCTTCCGGTATAAAAAATTCCTGCTCAAGGGTGAATATTATCACATTGGTGTGCAGCATGATAACGTCGCAGGGAATGCGACCCTGCCATCCCTCAACTTCGATGGCTGGTACGTGGCTGCCAACTATACACTCCTCGGCCATGGACGAGGATATAATGAAAAAATCGGTGCCTTTACGACCCCTGGCGTCGAATATGACTTTGACCCGGCAAAAGGACACTGGGGAGCGCTGGAAATCAGCGGGCGTTGGAGCGTAACAGACCTGCGCACATCAGGTGCCACGATTAACAGCGCTGGCACCCTTGTGGCAGCTGACGGCAAAACGGCTGGGAATAAACAGACTGTCTGGCAAGGTGGGCTGAACTGGTACCCCAACCAGCACATTAAAATCATGCTTGATTACACGCATTTCAGTGTTTCAAGCGCAGCAGGTGTCAGCACGGACCTGCTGGGACGGAGTGGCAATGCGGTTGTCGGTCGTGTGCAGGCCGCTTTCTAATTTGATGGTATTATCAAGGAACAGGCTTATGAAACAGAATAGCTTTTCTCAGATCCGCCGCGCCGTTCTTAAAACAACGGCTGTTTTGGGTGCTTCTCTTCTTGTCGGGCTTCAGGCTTCGGCCAGCTACGCAGAATCTTATCATCTGCTGAATGTGTCCTATGATCCAACGCGTGAACTTTATGCCGATGTAAACAAGGCATTTGGCGCCCAATGGCACAAGGAACACCCTGCGGATACCGTGAGCGTCAAGTCCGCGCATGGTGGTTCGGGTGCGCAGGCACGCTCCGTGCTTGAAGGGGCTCCGGCAGATGTCGTAACCCTTGGACTGGCTTATGATATTGATCTGCTGGCCCAGCATGGCCTGATCGCGGCAGATTGGCAGAGCCGACTGCCTCACAATGCAACACCATACACCAGCACCATTGTGTTTTTGGTCCGCAAGGGTAATCCCAAGAACATTCATGACTGGCCCGATCTGATCCGTGATGGGGTGCAGGTCATTACTCCCAACCCCAAAACCTCGGGCGGGGCACGTTGGAACTATCTTGCTGCATGGGGTTGGGCGCTGCATCAGAAAGATGGTACGCCAGAAACAGCCAAAGCTTACCTTAAAAACCTGTTCAAGCACGTGCCTGTGCTGGATACGGGTGCCAGAGGTGCGACAAACAGCTTTGTACAGCGTAATCTGGGCGACGTGCTACTGGCATGGGAGGACGAAGCCCTGCTCGCTGCGCGGGATATAGGGCCAGACAAATTTGAAATTGTTGTTCCCTCCCAGACCATTCTGGCAGAGCCCCCGGCTTCGGTGGTGGACAAAAACGTTAAAGCTCATGGCACAGAAGAAGTCGCCAAAGCATATCTGGATTTTCTGTTCACCCCCGAAGGCCAGAGAATTGGTGTAAAGCATTACTTCCGCCCGGTTGACCCTGCCATTCTGGAAGAAAGCAAAGCATTGTTCCCCAAAGTGGACACATTTGATGTTAAAAGCCTTGGCGGCTGGACCACGTTGCAAAAAGAGCATTTTTCCGACGGCGGCGTTTTTGACAGCCTCTACAAGTAAAACAGGCTCATGCGCCGCACCTAATGGTGCGGCGTTTTTTATTTGTGTTTATTCAGAATCAAGAACGGTAAATACAAAGGATGTTGGCGTGCCTATGGGCACAAAATGCCATGTAAATTCGAGTGACCCTGTGTCCGCATTAACATGAAAAGACGTAATGCAATCACTGCGCTGATTGGCCACAAATACGAACTGACCAGACGGGTCAAAGCTTAACGCGCGTCCATAATCTGCATGTGCCCAGACCTCATCAAACAAGGTAATGGAACCATCTTCATGCACCTTAAAGCAGGCTATGGCATTACCCAGCCTGTTGGTCACATATAAAAATTTGCCATTTGGATGCAAAATAATTTCAGCCGCAAGTGTGCTGCCGCGGAACTGGGCTGTCACTGTTGATGCTGTCTGTTTAACCTGCATGCCCCCTGTCTGGACGTCATAATCAGCCACAACAACACGAGAGTCCTGCTCACCCAGAATGTAAATAACTTTTCCATCATGGCTAAAGCAGAAATGACGGGGAGCAGAGCCAGGCTCCATGGCCAACCATGGTTTTGCTGCAGGTTTTAAGGTGCCGCTCTGCATATCAAACGACCACACATAAACCCTGTCCAGCCCAGCATCACAGGCCAGAACAAATTTTCCGCTTACATCTGACTGAACCATATGCACATGAGAGGCTGAATGATCGCTGACCGCATAATTACCGGGAGGATTATCTGCTGCCCGCTCAGGCATTTTAGGCCCGGTGTTATGCACAAGATCAGTCAGTAGGCCCAGACTGCCATCTGGCTGGATGCGCATAACAGCAGCACTGCCACCAGTATAATTGGCAATAAACAGATATCGCCCGGATGGATGGACACTTAGATGTGCCGGGTCCGCTCCACCGCTACTCATGACATTTAGTTTTGTAAGAACACCTGTGTGGCGGTCAACCCTGAAGCTGTAACGGAGCCCGTATGGCCGCCTTCAAAATCACTCATTTCGTTTACTGTGTACAAAGTGTTCTGGTCAGGCGACAAGGCCAGAAAAGACGGGTTATCTGCAGGAGTTACATGCCCCAACTGCGTTAGAATGCCATTTTGGGCATTCATTTCAAACAGCGTAATACCTGTGGCATTACTTTCAGCCGGACCGGAACGGGTATAACCACCAACATAGCATAGAATGCGTGGTCCCGATTTTTTTGCCGCCTTATCCGGGTTAGCCCGAGGCAAAGCGGCCTTGGGAATGGGCGCAGGCGGTGGCGCGCTGTCGGCCAGCACTTTGTCAAAGGAAGACGACAGACCAATACCCACAAGCGAAAAGCCAAAAATCCGGCGGCTAATCATGTTCTGTTTATGCTTCATGGGGCTTATAGTAAGAGGTCACGCGCATTTTTCCAATATCTATTGGAGCTGAGCATTGAGCGACCCATATGCAGCATGACCTTTTGGGCAGAAAAGTGTTATTTCTGCGTTGTATTGTTATGCCACTTTTTTAAAGCATCCAGAGTTTCTGTTACGTGCTGCTCTGGATTATTGCTGGTAAAGCTCAGCAAAATAGTGCCATCAGGCGCGATAACATAAGACGTGCGCTGCGAAAGCAAAGTCTGATGCGCGGTATTGACCGAGTGATACAACACAGCCGTAAGAGCCCCAGGGTCAGCCAGCACAGCAAAACGGTCCCGACATTCAACTTTTGAAAACTCGGCAACCCTGTCGGTGTTACCAGCCGTTATACCCACCAATGTTGCGCCCTGAGCTTTGAACTGATCTGCTGCCGCAGCAAAATCATGTGCCTCCTGTGTGCAACCTGCCGTGAAGGCGGCTGGAAAAAAATAAAGAACGACTGGGCCTTTAGACAAAGCGGCCCTTAGGGAAAAGGTCATGCTTTTCCCCGCTAGCGCTCCTTCAAGTGTAAAATTTGGTGCTTTTGCCCCCTCAGCCAAAGCCGCACAAGCCGGTCGGCTCAGAGAGGGCAGGCTGGTTATGCAAAAACCGGCGGCCAAAACAGGTATGAAAACTTTTGGATAAAAGAGTTTTCCAATCATGATGTCTGTGCTCCGCCCATGCATTCCAACGGCAGTTCTCAGCCTGCCCTGATTTAACTCTGCTCCTGATCTGCCATAGCTGTTGAGGCAACATCGGGATAAACAGGTGCAGGCCAGAATGTTGCTGCTATGGCGTTTTGTAAATGGCTGATCTGGTTTTGTATCCAACTCATATAATCATGCAGACCACGGATAATAATCTCTTCCGCAGTCTGGTCCTGTAAGCTTGCGCGGAGTTCTGCCACACATTCCCGCAAGGGCGAACAAATCTGACGCAGGTTATCATGAACTGCCAGTAAGGCCAGCGTCTCATCTATCTGTCGTAAATTTGTACTGAGCGAACGTGGGAAACCATCATTTTTAAGCAAAAAACCAACAATATTGGCCGGAGTCAGTGTTACAGGGCGCAAGCGCCGGAAAGCATGGTACGCAGCGGCCGAACGCAGGACAGATGTCCACTGCGTCAGATCAATATCTGACCCCGGCGCTTCGGAGCGGGGGAGAAGCATATGGTAGCGAATATCAATCAGTCGCGTAATCTGGTCACTCCGTTCCAGTGCTTTGCCAAGCCGGTAAAACAGCCATGCCTGATCGCGGTAGAGTGTGCCTTCGGCAATACCAAAATGAGTTTGGCAGTCCTGCCGAACACGTGTGCACAACTCAGCAAGGTTATGCTCTGTCATGTCTCCGTTTTTGAGATTGAGCAAATTGCGTGAAAAAACATTAAGCTGCGTCCACAATTCAATGGACACAAGAGGACGTAAGGCCCGCGCATTTTCGCGCACAGCCTGAGCGAGCGAAACCAGCGAGGACGGGTTGCGGCTTTCTGTTACGTAAAACGGTACAATTTCAGCATGCTGCGCAGAGGTATGAAGCTGCTCGAATAAGCACTCGTCCGAGTTGATCGCCAGAATGGAATCCCAAGCGGTCTGCCCTTCCGCATTACGGACAAATGTTTCCGTAACTTCCAGAAGTCGGGCCAGATTTTCCATGCGCTCCATATAGCGCGCCAACCACATCATACATTCCGCATAACGGGACAGGAGAGGAGTGGGGGAAACGATCATCATGATGCCATGACCCATGTATCTTTGGAGCCGCCCCCTTGGGACGAATTGACCACCAGAGAACCCTTGCGCAGGGCAACACGCGACAAACCACCAGGCAGAACCCATACGGACCGCCCGGTTACAGCAAAAGGTCTGAGGTCAACGTGGCGCGCTTCCACCGAGTTACCGCACAGTGTTGGCGTTACAGACAGGCCAATTGTGGGTTGGCTGATATAGTTGGCAGGATTGTCCTGTAATTTCCGGGCAAAGTCATCCAGCTCGGCCCGAGTTGCCTGTGGGCCTATAAGCAGCCCATATCCGCCCGACTCACCCACGGGTTTAACAACCAGCTTATCGAGGTTTTCCAAAGTATAGGCCAGCCCTTCCGGTTCAGCACATATATGGGTTTCCACGCTGTCCAGTATGGGGTCTTCATTAAGGTAATAACGGATAATGCGCGGCATATAGGCATAAACGGCCTTGTCATCCGCAACGCCCGTACCCAGTGCGTTGGCCAGCGTGACATTGCCGCGGCGATACGCTTCTACAAGTCCGGGTACACCAAGCAGGCTATCCGCATTGAATGCAAGAGGGTCCAGAAATTCGTCATTAAGACGTCGGTAGATGGCGTGAACTGGTTTTGGCCCCATGACCGTACGCATGAACACCTTATGGTCATGCACAAACAGATCTTTACCTTCCACCAGAGGAACACCCATCTCCCGCGATAAAAAAACATGTTCAAAATATGCGGAATTGTAAATTCCGGGGGAAAGGAGAACAACCTGCGGGTCATCAACCCTTCCGGCGCAACCTCACACAGTGCATTGTGCAGCCGTGGTCCGTATTCCTCAACAGATCGGATTGGTAGCCCTGATGCCAGATCAGGCATGAGCCTGAGCATCATATGCCTGTTTTCTATAACGTAGGATACACCGGAGGGTGTGCGGGCATTATCCTCCAGCACCAAAAAACGGCCTTGCTGGTCACGAATAAGGTCGGTGCCATTAATATGAACGTACACTCCGCCGGGAACATCCAGCCCGACCATAGCCGGGCAGTAATTGGCATTTTGCAGCACCAGTTCGGCTGGGACCACACCATCATTCAGGATATGCCGGTCATGGTAAATATCATGCAAAAAAAGATTGATGGCCCGAATACGTTGCTGAACACCACGCTCGATATGCTGCCATTCATCCCCGGTAATAATACGGGGAATGGCATCAAACGGCAAAATACGATCAATAGCCTCGCGGTCAGTATAAACGGTAAAGGTAATACCCATTCTATAAAGCTGAGCTTCAGCAGATGCTGTACGGTTCTGGAGTTCCTGTATCTGTAGTGTTGAAAGCCGTTTTTTGATGCAGTCAATAATGGGAGGGGCGGGCGTTTGCGGTTCATCAGTTCGCAAAAAAATCGGGAAGTAATGTAGTCGTCCAGCAATCCATGCGTTGGGGGAGGGGCAAGGTGTAAAGCATTCGTCATAAAGGCCTCCCATCTGGCGTGGTGGACTGAATCTGGAGACAGGTTCCGCGCGCCAAAACGTTTCGATTATGCATTAACGGAGCAGGATTCAGAGCGTTTGCCAAGCACAAAATACGTGCTCGCATTTTGTTTGGACAAACCTGCATGGGTCCCTTGCACGCGGTGCAGAGAGTGCTATGGTTTTGCACTAAATTATTGTTCTGATACCACAACAGATATCAGCCGTGCAGTGCGTTAGGTCACAAAAAGGGCAGGACCGTATTTCTGATGAGTTCACACGTCACGCTTCTGCATCGGACCTGCTACCGTTATGACCGCCCTGTGAGCATGGGGCCACAGACCATCCGCCTACGTCCCATGCAAGCCAGCCGCACGCCCATTGAATCCTACGGGCTACACATCAGCCCCAAGGGGAGTCAGCTCCGCTGGGAGCGTGATTCCTGCGGTAATGATGTAGCTTGTGTCGGCTTTTCCAACCGTCTGACGCATTTTGATATCGAAGTCTCTCTGGTCGCGGATATGACGGTCTACGACCCATTACTCCAAACCTCTTCAGATGATGCATGTGAGGACTTACCTTTGGCGCATTACCTGAACCAAGCGGATTGTGCACCGGAAGTTATGGATTTTCTGGCCGACTGCCCCAAAAGCGCGGGGGAAGACGCGCTGGAGGACATGATGGCCCTTAATGAGGCCATTGCCAGCCGGGTTGCGTATCAGCGACGTCTGGAACCGGGCATTTGGTCTCCAGAGCAAACATTACGCAACGGTACCGGCTCCTGCCGCGACAGCGCTTGGCTCTTTGTCAATATGGCGCGGTGCAGGGGATATGCTGCCAGATTTGTATCTGGTTATCTTATTCAAAGTGCTCCAACGGCCGAAGGAGCAGAGCTTCTTACTGGGGATCTGCATGCATGGACCCAGATTTTTATACCCCAGCGGGGCTGGATGGGGTTTGACACGACCTCTGGACTACTGGCGTGTGAAGGACATATTCCTCTGGCTGTTGCTGCCATGCCGGAAAATGCAGCACCTGTGTCTGGCCTACTGGACCGCTGCGAGGCAACATTTGATGTATCCATGCAGGTTGAACGCCTGTTTACATAAGACCCGTAAGAACCGCTGAACAGACAAGGAGAGGGCGGGATGAAGCGCTTTACCTGCCAGTCTTGCGGACAACTACTTTTTTTTGAAAATACCCGCTGTGACCAGTGTAACTCTCCACTGGGCTATATGCCCGAAACGGCAAATCTTGCGGCACTCGTGCCAGTAGGGCAGGGAGCCTGGCGCGCGGTGGGGTGTAATAATAGCGCGGAAAACCACGTCTTCTGTGCCAACCATGCTTATGACGTATGTAACTGGATGAGCCCCAGCGCACAGGATACAGGCGCGTTTTGTTTTGCTTGTCAGTTCAATCGGGTAATACCCAACCTGAACATACCGGGGAACATGGAACGCTGGCGCAAGCTGGAAAATGCCAAACACCGCCTTTTTTATACCATTTTACGACTGAAACTGCCTGTTAAAACCCGTCAGCAGGACCCGCAAGAGGGGCTTGTCTTTGACTTTCTGGATGATTCAGCCGATGGCTGCCTCCCAATCATGACAGGGCATAGCCATGGCGTGATTACCATAGCTGCCAAGGAGGCAGATGACGCATACCGCGAACGCATGCGCGTGAAAATGGGCGAGTACTACCGCACGCTCCTTGGGCATTTCCGGCACGAAATAGGGCATTATTACTGGAACATGCTCATCCGCGATGGCGGCCGACTGGAGCGGTGTCGTGCGGTATTTGGTGATGAGCGACTGGATTATCAGGCCGCTTTACAAAACCATTATGCGCGTCTGCCACCAGATAACTGGCGTGAAAATTATGTCAGCCATTATGCCATGTCCCACCCATGGGAGGATTTTGCAGAAACCTGGGCGCATTACTTTCATATTGTCTCCACATTCGAAACAGCCTTGTCCTACGACATGACCATTGGCGCCCCCCCTAATAATGCACAAGCCATTCCTGCCTCTGGGCGTGATCCCTACCTACATATGCCGTTTGATGAGATCATTCGGGCATGGCTACCCCTGACCTACGCAGTGAACAGCCTCAACCGCTCCATGGGGTTAGCCGACTTTTATCCTTTTGTCCTGACCACGGGGGTCCGCGCAAAGCTGCGATTTGTTCATGACATTGTGCGCGAGGTGCAGCGAACTGGGGATTAATCTAGCAGTTTTAGTGGAGCTGGATTTGAGAATAGAGGATTTCATCGTTCAAGGTGACGACAATGTTTTTTGCCCGGCGGGAGAACATGACAACGCGTTGTGTCTGGGTCAGGGGTACAAAAGGGGCCTGCTGCATGATCTGCCGGTCAACATCAGCCCAAACGTGATTGCTGGCAGATCTGTCCGTCAGCGCCAGCGTGGCGGCCTTGTGCATCAACTGGTCAATTTGTGGGTCACAGAACCCTGAGTAATTGGGGGAATTGTCAGAGTTGGGGTGGAACGTCTCGCACGAGAACAGAGTTTGCAGGAAGCTGGAGGCCGAGGGATAATCCGCATTCCACCCGGCAAGGGCAATCTGATAATGGTTCCGAGTGTTCTGGATGTAAGTAAAGGCTATGGCCGGGCTAATACTGCGTACTGTTGCCTTGAATCCAAGTGTGTCCAGAGTATAACGTATGTCTTCCGCAGTGGCGCTTCCGTGTTGTTCGGATGGTACAATAATAGTCACTTTTTGCCCTGCCATCCCGCTTTCTTTAACCAAGCGCCGGGCGGCATCCATGTCGGGCTTGACCCATTTTTCCGCAGGGTGCGTAGGCGATGCCCCCAGAGTGTAAAAACAGAATGGTTGATACTCGGGCATACCGCTGGGCAAAATCTGGCATAGAGGAGAAGCAACAGCAGGCCCCCACGATAAATAATCATGGCATGCCGGTTTACCGCATAATTCAACGCCTGACGCACTTTAAGAGAGGTAAAAGGGGGTTCATGCACGTTCAGCATGGCAAAGTAGGACAGAAGTGGCGTGAATATCCGCACCTGTCCAGCATAGCGCCCACCGACTTCTCCCAGACGGTCGAGGGGAATATTGTCATACATCCAGTCGGCCTGCCCATTTTCCACGGCGGTTACGGCTGATTCGGCATCCATACCAAACAAAATACGCACTTCGTCAGAATACGCGGCGGGCTGCGCATCATGCGACCATTCATGGAAAAAAGGGTTTCGCTCCAGGCGCAACATTGTCGTCGGGTCATATTCCGCAATACGATAAGGCCCAGTACCAGCTATGGACGTATTGCCCATATCGGTCGCAGGTGTGTCTGCTGGCAAAATGGCTGCATGCATCCATGCTAGACGGTCCAGAAACTCGGGATCGGGAGTGCTGAGGTGGAATGTAACCTGCCGTGTCTGCGCATTGGTTTCCACCCCACCGGCCAATGTGCACGCTGCTGGCTTTTCCAGGCAGGCCTGTGCGCCAATAATGGCCCCGTAATATGGCCCGGCAGTTGGACTGCCAACCTTGAACAGACGCCGGAAGGATGCCGCCACATCCTCAACTGTTACAGGCTTGCCGTTGGAGAAAAACAACCCGTCGCGCAGGGTCAGCCGGTAAGTACGCCCCCCGTCTTCTGGCGCGGGAACAGCCTCGGCCAGATTGGCAATCACGGGATGCGCAGTTGCCCCAGCGAATTTTGGGTATGCCAGCAGGGTATCATAAACAGGTGTTTCAATCATTTTAGTCAGGGCGGTATAGGATATCTGCGGGTCAAGTGTGCCTGAATCACTTTGCGCCAGAATGCGCAACGTACCCCCTGCATGCCCATCGGCCGGAGCCTCTCCGGCCTGCGCTGCGATCGCAAAATTCAGCATCAAGCCAAGCATAGCAGAACAGGACAGAATAAATGGCAGGCGATGGATCATGCACCCAGTATGCCGCGCTTTCTCTCCACGTTCAAAGTGGAAATATTCCCACACCTAAGTTGGCGGTTTTCCAGTCCGGGCATGACGGGTGATGATAGCAGCGGGAAAAGCAAAGACAGATCATAAAACGGTCACACCCGAGCCGTGCGCTTTACGTATAGGGTGGGTAGCACAGCAAGAGGAGGCGAACATGTCTGTTCATCAGGTGGTGCCAACTGCACAGGCGCAAACCCCCGACCGTTGGCGCGAAGCTATTCGGGAAAGGTGGCGCATGACATTGCTGAGTGCATGGGAGCGGGAAGAAAATGCTGAGGGTACCGTGCTGGTGGCCTGCGCAAGGAAGGTCGCTTTTGTGCGACAGAAGCCACGCAGGCTCAGGAACAATGCCGGGTGTGAATGATTTGCTTAAGGCGTTTATCCCGCTATAATTCTATATTGAAAAAACACTTTCATAAAAAACATGGGCAATAATGCGCTTGAGTGCTTGCGTTTACCCGACCAAAGTCATAAGAGGAAGCGCCAAAGGTCGGGTGACCTGAGGCAAGGCTTTGCTACTGGGTTAACCCGCCACGTTGTAATTCAGCAAGGGTGCCCGCTGCATGACTTCCTCCCCCTACAGCCGTGTTACTGAAGCGCTGGCGTTTGACGATGTTCTGGTCGTCCCGGCCGCTTCCGATGTCGTGCCAGGCCAGACGATGGTGCGTACACACCTCACGCGCTCCATTGAGCTTAACATCCCCCTGATTTCCTCCGCCATGGACACGGTCACCGAAGAACGCATGGCTATTGCCATGGCGCAGCAGGGTGGCCTTGGCGTTATTCACAAAAACCTCAACCCCGAAGAGCAGGCCGAGCACGTACGCCGGGTCAAGCGATTTGAGTCAGGCATGGTGGTCAACCCCGTTACCGTCGGTCCGGACCAGACACTGGCTGAGGTGCGTGAGATCATGCACCGTCACGGCATCAGTGGCCTGCCTGTTGTCCAGCCCGGCACCCAGAAGCTGGTCGGCATCCTGACCAACCGCGATGCCCGCTTTGCGGTGGACCCCACACAGCGTGTTTCCGAGCTTATGACCAAGGACCGTCTGGTCACGGTTAAAAACGGCGTTGATCCGGATACGGCCCGCCAACTGCTGCACAAACACCGCATTGAAAAACTGCTGGTTGTGGACGATGCAGACCGCTGCGTTGGTATTATTACCGTAAAGGATATGGACAAGGCGGTTGCACACCCTCTGGCCATCAAAGACAGCATGGGCCGCCTGCGGTGCGCTGCCGCAACCGGCGTGGGGGATGACGGGTTTAACCGTGCCAAATTGCTGATTGATGCCGGAGTGGACGTGCTGGTGGTGGATACCGCGCATGGTCACTCTGCTGGTGTGCTGGCCGCTGTGGAACGGCTGAAGGCGCTGGATGAGGATATTCAGGTCATTGCCGGTAACGTTGCAACGCCAGAAGCCGCGCGGGCTCTTGTGTCCGCCGGGGCTGATTGCGTTAAAATCGGCATTGGTCCGGGGTCAATCTGCACCACGCGCATTGTTGCCGGTGTGGGCGTCCCGCAGTTTTCTGCTATTCTGGAAACATCTCTGGCCTGTAAAGAGATGGACGTGCCCTGCATTGCAGATGGTGGTATCCGCACCTCGGGGGATATTGTCAAGGCCATTGGGGCCGGGGCAGACGTGGTGATGATCGGCTCCTTGCTGGCTGGCACGGAAGAAGCACCGGGCGAAGTGTTCCTGTATCAGGGTCGTTCCTACAAATCCTATCGGGGAATGGGCAGCCTTGGCGCATGGCGCGTGGCTCAGCTGACCGCTACTTCCAGCAGGAAGTCAAGGATACCCTCAAGCTCGTGCCCGAAGGGATCGAAGGGCGCGTGCCGTACAAAGGCGGTATGGCCGCTGTGATTCATCAGCTTGTCGGTGGGTTAAAAGCCGGGATGGGTTATACCGGCTCGCGTGAGATCAGTGATCTTCAGGTGCGCGCCAAGTTCCGCCGTATTACCGGCGCTGGCCTACGTGAAAGCCATGTGCACGACGTCTCCATTACGCGTGAAGCTCCCAATTACCGTCAGGACTGATCAGCTTTTATGACACCTACTGCCAGACTTGCCGCCAGCATTGACCTGCTGGTGGCTATGGAGGCGGCACCACGCAAACCTGCGGATGCCGTTGCCAACAGCTTTTTCAGGGAAAGACGCTATATTGGCGGCGGCGACCGGCGTGCTATTTCCGGCCTTGTGTGGGACATCATGCGCAACTGGCGCAGACTGGGGTGGTGGCTGGAGCAGAACGGAAGTGCCGCCAGCCCCCGCATGCTCGCCGGTGCCCAATTGGTGTTTGACCGCACCCCCATGGAAAAGCTGGTCTCTATCTACGGCGGAGGACGTTTTGCCGCAGGTGCACTCAGTGACGCCGAACGGGGTGTGCTGGAAGCACTGGTCGATAAAAATCTTGCGTGTGATGACATGCCGCGCGCAGTCCGGCTGGAGGTGCCAGACTGGCTGCTCCCACGGTTGGAAGAAACATTCGGCGATAACCTCGAAGCCGAAATACAGGCCATGGCGGACCCTGCATCGCTGGACCTGCGGATCAACATGCTTCGCACCACCCGCTCTGAGGCCATGCATGCGCTTGCGCGTGAGGGGCTGCATGCGGAAGAGACAAAACTCTCCCCATGGGGCCTCAGGCTTGAAGGGCGTCAGCCCGTAACAGCCAGCAAGCCTTTTCGGGATGGGCTGGTCGAAATTCAGGATGAAGGCAGCCAGCTCGTCGCGGCCATGGCAGGGGTCGATCCCAGCATGCGCGTGCTGGATTACTGCGCTGGCGCAGGGGGCAAAACACTTGCCTTGGCCATGATGATGGAAAACAAAGGCCATATTGTTGCCTGCGATGTTTCTGTCGTTCGGCTGGAAGGGGCAGTGAAAAGACTGCGCAGGGCCGGTGTGCACAATGTGGAGCGCCACCTGCTGACCGAAGGTGATAAATGGGCCAAACGACGCGCGGCTTCTTTTGACCGTGTGCTGGTGGATGCACCATGCAGCGGTACTGGCACGTGGCGCCGTAACCCGGATGCGCGTTTTCGTACCACGCAGGTCGATCTGGAGGAGTTGCTGGTCAAGCAGGCAGCCATCATGGACCGTGCCGCCAATCTGGTTAAGCCGGGTGGGCGCATGATCTACGCAACCTGTTCTCTGCTCCGGGCTGAAAATGCAGGCAGGTAGAGCAGTTCCTGACCCGCCACCCCGATTTTTCTCTTGTGCCATCCGGGTCGGCATCATTACCCGACAGCCTGCGCGATCAGTCCATGATCAGCCTGACACCGGCACGGGATGAAACAGATGGTTTTTTTGCCGCGGTTCTGGAACGCAACCTGCCACAAAGCTAATCATTTTCCGTAAACAAAGCGTTTTTCAGGTTTCCATGCGGTCTATCCTCATGGTTTGATGTATAACTGCCATGCCTTTCTGCCTTGCGCACAAAAGAACATGGATCACATCTGACCACGAGATAGACCCGCATGACCGATAGTGTAATTCTTTTCGTCTTCTTTGTGCTGGGTGGCAGTATGCTCGCGCAATGGACGGCATGGCGCTTTCGGTTACCCGCGATTGTTCTGCTCTTTTCGCTGGGCCTGCTTTATGGGCCGGTGTTGCAGATTATGCACCCGTCAGAAATGATCGGCTCGGCCTTTCATCCTCTTGTCTCCCTTGCAGTGGCCCTCATCGTCTTTGAAGGGGGGCTGGCGCTTGATTTCCGCCAACTCAAAGAGGCGGGGGAAGGGGTCCTGCGTCTGACGCTGGTTGCTCTTCCCATCAACTTTCTACTCGGTGGTCTGGCAGCCCATTATATTGGCGGTATGGGCTGGGGGCCTGCTTTCCTGTTTGGCTCCATCGTGGTTGTCACTGGCCCAACAGTGGTGCTGCCACTTTTGCGGCACGCCAAACTCAAACCCCGCATTGCCGCTTTTTTACGCTGGGAAGCCATTTTAAACGACCCGGTTGGTGCCATTCTGGCCACTTTGGTGCTTGAGGTCCTACTGATGCACCCGGGAGAAGGATCGGGTACGTTCTTTACCGCGATCATTCCCCATATGCTCATTAGTGCCATTCTGATGATTGGTCTTGGCGTGGGAACAGCGTGGTGTGTCCGCTGGGTCTGTGTACGTGATCTACTGCCCGAAATCATGAAGATGCCACTCTTCATTACGCTTGCCCTCATGCTGTATGTGGTGGGCACACTGAGCATGGACGGTGCAGGGCTGATTGCATCCACCGTCTTTGGCATGGGGCTGGCCAACCTGCGCATTCCCGGCATGGGTGAACTCCAGCGTATGAAGGAAGCGCTGGTTGTGCTGATTGTTTCTGTTCTGTTTGTGCTTTTGGCAGCAGACCTGCAACGCCATGAGCTCGCCAGCATTTCCTGGTCAATTGGTGGGCTTACTCTGGCGGTCCTGTTTCTGGTGCGTCCTTTGGGCATCGGCTTGGCCACCATGGGGTCCAGCCTGAGTTGGCGGGAGCGGTTCTTTGTCGGCTGGATTGCCCCCCGCGGCATTGTTGCCGCAGCCGTTGCTGGTATTGCAGGCGTAAGGCTGGAAGACGCAGGCTACCCCGGAGCAGGTCTGGTCATGCCAGCAGTTTTTGCCGTGATTGCCTCAACCATGATTCTCCATGGTTTTTCTCTTATTCCGCTGGGTCGCAAACTGCATTTAACTCTCTCCAACCAGCCTGCACTCGCTATTGTCGGTGCCAGTGACTGGTCCAGCCAACTGGCACAGATCGTGCACGATGTGGGCGCGCCCGTACTGCTGGTAGACAGTTCCGCGAAAGACCTGAAAAACGCACAAAACGCAGGAGTGCCCGTTTTGTGCGCAGAAGTTCTCTCCGAAGAAGGAGCTGAAAGTCTGGAGGAGCGTCCGGCGGATTACCTGATCGCCGCCACACCAGACGCCATTTACAACGGGCTGGTCTGTGCACATCTGGCCCCTCATTTCGGGCACCAGCGTGTTTATCAGGTTAGCCCCGGCATTGCCCGGCTGGATCAGTACCGAGGGCTCAGCCGCGATGCACGGGGGAAGGTGCTTGGTCAGCCCGGGTGGAATTTTACTCTACTGGAAACACTCATCAAACAGGGCTGGCGCTTTGTTGCCAAGGACGTTACCGAAGAAAACAAGGAACGTCTGCTTATGGAAAACAGTGACTTCCTGATTTTTCTGGTCATCCAGAAAGGTGCTGCCATTACCGTAGTCTCTTTGGAAGATGATGCGGCTCCTCCCTTCTGGCCTGGCCTGGTCGCTATTGGCCTCATGCCTCCTCCCGCAACCGGGCAGGCATCCTAACCCGGAGTATCTGCTGCGGCATGGATGGTTATGGCTGTGGCACCAGACGCCAGAACCTCCAGCAGGTCGTGCTCGCTCAGGGCCACACATCCTTCTGTAGGAGTCAGGTCTGGACGTTGCAGATGCATGAAAATGGCAGAACCTTTACCCGGCACTGCGGGTGAATCGTTATAACCTATGACCACCACAATGTTGTAAACTGCGTCCTCTCTCCACAGCATCTCGTGCCGGGCAGGGTGGGGGTGTATCAGAAAATGATTATAAAGCTCGGAGCCGGGGTCATCGCACCACCCATCCTGTGACGTGATGGGCGCAAGCGGCAGACAGGTCTGTGGGGGCTCGACCCGATCGGCACGATAATACACTTTTCTGAGAGTGAAATGGCCGACCGGCGTGCACATGTCGCCTTCGCGCTTGCGGCTGGTCACGCCATTTTTGCCAATGACGGCTGACATTATTGTTTGCCCGCAATGCAGTTTTGCATCGCTATGGCTGTCAGATGCAGGCCACACGTGTATTATCATTTAACAATCCTGCCTCTGTTCATGGCCTGCCATGCGGCTCACGTATCATGTCGGTTCTTACGTTGCGTGATGTTTCGTGGCACGGTAGCAAAAGAATAGGTCAGGCAGCCACATACTTATACGGCTGACACAAGGAGATGGAACCACATGACGGGTGCACGCCCCATTTTGGTTGTTGACGACGATCAGGTCATCCGCAGCGCTTTGACGGAACAGTTGCAGGTGGATGGCGAGTTTCTGGTTCTGGAAGCCGCAACTCTTGCCGAAGCACGCGAAAAAATGAAGGGCCCGGATGCCCGGTGTGATGCCATCTTGCTTGATGTCTCATTACCGGACGGTGATGGTCGGGATTTTTGCGTTGAATTACGCAAGGAAGGCCTGCGTATGCCGGTTATCATGCTGACCGGCTCGGATGACGAAGCAGACATTGTACGCGGGCTGGATGCAGGCGCGAACGACTACGTCGCAAAGCCATTCCGTATTGCGGAGCTTCTTGCTCGGCTGCGTGCGCAGTTACGCCTGTTTGAAAACAGCGAGGACGCGGTCTTTTCGATCGGGCCGTATACCTTCCGCCCCTCTGCCAAGCTGTTGCTAGAACCCGTTAAAAACCGCCGTATCCGGTTGACGGAAAAAGAAACAGCCATTCTGAAGTTTCTGTACCGCGCGGGAACACGCCCCGTGCCACGTCAGGTTCTGCTGAATGAGGTCTGGGGCTACAATGCCGCAGTCACAACCCATACGCTGGAAACTCACATTTACCGCTTGCGGCAGAAAATCGAGCCCGATCCGGCCCATGCATCTTTGCTGGTGACCGAAGGCGGTGGCTATCGGCTTAACCCCGAAGTGCTTGCCTGAAAACGCCCCGCATCGGCCTGAACAGACATACTGCATAGTAGTTGCTGGTCAGGCCGATGGGGCCGGAACCTGACTTCATTCCGACAATGAAGTCTCATATACAAAATATTTGATTTTTTTGATTTTAATGATGGTTTGCCTCTTGCCAAACCATCCAAAATAGATGTATTTAGCCATCACAAACCGGGTGCGTAGCTCAGCGGTAGAGCATCGCCTTCACACGGCGGGGGTCACAGGTTCAATCCCTGTCGCACCCACCACGGTTTGCCCTAGTTTTCTGCGGGTTACAGAAAACAATCCACAAAATAATAAGCGCGCTATCGGTTTATATCGGTCCATATTGGACCATATCGACCCATATTAAACCACATCAATCCGTGCCAAATCCGTGCCACTTTTTCATTGACTTTGAGTGTCGCGTTCTCATTATGTTCTCTCGCCGGAGGGAAGCAGATGAATGCACGCTATGCGGGGGATCGCACGACCGGATTTGCTAGTCCGGCATCCGATTCTGTTGAGGGACCGATTGACCTTTCCCAGACTCTGGATCTGGCGAATCCCAGCCGTTACCCGGTGCGTGTGCGCGGAGCGACCTTCGCCGCGCGGGGCATTCTGGACGGGGATATTCTCATAGCGGATACAGCCGGCTCCCCCCAGGCAGGCCAACTGGTCATTGCCTGGGCTTCAGGGCGTGTACTGCTGGCAGAATTGCAGAAGCGGGGCAACGCCTGGTGGCTTGTGTCAGGCGATAACACGCATCCACCCCTTGAGGTTGATCCTGCGCGGGATGTGGAAATCTGGGCCAATGTTGCCAGTGTGGTGCGCGAGAAAGCCTGATGCTGTACGGCCTGATCGACTGCAACAGCTTCTACTGCTCCTGTCAGCGGGCCTTTGACCCAGACCTGAAGCACCGACCTGTTGTCGTCCTGTCCAACAATGATGGCTGCGCCATTGCCCGCACGGCAGAAGCCAAGCAGCTCGGCATCAAAATGGGGGAGGCGTGGCATCTGGTCCGTAATGAGCGGAAGCTGTCGGACGTGCGCTGGTTCTCCAGTAACTACCCGCTTTATGCGGATATGAGCCGCAGGGTCTATCAGGTTCTTCTGGATTACAGCCCAAGAGTGGAGCCGTATTCCATTGATGAGATGTTCCTCGACCTGTCCGGTTTTTCAGACAGCCTACATGCCCATTGTGGAGCCATGCGTCAGGCTGTCCAGCAGATCACCAAGGTACCAACCTGCGTTGGCTGGGGGCCAACCAAAACCATTGCCAAGCTGGCCAACGGGCTGGCCAAGGACAGGCCGGAACTGGAAGGGCTATGCGACCTGACAGACCCACAAATGCGCCAGAGATTTTACCGCAACGTCTCCGTGGGGGAGGTTTGGGGCGTGGGTCGAAGGCTACTCCCAAAACTGCACGATGCGGGTATCCGCACGATAGAGCAGTTTGTAGAGGCCAAACCTGCGCAGATCCGCAAGATCATGGCCATTACGGGGTTACGGCTTCAGGCTGAATTACAAGGGGAAAGCTGCCTACAGATAGCGGAAATGGCAGAGGCTCGGAAAGGCATGGCCTGTACCCGGTCTTTTGGGCGTCCCATTACGACCTATGATGAGATGCATGAGGCCATAACCGGCTTTGCAACCAGAGCGGCCGAGAAGCTCAGGGCCGAGGACTTGGATGCAGCCCATATCGCTGTGTTCATCCAGACCAACCGGCACAAGCGGGATGATGGCTGGTACGCCAACCAGTTCAGCATCAGTTGCGAGCCGACCAACGATACCTTTACCATCTGCAGGCATGCGTCCCGCCTGCTGAAACAGATATGGCTCAAAGGGTACCGCTACGCCAAAGCTGGCGTCATGCTGAATGATCTGGCACCCCACGGGCAGCAAAGCACCCTGTTCAGCATGGCCAGCACGAAACCAGCTCATGAGAACCTTCTGGCCGCCATGGATGGGATCAACCAGAAATTTGGAAGCGGCACACTCTTTCCGCTCTCAGCAGGTATCAAACGGGACTGGAAACCACGGCAGGCCATGCTTTCAGCGCGTTACACGACAAGGCTGAAAGAAATTATGGAAGTAAATTGCTATTAATTATAAATATAGTTTTCAATTAAAAATATACTTGGAACATTGATAAAATACTATCAAAATCTTTATAATTCCCTTTCTCGTAATATTTTGTGTGAGAGTAATCCAAAGAAACTCGTATAATATCTAATGGATACCAGTTTATATTTGCACTCCATATATTTTGTCTTCCTCCAGATACGTCACTGCTTTCTAAATCCATTTGAGAAAACCTTGTAGCCAGTTCAATGACTCCCGTGCCATGACAAAAGGTTGAGATTTTCTGATCACATGATGGAGAAGCGAAACTTGCAGATGTGGATTTCCATGCCCGCGGTTTTCCAACCAATGTGTATGCCGCAGTAATATACCATCCATAAAAATTTTGACGGTTTATTCTAGAGTTTGTCTTCGTATTAAAAATTAAGTTGTAGTATTCACTGGTTAGCAATAGTTTCTTCCATGCAACAGCCCCTTCTAAACCGAAGGCACCAGCATTTTTTGCTGGAATATTACCTGTCTTTATATATTTATCGTTTAATCCATCACCATTTTCAGGTGTATCTGAAAATGATACACCACCTGCCATAGAACTTTTATGAGACGGCTGAAAAACCCACTCGCCTGATATGCCTATATGCATAAGAAATGATTGGGTATGTATCGGTAGAATGACAGATCTGAAAACAATTGCTCTTTGATTCCCGTCTTTTCCCGGGCCAGCTGTCCCCGCCGTTCCAGAAATAGCTAAATGATAGTAATTTCCATAAAATAACGCTTGCACCGCCTGACGATTTGCGCCGGCGGCAAGCCCACGGGTAATTGTTGCAACGCTTGCCCGTTCAGGAAAAATGCTATCACCTCTGGGCTGCATTGATGACAGTCCAAAACTTGGATTAAACACCCCGACAGAAAATTGAAAATGTTTTAAACCAGTATAGCTTGCAGCACCTTCAAATAGACGCATTTGTCCACCAGGAGCCGGCCCAAAGTCCCAAATGGCACCAATCTTGACCTGGTTAGCTATATTAATTCGCACCCCGTTACGGATGTGAGGGCCACTGGCAGATGGAGAAGAGTGTTGACTGCCACGTATATTACTACCCACCTCGAGCTGATCTTGAGCAAAAGGATGAATAATAACTTTCCCCACAACAATGTCTTTAACAGTTTTAGCAAAAGACTCGGAAGAAGAAAAATTCGAAACAAACAGAATATAGAAAATAAATTTCTTATTTTTCCACATAATTTTTCATATATTTCATATCATTTTCTTGCGGAACTGAGTTTATCAACATATCTTTTTCTGTAAGATCAAGGTATTTTTTAGTTCCAGAACGAACAATAGATAACCCAATATTAACAAAATCCTTTTGTTTCCAAGGCTTTTCTTTTCCTAAAGACAAACATACAGCATAAGCTGCGCCAGCTAAGTACGAATCTAATTCTTGTACAGTACGGTTTTCTTCAAAACATAATTGTCCGATTTGTTCTCCAACATACTCAGGATCAAATCTGACTCGTAATGACATGACGTAAGACCCTCACTTGCTTCCATATGCTCACACTATCTAACGTGTTTTTTTTGTTACAAAAAGCCATTTTAAATTACAAATATTTTTTATGTTATTATAATACATGAAATATGACAAAATATACTGTAGATATAAAATTATACAATTGATTTTAGTGTTATTTATTATTATGCAAGCATGCATTTATTAACGAAGTGCACGCGGCATATTTCCCCAGAAAAGTATTGCTCGGGCCGGTATATTCGACCTGAATAACAAGCCCATGTCTGATCCGTGCTACAAAATGACAGGTGCCGTGCCCAGATAGGTCCAGTTCCAGACTAAACGGCCCCTTGAGGGTTAGTGGCCCTTGCACCTGCTGGTCCTGCCGCCATTGCAGCACCTCACCATCGGGCAGGGTAGCTACGTTGTCCGGCACCCCAGCACAGGCAATGAGGTCCGAGCGGTCCACGCCGATCAGGTCATGCTTGGCCCGCATGGGCAGGCTGGAGCAGGCGGATATCAGCAGCAGCAACCCAAAACTTGCGAATTTGCGCAAGTTCGCAAACCGGGTCATAGATCATCTTCCTTATCCGCACGGGTTCTGAGCCAGCGCACGGTTGCGGCAAACAGGACAAAGGCGAGGCCAACGGCCCCGCCTCCCAAGATCAGAAAGAACTCGTTATCGGGCGTCATGCGCTTTGGATCGCGGCGTTATCGGCCACGCACCTGGCAATGATCGCCTGAATATCCGCATCGGTCGGGCCGGTGCCGGATTTGCTCTGCTCGATTGCGGCAATGATGGTGGCGTAGATCTCCGGCCCGTATTTTTCGGCCAACGCCACCACTTCCCCCACAACGCCAAGGATCGCGCCAGAGGCGGCGGCAATGCCCTCAATGGTTTCGGCTGTACTCATTTGCTGGTGTCTCCTGTCTTGCAGGCATCCGGATGGTGCCCGCCTTCACACCTGCCCAGCAGGTCTGGAACGAAAGCAGCGCCGACTGGAGGCCGGACACGCTGGTCTGGGTCAGGGTGTTGTTGTTCTGGATGACCGTCTCCAGCACCGTCAGCTCGTTCACCACGGTCTGGCTGGATTTTTTGACCAGGGTTTTCTGCTCATCGCTGAGATGCACCCCCGGCACCTTGCCCGCCATCACATCAGGCATGGGGGTGGCGGCCACATGATAAACACTGGCCGCGTCAAACACGGTCTGTCGGAGTTTGGCCTGTGGCGTATCCCCGCAGGCTGTCAGGCCAAAGCCCAGAACACCCACCAGCAGGACCGGCACAACACTGGAGCCGATGCTTTTACCCGTATCTGGCCTCTGATTTGGTGCAAAATCCGTGCAATTCTGATGTGAAATAAGAATAAACAATTAGAAATCAATACGTTAGGATATTATCATTTCGGCCTTCACACGGCGGGGGTCACAGGTTCAATCCCTGTCGCACCCACCACGGTTTGCCCTAGTTTTCTGCGGGTTACAGAAAACAATCCACAAAATAATGAGCGTGCTATAGGTTTATATCGGTCCATATTGGACCATCTAAACCCACATCAATCCGTGCAAAATCCGTGCACCTTTTTAATTGACTTTGAGTATCGTGTTCTCATTGTGTTCCCATACCGGAGGGAAGCAGATGACTACACGCTATGCGAGGGATCGCACGACCGGCTTTGCTAGCCCGGCATCCAATCCTGTTGAAGGGCCGATTGACCTTTCACAGACTCTGGATCTGACGAATCCCAGCCGTTACCCGGTGCGTGTGCGCGGAGCGACCTTCGTCGCACGGGGCATTCTGGATGGAGATATTCTGATAGCCGACACAGCAGGCCCTCCACAGGCAGGCCAACTGGTCATTGCATGGGCCGCAGGGCGTGCTCTGCTGACGGAATTGCAGAATCGGGGCAAGACATGATGGCTTGTGTCAGGCGACAATACGCATCCAGCACTTGAGGTTAATCCCGCACGGGATGTGGACATCTGGGCTAATGTCGCCAGTATGTGCCTCAGAAAACCTGATTTTATTGCAGTCATAAGTGTGGTCCCCGATGGCCTCTTTTGTTTCATCTGGCAAATCCACCAGCAGCATATCAGCGCCCTGGAAGTCACTGACCTGTCCTGCGGTCAGGTGAAGACGGACAGGACGACCTTTACCATCACACGCAGTGCGCAACTTTGAGTTCAGACCTTCTTTTGTCCGTCCGATATAGCGGGGAAAAGCTCCCTTTTAAGCCGCGAAGCTGCCGCTCTATGTGCTTTGAAATGTGCTGCATCAATCATTAGGCGCTTTGGAACGACCGGCCTGATCAGTCAAGGCTGTGAATATCCGGTCGAAGATGCTCAGGCGGCTCCAGCGGATAAGCCGATTGTATAAGGTCTTATGCGACCCTAATTATTAAAATAAATTAGAACAAAGCACGACTTTTTTGACTTCAAAAACGTTGCGATAACGCATAGAAATATAAGTCTTATCTAAGCATGCAGGAACATGATGCAGCAATATCACTCACCTTCGACATACCCTGTCATAATGCGTATTTCCCATTGGATAAGAGCAGGCCTTATTATTGGTTTAATTGCGCTGGGATGGTGGATGACATCCCTACCTGATGGAAACAGTATAAAGTTTGAAAGATTATTCCCACTACATAAATCATTTGGAATGTTAGTTTTATTTTTTTCTATTTTTCAACTATTTGTTCGATATTATTCAACACTCCCAGAAAGCCCTGAAAATTTAGCGTTATGGGAAAAACGGCTATCAAACCTTGTACAACGTGCTATGATTGCTCTTACTCTAATTGTACCCATCATGGGTTATGTCATGTCGAGCACCTATTTACAAAGCGATGGAGTTCCCTTTTTTATTTTTGATATTCCAGAAATTTTACCAAAAAATGAGAATGCTTTTGTATTGTTTAATTTATTACATAAAATTTCCGCATATACTCTAATGGTTCTCGTTATATTGCATATTTGCGGTGTTATAAAACATCGTCTTTTCGACAGAACAAAAGAGAACGATGTGCTGTCACGTATGCTCTAATCCATTTTATTCACGGGTCTTTTAGGCATTTGGTGGCGGGTATCGCGTAAGATTCTAAAAGTGTTTGCAAATTGGGTATCCACCTGAGTTACGCGCGCTGACCGATGCTAATGCTACAGCTATTGCCGACCGCCAGATGCGGTGACACTAGATATCGACGATAACGTTCTGTGATCTCAAACGGTCTACCGCGCAGCAGCCGTCATGTCTTGGCTATGCGAATTGAACCCCTAACAGTATTCTGATCTCCTGACGTCCTTCTGGAGTTTTTATGCGCTTTCTTTCCGCAAACGAGACACGACAGGTTCTCCCTTTCCAGCCGCTGATTGCAACACTCAGGACGGCCATTGAGGAATACCGGGACAAGATCATCATTTGTCCGGAACGTCTTGTGGTGCCATCTACCGACCACACCGGGACAGTGCTGTCGATGGTAGCCTGCGGGCCGGACATTATCACCCACAAGCTGTTGAGCATTTTCCCCGGGAATACAGCTTTACCGACGCTTCAGGGACAGGTGACGTGCCTCGATGCTAGTGACGGACGTTTTCTATTCGCTATGGACGGCATTACCGCAACCGAACGACGTGCTGCCGCGATTTCAATGCTCGGCCTGTCCTGTTTTTGTCCAACGCACCTTGAGCATGTTCTACTTATTGGGACTGGCGCACAGGCACGTGTCCATCTTGAAGCGCTGAATGAGCTTTATCCGGGCCTTTCCGTTACGATACGAGGCAGGAACGCAGAGCGTGTCCAGTCACTCATTGACAACCGTTATCACGCCCTCTGCCTCAGAGCCGAGAGTAATAATTCGGCAGACCACTATGACGCTGTCATTTCTGTCACCAGCAGCCGAGGAATCTTGTTTAATCAAGAGGCTTCGCCGAACACACTGGTCATCGGTGTCGGTGCATACCGCCCGGATATGATCGAGATAGGCCCCAAGATTGTCCTGAATAGTCTCTGCGTCGTCGATGATCCCATTGGCGCTCCCCATGAGGCGGGGGATATTCTGCAGGCCGGAAAAAAATGGTCAGACGTCTGCGCTCTTGCCGATTTTTTCTGAAAAGACCCGCTCAAAACCAGCCAGTCTTTTTCAAAAGTGTTGGCTGTGCCGCATGGGATCTGGCCGCCTGCCGGCTTGCTATGCAATCACTGCCATAATCCGCGTAGCAGGCCTTTGATACTACCTTGGTTGCAAAACTAAGATCCTAGCCCAGCACTCAAAACCAGAACATGACGGTTGCTGCAGGCAGACAGCCGAGAAGGGGACGGTTCTGACCATTTGAAAGAAAGCCCGCTGCAAAAGAGGTAATGGTAGCTTTGTCATATTTTTCAGCAGATAGTCGCCAGTCTGCCCCCCCCATTTCAGACAATGGCAAAGAGCGGCAGTTCATTGTCTGATTTATAAGCGGGTTTGCCCCTCACTCGCCTGTACCAAAGGCACACAAGCTGCATATCGCCCCAATAGAGTATCGCTGGGATCGGTATATGCCACTTGATCGACTCGCCCATTCCTTACCCATGCTACAAAATGGCAGGTGCCATGGGCCGGATAGGTCTACCTCCAGACTAAAACGATCCCTTAAGTATGAGCGGCCTCTACACCTGCTTGTCCTACCGCCATTGCAGCACCTCTCCACCGGGCGTCACCATACACACCCCAACCGACAAGAACGCCTACTAATCAGAATTTTTTCTCACCCCATCAACGGAAGCAGTTTGATCTCAAGAATCATGAAGCGCCCTCGCATACTCTTAAAGCGGGGGGCATGTGCTACAAAAACAATCCGAGGGCCGAATATGACGCATATATTTGGGCGCGTCAGTTGGGCTGTGCTCGCTATAAACCCCGCCGTTGCCCCTGAGGAACCGCCGAATTAGGGCAGCTTTTCAAACCTGTGGGCACTCTGGTCAGCCGTTCTGCATGCCTTTGAAAACGGCCCCGAGGTGTTATCGGGAAGGGAGACTAACCCGATTGCCACGTAAGAGCGCGACAACTGATAAAGCGACGCAGAACACTTTATAAGGTCTTTCCCTGTTTTTTTATTAGATAAGATGATATGGGTGTCTAACAGACTGGTGCTCCATCATTTTTCCGGATCGCCAGACAAAATGTGCGCTGGTAGCTCAGTTGGTTAGAGCGGGCCGCTCATAACGGCTTGGTCGCGGGTTCAAGTCCTGCCCGGCGCACCACTTTCTCCATGACATTTTACGGTTCATGTAGCGAAGGTATGGCGCCATATCTGACCAGATATGTCTCAAATCTGAAACAGGTTAGGTTTTTTGCTACAAACATATGTGATCATGGTTGTGTCAACAGTGGCAATTTCTGGGCGGTTCCTGTTCATCAGACCAAATTGGTCATGTATCAGGGCGTACTGTTAACGCTTTACGCAATGTTCTGGCTGACTGAACACATTCAGAAAGAAACACAACATGCGAGAGAGCAATAAGAGGTTATTTTCAATTATAACCTCAGCCTTACTGGCTCTTATCGGACTTTTCCTGTTTTTGGGCGGAGCAGAACTGCTCGTCCTTGGTGGGTCCTGGTTTTACATCCTTGCCGGTGGTGTTCTGCTGGCTTCGGCGTTTAGCGGCTTCAAAAACCCCAAACTGGCAACCCGCCTGTATGCAGGCCTGTTGCTGCTGGCAACGCTCTGGTCGTTGCTTGAAGTCGGGTTTAACATCTGGGGGCTGGAAGTCCGGCTATTCACCCTCATCGGGCTTGGCGCATGGCTGCTACTGCCATGGGTCTGGCGGACAGGTGCAGACTGGCTGACTGACAAGCGCGAGGTACTGGGCGCTGTTGGTGTTTCCCTGCTTGTGGTTATCGCCAGTTGCTTTGCCTCCTATTCCATCAATGGCACTGTTCCGGCTGACCGTATGGCAGCACAAGGCCAGAATGATGTCGCCTCCAACGGAGTGCCAGATGCCGACTGGGCAGCTTATGGCCGCACGGTTGGTGGTGACCGTTACTCCCCGGTCGGGCAGATTACTCCAGCCAATATCAGCCACCTCAAGCGCGCATGGATGACCCGTACAGGTGACGTGCAGCAAGATGGAGAGGGAACCGTGGCTGGCCCGGATCAGGGTCATGAGTTCAACCTGGAACTCACCCCGATCAAGGTAGGGGACACGCTATACATGTGCACGCCCCATAGCTGGGTCATGGCGGTGGATGCGCTAACAGGCAAGGTTAAATGGAAGTTTGACCCCAAACCAGCAGCGGCTGATCTGGATAAAAACGTGTATCTGGCCTGCCGTGGGGTTTCCTATTACCACATCCCTGATGAAATTCAGACGACCTGCCGCAACCGTATTTACTCACCGGTGGCAGACGTGCGCATGGTGGCCGTCAATGCAGAAACTGGCCAGCCATGTGATGACTTTGGCGATCATGGCTTTATTTCCCTGCGTGATTATCTGGGCCATGTGCCGCACGGCTTCCACTTTGTGACATCTCCGCCCATGGTGGCAAAAAACCGGCTGATTACCGGCGGCTGGATCTTTGATAATCAGGCCAATTTTGAACCCTCCGGTGCCATCCGTGCGTTCAATGCCACCACAGGTGCCATCGAATGGGCATGGGATGTTGGTCACAACCCAGAAACATGGAAGCCCGGCCCGAATGATGAGCTGACGCGCGACACCCCCAACGCATGGGGGGTTTATACGGCAGACCTTGATCTGGGACTGGTTTACATCCCTACCGGCAACTCTCCTCCAGATAACTGGGGTGGGTCACGTCGACCGTTTGATGATGCATCGTCCAGCGCCACAGTGGCTTTGGACATTGAAACAGGCCAGCGCCGCTGGATTTACCAGACCGTGCACCACGATTTGTGGGATATGGACATTCCATCCGGCCCGTCCATGGTCGATCTGCCCGGCCCGAACGGGGAGAGCATTCCGGCTCTGGTGCAAAGCACCAAACGTGGCGAGTTCTTTGTGCTTGATCGCCGCACAGGTGAACCTGTTCCGGGCTACCCGGTGGCAGAAAAACCTGTCCCCACCGCAGGCCATCTGGCGGATGACCGCGTGTCTCCCACGCAGCCCTATCCCACAGCAATGCCTTCGCTTACCCCGCCGGATCTGAAAGAGTCGGATATGTGGGGCGCGACCCTGCTCGACCAGATGATCTGCCGTATAGAATATCGTCAATCGGCTTATGATGGGCAATTCACTCCACCGCATCTGGGCAAAACCACCATTGTCTATCCCGCGTTCTACGGCGTTGTAGACTGGCAGGGCATAACCATTGACCCACAGCGTAAACTGCTGCTGGCCAATGCAAGCTACCTGCCATTCCGCATCCGTCTGGAAAAGCGCCACACACTGGAAGGACCCGGAATCCTGCCCAAATGGGATGGCAAAGGGGAAGAACCCGCCGCCAAAGGCGATGCACTGTCCGTCTCGCCTGACTATGGCACGCCGTACATTGCCTACACCAATCCATGGCTGAACCCATTGCAGATCCCCTGCAAAGGGCCGGTATGGGGCACGTTGACCGCGATTGACCTTGTTAGCAAAAAAATCGTCTGGCAACATCCTGTTGGCACCACGCGCGACACAGGGCCTTTCCGCACCCACAACAACCTGCCACTCCCGACGGGTATGTATAATATTGGCGGGAATATTGTGACCAAGGGCGGCGTGGTGTTCATGGGCGCTACCGCAGATGACTATCTGCGCGGGTTTGACCTTGCCACAGGGCAGGTTATCTGGAGCGATCGTCTTCCCGCAGGTGGTCAGGCCACTCCCATGTCTTACGAGGCCGGAGGCAAGCAGTACGTAGTGATTGCAGCTGGCGGCCACGGGGGGCTTGGTACCCGGAGCGGTGATTACATCATTGCTTACACAATCGATGGCGCTCAGGGCTCCAAAGCTCAGTAACGCGCCTTCATGCGGGGCTTCAGAATTTTTCTGAAGCCCCGTTTCCCTAATATACGGAAATCCTTCTGATGCGTCTGACAGAAAAGCCAGAGCGCATGCGCTCTCTGCTTCGCCTTGTCATACCCGGTGTGGTTCTGGTTTATGCGTCTTCTGCCCACGCGGCGGATGTAACGCTCGGCATTATTGGCCACATGAGTATGATTTGCCGGTTGATTTTAAACCCTTTAACGTTCTGGTACAGTACGGAGACGGGAATGCCGCAGGCAGCACTTACAACAGTCTGGGCCAACGCCAGGCGCATGGTGGTAGCCACACCTGGTCAGGCATGACCAAATATGTGCATTTCCGCAGTTTTGAAGCCATTCCACATGTTGGATTTGCCTTCGAACTCATTCAGTCAGAAAGCTACACACTGGCTAATGGAACAAATTATGGTGGTCTGGGCCCAACCATTGTAGGCCCGGCCGCATGGTTTAAGCCTAATGCCCACAGTACTCTGGGCATACAGACTTTTATGCAGACACCTCAAGGCACGCGCGATGCCACGTCCCCCCAATACTGGTCCAATATTTCCAGCTTGATATTTGACTATGAATGGAAGCATTTCAGCTTTGATGGAGATGCAGGGACAGTTGTCGGCTCCACCAAGCATGTCAAAAATGCACATAGCTATTCACCCGGCGTAGTATTTTACACCAATCTACGTTTCAGCTGGAAAGCAACCCAAAAACTGGAACCTTTTGTCGCGCTTGACTGGCAGAATGTAAAAGGCACGTATGACAATACTGCCAAACAGTACCTTGATGATTCCAATAGTAGGGAAACCACTTTGGGCCTTGGGCTGATGTACAATGTCTCCAAGCACTTCTCTATCACCGGACGGTATTCGCATTCGCTTGAAGCACGTAACACGCCCGAGACAAATGCCTATTACCTCAAGCTGGTCTATCTTTGGTAAAGATCATGCATAAAGCGTGCATTACTCTTTCAGAAGATGGTAAAATTCTCTTTAACCCTGAAGAGCATATGCGGTAATATACATAACAACTGTAACACCTGTCCTTGTCGCAAGCGAAGAGGAACTGCGTGAGTCAACTGGTGGAAGACTGCATGAATGGCAAACTGAGCAGGAAAAACATGGCAGATGATGATATTCTGCCGCCCCCGGTTCATCACCAAGCCCCACCCACAAGCGACGCCTGCATCCAGCAATCATGGGAGCGTTGCGCCTCTTCCTATAATCTGGACCCTTCACAGGGCTGGATAGCCGATGTGTTATCCGGGGCCGAATTCCGGCAGGCGAGTGGCCGCTCATCGCTGTTACTCAAATCAGCCATGGAAGAAATGCGGCGGTTGTTTGATCTTGTGCAGGGCATGGGTCTTATGGTGTTGCTGGCTGACCCGGACGCGACCATTCTGGCACGCTGCGCGGATGAAACACACTTGTCGGTCTGCCGTCGGCTCCACTTGCGCAAAGGAGCCGTGTGGCATGAATCTGCCGCAGGCACCAATGGCGTTGGTACATGCGTAAAAGAAAAATGTCCGATATTTCTGGGGCAGGGGGAGCATTGGCGCTTTTGCTTTTCCCTCCTTGCGAGCTATGCCGTACCTGTTTTTGATGCTCAGGGGCATGTGGCAGGCGCTCTCAATCTGGCAGCATTTAATGGGAACTCGACCAAGCCTTACGCAGCGCTGCTCATGGATACGCTGTTACAGTCCGGGCGCCGTATAGAAGAACAGCTTTTTCGCACCCATTACGTGGATAAAAAAATATTGACCCTTGGCCCCGCCAATGGCTGCTCAGCCCCGCTGGTCGCCCTGAATGGCGACGGAGAAGTCATTGGAGCCACCCACGCCAGCAGAGTAATGATGGGGTGGACGGAAAACATGATCAAGGATCACCCCAACCTGTTGAGCGAACTGGAAACAGGCTGTGAAATCAGCTTGCAAAAAGCAGAAGAAAGCGTTGTCCGTTCTGCATTGGCTGCCAGTCATGGCAATGTGGCCGCAACGGCCCGCAGTCTGGGAATTAGTCGCGCCACATTATACCGTAAGATGAAGGGACTGAATATTCAGTAAGCTGCATTATGGCTGAAAATGAACCTCTACCGGAAAATCAAACACGGCGACACGTTCAAGATATGGGCCAGCAAAGCTTTTAAAGGCGTCATGGGCAGGATCAAAATAACGGCTATCAGTCACAATCGGCCGTCCGACATAAAAGTTGCGATCCCCTTGTGAGTGAAAGGTCACCAGATAGCCTTGCTCAAGCCCAAAATCTACATTTTCACCACTGATCTGCGGACCGGCCTCAATCGATGCAACAACAGCACGTCCGTCCGGACGGCGCGAGAGTTGGGCAAGAGCAACAAAGCGTTTTGTAACGTCATCGCGTTCAGCCTGAGTAACCTGCGGTTTAAAGCGGAACATCACCAAGTGCCGTACAATCCCCGGCTTGTAGTCAGTGGCTGTAAAGCGGGCGTCGCCCACACTCCGTGCGTCAGCTCTTACAAGCTGCGCAGTCTGGCTGACCGGCAGGTTCTGCGCAAACCCATTCTCGGGGTGGATGAAGGCGGTCCCGCTGACCGCCCCCGAACACAATATGACCACGCTGCATTTGAGCATCAGACACCTGCCAAACTACACGATAGGCATCAGGGAGCCGGATTGGAATGAACCTGATGGATCGCATTTATTTTTGCTTCCAGTTCAGGTGTTACAGCCAGCTCTTGCGAGCCGAGAATAACCTCCAGTTGTTCAAGGCTTGTAGCGCCAATAATATTTGACGTGACAAAAGGCCTGCTTGTTACAAATGCAATTGCAAGCTGTGTCGGGTCCAGCCCTTCGCTCCGAGCCAGTGCATGGTACGCGCAAATGGCCTCATCCACACCGGGTTTTTCATACCGTTGAGCACGATTGAAGAGCGTTGTGCGCGCTCCAGCAGGTCGCGCACCATTAAGGTATTTTCCGGTCAGGTAGCCTTGCGCCAAAGGAGAATAGGCAAGAAGCCCAACATGCTCTCGCAGGGCCATTTCCGCCAGACCAATTTCAAACGTCCGGTTGAGAAGGTTATATGCATTCTGGATGGATGCCACACGTGGCAACCCGGTTTTTGAAGCCGCCAGAAAACTGGAAACACCCCATGCTGTTTCGTTGGAAAGACCAACATGGCGGATTTTTCCCTCATTAACCAGATCACCCAGCACACCGAGTGTTTCCTCTATGGGTATGGCATCCTCTTGGGGCAGAGTTGTAAACGTAGTGCCACCTTCTCCAAACAGGCCTATGACTCGGTCGGGCCAATGGAGTTGATAGAGGTCAATATAATCCGTCCCCAGACGGCGCAGGGAGCCTTCAAGCGCATAGCGTATCTGCCGGGGAGCAAGGCGGGCCTGCTCTCCACCCGGGCGATACCATGGGGAGGACGAACGCCCGACAACCTTGCTGGCAATCACCAGTCGATCCCGACCGCCTCGGGCTTTAAGCCAGTGACCTATAATAGTTTCGGTAGCGCCATAGGTCTCCGCACGCGGGGGAATAGCATAAAGCTCCGCCGTATCAATAAAGTTAGTGCCCCGATCCAGCGCCAGATCAAGCTGGGCATGTCCTTCTGCCTGCGTATTCTGCTGTCCAAATGTCATTGTGCCCAGGCAGAGTTCACTCACCATAATGCCTGTGCGGCCCAGTTCGCGTTTATGCATGTCAAAACCTGCCCCGAAAGATGCAAACAATATTTATAATATGCGAGGAAAACAAAAATAATACAAGAGCACCGTCAATAAGATAAAAAACAAATTAAAAATAACATTTAATATTATTTGAAATAAAAATGATATTTTTTAACCATTGAAATTTTTAAAATGCGCGATTATCATGGAAAATAATTCTGATATTATTTTGGAGGAATGCATGCTTAACCTTGATAACATTAACAAGGCGGTCTCTTCCGTTCATTTACCAGATTACAATCCTCTGGATATTAAACCCGGCATTGTTCATTTTGGCGTTGGTAATTTTTTTCGGGCGCATGAGGCACTTTATATCGACAAAATTCTCCACGCGGAGCCAAACTGGGGCATTGTTGGCGTTGGCCTGACCGACGGCGAGCATTCGCGCAAAAAAGCCGCCATGTTCAAGGTGCAGGACTGCCTTTACTCCCTCACTGAATGTGCGCCCGACGGCGGGCGTACCGTACGCGTTATTGCCGCACTCCGTGATTATCTGCTGGCAGCACAGGATCCACAAAAGGTTTTGGAGCAGCTAAGTAGCCCCAGTACCCGCATTGTCTCCATGACCATAACGGAAGGAGGCTACAATATTAACGAAACAACCGGAGCATTTGACCTTGAAAATCCGGCCGTGCAGCATGACCTGCATAATCTGGACAATCCAACAACGATTTTTGGCTACGTCGTGTCGGCCCTGCGCCGCAGACGCAATGCAGGCCTAAAGGCCTTTACCATTATGTCGTGCGATAATCTGCGCCATAATGGGGACGTTGCACACAAGGCTTTTGTGGGGTTTGCGCAGGCGCATGACCCCGAACTGGCAGAATGGATTGCACAGAACGCCACATTCCCCAACGCTATGGTGGACCGTATTACGCCAACAGTTACGGCAGATGATGCACGCCAGTTGAATGACTACAGCGGGCTGGAAGATGACCTGCCCGTTGTTGCCGAAGATTTTCACCAATGGGTGCTGGAAGATAATTTTGCCGACGGTAGGCCCGATCTGGCACGCGCTGGCGTGCAGTTCGTATCTGACGTAACGGATTATGAGCATGTCAAAATCCGCATGCTCAACGCCTCTCATATCATGCTCAGCTTCCCGGCCATTCTGCTGGGATATGCCCATGTCGATCAGGCGGTTAAAGACCCCGCGCTCAAACAGAATGTGGAAAATTTTCTTGTTCGGGATGTCATCCCAACGCTTAAGGCCTCCGGGGATTGATCTGCACGAATATATGCAAAGCGTGCTCAGCCGTTTTTCCAACCCCGCCATGGCAGACCAGACATTACGCATTGCCAGTGATGGCTGCGCCAAAATTCAGGTATTCTGGACAGAAACAGTGCGTGACCTCCTGCTTGGGAATAAAGACTGTTCACGCATGGCCTTTGGTATAGCCGCTTATCTGGAAATGTTACGTGGCATCTCCACGTCGGGTCAGCATTATCCCATCTCCGAGCCAGCTTATGCGCAGGGCCAGCAAACCCTTATCCACTCAGATGATTATGCAGCCGGCTTAAAACTACCTGCATTTGACGCATGGCGCGACCTGGACAGTCACATACTGGATCATCAGGTTGTGGAACTGCGCAAAATTATCCGCAATCAGGGCGTGCTGGCGGCCTTGGCAACGTTACCTGCCTGACAAATGACCACCAAAAAGGGGAGGTTTTGAACGACCTCCCTTTTTATCATGCTCAGCCACCGGGATTGCAGCATGCCTTGGTGGTTAGAGGTAACCACGAGCCCCCACATTCTTGTGACCAAACGGAACCGTGCTGCGGGCCTATCGTTAAAAATCAGGACTTTGCCTGTCAGGTTCGGGACATATCTCTGGGAATGTCTGTGCCCCTGAGGAGGCACTTGCAAACGGAGAGAACGGTCATGACCGCAACGTATCATCTACGCGATGTAAGTATCGGCATAGATGCCACAGGCACGCGGCCCGAGAGTGATTCCATGGGCACCATCGATGTACCAGCAGGTCATTACTGGGGAGCACAGACACAACGTAGTCTGGTACATTTTTCCATTGGCCGTGATTTGATGCCTATTGAACTTTGCCGCGCTTACGGGATTGTTAAAAAAGCGGCAGCACAGGTTAATCTGGCTGATAACCGCCTACCAAACTGGAAAGCTGCCGCCATTATTCAGGCCGCTGACGAAGTCAGCTCCGGCCTGCTGGATTCCGAATTCCCGCTATTTGTCTGGCAGACTGGCTCCGGCACCCAGACCAATATGAACGTCAACGAGGTGATAGCCAACCGTGCCATCCAACTATTGGGCGGGCAGATTGGCTCCAAAACACCCGTCTATCCCAATGACGACGTCAACATGGGTCAATCAAGCAATGACTCTTTTCCCACAGTCATGCATGTGGCGACATTGCTGGAAATTGAAAAAACCCTTTTCCCCTCAATTGAGGCATTGATCGCCTGCATTCGCACCAAAGCGGAAGGGTGGAATGATGTTATCAAAATGGGACGGACACACCTGCAAGACGCTGTGCCCCTCACTGTCGGGCAGGAATGGTCGGGGTGGGCTCAACAACTGGATAATGCCTTGGATGCGCTCCGTTCCGCCAGAGCAGGCCTTGCAGAGCTTGCAGCGGGTGGCACAGCCGTGGGCACAGGGTTGAACGCCCCCAAAGGGTTTGGCAAGGCCATTGCAGAACATATTGCGGTACTCACGGGTCTGCCCTTTGTGACCGCCCCTAATAAATTTGCGGCTCTTGGAGGGTTGGACGCCATGGTCCGCGCGTCCGCTGGACTGCGTGGACTTGCGGTTGCTTTGATGAAAATTGCCAATGATATGCGCTGGCTTGGCTCTGGCCCACGCTGCGGTCTGGCGGAACTGAACCTACCCGAAAACGAACCAGGCTCATCCATTATGCCTGGCAAGGTCAACCCGACGCAGTGCGAGGCATTGATCATGATTGCAACGCAGGTGTTGGGGAATGATGCCACGGTTGCCTTTGCAGGTGCTCAGGGCAACTTTGAACTCAACGTCATGCGTCCCGTTATCGCAGCCAATGTTTTGCATTCCATTCGTATTCTAGCCGATGGCTGTCGCAGCTTTTTGCAATTCTCGGTCGAAGGAACCACTTTAAACGAACAAAAAATAAAACATTATGTGGACGTGTCAGTCATGCTGGTAACCGCTCTAAGCCCGGTTATTGGCTATGACAAAGCCTCGGCCATTGCGCACCGTGCCATGGAAAAGAACGAAACGCTCAGGGAGGCCGCTCTTGCATCTGGGGTGAGCGCTGACGTTTTTGACCAGAATGTGGACCCACGACACATGGTTGGAGAGGGGCTGGCAGGAGCCTGAAGCTAAAGCACGCCGGCAATGAGAGGGATATTTATCCAAATTCCAAGAACTTGATGCACATCATTGCTCCCTTTGCTGATGCAGGAGCAACGTCAACACACTTCTTGGCGGAAGGGGAAAAGGGAGGCGTGCTCGCCTCCCTTTTTTTATCTACCTGATGCAGGATTAACGCATGATCACGCAGTTTGCTGCGCACCATGAAAATCAGCGGACAAAGACTGTTTTTTCTTTTTTTCCAACATCTGGGTATGACGGCGCGCTTCAGGGGAAATACGCAGGCAAAGCGTGAGAATACCTGCCACCAGATACAATCCTGAAAAACTCCAGATTACGCCTTCCAGCCCCATACCCAGCCAGGACTCACAAATACTCACCACGGCTGGACCAACCCATGTGCTAGCCCCGGCACCCAACCCCAGAATGGACAGTGCTGCGGCTTTTTCCTTGGGGCAGATCAGGGGCATCAAACCCGACATCGGCACAAAAGCAGCAACGGTCCCCCCGTAAACAAAACCTGCAATGGCAGCTAACATAAAGTTACCCGGATACCATAATGGCACGTAGTAGAAGAGGGGAATGGTGACACAACAACCAACACAGCCACCAATCGCAATAACAAAACGATGGCCGAGCTTGTCCGCCAACATACCTGCAGCAAGATTGAACAGAATATTGCCCAGAAAAATCAGGGACAGCAGATCAAGCCATTGCGATTGAGAAAAATGCAGTTGGTCCACAAAAAAAGCGGGCATGATCGCCAGAAATGCATATTCGGAAGATGTATTGACTGTACGAATAATACCGGCAACCAATGTTTTGGGTTCGCGCCACATAATGCTGATCGACCCAAAAAAGACCTGTTTTTTATCCGCGTTCTCGTTCACCAGCGGTTTGGCTCCAATAGGCTCACGAACAAACAGGAGAGCCGTAAGACCACCCAGAACAACCAGCCCCAGGGAGCACCAGAACGTCGCCAACTCACCAATATAGGGAATGGTATAGCGCGCAAACTGCGACCCCAGAGTAGGCAGCCCAGCAGAAAAAGAAAACCAGAACCAGCCCGCAGCAGAACCCAGCATCCGCGCAGGTGTGGCGGCTGCAATCCAGACCAGAAAGCCGTATGCGAACAATGGGTAAGCAAAGCCACGCAGAGTATAGAACAGAAGCGTCATGGACAGATTGTCCGGCCCCAGCCCCAATGACAAAAACCCCACCTCCAGCACGGCCCACAGGAGCAGCCCCGCCCACATGGTACGCTTTGGCCCATACAGGTCGGACAATGGCCCTGCCAGCCATGCAGAGAGCATGACCGTCACGCCATATGTCGTGAACATGAGGTTTACATCACCCTGACTATGCCCATGGTGCAGCATATATGTGTCAAGGTAACCAGCCTCCACGCCATCGCCGACCATAAACAGCAGCAGGCCAACAAAACCAAAAAAGAGGGGTTGAGGTATGCCCAAAAAGGCGGCGAGACCACGTGATTGCGTGGATGACTGAGGGCTTGTCTCTGGCAAGACGCTCTCTCCTTATGTATTTTTTGCAGTCTGCTGGTGTAAACAGGCCCTAAGGAGCAAGGGCGCAGACGTGCGTGATGCAAGTCCGAAATATACATCACGGACTATCAAGAAACGGGCACGAAAATAGGATCGCGCATCACGGGATAAAAAGCACAAGACTATGCGCTCTCAGTAATTCATAATCATCATGACGAATCAATTCAAGGAATTTTTTATAAATAAATCCAATGTAGTATAATTTATTCTTAAATAATTATTTTTACCATTTAATTTTATTTAAATAATTGTAGATTTTGTTTCTTCAATTCACAGATTATTTTCTCAAAATCTTTCAAAAATTTACTTGCCTATTTTTTTTGGCTTTCCAAAAAATCTTTTCATCACACACAAAGCGGAACATATAATCCGGCACACGATGACGTATTTTTTTATAATGCGTAAAAATATATTTATAACTGTTGATTATTGTTTTTCCGCATAGTTTTTCTCAAGATCAAGAAGGTCTGAAACCATTTTTTGTAGCGGCGTATTCCAATCGCCCGGTTGAGGCTGCTGATAAATACGAAGATTATCATACCACGGCGTATCTGTGCGGCCAGACAGCCAGCGCCAGCATTGGTCAAACCGCGACAACATCCAGACAGGTTTACCGAGCCCTGCCGCAAGATGAACTACAGACGTATCAACAGATATCACCATATCCAGATTACTGATCAACGCCGCCGTATCATCAAAATCATGCAGTAATTTGGTATGGTTGATCAATTTCATCCCTGCTGGGGGCGCTTTGGCCTGAATACCTTTTTCCCCAACCTGTAAACTATAAAACAAAACGTTCGGCACCTGCGCTAATGGAGCAAGACTTTGCAGGCTGACAGACCTGCGCTGGTCCACAAACTCCACATATCTGACCTCACGGTGTGGAGAACCCGCCCAAACAAGCCCTACGCTTAATGTGGGCTTTGCTGCGTTGAAAAACACATCCTTATTCAGGCGATCCTTCCATAACGCCACGCGCACCGGGTCGGCTGTCAGGTACCCGTTAGCCAGAGGAATAGTTTCCAGCGTTGTACCCAGTAAATAAGGCAAACTTCCTACCGAACATTCCAGCTCATGAGGAGGAGGAACATCATCAACCGTAATAAACAACTGTTCGGGAAAAGAGCGTTGCAGCAATGTCAGCAACTCTTTGCGCACTTTTACAATAATTTTGCCGCCACGCTCTGCTGCGAACGGAATAAAGCGTACAAAGTGCAGCATGTCGCCAAAGCCGCCTTCTGTATGAACCAGCAGGGTTTTACCTACAAAGGTCTCCCCCTTCCACAACGTGCCCTGCAGGTTGTGCTTACCAATAATATTGCTGTTCCAGCGCCATTCATACGCCTCAAACCCTTCTGCGTAACGCCCTTGCGCCAAAAGGGAGAGTGCATAGTTGGTGCGTGACTGCCCATTATCGGGTTCAAGCTGTATGGCTGCGGCATGAAAATTCTGTGCAAGCGCGTGCCGTCCCTGACAATCCAGAACAACCCCCAGATTGCTCAGCGCCAAACCATGCTGTGGTTGCAATGTCAGGCATTGCTTAAAGGCGTCGATCGCTCCCGCATAATCCTGCTGTTCATAGAGAACATTACCATAATTGGACCACGCATCAGCCATATCCGGCTTCAGCCTGACCGCACGGTCAAGCAACTCCTGCGCGGCACGAAACTCCCCTAACGAGCACAGGAGACCACCGTAATTGCTCAGGGCACAGGCATCGTCAGGATTGCGCCGTAATACGGCCTGATACGCCACAACGGCATCCTGCAAGCGATTGGCTTGCTGCAACGCTACAGCATCCATTGTCTGCAAATCCGACACCAAAGGCAGATCAGAAGAAGAATGCTGTGCCATAAGTTTAAAACCCGGAACTCAGTTGCAATAAAAAGCGATCATACTCCGCGCGCAAGCGTTTTAAACCTGCTTAACAAAACCGACCAGTTTTTCGGCTTCCGAGACAATCGGCTCTGCAATCGCCTGAGCGCGTTGTGCGCCATTGTGCAGCATTTGCACCAGATAGGCCTCATCTTGCAAAAGCTGGCTGGTTTTTACGGCAATTGGTGCAATTTCATTCACCACAACTTCAGTTAACGCCGCCTTGAAAGGACCAAAGCCTTGTCCCTCATGCTGATCAAGCACCTGCTGCACGCTCATGCCAGACAGAGCAGCGTAAATTGATACAAGGTTTTTTGCTTCAGGCCGCCCCGTCAGCTCTGCCGGAGTGGAAGGGATAACACCAGTATCCGTTTTGGCACGCTTGATTTTTAGTGCAATCGCATCAGAATCATCAGTCAGCTCAATGCGGCTTTGGGCTGATGGATCTGATTTAGACATTTTTTTGCTGCCATCCCGAAGGCTCATCACACGAGCGGCTTCGGGGGGAATAAGTGCTTCAACCTGCGGAAAAAACTCTACGCCGTAATCATGGTTGAACTTCTGGGCAATATCGTTGGTCAATTCCAGATGCTGCTTCTGGTCTTCACCCACGGGCACACGTGTGGCCTTGTAGGCCAGTATGTCTGCTGCCATCAGATTGGGGTATACATAAAGACCCGCAGAGTGGTTTTCACGATCCTTACCAGCTTTGTCTTTAAACTGGGTCATGCGGTTCAGCCAGCCAAGACGGGCCACACAGTTAAAAATCCATGCCAAACGCGCATGGGCAGAAACTGCAGATTGATTGAATAGGATATGCCGTTCCGCATCAATCCCCGATGCAAGCAGAATGGCCGCCTGAGTAAGGGTGTGCTCCCGCAGCTTGGCAGGTTCCTGCCAGACCGTAATGGCATGCATGTCCACCAGACAGAATACACATTCGTGGTCCGCCTGTAGACTAACCCAGTTGCGGATCGCCCCCAGATAATTACCAAGCTGAGGAACGCCGGAAGGCTGAATACCAGAAAAAATACGTTGCATACGGGTCTATCGCTATTGTCTGTAAGAATGAAAAATACTCAGCAAAAAGCAATCTGTCAGGTTCTGCCAGATTGCTTGAGCGCCGCGTACCACAAGACGGTATAAAACGGTCCGCCAAATCCCCTATGTTTTTGACCGACATCATGTTTCTCCTGCTTTTATCGTCTTGTGAGCGGCAAAAGGGGAGGGGAAGGGCATGACGGTTAACAGGTCAACATAACAGAGACATATCTGCAGAAGATCTTTCAGCCCAGATTGAACAGTCAGATCAATACATAAAACCACACGGTTGCGTGGGCATGGCCTACCGAAGGTACCACCATGCCCACCGTAACTCAGGGTGCACTGTGCGTATGTTCAACACCTAAGAGTTGAATGCGGAACACCAGAGGGCTATCGGACGGAATAACCCCCATGGACCTGTGACCATAACCTAACTCAGGTGGCACATAGAGCATCCACGTATCCCCAACATGCATCAGGGGAAGCGCTTCCATCCAACCCTGCACCAGCCCATCAAGCGGCATCTGCATGTATGCCCCGTTGCCATGCTGGTCAGACCCGTCAAAAATAGATCCGTCTGGCAGACGTCCTTCATAGATCAGCATCATAACATCCCCCTTGCGGGGCTGCTCACCATCTTTGGGGCCGGATTCCAGAACTTTGTAAGCCAGACCATCTTCAGCACCGTCACGCCCGGTTGCGCGCGCAATTTGGCCATCTGCTGCGCGGGGGTCAGTTCAACATCTTCAGCCTTGTGCCCACCACAGGCACTCAACGACAAGGCCAGAGTGGCCGCAAGCATACACGGAACAAAAGAAAATCGACGGGACATGGTGTTTATGTGCTCCCTTGCAAAGTTCAGCAGAAGTGGCGCTTAAAGCGCGCCACCCTTACGGCCGATCTGCGCGCCAAGACGAAGCCGCAGGGCATTCAGCTTGATAAAGCCCTGAGCGTCCTCCTGATTATAAGCACCTTCGTCATCTTCAAAGGTTACAACGCGGGTGTCATACAGGCTATTGGGGCTTTCTCGGCCAACGCAAATAACGTTACCCTTGTACAGCTTGAGCCGCACACGACCGGTTACGGACTGCTGCGACGCGTCAATCAGGGCCTGCAGCATACGGCGTTCAGGGGAAAACCACAGACCATTGTACAGAATAGAGGCATAACGCGGCATCAGGCTGTCTTTAAGATGCATGGCTTCACGGTCCAGAGTAATGGACTCAATGCTGCGATGCGCCGTCAGCAGGATTGTGCCACCCGGTGTTTCGTACACGCCGCGGGACTTCATACCCACAAAGCGGTTCTCCACCAGATCAAGGCGACCAATCCCATTGGCCCGGCCAAGCTCATTCAGGCGGGTGAGCAGCGTTGCAGGGGACAGGGCCTCACCGTTAATGGCGACGGGATCACCACTGACAAAATCAATGGTAATTTCTGTTGCACGGTCGGGAGCTGCTTCGGGCGCAATTGTGCGCTGGAAAACAATTTCCTCCGGGGCTATGGCCGGGTCTTCCAGCATTTTCCCTTCGGAAGAGGAGTGCAGCAGGTTGGCATCAACCGAGAACGGAGCTTCTCCACGCTTGTCCTTGGCAATAGGAATCTGGTTTTCTTCAGCAAACGACAACAGACGGGTGCGAGAGGTCAGATCCCATTCACGCCAGGGCGCAATAACCGTGATGTCGGGCTTGAGGGCATAGTAAGCCAGTTCAAACCGGACCTGATCGTTCCCTTTGCCTGTCGCACCATGGGCAACAGCATCGGCCCCTACGGCTTCTGCAATTTCAATCTGACGCTGCGCGATCAGGGGGCGGGCAATAGAAGTGCCCAGCAGGTACTGACCTTCGTAAAGCGTGTTGGCACGGAACATCGGGAAGACAAAATCCTTCACGAATGTCTCGCGCAGGTCTTCCACAAAAATTTCCTTAACGCCGAACATCTCGGCTTTCTTGCGTGCGGGCTCCAGTTCTTCGCCCTGCCCAAGATCAGCCGTAAAGGTTACGACTTCACAGCCATAGGTCTTTTGCAGCCAACGCAGGATAACGGACGTATCCAGCCCACCCGAGTATGCCAGAACAACCTTTTTTACGTCTTTTTTGGCGGAAGTCGCGCCCATGCACCAATCTCCTGATCTCTTTGAATAACAGGTTTGCCCTTCTCCTATCACCGAGAAAGGCCCGGAGCCAGAGCGCTTTCCTGCTCCAGCCATGCTCGGGTAAGAAAAATATGTGTTTTTCAGGATAAAGGGGTGTTCCGTGACCGCTCACTTGCGGTTTTCAACTGCCCGCAGGCGGCCAGAATATCCCGACCACGGGGCGTGCGGATAGGGGAGGCAAATCCCGCGTTCATGATAATTTCCGCAAATCGGTTCTGCTGCTCGCGCGTGGAAGGACGATAATCACTCCCCGGCCACGGGTTGAAGGGAATCAGGTTAACCTTTGCCGGAATGTCCGCAATCAGCCTGACCAGTTCCCGTGCATCGGCCTCACTATCATTCACACCACGCAGCATGATGTATTCAAAGGTAATCCGTCGCGCATTACTCGCCGCAGGATAGCGGCGGCAGGCAGCGAGCACTTCTTCAATCGGATATTTACGGTTGAGGGGAACAATTTCATCACGCAGGTCATTACGCACAGCGTGCAAGGAGACAGCAAGGTTAATACCCAACTCGTCCCCACAGCGGTCCATAAGTGGCACCACCCCGGAGGTTGAAAGCGTAATCCTGCGCCGCGAGAGGCCAATACCTTCTCCATCCATGATAATTCGCATGGCCTTGGCAATATTTTCATAATTGTACAGCGGCTCCCCCATTCCCATCAGCACAATGGTGGAGAGCAGGCGAGGGGTATCGCCTTTGGGGCTTGGCCATTCGCCATAGGAATCCCGTGCAGCCATGAACTGCCCCACGATTTCCGCAGCCCCCAGATTACGGACCAGCTTTTGGGTGCCGGTATGGCAGAATGTGCAGGATAACGTGCAGCAACCTGCGACGAGATGCACACAGCACCACGGTCCTCGCGGCGGTCTGGAATATAGACGGTTTCTGCTTCCTGCCCATCGCGGAAACGGAACAGGAATTTCCGCGTTTCATCCTGAGACGTCTGCACTGTGGAAGCCTCGGGCCGCGCGATAATGAATTTTTCTGCCAGTTTTTGCTGGAGCGGCTTGGCAATACTGCTCATGAGCGAAAAGTCAGTAACACCCTGATGATAGATCCAGTGCCACAACTGCTTGGTTCGGAAAGGTTTTTCACCAATTTCGAGCAGAATTTCGGTCAGTTCCTCGCGGGAAAGGCCAACAATGTCCCGCCGCCCATCCGCCGTTACCGGGGAAGGGGGGCTGAACAGAGCTGCTTTTGCCAGAATACGGGCGCGTTCCTCGGCGTTAAGCGCGGTAATGGCGTCAGCATCAGCAGGGGTAGAGGCGGAGGAAACGGGAGACGGCATGGGGATGGCACTGCTTCGCAAAATGTGGAGAAGTGACTTTATAACAAAAAAACTGGCTGACAGATACCAGCCTCTTTACTCTCACATCTTCGCATCATTTTGCGTGGTGCAGCGCCGTACCCATCACTGCGCTGCAGGTTGGCTCTTCAAAGCGCTTTGCAACCATGCCGCCATTGTCATCTTTGTGGTGTCCACATTATCCAGAATCATGCCAATAGTTTGCGCGGAATATGCGTCTGGCTTTGTATCGGCTGAAATGGGGAAGGATGGACGGGCAATTTCAATCGTCAGTGCCGGGCCCGCTGGTTTATCATCCCCAACATTCATACTGGCCGGGCCGGCGGCATCTTCCTGTATGTCGGCCACAACAGAGAGTTTTGTTGCTTCCGGATTTTGGCCAAAATAAAGATATGCATAGGTTGCGGCGGCCGAGAGTACGTCTTTTACCGTCTGGCGATACAGATCCGCCTGCCCGGATACACCGCTGACATGCACTGTAGCGGGGTCTGCCTTAATAGTCAGTACGCCAGCCTGCATGTCATCTTGCAGGACAAGTCCATCATGCTCATAGCCACGCAGCAGAGCACTCCCTGTTTCAGTCGTGGACTGTGCGGAAGTAGAGGGATGATGTACAGGGACCGCCCAAGCCAGAGAGCTGGATGTCAACAGGAAGGCGGCACCAAACAGGGTTGCTATCGTACGCATGGTGCAGTTTTCCTTCCCTTGGTGATGACTTGATTTTTGTATTCTCTCGGAGAATTGTGGCAAAAAATCTGTTCATCTGCCATGCAAAAAACGGGAAGCAACCTGAAAATTTAATTTAACCTTTACGCACGCATCAGACTTTTTATGCCTTACGCTGCGCTGCGATCAGGAACTCCCTGTTCCCTTCCGGCCCCGTAATCGGGCTGGGTTCAATGCCCAACACCTGCCAGTCAGGCAGGTTGGACCACCACTCCTGTATGGTCGCACACACAGCATCATGGACAGTCGGGTCCCGCACCACACCTTTTGCACCGATCTGCTCCCGCCCAGCCTCAAACTGCGGCTTAATCAAAGCCACAGCCCAGGCATTATCTGCGGCCAGGCCAAGGGCTGCGGGCAATACCGTACGAAGCCCTATAAAACTCGCATCGCAGACAATCACTTCGGGTGCTACAGGTATGAGCGTTTTGTCCAGATAACGGGCATTGCACTTTTCAAGCACACTCACCCGCGCGTCAGAACGCAGCTTCCAGGCTAACTGCCCATGCCCGACATCAACAGCATAGACATGCTCTGCCCCGTGGGTCAGGAGCACATCCGTAAAGCCCCCGGTGGACGCTCCCACATCCAGACATTGCCGCCCGTTGGGAGAAAGACCGAAATGCTCCAGAGCATGCGCAAGCTTGCACCCACCGCGAGAAACCCATGGATGGTCCTGGCCACGCAATTCCAGCGCCGCATCTTCGGCCAACTGATCCCCTGCCTTGGCTACGCGCTTGGTGCCGCTAAAAACGAGCCCAGCCATGATCATGGCCTGCGCTTTTGTGCGACTTTCCACCAAGCCACGATCAACAAGAAGCTGGTCCGCCCGCCGCCGAGCCATGTAATCAGGCCGTCCGTTCTTCCGTGACACTCACGCCGAGTGCGTTGAGTGCGGTTGCGACGATGTGGGGGGCGGAGAGCCCGGCCTCGTCATACTGTGCGTCCTGCGTGTTATGGTCGATAAAGCGGTCGGGCAGGGTCATGGGGCGGAAGCGTACCCGGTCCAGCAGGCCTGTGCGGGCCAGATGGTGGCAGACCTGTGTGGCAAACCCGCCTTCGGAGCCTTCTTCAATGGTAATCAGCACCGCGTGGTTGCGGGCGAGGTTTTCCACCAGTGCCGTATCAATCGGCTTGGCAAAGCGTGCATCGGCAACCGTGGGCGGCAGGCCACGGGCGGCCAGCATGTCGGCCGCCTGAAGGCACGCC